>CAYPIU010000004.1:0-67996 GCA_964410915.1 uncultured Synergistales bacterium | reverse complement strand
AATATGGAGAGTGAACTTCAGGTGGGACAGGTTATACCTCAGCTCAGCTCAAAGACTTCGGATATTACAAATCCCAACTCTGTCCAGAACAGCTATGAATACAAAGATACAGGACTTATTTTAAAGGTCACGCCGCACATAAGGAGCGGTAATCTTGTTTCACTTGAGATCGATCAGACCACTGAAGATGTCCTTACAGCTATGACAACTGACACTCCTGTCACGGCAAAGAGAAAGATCCAGACAACTGTCCAGGTTGAGGATAGTAAGACGGTTATACTTGGAGGGCTTATAAAGGAAGCTGAAAAATCACTTAAACGGAGAGTACCGGGCCTTTCATATATCCCATTGCTGGGCAATCTGTTCACCCGGTCTGTTAAACAGACCGAAAAGGTGGAACTTATGGTATTTCTGACACCCTACATACTTGAAAAGCCCTCCGATGCTGACAAATTCACAAAGGATATTGTAATATCAGGAGATCATGGGCTGGGTGAGGCTGAAAGAAGCCTGCAGGAAAGGTTCGAGAGAGAATATCAGAAAGTTGTCGAAAGAGAAGGTAAATAGGAATAGTTCAATTAACAATAAACTATCTGTCAAAATTACAGAAAAAGGGTGTTGAACTTTGCCTCAGGGACAGAAAGCCGGAAAAAAGACTGAAATAATTGAAGAAAAAGGATCCAGGCTTCCTGCTGTACAGGTTATTGCTGATCTGATACCTGTCTCTATAAGTCTGGACACTTTAAGACAGCTTAAAATTCTTCCAGTGAGAAAAGAGGATGAAACGATCATAGTTGCAGCATCCTGCTATTCTCTTTTCCCCAATGCGCAGATACTTGGCGCCGCAATGGGATATCCAGTTGAACTGGAGATCCATCGTGAGGAGACCATATTGAATGTCCTGAATTCTCTTTATGATGTCAAGGCTGGTGTAACAGATGACAATATCCAGGCTATGGAAGGCATTGATGATATTGATGATCTGGCCAGAGAGGATGTTTTGTCTGATTCTGTCGACGTTCCGGTTATTAAACTTGTAAACGGTCTCATTCTTGATGCTGTGAGACATCGGGTCACTGACATACATATTGAACCTTATGAGGGACATGTTCAGGTAAGATTCAGGGTAGACGGTGTACTTAATGACAGGCTGCGATTACCCAGAACTCACCAGGCTCCTCTAACCAGCAGAATAAAGGTAATGGCGCGTATGGATATTGCCGAACACCTGGTGCCTCAGGATGGACGTATTGGAATAACCATAGGTGAAAAGGAAGTTGATATCAGGGTAAGTGTTGTTCCAACACAGCATGGAGAAAGAATTGCATTGCGAATTCTTGATAAAAATCGTGGTCTTCTTACCCTTGAGGATCTTGGCATGTCCTCACAGGAAAGAACTGCAATGGAAAGACTTATTCGTGAACCCAATGGTATGATCCTTTTTACTGGACCTACAGGTTCCGGTAAGACTACTACAATGTATGCTATCCTGCAGGCTCTCTCTTCACCTGATGTCAATCTTATTACTGTTGAGGATCCTATTGAATATGATCTTCCGGGAGTGGGGCAGATCCAGGTCAACGTAAAAGCAGGAATGACTTTTTCTTCTGCTCTCCGGTCGATCCTAAGACAGGACCCGGATATTATCATGATAGGGGAAATGAGGGATTATGACACTGCTCACATAGGCGTGCAGGCATCATTGACGGGCCATCTCGTTCTTTCCACGCTCCATACCAATGATTCGGTAAGTGCAGTTGTCAGGCTTATAGATATGGGAATAGAACCTTATCTTGCTGCGGGTTCTCTGGTTGGTTCAGTCGCTCAAAGGCTGGTAAGACGGATATGCCCTGAATGTATCGAGCCGGTCTCCCCTCCTGTAATTATGAAAGAACAGGGGATAGAGACAGCCTATCGCGGACGGGGATGTGAACATTGCAATTATACCGGTTTTAAAGACAGAGTTGGTCTTTATGAGCAGTTTATTGCCGATGAAGAGATAGTTGCGGCAATATCGGGTTCATGTACGGCAGCGGATCTCAGGCAAATGGCAAAACGCAAGGGTTTCAGAACTCTATGGGAAATAGGTCTTGAAAAGGTTAAAGACGGGATAACTTCTCCCGAAGAACTTATAAGGGTAACCGGGGAAGACTGATAATGTCCCGTTATTCTTACAAAGCTTATGATTCTCAGAGCAAGGTCCATAAAGGATTTGTCGAAGCCGCTTCAGCGGCTTCTGCAATAGATCAGCTTGAAAACAAAGGGTTGGTAGTAGTTGACGTTCTCGAAACACGGGGGGGAAAAAAGATCAGCAGAATGGGCAAGTCTCTCAAGCTTGAGGACCAGGCTGACTTTTGCAGGAATGTTTCTTCCTATCTTAAAAGTGGCCTTCATCTTGCTGATTCCCTCAGAGTCCTTTCAAGACAGTCTCAGGGAAGAAGGACTGGTGAGATATATTCCCGACTTCTCGAAGAAGTTGAGGGAGGAAAGAGTTTTGCTTCTGCTATAACTGGTATAGGTCTTTTCCGTGAAAGTGTTACGGGAGTGATAGAATCAGGTGAAAAAAGCGGCAATCTTATACGTGTTCTGGATCAGCTGGCAGAGCAGCTCAGAGTTGAAGTAACTCTTCACAGAAAGGTCAGATCGGCCCTGACCTACCCATTGGTAATGAGCCTGATCGGTATCGGTGTGGTAGTGTTTCTGCTGACTTATGTTGTCCCAAGGCTTTCATCCCTCTTTGAGGATCTTGGTCAATCTCTTCCAATTCCAACAAAAATTCTTATTTTTATCTCATCATGGGTCAAAGTCCTTTTTGTTCCGGGAATTATAGTTTTTCTGATCCTGCTTTATATATACAGAAAAAAAGGCAGAAAGGGTTTACCTTTTTTTCGCAGGATAAGGGAAAAAATTACAATGGCTCTTGTTTGTTCTCATGTTTCCACTTTGCTTGATTCAGGTATTCCCCTCGTGCAGGCGCTAAAAATGTCCTCAACCATGGATACGATCCCTGAAAGATGGCTCAGGGTTGCGGAACATGTCAAAGGCGGTTATAGATTTGACAGAGCTATGGAGAAGGAGGGGTCTTTCCCTGATGATATGGTTTACATAATCAGGGTAGGTGAAATGGGAGGAGATCTCCCTGGATCTCTACGGAGAATATCTGAAAACTACTGGGAAATAAGCAGGAACAACATGGAAAGACTGACGAATCTCATCGAACCGTTAATGGTATTGTTTCTTGGCCTGATCGTTGGTTTTGTAGTTATTTCCATATTACTTCCTATTTTTGATCTGTCGAGTCTTGTAAGATAATAGGGTTATAAGTCGAATAAGTAAATTTATCTACACAATTAACAAGAACCGTCTGGAGGTGTTTGATGAATGGTTAAAAAATACAATAATGGTAGAAGAAAAGGTTTTACTCTTGTAGAAATACTTGTGGTAGTTGTTGTTCTGGGTCTTCTTGCATCTCTTGTCGTTCCAAGAATAGTTGGCCGAGGGGAGGAGGCGAAACGAACAGCTACACTTGTACAGATAAGGGAGATAGAACAGGCACTTGATCTTTTCAAGCTTGACAATGGTTTTTACCCAACCACAGAACAGGGTCTTGAGGCATTGGTTGAAAAGCCCGGGATATCACCTGAGCCAAGAAAATACCGGGAAAACGGTTATATGAAAAAAATGCCGTTTGATCCCTGGGGTAATGAATATATTTATCGCTGTCCTGGAGATCACGGTGAGTATGATATATTTTCTCCCGGTCCGGATGGTGAAGAAGGCGGGGAAGGAGATAACTCAGATATAACGAGTTGGGAATGAGACATTTGAGAACAAATGCCGAAAGAGGGTTTACCCTTGTAGAAATACTCGTTGTTGTCACATTGCTTTCATTGCTTGCTTTTATTTCTTTTCCCCGAATATCATCCAGATTTGCTCAGACAGAACTTCTTCTCCAGAGAAGTGTGAACAGGCTGATCGCAGAAGTTCCGAACAGTTCGGGATTACGCCTGTCAGTTGGGCAGAATGGGAAGATGTTTGCTCAACAGCGGATCATGGACGAAGAAGGTAAGCCTGTCTGGGAAACATTAAGCCTGAAATGGCTGGAGTTCAGGGGGCAATGGAAAGTTCAGCCGGAACACTGTTACTTTTATTCTGATGGCACCTGTTCACCCTGGTCTCTTGAGTATGATACAGGTAATGATAATGTTGAAAAATTCTTTATTACAGTTACAGGAACAGTGTACAGGAGTTCATCTTTGAACTGATCTCCTGTACATTGTTCCTGTTCAACAAATATATCAGGATATCTGGAGTAATTCCCGATATCTTGGGTATGGCCATATATCATGGGCTATTAGCTGTTCACTCTTGTCACAGATACTGCGGACCTTTTCAAAAAGAGGTAATGCATCCTCTGTAAGAAGTCTTGCTCTTTCTTCGAGATCCATTTCCTGTGTAGTTCTGCGGACCTGATCAAGCTTTTCAATTGAATCGATGAGCTCGGATTTCAGGGAGCCCAGGCGGGCAAGATGTTTACCCCACGATTCTGTCTCTACTGTATTTACATCTTCAAGTGCCGAGAGAGAGTCTTTTTCAAGTATCATTTGCCTTGAAATAGCAGGAAGCACCCCTTCCCATACCATTGAATTCAATACGCTCATCTCAATATCCAGAGTATTTACATACTGTTCCAGTCTGATCCCGTAATAGGCAGTAATTTCCCTGTCTGTCATTATGCCCAGCTTTGAAAAGAGGTTCCGGTGTTCAGGGATGAGATAAAGATCGAGTGCCTCAGGTGTTGTATTGGCAATAGTAAGGCCTCGTTTTTCTGCTTCCTGGACCCATTCTTCAGAATAGCAGTTGCCTTCGAAACGTATCTTTTTGCTTTCTTTTGCCGCATATCGGATAGCGTCCAGGGCAGCGTCGATTATTCCGACTTCATTAAGTCTCGCCTCGATCCTTTCCGCCATTTCTTCAAGTCCTTCGGCCCAAATTGCAACAAGGACAGTAAGCGGACCGGCAGGTGACTGCGGAGCACCAGGAGCTCGGAACTCGAACTTGTTGCCTGTAAAAGCAAGAGGGGAAGTCCTGTTCCTGTCGGTGTTATCCATAATGATCGAAGGAAGTCTCTTGAGGCCAAGATCCATGCTGTTTTTGACAGGAAGATCTTCAGGAAGGCCCTCTTCTATCTTTTGAAGGATGCTCTCCAGCTCTTTACCGAGAAAAACGCTCATTATTGCCGGAGGTGCTTCGTTACCGCCAAGTCTGTGCATGTTGCCGGGAGATGCTATTGTGGCTCTCAACAGGTCGATATGTTTTGACATACCGAGAAGAAGAGCGCTTAAGAAAGTGAGGAACTGAACATTCTTCCTGTAATTGTTTGATGGTTTCAACAGGTTCCTGCCCTCACTGTCTGCTATGGAGAAGTTGATATGTTTACCGCTTCCATTCAGGCCTGCAAAGGGTTTTTCGTGTAAAAGCAATGTCAGGCCATGGCGTCTTGCCATTTTTCTTAAAGTTTCCATAAGAAGCTGATTCTGATCGCATCCCAGGTTTGCTTCACTGGCTTGCGGAGCACATTCGAACTGGCAGGGTGCAACTTCATTGTGCCTCGTGGTCAGAGGCAGGCCAAGCCTGTATAGGTCTCTTTCGACATCTTCCATAAATGAAAGTATCCTTGGGTGTATAGAGCCGAAATAATGGTCTTCCATCTGCTGCCCCTTGGGGGGAGCAGATCCCAGGATAGTTCTCCCACAGAACTGCAGGTCAGGACGTTTTGAAGCGATCTCCTGATCTATGAGGAAATATTCCTGTTCTGGTCCCAGTGTGACATTTGTCCATTTTACGGTCCTGTTGCCAAAAAGTTTCAGAAGCCTCATGGCATTGTTCTCTATCACGTCAAGTCCCTTCAGCAAGGGGGTTTTAAGATCCAGAGGTGTACCGTCATAAGATATGAAGACGGATGGTATGCACAGAGTTCCTCCCTTTTTACTATGGACAATAAAGGCAGGGCTTGAAGGATCCCATGCAGTGTACCCCCTGGCCTCAAAGGTGGATCTTATTCCACCGGATGGAAAT
Organism: uncultured Synergistales bacterium; assembly: GCA_964410915.1. Classification (GTDB taxonomy): domain Bacteria; phylum Synergistota; class Synergistia; order Synergistales; family JAFGMB01; genus CAZFJG01. Next base: position 61,918 of record CAYPIU010000004.1, on the reverse strand, counting down.
GATGATGCATCCGGTTCGCTCTGAACAAGTTCGCTACCTTTGAATGATTCAAGAGGGACACCATTTTCATCAGAATAGAGAAAAGCCATATGTTTTTCAGCTGTAAAGTCTGTACGCGGCTGGAACCAGTGAGTGTAATGCGTAGCTCCGTTGTTTACAGCCCATTCTTTCATTGCTGTTGCTACCATATCTGCGATCCCTGGATCAAGTTTTTGACCTTCTCTTATAGATGATTCAAGTTTCGTAAAAACTTCTTTCGGTAATCTTTCTCTCATAACCTTTCTGTCAAATACATTGATCCCGAATATTTCCTTGGGCCTTTCGAATTCCATTGAAATCCCTCCTCTGGTATGAAAACCTTTAAAAAAGATATAGTAATCAAAAATAAAATGATGCATATTTATACCATTACTATTCAAAACATGCAAGTTATTCTGAAAAAAACCTGTATATAAACAGCATAAACGCTCTAAAAACAATAAATCTTAATAATTATGCACCTTACTGTTTTTTTATGGCGAAAAGTTTTTACCTTGAGATCAGCAGGTCTATCAAAAAACAATGTTAGAATTCGTTTTTACAGTATGGCGTATCAATAATTTAAGCATTGTAAAATTATTGTTGTAAAATAATAATGTAAGTTGATCTTTTTTGGAGGGACGATATTATATGTTAATTAAAAAATGTTTTAAATTTGATGCAGCCCACAACCTTATAAGCTACCATGGAAAATGTGAAGAACTCCATGGTCATACATACAGGCTTGCTGTCAGTGTTATTGGAGATCCCGGAGAAGAAGGAATGGTGATCGATTTCACCGAGTTAAAGAAGATAGTAGGGGAAAAAGTGATCTCTGTTCTTGATCATTCATACATAAATAATATTATCCAACAACCCACAGCCGAGAATATTGCTTTATGGATATGGAAAAATATTGAGAATGATCTGCATAGTCATGATTGTGCTCTCGCGGAGATCGAGGTATGGGAAACCGAGACCAGCTGTGCGGTTTTGCGGGCGGAGGATATAAGATGAAAGATGTTCAGAATGAACGTGATTTCAGAAATATTCCGATAGATAAAGTAGGTGTTTCCGGAGTACAGTATCCAATTATTGTACTTGATCCCGAATTCAAGGAGCAGCATACAGTGGCAGAGGTGAGTATGTCAGTATCCCTGCCGGAGACCTCGAGAGGAACACATATGAGTCGCTTCATTGGCATGCTCAATGAGTACCAGGGAAGAATAACACTTGCCGGGATGCAGACTATGACCGACCTGCTGAGACAAAAACTTCGTGCCGAAAAAGCTGAAATTGTCTTCAGTTTTCCGTATTTTATCAAGAGAAGAGCACCCGTAAGCCAGGTTGAGAGTTTTTCAAAATATGATGTTAGGTTTCAGAGTAAAAGTGACGGTACTGATTTTGATTTTGTTCTTGAAGTTAAAGTTCCGGTACAGACCCTTTGCCCATGTTCAAGAGAGATATCCGAGGCAGGAGCACATAATCAGCGTGCGGTAGTAGATATATCTATAAGGATGAACAGTCTTGTATGGATCGAAGAGCTTGCTGATATTGCAGAAACTTGTGCATCGGCTCCGGTGTTCACTTTCTTGAAGCGTGAAGACGAGAAATTCATAACGGAAAAAGCTTACAATAACCCACGTTTTGTCGAGGATGTAGCCAGAGAAGTAGTACTTATGTTGAAGAAAAACGATCGCATAACCTGGTACCATGTTTCTGTAGCGAGTAATGAAAGCATTCATAACCACGATGCATTTGCGGAGATAGAAAAAGAGATATGATGAACAGGGATAAATTATCTTTCTCGGTCAGTTGACAGTTATTTTATAAGGGGGTATCCATTGATATGAATGTTCTTTTTGCCGGGAAACCGTTCGAAAAACTTAGAAATGTTCTTGAACAGGCTTTTAGTGGCCATACTATAAAAATAGTTGAGGACGCTAATCTTGCAGAAGAGATCTCATGGGCTGATGCCGTAATATTACGGCCCATGAAATTTGGTAAAGATATTCTTGCCTTCTCCAGTGACCTTAAGCTGGTCCAGCAATGGGGAGTAGGGGTTGAGGGGCTTGATGTGAAAGCATGTACAGAATATGGAGTTTATGCATGCAATGTTCCTTCACGGGGTAGTGGAAATGCCGAGAGTGTGGCTGAGGCTGCAATAATGCATATGCTTCTGTTATCCAGGAGATTTTTCAGGAGTCAGGAAAAACTCAGGGAGGGTAAGATCTTTACACCTCCCGGTAGATCATTATGGGGTAAAAAAGCCTGCATTGTCGGAATGGGAGATCTCGGTCACTGTCTTGCAGAGCGTCTTTTGTGTCTTGGTATGGAAGTTGCAGGTGTTAACAGGACCATGCGCAGTGAGTTTAACGAATGGGGAGTAACCCGTGTTTATCCATTTTCTGAAATGGGACCTGCATTTAAGGGGTCTGCCTTTGTGATCCTTTGTCTTTCCCTGAATTCAGGTACAGAAGGCATTATCGGGGAAGAAGAATTGAGTATGATGGAAAAAGATGCATTTATCATAAATGTAGCAAGAGGAAAACTTATTCAGAGAGAAGCTCTGGAAAAAGCTCTGAGCGAAAAATGGATATCCGGTGCCGGTCTTGATGTATTATGGGATGAACCTCATTCAGCACAGGATCCTCTGCTTAATAATGACAGGATAATTTTAACACCCCATATCGGCGGGGTAACAGATGCCTCAATGAAAGGTGTCCAGGAGTTTATTTCAGGAAATATCGAGAGGGTTTCCAGAGGAGAGAAGCCTCTTTCATGTCTGAATCCTGATCTGGATTGAAAGTTACCTGATCGAGAGGAATTATGAGATCTTACAGGTTATTTCTAAAAGTTCTAATCTCCCTTGTCCTGATATGTTCAACGTTCTGGATCTTTCTGATCTGGAAGGGACATTATGATGCGCTTCACCCCGGGATCGTTGAAGCCAGATCCTACAGGTATACTGTCAGGCAGCCTGTTAAAGGTGTTCTTCTTTGGAGAGAGGATGTCATGTCCAGTCCAGCTGATGGAAGGATCTCCTTTCCTTTCGGACATTCTGTAACAAGAGTCGCAAAGGGAGATGTAGTTGCACGGATTAACGGAAAAAAAGGTACCTTCAAAGTCAGGGTAAAGAACCCGGGATACTTTGTGCCTGCACTTGATGGAAGTGAAGGGCAATGGAATTATTCTGACCTCTGGAAGGGTGTTTTTAAACTGCCAGTAACAGATGTGTTGTCCTGGATAAACAATAATTCCCTTATTAGAGAGGGTGGAGCTATAGGGAAGATCATTCCCTTTCCACAAAAGCTGCGTTTCATCGGTTATGTAGATAATTCCGAAGGTATAAGGTCTGATCTGAGTGATGGCAAATTAAAATTACAGATAGAAAGATCAGATCTTCCTCTGGAGACGGGTGTCAGAGCTTTTAAAGCCTACGGTCCAAAGATCAAGATCTATCTGACCCTTCCGTTTTTTCCGACTGATATTATTCAAGACAGGAACAGAGAATATTTCATATATTCAGGTGAAAGAACTGGAGTAGTAATACCTGAATCTTCTGTTGTATTCAGGGATGGCAGAGCCGGAGTTTTCAAGGTCGAAGGTGATCAGGCCAGATTTCGTAAGGTTGAAGGGATTCCCTTATCCGAAGGAAGATTCTTTGCTGAAAAAGGTATTGATCCCGGAAATCTTGTTGTACTGAATGGCAGCGAGGCAAGGGAGGGGAGGATCAGTTTATGGTAATTTCTTATGAGGATATGGCTTCAGATATAATGAAAAGAATGTCAGAAGCTGTTTCAAGAAGCGGGAGAAAGGTTTCTGATGTTACATTGATGGCAGTTACAAAAACAAGGTCTCCGAAGGAAATTATTGATATGACAAAGAGCACGGGTATATCTTTATATGGAGAAAATCGTGTTCAGGAGGCTCAGCCTAAAATTGGAGCCTGGTCTTCAGGTATTAAAAGCGAGTGGCATCTTATAGGTCACCTCCAGAGAAACAAAGCAAGAAAAGCACTGGAACTCTTCAGCATGATACAGAGCCTTGATTCTGTGAGGCTTGCTGAAACACTTCACAGGCTGTGTGAAGAAAAGGAGATGTCTATAGAAGTATTGATAGAGGTGAATACTTCCGGTGAAGATAGTAAACATGGTATTATTCCTGAAGAGACAGAAAAATTTGCAGATCACATACTTGAAAACTGTCAGACTTTAAAACTTAAAGGACTGATGACAGTTGGTCCTCTTGATGCAGATGAGATCAGGGTAAGACAGGCTTTCAGGCTTCTTCGGGAGAAAAGAGAATTAATATCAGGAAACTGCGGACTCGAACTCCCTGTTCTGTCCATGGGTATGTCAGGTGATTTTGAATGGGCGATAGAGGAAGGAAGTACTATGATAAGAGTAGGTACAGGTCTTTTTGGTGCAAGATCTTATTGAAGACTTGGGGGAGATAAAATGTTCAGGAATCTTATGGAGCTGCTTGGTCTTGTTGAAGATATTGATGATTCGGAGGAAGATGTTCTTGAAGATCATCTGGAAAAACGCAAGCAGAGGTTTTTCTCCGTTCCCGCAGGAAAGGCATCAGTTGTAATATGCAGACAGCAGAATTGTTCCCTTTTCCGCGATTCCCTCGCTTCAAGCCTTCACCATGGACAGGTGGTCATAGCAGATCTTAGGAAAATGGAAAAAGAAGAGGGGCAGGGAATTCTTGACTTTCTGACAGGGGTAGCCTATGCGGTTCATGGTTCCGTATCAAGGCTTTGTCCCGGGGTCTTTATAATTGCTCCCAGGAAAACTCTTGTTGAGGAATGGATAGAGGATTCCTATGATTCAGAGAAAGAGCACTTTAACAAAGATACAGGGGAGGCGGGAATCGATGAAGGAAACCATTACGGCGCTTGACGTTGAGAATAAGTCTTTTGCGAGGTCTATTAGAGGGTATGACCCTGTTGAAGTTGATGAGTTTCTGGATTCTGTAGCAGAAAGCCTTCAGGAATGCACAGAGAACAATAAAAGACTTGAACAGGAAAAACATCTTGTAGAAGAACAATTGAAGGAATATTCAAACCTGAAGGAGTCTTTACAGGACGCTCTTCTTATGGCTCAGCAAAGTGCAGATGACAAAGTCAATTCAGCAAAGGAGAAGGGTGAAGCAATAATTGCAGAAGCGAGGGCCCGCTCAGAACATATCCTTTTCGAGGCAGATAACGAAAGAGAAAAGATTCGAAGAGATATAAAGCAGCTTAAGTCTTATCGGCAGGAACTGAATTCAGAACTTAAAAGTTTAATTGCTCGTTTTGAGAGTTATCTGCAGCCGGAAACAGAAAAGGAAGCCTCAAATATTATGGAGTCTTCTGGTTGATATCCCAAATAGACCTGGAATCATCGGTTAGATTTGTTCAGGGCGTAGGCCCTGTCCGTCAGAGGATGCTTGAGAATATCAATGTTCACTCTGTAAGGGATCTTCTTTATACCTTTCCGCGCAGATATGAGGATCGCAGATCTCTAACATCACTGTCAGAACTTGAACCAGGAAAAGTTTCTTCGGTAATAGCCAGGGTTATGGAAGTTAGTGAACGTAATGCCAGAAACAGAAAAATGCTTATTACAACAGCAGTTATTACTGATGGTGCAGCGCTTATAAATGCTGTATGGTTCAACAGGCGCGGGCTTGAAAAACTCCTTTTTTCCGGAACCAGGGTTGCTTTGTATGGAAAGATCGACAGGAAATATAATCGGCTGCAGATGGTCAATCCGGAAATTGAAGTTATTGATGAAGATGACAGTGTACAGGATATTGGAAGAATAATACCGGTATATCCCTGTACCTCAGGTCTTAACCAGAAATGGCTGAGAAATCTTATAAGGTATTCCTTACAGCATTTCCTGCCGCAACTGGAGGAATTCATACCAGGATCATTATCCGGGAAACATGATCTTTTACCACTTCCTGAAGCAGTAAGGTCTCTCCATTACCCTTCAGATCTTCAGAATTGGGAAAAAGCCCGATACAGAATGGTTTTTGAAGAGTTTCTTGTTCTTCAGACGGGACTGGCCATCAGAAAAAAAAGTTTTCTTGAAGGAAATGTCAAAGCCCCTGTATGCAAAGGAAATAACACTTACAGGGAAAGATTTTTAACAGAATTGATCCCTTTTGAGCTCACAGAGGCTCAGAAAAGGGTTATTGACCAGATCAGGGATGATATGTCCAGGTCCGTACCCATGCACAGGTTGCTTCAGGGGGATGTGGGTTCTGGTAAAACTGTCGTCGCTCTTCTTTCCATACTCAATTCACTTGACAGTGGATACCAGGCTGCTCTGATGGCTCCCACGGAGGTACTTGCCCAGCAGCATTATGCAAGACTCAGTAAGGATCTGTCATGCCTGGGTATAAGCTGTGAACTTCTTTCAGGTTCAACCGCAAAAAGAAAAAGGGAAGATATTCTTGAAAATATTGTGTCTGGGAAAACGAAGGTCATTATAGGAACGCATGCATTGTTTCAGAAGGATGTTAATTATTCAAGGCTTGGTCTTGTTATCGTCGATGAACAGCATCGTTTCGGGGTTATGCAGAGGAAAGCACTTAAACATAAGGGAGAAGCTCCCCATACCCTCGTTATGACAGCTACCCCCATCCCGAGGACTCTAACGCTCTCGGTCTATGGAGATCTTTCTGTTTCAGTTCTGGATGAACTTCCTCCTCACAGGCAGCAGATAGAAACAAGATGGGTAAAGCCACGTAACACAGCCAGGCTGTTTTCCTTTTTAAAAGGGCAGATCGAGGCCGGGCGACAGATCTACTGGGTTTGTCCGGTTATAGAGGAGAGTGAGAGTATCGATGCCAATTCACTTCAGGAGAGGTATGAAAGTCTCCTCAGTATCTTTTCCGGACATAGTACAGAAATGTTACATGGACAGATGCAATCCGGTGAAAAAGAAAAACGAATGAGAAACTTCTCTTCGGGGAAAACTGATATTCTGGTCTCTACAACGGTAATAGAAGTTGGAGTAGATGTTCCCAATGCAACAATAATTGTTATTGAAGGGGCTGACAGATTCGGGCTTTCACAGCTACATCAGCTGAGAGGACGAGTTGGAAGGGGGCCTTTCCGAAGTTATTGTGTTCTTCTGACAGAAGCTTCTTCAGAAGAAGCCAGGAAACGCATAAAGATCATGTGTTCTACCAACGATGGATTTACAATTTCCGAAGCCGACCTCAAGCTCAGGGGACCTGGTGAAGTTTGCGGTTTGAAACAGCATGGAGTTACAGATTTCAGGATCGCTGATATTGTTAAGGACAGAAAGATCCTTTATACCGCAAGGGATGACGCATTCGATCTTCTTGATAAAGATCCGGATCTTCTTTCTGCGTTACCCCTGAAAGAAAAAGTTATAAGAGATCTTGGAAAGACTCTTCAACTGGTTGAGACAGGATGAGTGCTATGGACCCTGAACGTTATCTTCTCAGTCTGCTTTCCCGCAGACCTTACACCAGGGAAGAATTAAAAATAAAATTACAGACCCGCGAATGCTGTAATGATGAGGAAATTGAAAGTCTTCTTGATCTTTATGAAAATTATGGTTACATAGATGATACCGCATATGCTAAACTTTACTTGGCATCACACGAACAATGGGGTAAACTGAAACTCCGTGACCGAATGATGAATAAAGGTCTTGACCGGGATGTTATTTATACTGCATTTGAAGAATCTGGTTTTGATGAAGTTGAAAGAGCAGAGAAAGTTATTCTGGAAATGTTCCAAAATGGTTTGCCTGTAAAAAAGATATATTCGAGACTTTTGAGTCGTGGTTTTTCTTCGAGTTCTGTCCATGAAGGGATTAAAAGGGCCCTTAACCCTTTTGAGCAATATTAAGTAAATCTTAAAAATATCAGTGTAGTCATTTGTATTTATAGTGATCTGTAAAGACTGCATCTTGAAAATTGAATAAGGGGTGATATATAAATATGCATTTACCAATAATTCTTGAAATTACAGCAGGGGTTTTAGCTGGTATTTTTGCCGGTTTCCTGCTTTCCAAAAAAATTGGTGCAAAACATCTCGAGGGAGCAAAGTCTCAGGCTGAGAGGATTCTGAAAGAAGGATTACAGGATGCCGAGCAGCTCAAGCGAGAGAAACTCAGCGAAGCCCGTGACGAGATCTATAAGCTCAGGCAGGACGCTGAGAAGGAGATCAAGGAACGCAGAAGTGAATTACAGAGGACAGAACGGAGAATAGAACAGAAAGAAGAGAACTATGATAAAAAACTCGAAAGGATCTCTCTTAAAGAGGAAGATCTGAAAAACAGGCAGGCATCACTCGAAGAAAAACTTAAAGAAGTCGAAGAGATCCGCAAAGAAGAAGTTACCAGGCTCGAAGAAGTAGCAAATATGTCAATGGAAGAGGCAAGACAGCTTCTTTTGAAAGAAATTGAACAGGATGCGCAACATGTGATAGGTCTTAAGCTTAAGGATATAGAAGAAAAGGCAAAAAGGGAAGCTGAGCGCAAATCAAGAGAAATAATTGTTACAGCAGTTCAAAGATGTGCCGTTGAACATACTTCGGATGTCGCAGTCAGTACAGTACCCCTGCCTTCTGATGAAATGAAAGGACGGATCATTGGCAGAGAGGGCAGGAACATAAGGGCATTCGAATCTCTTACAGGTGTAGATCTAATTGTTGATGATACTCCCGAGGCTGTAACTTTAAGCAGCTTTGACCCGGTTAGAAGAGAAGTAGCCCGACTTTCACTTGAAAGGCTGATAGTCGATGGAAGGATCCATCCAGCCAGGATAGAGGAACTTATAGAAAAATCAACAAGGGAAGTTGAAGAGCAGATCATGGAAGCTGGTGAACAGTCTCTTCTTGAGACCGGTGTTAAAAACATGAACAATGAGCTCGTAAAAACTATCGGTCAGCTCAAGTTTCGTTACAGCTATGGACAGAATGCGCTGAAACACAGTCTTGAGGTATCGCATCTGTCCGGGATAATGGCGGCAGAACTTGGTGTAGATGAGGAGCTTGCAAGAAGAGCCGGTTTGCTTCATGACATCGGAAAAGCCGTTGATCACAAGATAGAAGGTCCTCACGCCCTTATTGGTGCCGATCTTGCAAAGCGTTACAATGAATCTCCAGTGGTAATAAATGCTATAGCTTCACATCATGAAGATGTTGAACAGCAGAGTATTTACGATATCATTGTAGCTGCTGCAGATGCTATAAGTGCTTCAAGGCCGGGGGCAAGGAGAGAAAGTCTTGATGCGTATGTCAGAAGGCTTGAGAAACTTGAAGAGCTTGCCACTTCTTTTACCGGTGTCAACAAAGCCTATGCTATTCAGGCTGGAAGAGAAGTTCGTGTAGTTGTTGCATCTAACATCACTGATCATGGTGTAATTCACAAGCTTGCCTGGGATATTGCGAGGAAAATTGAGGGCGAAATGAAATATCCAGGTCAGATAAAGGTTACAGTGACCAAGGAAATCAGAAGCGTAGAGTACGCAAAGTAGAGGTTCTTATCATGAAGGTACTCTTTATAGGAGATATTATGGGAAAGCCTGGCAGGTCAATTACTGCCGGGCTTCTTCCTTTTGTCAGAAATGAATATGGTCCATATGATTTCATCATTGCAAATTGTGAGAATGCTGCAGGTGGAAGAGGCATGACAGAAAAGATCATGTCGGAACTTTTCTCTATGGGGATAGATGTACTTACATCAGGCAATCATATATGGGATAAGAAAGATTTCATCCCTGTCCTTGATTCTGAAGCACATATTCTCAGACCTGCCAATTATCCACCAATGTGTCCTGGTACTGGTTATACTGTTTTTGAAAAGAATGGGAAAAAGATTATGATAATAAATCTTCAGGGAAGGGTTTTCATGCCTATGATAGATTGCCCTTTCAGGAAGGCTGATGAAATACTTCAGGATTCGGAGCTTCTTCCGGTACTTGTTGATTTTCATGCTGAGGCGACATCGGAAAAACGCGCCCTTGGCTTTTATCTTGACGGAAGGGTATCCTGTTTTCTGGGAACACATACCCATGTTCAGACTGCAGATGAGGAGATACTGCCCTCGGGAACTGCCTATCTGACGGATGCTGGTATGACGGGGGCCCATCTTTCATCAATAGGAATGGAAATTCAGCCGGTCCTTGAAAAATTCGTCACAGGTCTTCCCGCAAGGTTTGAAGTCGCAAAGGAAGGTCTTAAGATGAATGCAGTATCAATAGAAATTGATGACGAGACCTGTAAAGCTGTAAACATTGAAAGACTGATCTTGAAAGAACAATAAAAAAAGTAGAGGCCGGATCCGGCCTCTACTTTTTTTATTCCGGTTTAAACGCATCTTCTTATCCTTCAAGCCGGATAAGAAGATGCTGCCAGGGATCTGTTAACATATCCTTGGCAGCATCTCCGCTACTGGCATGTCTATAATTCTCATCCCGCCGATATCGGTTCTCATCCCAACAAGTTTCTCGTGTGAATCAACTATCTCTCCGATAACTGCTATATCCTTACACATATCATGTTTTTTCATAGTGGCTATAACTCTATCTTTTTCTTCTGGTGAGAATACAATTGCAGCGCATCCCTCGCAAGCAAGGTATAGCGGGTCAAATCCAAGTATATCGCAGACTGAGTTAACTTCCGGAGTTAAAGGGATCTTGGTTTCATCGATCTCTATTCCGGTAGCAGTTCCTTCGGCCCATTCGCAGAGAACAGTCCCGAGTCCGCCTCTTGTACAGTCTCTCATGCATCTGACACCTTTCATTTCAGTAATTTCGCTTATTGCCGGCCATAAAGCAGCACAGTCACTTTGAAGTGTAGCCGATTCAAGATCGAATCTGGAGGCTCCAATAGTAGCTCCATGCTGACCAATGGATGTAGTTACAGCTACAAGATCACCTGTTCTGATATTTGCCATTCCCCAGGGGAATGGGGTAAGAGATGTTCCAACAGCGCATGTGGTTATAAAAATCCCATCTAAACTTCCCTTTGGTACTACTTTGGTATCTCCAGTGGATAGTTTTACATCCAGTTTACTGCATATAGCTGCAGCACTTTCCATGTAGCTGTCAAATTCCGATATATCCATTCCTTCCTCGATAACCACGCTCATGGCTAAAAACTCAGGTTTTACACCCCTTACAGCAAGATCGTTCGTACTGCCGCAGACTGCGAGTTTTCCTATATTTCCACCGGGAAACTCTCTTGGTGTAACAGTAAAACTGTCAATTGTCATAGCAATACCATTTTTTAAAAAAGAACAATCCTCCAGTTCCGAGGGTGTTCTGCTTTTGGAAAAATGGGATGTTATCCGGTGTATCAGTTGTTCAGTAAGTCTTCCGCCGCTGCCTTGTCCAAGTGTTATATTTTCCAATGTCCTGTTCCTCCTCCGGAGTATTTAAAGTATGCAGAGCAGGATCCCTCGCTGGAAACCATACATGGACCAACTGGTGAAGCCGGTGTACATTTCTTTGCAAATAGTGGACATTCCGGGGGTATAAGTTTTCCGGAGAGTACTTCGCCGCATCTGCAACCTGCCGGTGGTTTTACATCAGGTGTACGGATATCAAATTTCCTGTATGAATCAAGATCAGAAAAAAGTTCCTTTAACTTAAGGCCGGAGTTCGGGATTATTCCCAATCCACGCCACTTTGCGTCGCAGACCTCAAAAGCTGTTTCCATAAGCTTTTTTGCTTTTATGTTTCCCTCTTTTCTGACTGCTCTGGGATATACTGAACTGAGTTTCGGTTTTCCTCTCTGTATCTGCCTTGTAAGGGAATATATCCCCATTAGAATATCTTCAGCTTCAAATCCTGTAATGCAGGAAGGTAACTTATACCTTTCTGCCAGGAAGCTGTATGGTTCATGGCCCAGTATCACACTCACATGACCGGGAAGAATAAAGCCGTCGATTTCAAGATCGGGGTCAGTTGCAAGGGCTTCCAGGACAGGAGGTGTCCTCTTGTGGAGAGCCATTGCAGAAAGGTTGCTGATTTTCCGTTCATGTGCATCGATCATTAAAGCGGCAGTCGCCGGTGCTGTAGTTTCAAAACCAACTGCAAAGAACACTATTTCCCTGTCGGGGTTTTTTCCTGCAATGTCAATACACTGATGAGCCGAGGTAATGATCCGAATATCACTGCCCCTTGCTTTCATAGTTGCAAGTGAAGTTTCTGAACCAGGGACCCGGAGCATGTCTCCATAAGTTGCGATAATTGTGTTTTCCCTGCTTGCGACCTCAAGAGCCGCATCTATATCTCCCTGGTCAGTCACGCATACAGGACACCCCGGACCAGAAAGCATATGTATGTTTTCTGGTATGACGGAACGAAGCCCATGTCTGAAAATGGATACAGTGTGAGTTCCGCAGACTTCCATGAGTTTGATATCTTTGCTGCAGACCTGTTCAATGGCTCTCAATAACTGTACGCCTTTTTCCTTTTTAAAATTCTCCAAATTAAACTTCTCCTGCGAAATTCCGGATCTCCTGCCAGAGATCCTCAAGTTCCCGGGAAGATTCCTGGTCAAGTTTTTCGATCGCAAAGCCAGCATGGACAAGTACAGAATCTCCCACAGTTATTTTCTCGATAAGGTCTGTCCTGACTTCTACTTTTATATTTCCAGTGGCTGCAAAAGCCCTGTTCTGGTCGATTATTTCAGTTATCTGGTGCGGTATGGCAAGACACATTCTGAATTCCACCTTTCCACGTTATTCTAATGCAAAAAAACATTTTCTCAAGTTGAAAAAGATATTTAAATAATGCGAAAGATTTTACTTATTGAAAAAAACATTATTTTCAGGTATTTTGATCTGCAATATAATTAAAATGTTGTATAATCTATTGTGTAGTTTTCACTAAAGGATCAGATAAACTACTTTCATTATACATCTGATCCACGTTTTTTTTCTTCAATTGAATCCGCTATCAGGGGGTGATAAGCGGAATATTTGGTCAGGGGAGAAGTTGTTGCAAGATCGGGGAAGCAGATAACAGTAAAACAGAAGGAGGGACGTTCTTAATATGACTAACGGTGTAGAAAGAGAACAATGGGGAAGTAAGCTTGGTTTTATTTTAGCAGCAGCTGGTTCTGCGGTAGGTCTCGGAAACATTTGGCGTTTTCCGTATATTACCGGTCAGATGGGTGGAGCAGCTTTCGTAATACTTTACTTGATCCTTGTCTTCGTAATTGGTTATGCTGTGATGATGGCAGAGATCTCCATAGGAAGAAAGGCGGAACTTAATGCAGTAGGTTCCTTCAGGAAGGTCAAAGGGGGCCCATGGGTCCTCGTAGGCTGGATGGGTGTAGCTGCAGGATTCATAATCCTTTCATTCTATGCTGTAATTGGAGGATGGACATTCAAGTACATATTTGCCTCTTTTACAGGCCTGATGCAGGCGGGTGCAGCTGGAGAAGCCGGGGACTATTTCGGAGGCTTTATAACCAATACAACTCAGGTGGTGGCACTTCAGGCCCTTTTCATGGTCACCGTCGTATGGGTAGTTTACAAAGGTATTGGTGAAGGTATAGAAAAATATTGTAAGATCCTTATGCCTGCACTCTTTATTCTGCTTCTTGTTCTTATAGTTCGCTCCGTAACTCTTGAAGGTGCAGAGGCAGGTCTTGCATTCTACATGCAGCCGGATTTCTCGAAGTTGACAGGCGAAGTTTTCCTCGCCGCACTTGGGCAGGCATTTTTCTCCTTATCTCTTGGCATGGGCTGTATGATAACCTACGGAAGCTATCTTTCCAAAGATACCTCTATTCCGGGTGCAGCTGCCCAGGTCTGCGTTCTTGATACCCTGGTGGCTATCCTGGCAGGTTTTGTTATTTTCCCTGCCGTATTCGCATTTGGACTTGAGCCTGCTTCGGGACCGGGACTTACATTCGTTACACTTCCATCAGTTTTCTCCCAGATGCCGGGTGGTTCATTCTGGTCAGGGCTTTTCTTCCTGCTTCTCTTTGTAGCAGCCCTCACCTCTGCTATATCTCTTCTTGAAGTTGTTTCGGCCTACTTCATTGATGAGCTTAAATGGAGCAGGCATAAAGCAGCTGTTACCATGGGAGCAATAATCTTTGTTCTTGGTATCCCCTCCGCTTACAGTCTTACCGGAAATCTCAACATCGCAGGAAAGGGCTTCCTTGATGCGGCTGATTTTGTGGCGTCAAACGTCCTTCTTCCTCTCGGTGGTCTGTTCATAGCTCTCTTTGTTGGTTGGATCTGGACAGAAGAAGCCAGAAAAGAGATCACTAACCAGGGCGAGAAACCTTTTGGTCTTATTGTTCCCTGGGTCTGGATATGCAGAATCGTTGCTCCTCTTGCCATTGGCTACATTTTCTTCAGTGGCCTCAAGTGGTAATTTAGTTTACTTCAAAGGCAAAACTAATAACGCAAAAAGGGGCGGATCTTCCGCCCTTTTTTTTCTTTAAATTTAGTTCATGTTTTCACATGGTCTTGACTATATGTCCGCATAGTGTAAAATCTCAATGTATGCCGGTAGAAGGTCGCAAGAGAGATCCCACTATACCATTACTTGGAAGCGGGGGGCGCCGAAGGGGCAAAGTGTACTGAATCAGGTACACCGAAACTCTCAGGCCAAAGGATTGTGACTGGACGGATCTCTGGAATCTCAGGCCTCTCTCAGGGGGTTTATACGACAGAGATAGAATCATTCATTTCTCTTTTATTTTATGGAGGTTCCTGAATGAACTGTCGTAGTCGTATCAGATTATTAACAAATAACCCGCAATTTGGTTCCAGAGTAAAAAATATGGATTATATCCAGGGCAGTTCCTGGGATATACTTGTCAGTGCGCGCGATCAGATCCATCTCGGATCTGAGCTTTTGAACCATCCCCTTTATGGAAACTTCAGACCTTATCAACAACCATTCAGGTCTCTTATTCTCAAGCAGAATCTATCTCCAGATATTTCTAATGACACTCAAATGGATCTTTATTCACTGCAACTTATAGAAAATGCACTTTCTGTATACCGATCCTGTAAAGACAGGATCCTTTTACCTGGAAAGTTGTCTCAGGAGGCTGAGCGGGATTGCAGTTATCTCGATTACCAGCTTATCTGGCAGACGTTGGTCAGTTATGACCTGGTCTGAGCTTTAAAGTAAGGATCCTTCTGAGCTACATTATAAAGAATACCAATTTTAAGGAGGTGAATCAGATGATAGAGCTGACAAAAGAAACCTTTGATGCAGAAGTAAAAGAAAGTGATCTTCCTGTACTTGTCGATTTCTGGGGTCCCCAGTGCGGTCCCTGTAAAGCATTGATGCCGCAGGTCGAAGCTCTCGAGAGTGAGTTCGAAGGTAAAGTCAAATTTACCAAGGTCAATGTAAGCGGGAACAGAAGAGTAGCTATAGCTAACAAGGTAATGGGACTTCCAGCTATCCTTTTCTGGAAAGATGGTGAGGAAGTTGCAAGGCTCGGTGGTGGTGACGCGACAGCGGATGCCATAAAGGCAAAACTTGAAGAAATAGCCGGTTAAGTAAAAATTGTGTCAAAAGGGGGGAATTTCCTTGAAACTTGAACTCCATAAGATCAAAGTCAACAAAGTGGCATGGGGTGAAAGCACAGAAGTCAAAGACGGAGTCCTTTACGTAAACAAAAAGGAGCTTGTAGATCATCTCTCTGAGGACGAAAGACTTGGAAGCGTGGATCTTGAGCTTGTCAATCCTGGCGACAGTGCCCGGATCGTACCTGTAAAGGATGTCGTGGAACCTCGATGCAAGATCGAGGGAAAGAACGAAGTATTTCCCGGTTTCATCGGTGATGTCGATACCGTCGGGGAAGGTAAGACCCTCGTTCTTTCAGGCGCTGCAGTAGTTACAACAGGAAGGATAGTTGCAACCCAGGAAGGTATCATTGATATGTCAGGTCCTGGAGCTGACTATACTCCCTATTCAAAAACCAGCAATGTTGTAGTTGTTCTTGAACCAAGCGTTCCTGATCTGGAGAAACACACTTATGAGTCCGCATGCCGAATGGCGGGACTTAAGACTTCCAACTATCTGGCCAAATGCGTTAAGGACACAAAAGCGGATGAGGTCAAGAAGTATGAGATGCCTCCAATGAATGAAGCTATGAAACTTCATCCGGAGCTTCCCAAGGTAGCTTACATTTACATGCTTCAATCCCAGGGACTCCTTCATGATACATATGTTTACGGCGTAGATGCCAAACAGACTCTTTCCACGATGATAGGTCCTACTGAGGTGTTTGATGGAGCTGTTGTATCAGGTAACTGTGTCTCTGCATGTGACAAGAACAATACTTATGCCCATATGAATAACCCTGTCATTGAGGGGATGTTCGACCGCAATGGTAAGGATTTCAATTTCATCGGTGTTATTCTCACAAATGAGAATGTAACACTTGCTGACAAGAAACGCAGTTCTTCTTATGCTGTTAAACTCGCCAGCCTTATGGGTGTCGACGGTGTGGTTATTTCGCAGGAGGGATTCGGTAATCCGGATGCAGATCTCGTTATGAACTGCTGGAAGGCAGAACAGGCAGGCATAAAAACAACACTGATCACTGATGAATATGCCGGTCGTGATGGAGCCAGTCAGGGGCTTGCCGATTCCTGCAAGGAAGGCGATGCAGTAGTTAGTGTTGGCAATGCCAATGAAACTGTGGATCTTCCTGTCATGGAAAAAGTGATCGGATATCCCGACGCAGCTAATGCAATTGATGGCGGCTGGTATGGTTCTCTTCATGAAGATGGAAGCATGTCGGTGGAGATACAGACGATCATAGGCGCCACGAACCAGCTTGGTTTTACAAATAACGGAGCTTTTACCCGTTAGATATCCTTTTCAATGGATTATATGAAGGAGGTGCAAACAGCATGGGTAAGTTGGCCGGAAAGAAAGTTCTTCTTTTAGGTGAGCGAGACGGAGTACCTGGTCCTGCGATGGAAGCAGTTTTCCAGAACAGTGGCGCAGAGGTGGTTTTCTCCGTTACCGAATGCTTTGTCTGAACAGCAGCTGGTGCAATGGATTTGCAGAACCAGCAGAGGATCAAGGATGCAGCTGAGAAATACAATCCTGAAGACGTAGTGGTAATTCTGGGTTCCTCGGATCCCGAGGGTGCCGAGATCTACGCAGAAACAGTTGCAAACGGTGATCCGACTTTTGCAGGTCCATTAGCTGGAGTCTCGTTGGGACTCGCTGTATATCATGTTTTTGAAGAAGATATAAGAGAAGAAGCTGACTCAGGAGCATGGGAAGAACAGATTTCCATGATGGAAATGGTCCTTGAACCAGAAGCTCTTGCCGAGGCAGTAGCCGGTATGAGGAAAGAGTTCTCTAAATATTCTCTGTAGATTGAAGAGGAAGGGGGGTAAATAAATGGCTTACCGTGTAGTTCACTATATAAATCAGTTTTTTGCCGGAATAGGCGGCGAAGAAAAAGCCGACTATAAACCGGAGATCAGAGAAGGTGTAGTAGGTCCGGGGATGGCTCTGGAAAAGGTCCTCGGAGAAGAAGCTGAAGTTGTTGCTACAGTAATATGTGGCGATACTTACTTTGCTTCTGATGTAGAAAAGGCTTCCTCTGAAGTGCTGGATCTTATCAGGAAATATAATCCTGATGGTGTTATCCTTGGCCCGGCATTCAACGCAGGCCGTTATGGTACAGCTTGCGGAGCTATGGGAGATGCTGTTGCAAAGGAGCTTGGTATTCCCGTAGTTTCAGGTATGTACCCGGAAAATCCCGGCGTTGAAATGTTTAAGAAGAGCCTGTATATAATTGAAACTCCGGACAGCGCCCGCGGCATGGGTAAAGCAGTACCTGCCATGGCTAAAATGATGCTTAAACTTCTCAAGGGAGAAGAGCTTGGAAGTCCCTCAGAAGAAGGTTACATCGAAAGAGGTATCCGTAAGAACTTTTTCATGGAGAAAATGGCAGCAGACAGAGCTATAGATATGTTCGTCAAGAAACTTAATGGCCAGCCTTTCAAAACAGAATATGTAATGCCTGTTTTTGACAGGGTTGAGCCCAATCCTCCAATTAAAGATATGAAAAGCTGCAAGGTCGCGCTTGTAACCTCCGGAGGCATTGTCCCAAAGGGCAATCCGGATCATATAGCAGCATCAAGCGCCCAGAACTATGGTGAGTATGATATCACTGGTGTAAATGATCTTACATCAGAAACATATGAGAGTTGCCATGGTGGTTATGACAGTACTTATGCCTGTGAAGATCCTGACAGGGTCCTTCCTGTCGATATCATGAGAGAAATGGAAAAGGAAGGCGTTTTCAGGGAACTGCATAACAAATATTATTCATCCGTAGGTAACGGTACTTCTGTAGGTAATGCAGTCAAGTTCGCAACAGAATTTACAGCCCAGATGAAAAAGGACGGAGTCGACGCGGTAATCGTTACATCCACCTGAGGAACCTGCACACGTTGCGGAGCAACGTTCGTAAAAGAAATTGAAAGAGCAGGTCTTCCAGTTGTTCACGTCGCTACGATAGTTCCTATCTCTTTAACCGTAGGTGCTAACCGTATTGTTCCTGCTGTTGCTATCCCATATCCGCTCGGTGATCCCAGTAAATCACTTGAAGAGGAAAAGGTCATCAGGAGACATCTGGTAGAAAAGGCTCTCAAGGCTCTTCAGACTGAGGTTTCCGAACAGACCGTCTTTAAGGACGAAGATTAGTTTTTTGCAACACAAAGGGGGCCCGGACGTTGTCCGGCCCCCTCAATAGATTGAATAATTCTGAGGAGGTCGTCCAGAGAATGTCCAGTGTTGGAATAAGGGGTTACGCATACACTCTTAACCATACCCCGGAGCTTGCCCTTTACTATGGAAATACCCCGCATATTGAAAGATTGACAAAAGGAGAAACTGATTTCCTGAAGAAGTTGCCTGAACATGTTCAGTCATATACTGAAGCAAAAGATTATGCTCCCAATCAGGTTTATATTGGTGGTTTATCACTTGATAAGTATGAAGATCAGGCTCAGCCATGGTATGAGAACAGAATAGATGGTGCGCAGAGATATGGAAAATACGGAGAAATAATGCCCGAGGATGAATTCCTTGGTTTTTTAGATATATCCGATGTTTTTGACATTATCTGGCTTGAAAAAGCATTTGCTTCAGCGGTCAGAGTGAAACTTAACGATCATCCAGTCATTGATGAAAATCTTTTGGGAAGACTGGAAGAGGGACACGAACCGGGAGATATCGAGAAAGAGATAAAAGAGCACAAGGCCTTGCCCCTCTACATCGGAGGGAAAGTGGTCGGATGTGCAAGAAGTGGACATGAATTGGACGATTGTCTTTTCCCTTATGTGCTTCTTGAAAATCTGGCATCCAAGGCTGGTGCAGTTCTTTCAGTCCTGCATCTTCTCAAAAATAATTCCATAGATCCTTCAGAGATAGATTTTGTTATTGAGTGTTCTGAAGAGGGTGCTGGAGATATGAACCAGCGAGCCGGGGGCAACTTCGCAAAAGCAATTGCAGAAATAGCTGGTCTTGTGAATGCCAGCGGCTGTGATGTAAGAGGTTTCTGTGCCGGTCCTGTTAACGCAATGATAGCAGCGGCTTCCCAGGTCGCTGGTGGTGCAAGGAAAAATTGTCTGGTCGTTGCTGGCGGTGCAATACCCAAACTTTATATGAATGCCCGTGACCATGTTAAAAAGGAAATGCCGGCTCTTGAAGACTGTCTCGGCAGTTTTGCAGTTCTTCTTCAGCCAGATGATGGTACATGCCCTGTGATGCGTCTTGATGCTCTTGGAAAGCATACTGTTGGTACAGGATCGTCCCCGCAGGCAATAACAAGTTCCCTTGTATGGGATCCTCTGGAGAAAAGAGGACTTTCATTCAACGATGTGGACAAGTATGCAGCAGAGCTGCATACTCCTGAAATTACATTGCCTGCTGGAGCAGGAAATGTCCCCCTTGCAAATGCCAAGATGATAGCTGCACTTGCAGTTATGAAAAAGCAGCTTGAGAAAAAAGAAATGATGGAATTTGTCAAGGAGAAAGGTCTTACCGGTTTTGCTCATACCCAGGGGCATATTCCTTCGGGTGTACCCTTCGTTGGTCATGCCTGCGATGCTATCAAGGAAGATAAAATGACAAGGGCCATGATAATTGGGAAGGGAAGTCTTTTCCTTGCCAGGCTCACTAACCTTTCTGACGGTGCGTCATTTCTCATAGAAAAGAGTGAAGGTAAAGGATCCCAGGCTGCATTAAGCAAAGATGATGTCAAGCAGCTGATCCTGGAGGCTCTTGGCGACATAAGAGACTCTCTCCAGAAGGACTGAGTGGTGATTTTAAATGACTCACAATAAAAGAATAGTAGGTGAAGCCCTTTCTGAGATAATTGAAGCCGCTTCCACTGGTGGACCAAGAATATCCATTGGATTGATGGCAGGCGGAAGTGAACTTGGAAAAGAAGAACTTGCAAAAGGCGGCTTACTTGCCCAGGAAACATACTCCGGTATCAAAGTAGTTATGATCGGCCCCCGATCCGAAGGGTATGAAGATCTCGAATGGATAGAAACTGAGGATTGTGATGCAGATATAGCTGCAGCCATGGAAAAAGCCTTAAAGGACGGTGTTATCCAGGGAGCTGTTGCGCTTCATTACCCTTTCCCCATGGGTGTTACTACAATTGGACGCGTAGTTACGCCCGCAAAAGGGAAAGATATGATAATAGCCTCATCTACAGGTACTTCTGCAGTTTTAAGAACTGAAGCAATGTTGAAAAATGCCATTTACGGAATATCAGTGGCAAAGGCAATAGGGAAAAAGAACCCCAGCGTTGGCATACTTAACATTGAGGGTGCTCATCCCGTGTACCGTGCTCTTGGGCAGCTTAAAGAGAAAGGTTACGATATAACCTTTGGCCAAAGCATTAGAAAAGACGGAGGTGCTGTTCTCAGAGGCAATGACATTCTTGCAGGTGCTGTTGATGTCTGTGTGAACGATACCCTTACCGGTAACGTAATGCTGAAAATGTTTTCTTCCTTTACCACTGGTGGTTCATATGAATCCATGGGTTGGGGATATGGCCCGTCAGCAGGGGAAGGATGGCCTCACGTTATCTCAATAATATCAAGGGCTTCAGGAGCCCCCGTTATTGCGAACGCTATAGCCTATAATGCTGCGGCTGCAAAGGGAGATCTGCCCGGAATAGTTGCACAGGAAATGAAAAAAGCCAGGGCTGCAGGACTTGACGATATAATCGCTTCCCTTCAGCCAAAGGTATCAGTTGTTGAGACTGAGGAAGTTGAGGTTCCTCCATCTGAACCTACAGACGAAGAACTTCACGGAGTAGATGTTCTTGATATTGAGGATGCCGTTCGTGAACTCTGGAAAGCCGGTATCTATGCTGAATCAGCTATGGGTTGTACTGGCCCAGTTGTAAAACTGCCCTCACGTTTCGCAGAAAAAGGCATGGATATCCTCAAGGAGAGCAATTATCTTTAGACCCCTTCATTAATGCTGCAGCACATATGTGCTGCAGCGCTAATTTTTCAGTTCCACACTATTTATTCTTCACTTCAATTCCATTTGTGTTGGCTGCTTCCTGTTCGTCAGTCTTGCAGATATTATATAGTTGCAGGATACTATTAATGTTGGTCTTGAACTTGAATTAAAAACAGGGGGGATTTTTATATGACTTATCGAGCAACGAGGATGGAGATAAACCTTGGGAATCTCAGGCATAATTTCCGGGCTATAAGAGAACATGTCGGTAATCGATCTCAACTTATGGCCGTGGTTAAGGCAGATGCATACGGACATGGAGTAGTTACTGTTGCTGAAACCCTTATTGATGAAGGTTGCCAGAGATTTGCAGTTGCTATTCCTGATGAAGCACTGGAACTTCGCGAAGCTGGTATTAATGAACCTGTTCTTGTACTTGGCCCCTCTCCATACAGTGTAGCTGGCGAATATGTCAAAAATGGAATTACAGCTGCTCTGACCGATCTGGAATTTGCCCGTGAAATAAGCAGGGAAGCCGTCAGACAGGGTAGTACTGCACTTGTCCATCTCAAGATAGATACGGGAATGGGAAGGATCGGTTTTCTCCCGGAAGAAGTTCCTGAAGTTATAGATGAAATACTTTCTTTGCCCGGATTGCAGCTTGAGGGTATGTTCACTCATTTTGCAGTTGCTGATGAAAAAAGACTTGATTATACAGAGTCTCAATTTAAAAAATATGTTAATGTATTGAACTTTCTTGAGAAAAAAGGTATTCGTATACCCTTGAGACATGTGTGCAACAGTGGAGGTACCCTGCATTCTCCTGAAAAGTTCCTGGATGCTGTACGTCCCGGTATTATCCTTTACGGGATGTGGCCCTCGGGAGAGTGTATAAGGCCTCTGGATCTTAAACAGACCTTTGAAGTTAAATCGGAAGTATCCCTGGTGAGAGAACTTCCTTCAAATTCCGGTATTGGTTATGGATTAAGGTATATGACCAGGGGGGATGAGAAGATCGCGATCCTTCCCATTGGTTATGCAGATGGATACACCAGGGCATATTCAATGAAGATTGATGTTCTTATTCACGGCAAAAGAGCCCCGGTAGTAGGAAATATCTGTATGGATCAGACAATGGTAGATGTAACAGATATTCCTGACGTTAAGATTGGAGATGAAGTAGTGATACTGGGCAAACAGGGGAAAGAGGTTATAACCCCGGAAGAAATGGCATCCCTCAGAGGAACCATTAACTACGAGATCCCGATAAGTTTTCTAAAAAGAGTTCCAAGAGTATATATTGATCTATGATCCTTTTTAACCTGTAGAAAACATTTATGGGCGGCTTGAAAGCCGCCCATAAATGTTTTCTGGATTCACATGTTCTTTTATGGAAATATGGCATTTCGCAATTGGTTACGTCAGCGTCTGAATGTCAGAAATATATTCTGAACAGTTTATACTGAAATATTAATTCAGTGGATCTGTGATTAAAGTTAAGGAAACTGTTCCATGTTCGTCTTCTAAGATCAAAATATTTTGATCTTTTTCGTTTCTCTATTTCGCAAAATTCTGTCATGAAATATTTAATTCAAAGCTACTTTAAAAAGTTTCATGTTACGTATATTATTGCTCAGAGAATAAAAATGCTGTTCGGAGGTTAACAGAAAGGAGAAAATTGTAATGGATCTTTCTCGACAGGTAAATATTAAGGGATTTCCCATGGATGATCTTTCCGTACGAGATGTGGAAATCCTTCAAAAGCAAGCGGCCGAATGCCGTTCTATGGCAGTGAAAATGACAACAGTTGCCAATAGTGGTCATCCAGCAGGTTCCCTCTCAAGTATGGAAATGTATCTGATCGCGTATGGGGTTGCAGATATAACTCCACTTAACTGCAATTCCATTGATCGGGATTTTCTTGTAATAAGTCATGGTCATACTTCTCCAGGTGCATATTCTGTTCTTTCATCTTATGGATTTATGGATCCGGACGATGTGATATCTCACTTCAGGCAGGCAGGAAGCCCGTACCAGGGACATGTTGAAAGAGAGGTTCCTGGTATCGACTGGGGTTCCGGAAATCTCGGCCAGGGACTTTCTGCCGGAACAGGATATGCATTAAGCCAGAAGATCAGGGGATTCGACGGACATGTTTTCGTATTGGGGAGCGATGGAGAACAGACAAAGGGTCAGATAGCAGAGGCCCGAAGAATGGCTGTTTCTGAAAAGCTTAACAATATTACTGTACTTCTGGATTGGAACCATATACAGATCTCAGGAAGGACCGATGATATTATGCCTGCGGCTCTTTCTGCTCTATGGGAAGCTGATGGATGGCATGTAATGGAGTGTGACGGGCATTCTGTAAGCGGGATCTATCAATGTATGAGAAATGCCAGGTCGAAAGATAAACCTGTGGTTATATTCTGTCACACTACTATGGGTAAAGGTGTTACCTTTATGGAGGGTGTCCCGGATTATCATGGTAAAGCTGCTACAGGTGACAATTATAAAAGGGCTTTGAATGATCTTGGAGATGCTGAAAATGATGTTGAAAGGTATCTTGAAAAGAGAAATTCCGAAAAACTGCCCGAAGGCAGGAAGATAGACCCTTTTGAAATTAATATAGATCCGGGAGTTTCTTTTGACTATAAGGGTGATGAAATTACGGATAATCGATCAGCTTTTGGAAAAGCACTCGCAGATATCGGATCATTGAACTACCTTAAAGGTGACAGAACACCTCTTGTAGTATTTGACTGTGATCTTGCAGGTTCTGTAAAAACTTCTACATTTGCCCAGAAATGTCCCCAGTGGTTTATCGAGGCCGGTATTCAGGAACATTCTGTTGCTACCTGCTCGGGTGCGTCATCCCTCGGTGGAATAATTCCTTTCTGGGCTGATTTCGGTGTTTTCGGTCTTTCGGAAGTATACAACCAGCAGAGATTGAACGATATAAACGGGACTAATCTCAAGCTGGCTCTGACTCACGTTGGACTTGATGTAGGGGAAGACGGGATGACCCATCAGTGTATTGACTATGTTGGACTTATGCGTAATATGTTCGGCTGGAAACTTGTTGTTCCAGCAGACCCGAACCAGACAGACCGTCTTGTAAGATGGATGACAGGTAATGCCGGGAATATTTGTATTGCCATGGGACGCAGCAAGGTCCCAGTGCTGACAGATGAGGAAGGCAGAGAATTCTACACAGGTGATTATGTGTTCGAATATGGGAAATATGACCTCCTTCGCGATGGTGAAGACGGTTCCATTATGGCAATGGGCTGCATGGTGCCCAGGGCGATTAAAGCCGCCAGCATCCTGAAGCGGGAAGGGATCAGCGTTAAGGTCTACAATGTAGCATGTCCTCTTGAGATCGATGAGAAGGCCTTAGCCGATGCAGCTGAAACCGGTTTTATCCTTACTCTCGAAGACCATAATGAATTTTCAGGAATGGGTTCTGTTATAGCTTCCTATTTTGGGAAAAACTGTTCAGAGGCAGTAATTGAAGTTATTGGAGTGAGCCGTTACGGACAGTCAGGTAGATCCGACGAAGTCCTTGATAATATGGGTCTTTCTGTTGATCATATCGTAGAGAGAATAAAAAGGATGAAAGGTTAAAAATAAAGATATTATCAGATCATCGGTACAAGGGGTGCTGTTTTTATAATGAAAGAAAAAATTCTTCTTCATGTCTGCTGTGCTCCGGATGCTACTGTGCCATGGGAAGACCTCATTAATGAGGGTTACAATGTTACGGGTTTTTTCTATGGTAATAACATTCATCCCCTTGATGAATATAAAAGACGAAAAGATGCATTTATCAAACTTGCGGAACATCTGGATTCAGATTATGTAATAAATTCCTATGAGCCGGAGCAATGGCTTGAACTGACCAGGCGGACATCGACAGAACCCGAGGGTGGTGCGAGATGCAGCATATGTTTCTCTGCACAGCTTTTAGCTGCTGCAAGATGCGCTGCTTTAAACAGGCACAGAATTATGACCACGACCCTGACAATAAGTCCTCACAAGGATCCTGATCATATTAATACGATCGGAAAGGCTGCTGCTTCTTCTTATGGTATCGAATGGTTGCCAAGGATATGGAGAAAGGATAATGGTTTTGTTCGATCTGTAGCTAAAAGCAGGGAACTGGAGCTTTACAGACAGAATTATTGCGGATGTATTTACAGTATCAGAAGGGGTTGAAAACGTTGAAAAATGAGAACCGGGACCTGCTTCCGGTTGGTAAACTGCCACCCGGTATTCTGAAAAGCCAGGTATTATCCATGGCTGGAATAAATCGTTCGGAGGTTCTTGTAGGACCTGGAATAGGTGAAGATGCAGCAGTTATCGATCTTTCAGATATAAGGGGATTTCTTGTTGTAGCATCTGATCCTGTTGTAGGGGCCTCAATAAATTCTGGAAGACTTCTTGTGAATATTAATGTTAATGATGTTGCATGCAAGGGGGCAGATCCTGCATATTTCACTGTAACCCTGCTTTGCCCGAGGAACATGGGAATAGAATTTGTAGAAAGAACAATGAAAGAGATAGATTCAGCCTGCAGGGAAATGAATATATCCATTATCGGAGGCCATACGGAGATTACCGACAGATATGAGCACCCAGTGCTTTCAGGAACTATGATGGGTATATCTTCATATAATTACTCCGCCAGCGATATATCTTCAGGTGACCTCATTCTGATGACCAAGCATGCTGGTCTTGAGGGGATGTCGATCCTGGCAAATGATCGGCCGGACCTTTTCAGAAGCTTCCTTTCCCCTGAAGAAATATCAGAAGTCACGGGGTGGTCAAGATCACTCTCAATATACAGGGAATCAAAGTTACTGAGGGATATTGCAAAGTTCATGCATGATCCTACTGAGGGTGGTATCATCGGGGGCATATCGGAGATCGCTGAATTAAGCGGTTTTGGTGTACATATTGATCCCGGTGATATTCCGATCCACGATATTACACGTAAAGCCTCGATCAACCTTGGTTTTGATCATAGCCACATGATATCTTCAGGAGTACTTGTGGCTGTTCTTGAACCTTCCCGGTCAGAGGAAGCGCTTTCAAGGCTGGCACATGAGAATATCCAGGCTTCTGTAATTGGCCATATGGTTAAGGGAAAGGGTAACATTGAGATCTCGACACAGGAAGAATTATGGAGGGTCCTTGACCTTTAATGTTGCACCAGGGGGTAATTTCATATGAACTTTAATAGAATATTTTCAAGGATCGATCTATTAAGGCAAAAAATGTCTGAATATGGTACAGACTCTTTTCTAATGACAGTTAATGAAGGTTTTAACTGGGAAAATATTTTTTATATTTCGGGTTTTCGCGGAAGCAGCTGTTCTATCCTTATAACTTCAGAGAACGAGTATATTATTACTGATGGCAGATATCTCGAACAGGCAAAGGCGGAAACACCTTTTACACTGATCGACCAGGGTAAAAGGTCCATGTCCAAAGCTGTTATGGATCTGATATCGGAACTTTCTCTTCGAAGCGCGGGATTTGAAGCTGACAGGATGTTTACAGCTTTCTTCAGAAAAATAGAGGGCCTGCACCTTGAATGGCGTGACCTTTCCGGTGTAGTACCTTCTCTTCGCCGGAAAAAAGATCCTGAAGAAACAGGCCTTGTGAAAAAGGCGGCAGATATAGCTTCTCAAGCCTTCAAAAAGACAATTGAAGAGACTTATGCCGGAATGGAAGAAGTTAAATTCGCAAATCTCCTTGAATTTAATGTCAGGGACTTTGGCGCAGAATGTGGGTGGCCCGGTCACGGTTTTGTGGTAGTCTCAGGTTCAAGGACCTCCCTGCCTCATGGTGTCCCTACGCAGAAAAAGATTGGAAAAGGCGATTGGGTGACAGTAGATTTCGGGGCTACATACAATGGCTATATTTCTGATATAACAAGAAACTTTGTCATTGGGGAGCCGGATAAAAAGTTTGCTGAGTTACACAAGGTAGTACTTGAAGCTCATCTGGCTGCTGCGGAGGCTCTTAAACCAGGCAGGGAATGCCGGAGTATAGATGCTATAGCAAGAGATCTGATATCCTCATGGGGGTATGGAGATAATTTTAATCATGGACTTGGCCATGGTATAGGACTGGAAGTCCATGAAAAACCACGGCTTTCTCATTCTTCTGAGGATATACTTCAGCCGGGAGATATCGTTACAGTTGAACCAGGTATATATATTCAGGATCTTGGCGGAGTGAGGATCGAGGATGATTATCTCATAACTGAAAATGGATCTGTCAGGTTAACTGATTCTCTCAGCCGTGAGTTTATCTCTCTTTAAAGGCTGTTGCCATTCTTATTTATTATATTGTGTTAAAACGGTGATATGCATATAATTAGTCATATGTGTTACAAACTCGAATATTGGGAGGTTTATTGAGATGGACAAATATCGTTGCACTGTTTGTGGCTATATTTATGATCCTGAAGAGGGAGATCCTGATAACGGAGTAGCTCCCGGGACAGCATGGGAGGATGTACCTGAAGATTGGCTATGTCCCGTTTGCGCTGTAGGAAAGGACATGTTTGAGCAGGAGTAATTTCCTGAATTCTGTAAATTTTCTAAAAAGCTGCCCATAAGGGCAGCTTTTTTTCTTGACCTCTAATTAAAAAGCTATATAATAAACAAACAAACATAACTGTTATAATTAGTAAACATATGTTTATAGAATATGACAGTAATCTGAGGAGGTTTTCAAATGTTAAAGAAAGTTTTGTGTTTATTTCTGGTAATTATTCTACTTTCCTTTGCTCCGGCTGTTTTTGCTGCTGATTCAGCACTCGATTCGGACGTTATCCTTGTAGGAACAGAATCTACCTTCAGGCCTTTTGAATTTAGAAGTGAAGATAATGAGATCGTGGGATTCGATATTGATCTTGCTCACATGATAGGCAAAAAACTCGGTAAAGAGATCCAGATCGTTGACATGGCTTTTGATGCTCTGATCCCCTCAATATTGACCAAAAAGATAGATATAGTCGCTGCCGGAATGAGTGCAACTCCAAAGAGAGCAAAAAAAGTAGCTTTTTCTCGATCATATTACACAACTCCCGACGCTTTTATAACAAAAGTCGATAATACAAAGATCAAGACTGTTGAGGATCTTGCTGGAAAAACAGCATCCGTACAGCTTGGAACTATCCAGGATGACTTCGCTTCAGGCATTGAAGATGTAACTGTTAAAAGATTCAGCAAAACTGATGATGCTCTGAGAGAGGTTCTTCTTGGCAGAGCCGATTTTGCTGTGGTTGACAGCACTGTTGCACAGGAAAATGTTACAAGCAATAAATCTTTTGTGGGGAAATTACAGATTGCTTTTATGCACAAGATCACTGATACAGGAATGGCTCTGGCAATGAACAAGGAAGATACCGAATTTGTGGAAGCTGTTGACACTGCGCTCGGTGAGCTTATGGCCGACGGTTCTCTTGAAATGCTTGAGAAAAAATGGCTTTCAGACTGATAGTAAAATAACAATATACGAGAGGACAATAGCAGTTAACAGCTGTTGTCCTCTCGCTGTTACTAAGCTTCATACAGAACAGGAGCTCAGATCGTAATCTTTTGTTCTGGATATATACTTCAGACCTTCAATGACTTGAGCATTATTTGCCCGAAGCTTCATTATCTTTTGAATTTTATCCCTGACCCCGTTTTTTACTTGATAAACAAAGGTTTTAGATC
This sequence comes from uncultured Synergistales bacterium, assembly GCA_964410915.1. GTDB lineage: Bacteria > Synergistota > Synergistia > Synergistales > JAFGMB01 > CAZFJG01. The sequence continues at coordinate 32,684 of CAYPIU010000004.1, read as the reverse complement.
TCCATGTTTCTGACTTATTCCCTTCTGCTATGTATTGGAATCCATACAATTTTAATTTCATGTACTTTCTGACCTGTTATTTCTTAACCAAAAAAATTCGTATAATGTATAATGATCATATATGAAAAGAAAAGGAGTAGGTCATATGGATCCCAAAGGTGAAAAAGGTTTTTGGAAAAATGCCTGGCACTGGTTCAAGGCTTTTTCTTTCGGAATCTTTATTGACAAGAGGATGGCCGTTGTACGTAAGGAAGCTTTTGATGAATATGATAACCTTCTTCTTCTCCTGTATAGCGATTTCCTTGGTATACCTAATCCGATCTCCTATTATATGCTTGAACTTCTACCTTATCTTGCCGAGGAGATAGAGCCATGGGAAAGAAGAATACAGAACAGGAAATTTATAGTAGCTGAAAAAGCTGCACAATATGACTTTGACTAAGGGGTAATCCAAATGTCTGAAAACCAGCAGAAACAGTTCGTTTTTTTTGGAGGTAAGGGAGGTACCGGCAAGACAACATGTGCCGGAGCTTTTGCACTGAAGAAAGCGAAAGAAGGATACAAGACCCTCGTGGTTTCAACAGATCCGGCTCATTCTCTTGCAGATGCTTACGGTATCAGAATTGGTTCAGAGATAGTAAGCCTGACAGATAATCTCTGGGGACTTGAAGTAGATGCTGAGCTTGAAGCCCGAAAATATATGAAGGGCATTCAGGACCAGATGCTTAATATAGTCAGCGCAGCTATAGTTGAGGAGATAAAAAAACAGCTTGAGATAGCCTATATGTCTCCTGGAGCTGAGGAAGCTGCGATATTTGACAAGTTTATTGAAATAATGGAGATGGTGGGAAAAGCCTATGATCTGATTGTTTTTGATACTGCTCCTACTGGACATACCCTTCGTCTTTTGACACTCCCTGAAATTCTCGGAGCATGGATCGACCATCTGATAGACAGACATGAAAAGGCGAGGAAACTGATGAAAATGTCCGCGAGATATGATGAGATCCTGAAGAAAAAACTCGAGGATGATCCAATTATAAGGATTCTCCACAAGAGAAAAGAAAAATTCTCCTTTGGCCGTGATATCATGACCAATGGAGATCTGACGGAGTTTTTCTTCGTATTAAACGCTGAAAAAATGCCCATTATGGAGACGGAAAGGGCTATCGCCATGTTAAAGAAGTTTTCCATACCTGTAGGAGGCGTTGTGGTTAACAAAATAATTCCTGAGGAAGCTGGACCCTTTTTTGAAAAGAGAAGATCTGCCCAGGAAGATTATCTTGAAGATATAAAACATAGATTTGGTGAATATCGGATAGCTGAGATCCCTATGCTTGAATCTGACATTCAAGGTATGGTTCAGATGGAGCAGGTAGCGCATATTCTTAGAAACCTTTAAAGTTAAAAAAATATCTGCTGCTGAAAGTTTTTCCTGATCATCTCAGAGTCAGAATTCTTTCAGCAGCATTTCTGCTTTTGTAATTATCTGTTCCCTTGAGATGTTCCTGCTTTCCAGGCATAAAGTCTTTTCAGGGCCTAAAGATATGGCAAGAGCCAGTCCGATATAAGGATAATTTTCGATTATGGCTCTGTATTCCCCGATCGCGATCGTCTCATAGGTAGCCCCGAAACCAACAGGCCTGTCGTCAGTGCTGATCTTTCCATTGGGAATGTACATAGGACCAGGTCCCTGACCCGTAAAAAGATGGATCTCTATTTTATTCCCTGATGCTTTGTCAATAATTATTTTTCTTTCCCAGGAACCGTAATTGCCGGATGGAGTATCAAAATCTACAATATTTTCTTCGATCGTTCGCCATCCCTCAATATCTGGTAAATTCAAGGATCTTTCAGAGATATCATTATCCGATGCCAGGGCTGGCGCAGAGACTGCCAGGATAACAATAATTATTCCCGCTATCAACCTTTTCATCTATTTTCCACCTCAATGTGTTAAAAAAGTATTCTCTGTAATGACACATTAACATATAACATTAGATAGATAGAGTTTAAGCTATCCTGTTTTTTCTTTCAAGGGAGGTATATTCCAATTATATGCCGGGAATAATTCTTACCAGTACAATGCGCTTAAAGTAGAATTGGATTATAATATAGACTTTGTAAAACGAGTCTGTTTCATAGAAGAAGTCATGGGAAGTTGTGACAGGAGGTTTATGGATAATGGTGAAATTTCATCTTAAAGTATATGGGTGTCAGATGAATGTCTATGACGCGGACAAGATCCGTACCGCCCTTATTGATAAAGGTTGGGTAGAAACACTGGAAGATGAAGCCGAAGTTGTAATTTATAATGGATGCAGTATAAGGGAAAAGGCTGAACATAAAGTGTGGAGTCAGCTTGGCCGTCATTCACAAAGATGGGAAAAGGACGGTCTGCCGATGGTCGCTGTTGTAGGCTGCATAGCGCAGAACGTCGGCAAAGAGATGGCAGAGAGATTCCCCTGGGTCAAACTTATTGCCGGGCCAAGGCACATAGGATTTTTGCCCGATAGCCTTGAGAACATGGTCAGGAACAAAGAAGATATCAGTATGCTTGATGATGGCAGAACCTTTGATGATCTGCACATAGCACCGCTCGAGAGGAATAATCCGTTGAAAGCATACGTTACCATAGCTCATGGTTGCGATAATTTCTGTACATACTGCATTGTCCCGTATGTCCGGGGACGGTTTATGTCCCGTAAACCTTCAGAAATACTTGAAGAGATAAGGGCACTTGTTGATAACGGGGTTAAGGAAGTAACCCTTCTGGGACAGAACGTGAACAGTTATGGTACAGATTTTGATAACGGATATCGTTTTTCTGATCTGCTGAGGGATGTTGTCTCCAATGAAGGTTTGAAACTGCTCCGTTTTGTAACATCTCATCCCAAGGATTTTACACCCGATATTGTTGATGTAATGGCAGAGCATCCATCAATATGTCCTGCTATAAACCTTCCGATACAGTCCGGGAGTGAAAGAATAATAAAATTAATGAACAGGAAATATACCTTTGAACAGTATGCCAATACGGTAGATCTGATCCGCGAACGGCTTCCTGAATGCGGGTTGACCAGTGATCTTATCGTAGGTTTCCCGGGGGAGACCGAAGAAGACTTTCAGCAGTCTCTGGCTGCCATTGAAAAATTCCGATATGATCAGGTGCATACTGCAGCATATTCTCCCCGAAAAGGTACTGTTGCAGCCACCATGGCCGATCAGGTGCCTGAAGAGATCAAAAAAGAGCGTCTTGCAATTATCAATGATCGCCAGTCGGAAATAGCTCTTGAGGTAAACAGCAGTCTTATAGGAAAAGAATATACTATCCTTATAGATGGTCCTGCCCCAAAAGGAGACCATCTTATTCAGGGAAGAACTCCTTCAGACAAAGTAGTAATAATTGAGGCGGATAGTTCTCTTATTGGTTCATTTGTCAGGATAAGGATAACAGAGGCTGAACACTGGTGTCTTTATGGAGAAATAATTGAAAGGCTTGATGACAGTGCCGTATAGATCCGGGGAAGAGGGAAGGACTGAAATATGAATGCTCACGGGTTAAAAAAGGGCCTTTTATTTATCACTGGCGGTATTCTCTGTTTTCTTGCTGCAGCTGCAATGGTCTGGCATTTTTCGGGGAAAGTCCCTGATCAGGAACCTACTGTTGTTGCAGGGCCTCTGCCTGGTTCAGTGAAAGAACGACCGGTAGAAACAGTGGGAAATCCCTCTGAGACAGTATGGGTTATTTATATAACTGGATCAGTTGAGCATCCTGGAGTATATGAGATAGATTCAGGTTCAAGGGTACATAATGCAGTCAAAAAAGCGGGAGGGTTACTTCCAGATGCTGACAGGGTAGGAATAAACCTGGCTGAAAAACTTCACGACGGTGCCCATATTCATATTCCTGAAGTTAAAACAGATAATGAACAGTCTCATTTGCCCCGATCACCACTCGATTCTTCAACAGTAATAAATACCCGCTCCCCGGGGGATACGAATGATTCCAATTCATCCACTTTTTCTAATGCTCTTGTAGATATAAACATTGCAGATTCTAAAGAGCTTCAGGCTCTGCCTGGAATAGGTCCGGTAACTGCTGAAAAGATCATTACTTTCAGGCAGAAGCATGGCAGATTTTCCAGTATAAGTGAACTGATAAGAATAAAAGGTATAGGTGAGAAAAAGCTGGAGCAGGTCAGGCCATTGATATCTACGGGACCATGAAAACTCCAATATCCGAAGTCCCTGCATTTTTTATTCTTCTTGCCTGCATATCTTCGCTTATCCTGTTTGATAAAGGTGTAGAACTTTTCGTCATTCCTTTTACCGTAACCCTGATATCACTGGGTTTTCTGCTTGTGATAACCGTAAAGACTGAGCCGTCCTGGGAGCATGTTGTTCTAATTGTACTTCTTCTTTCATTTCTTGCCTCCTTCTATTTAATTTCCCGTGTAGATACCCCTGAAGAGACAGGGGGACTATCTCTTTTTAAGGCTGAGGTCGTGGATGAAAGGACATGGGGGTCAAAAAGAGTAGCTATTCTTGATGATGGTTCACATAAAATTCTTTTAAAGAGCAGTGCCAGGGATATATTCAAGCCGGGCGATATTCTTGAAATAAAGGGTCTGCTTCTGCCTTTAAAAGATCCTGCAAAAGGTATAGATTCAGGTTTCAATGAAAAGCGTTACTGGTTTGCACATGGAGTCAGGCAGCAGATCATGCCATACCAGATCGATCAGAAAACAGACGAGTCGGGTAGTTCCATCATAGTAAAGTGGAGGACATGGCTCAGGGAAAGGATCGATCTGTCACTTCCTTCGCCCCTGAGAGGTTATATTCTGGCAGCCTGGCTGGGGGTAAGGGATCCAGAGCTTGGGAACAGGCATTCACTATGGGGGACATCGCATCTGCTGGCAGTTTCAGGGTTCCACGTGGGTCTCATTGCCGGGATTATCTTTCTGTTATTCAGAAGATATAGATTCAGGGCTCTGGTAATTTCTGTATTTATGTGGCTATACATCATGTTGACTGGTTTTCATGCAAGCGCCGTCAGGGCAGGAATAATGCTTCAAATGGTTCTTGTGGGAGAGATATTTCATAAGCCTCTGTCACCTCTGAATTCAGTATGTTTTTCTGCTGCATTGATGCTTATGTATAATCCATGGTATTTCTGGGATCTGGGCTGGAGATTATCTGTCTCTTCTGTTATAGCTATCGTTTCTTTTTTCAGATTGTCCCCCTCCCGAAACGTGCAATTTGCTGTAAGCCCTGTCGTATGGGTAGCAACTTATCCCTTGATCTCAAGGACTTTTGGAACCGTTCCCTTTGCCGGGATTATTATTAACATTGCAGCAATACCTGTTTTTGCATTTATTCTTCCAATACTTTCACTCTGTGCCCTTTTGATAATTTCAGATCTCTTTTTTTCTGATCTTGTAATTACCTTTTCACAGGCAATAGTGGAGGGATGGGAATACGGATGTAACATTGTTTCATCCATAATACCGTATGAACTCGCCTGGTCTTTGCCGATAGCTGTTATTGCAGTCAATATTCTCGTCATTCTTTTTCTGAAAGCAATGTCCGTGGAATGGAAAAGGGTCATTATCATTATGTCAATAATGAATATGCTTATTCCTTTTCTTTCTGGCTCGGTTGTGGTGTAATATTATCCTGATCCTTATTAACCTGTAACACATAATGGAGGTAGGCAATTGCTTCTTGTAATTGATGTTGGAAATACCAATACTTCGATCGGGATCTATGACGGAGACTGTCTGGTAAAGCACTGGCGTCTTATGTCGGAAATCCATACGTCTGATGAAATAGGCATATATCTGCTTAATCTCTTAAATCTTTCATCTATCGAGCCGCCCATGATAGACGGAGCTATCCTGTCCAGTGTTGTGCCTCCTCTGGATTCGGCATTTACAGAAGGAATAAGGTCATACATTGGAGTTAACTGTCAGAAAGTCACCTGCGAAATGGATCTTGGAATTGAGGTTAAGTATCTAGTACCTCATGAAGTCGGTGCTGACCGCCTTGTCAACTCTGTAGGGGCGGTATCAAAATATGGCAAACCCCTTATCATAGTTGATTTTGGAACAGCTATAACTCTCGATGTTATTTCATCCGATGGTGCATATCTTGGAGGAACCATATCAGCAGGTATTGTGTCCGGAATGGACGCTCTTTTCGGTAAGACTGCCAAATTGCCCAAGGTTGCATTCGAAAAGCCTGATAGTGTGATCGGAAGAACGACCATGGATTCTATAAAGGCTGGTATAATGTACGGCAATGCCGGTATGGTGGATCATCTCGTGAAGCTTGTCTGGGATGAACTGGGACAGAAAACTCAGGTCATTTCAACAGGAGGTCATGCCGGTAATATAGCTTCTCTTTCAAGCACTATAGATAATGTTGATCCGTATATAACCCTTGATGGTCTGAGAATTATATATGAGAGAAACCATTGATCAAGCTTCAGGTTCCGGCACTATAATAAAGCGTAGAAAAGGACCGGAAGCTTATACAGGTGGTGTAAATGCATGGAACCCGGTCTGGCTTGCACCTCTTGCGGGCATAACGAATTTTCCTTTGCGCAGATTTTTTCTGAAACTCGGGGCCGGGCTTGTACATACGGAAATGATCAGCTGTGCCGGGCTTCAGCGAGGCATGGACAAGACGACAAGGATGCTTGACACAACTGCCGATGACATGCCTCTTGTATTACAGCTCTTTGCTGGAGATGTAAAAACTCTTCTGGAGGGTGTTGACGTTGCACTTGAAAGAGGTGGTTTCTCAGCAATCGGTATAAATATGGCCTGCCCGATGCCTAAAGTCCAGAAAAAAGGTGCTGGAGCAAGGCTTCTTGGCAATCCTGACCTTGCATTTGAAATGGTAGATCAGCTCAGGGAAACAGGTTTGCCTGTCTGGGTCAAGATCCGCAAGTGTTCTCCAGATCATCCCCTGAATACCTTCAGATTCTGTGAAGGTCTTATTAATGCCGGGGCTTCCAATATTGCCATTCATGGCAGGACTCCTGCACAGAGATACGATGGAACATCCGATCGCCTTGTAATAACTGAAGCAGCAAGTCATTTCAGATCCATGATAACTGCAAGCGGAGATATATTCCATCCCCGGGATGTTGTCTATTTTCTTGACCACGGCTGTACAGGTGTTGTTATTGCCAGAGGAGCAATGAGAGATCCGTTTATTTTTCCCAAAGCACTTCGTCAGCTTGGTTATAAGGTTCCCGACGCTTATATCGATCCGTCAATAGATCTTCAGGTTAATTTCCTGACAGATCTTGGAGATGAAATAGAACATTATTATAACGATAGATTTGCCGAGATAATTGTCAGAAGAGTTATGTCCGGAATGTTCAAGGGTATTCCTGGAATTTCCGGTTTCAGACAGGCTTCATCAGGTATTCATGGCTGGAATGAGCTGAAAACACTTCTGCAGAATTCATTTTTATATTTCGAAAGGAGAAATCTTTAATGTCCCAGAATTCCCAGAAAGAAACAATAGCGCTGCCAGAGGAGGAAATTCTCAAGCAGCGTATGGATAAGCTAGCAAGGCTCAAGGAAGAGGAGGGTTATAACCCTTTTGTTATAGAAAAATGGGATCGTAAACATACCGTAGCCTATGTAAGAGAGAACTTTTCTCATCTTGAGGCTGATCAGGGTGATGAAAGTGTAATGCTTGTAACTGCCGGAAGGGTAATGACCCTTAGAAAGCATGGTAAGGCTACATTTGCAAATCTCGCTGATGAAGGCGATCAGATCCAGCTTTATTTTCAGTTCAATGCAATGGGAGAAGAAAACTATTCCTTTGTTAAGAAGTGGATCGATACAGGAGATATTATAGGAATAAAGGGACATCCTTTCTGTACAAGACGGGGTGAACTTACAATATTTGTCAAGGAATGTCTTCTTCTTTCCAAAGCCCTTAGGCCCTTACCGGAAAAATGGCATGGTCTTAAGGATGTTGAAACCCGGTACAGACAAAGATATGTTGATACCATTGCCAATCCGGACGTAAGGGATGTTTTCATAAAAAGGGCAAGGATCATAAAGGCTTTCAGAGATGTACTGGAAAGTCACGGTACGCTTGAGGTCGAAACACCGATCCTGTCCCTTATCGCCGGGGGTGCTAATGCAAAACCATTTCAGACATATCACAATGCACTTGGCAGTGAGATGTATATGAGAATAGCTACGGAGCTTTATTTGAAGCGTCTCATCGTCGGTATGTTTGGAAGGGTCTACGAGATAGGGAAAAACTTCCGGAACGAGGGTATTGATCTGATGCATAACCCCGAATTTACTTCAATGGAAGTTTATTGGGGATATGCCAATTATGAGGATATGATGGATCTGACAGAGGAGATCCTTGTCGCTTCTGCGGATGCGGTTGGAAAAAGAAAAGTTGAATATCAGGGAGTTGATCTCAATTTTAACCCTCCATTTAAACGGATAACCATGGTTGAGGCTGTTCGCCAGCATACTTCTTATGATCTGGATAATATCCAGAGTGATGAAGAGGCAAGGGATATAGCTAAGAAGGCTGGTCTGGATGTTAACGGAGACGAAAACAGGTTTGCCCTTCTTGCAGAATTTTTCGAGGAATTTGTGGAGGATAAACTGATCCAGCCGACTTTCGTACTTGGCTACCCGACGGAGATATCTCCACTGGCTAAAAGGGATCCTGAAAATCCTGATTTTACAAAGCGTTTTGAACTTTTTATAAATGGTTCGGAAATTGCCAATGCATTCAGTGAGCTTAATGATCCACTGGATCAGAAGAGCCGCTTTGAGGACCAGAAAAAGAAAAAAGAACAGGGTGATGAAGAAGCCCATGCTTTTGACAATGATTATATAACAGCCCTTGAATACGGGCTTCCCCCAACAGGTGGTCTTGGTATAGGAATAGACAGGCTTGTGATGTTCCTTACTGATTCCAGATCAATCAGGGATGTTATCCTTTTCCCGACACTTAAGCCAAGATCCTGAACTGTCTCCGGGAGGTGTGGTTCCATTGTCAGGGATCCAAGAGGCTAAAGAAAGAATAGATCGTCTAAAAAAAGATATTGAGGATCATAATTATCGATATTATGTTCTGGATGATCCTTCGATAGATGATTCAGAGTACGATCATATGATGCATGAACTGAAAGAGCTCGAAAAAGAATATCCTGAGTTTTCAACAAGCGATTCTCCTGCCGCGCGCGTTGGAGGTCAGCCTCTTGATGCTTTTGAAAAGATCGAGCATTCTGAACCAATGCTCAGTCTCGATAATGCCCTGGGCATAGATGAACTTAAATCGTTCTTTTCAAGGGTATCCCAGTCTCTCGGCGATAAGGAAATAGATTATGTATGCGAACTCAAGATCGATGGCCTTGCAGTGTCTTTGCTTTATAAAGATGGTCTTTTTATCCGTGGAGCGACCCGCGGTAACGGGAGGATCGGCGAAAATGTAACCCGTAATCTCAAGACAGTAAGGTCTTTACCACTGAGTCTACGCAGTTCCGTAAAAGGGGATCTTGAAGTTCGAGGCGAAGTATATATGAACAAGGAACATTTTGCAGAACTCAACCGGCGCAGGGAAGAAGCCGGTGAACCTTTATTTGCAAATCCCCGCAACGCCTCAGCGGGAAGCCTTAGACAGCTTGATCCATCTGTTACATCATCAAGGCCTCTTGCCCTTTTTGTTTATTACATGCTTGACCCGGGAAATTCCGGCTTGAAGACACAGGGACAGATTCTCAAGTGGTTAAGAGAGACCGGTTTCCCTACCCAACAGCAGAACCGTATCTGTCATGGCCCGGAAGAGGTATTGGCTTTTATAGAGGAGTGGCGGGATAAACGGCATGAACTTTCATATGTAACAGATGGAGTAGTTGTAAAAGTGAACGATCGTTCCTTATGGAAAAAACTTGGTAATACAGCAAAATCACCTAAATGGGCCATCGCGTTCAAGTACCCACCGGAAGAAAAACTTTCAAGAGTAAAGGATATTGTCATTTCCGTTGGGAGAACGGGTGCTCTTACCCCAACTGCTATTCTTGATCCGGTCCATCTTTCCGGTACCATAGTCAGAAGGGCAAGTCTCCATAATGAAGATGAAGTCAAACGCAAGGATATCCGGATAGGCGACATGGCCTGGGTCAGAAAAGCGGGAGAGATCATTCCTGAGATAATCAAGGTTGATAAAGAGAGACGCAGTGGAGATGAAAAGCCCTTCAGGATGCCGGACAAATGTCCGGAATGCGGGTCTGGTGTTGTCAGGCTTCCCGGAGAAGTTGCAGTAAGATGTGTAAATGCATCCTGTCCGGCTCAGCTGAGGGAGGGGCTCATTCACTTTGCTTCCCGTCAGGCTATGGATATCAGGGGACTTGGAGAAAAAATAATAGAAAAACTTATAGAAAAGGAAATGGTAACTGACATTGCAGATATATATTATCTCGATAAAGCACAGCTTCTGGACCTGGAGCGAATGGGGGAAAAATCTGCAGATAATCTTCTGAGGGCTATAGAAAAATCCAGAGAATGCTCCCTGGAGAATCTCGTTACGGCTCTCGGGATAAGATTTGTCGGATCAAAAGTTGCAGAAACCCTGGCAGGATATTTTTCAAATATTAAGGATCTTGAAAACGCATCTGCTGAATCCCTGTCAAAGCTTGAAGGTATAGGGGATAAGATCGCTGTGTCCATAAATGCCTATTTTAATGATGCAACCAACCTTCGAGTCCTTGAGAAGCTTTCCGATGCTGGAGTTAAAATGAGATCTGAAAATACCCCGTATGAGGCGGTTGCAGATAAGATCTTCCAGGATATGAGAATAGTGTTTACAGGAGAACTGGATTCCTTCAGCAGAAAGGATGCTGAGGATGTTGTAAAGCAACTCGGTGGGAAAACATCATCAAGTATAAGTAGAAGGACTTCAATTGTCGTTGCAGGGTCTGACCCTGGCAGCAAATACAAGAAAGCTTCCGATCTGGGTGTTCGGATCATCGATGAGAAAGCATTTCTCGAAATGATAACGCCTTATATTGACGGGTCGGAACTTGCAAACAGGCATTAGAATTACCTGAACTTGAAAGTAGGACAATATTGTAATAAGAAAGAGTTGCAGATCTGCAGGGGAGGTTTTATTAATGGCGATCTCGGAAGAGGTAGTGAAAAGAGTAGCCATGCTGGCCAGACTGGAAATAGACGAAACAGAGGCCAGTTCTATGGCACAACATTTCGATGGTATTCTTGAGCATTTCAACAGATTACAGGAACTTGATCTGGAAGGTATAAACCCTTTCGTCATGGAGGGTATCGAGGGTACCCCTCTCAGGGAAGATGAAGTAAGACCCTGGGGCAATCGTGATGAAGCATTAAGACAGGCACCGGATTCAGATGGCGATTTCTTCCGTGTCCCCAGTATTCTGGGTGAGGAGGACAAGATATGAAACTGTATGAACTTTCCGCGTCTGAAATAGTCAGAGGTATCAGAAACAAGGACTTTTCAGCGGTTGAAGTACTTAGGTCCAGTCTTGACAGGGCGGGATCTCTCGAAAAAGACCTCAATGCAATGACAGCGTTTTCTTCAGAAGAAGCAATGGTACAGGCTGCCAGTGTGGACGAAGCCATTGCGAGAAATGAGGAACCTGGAATGCTTGCAGGTGTACCCGTACTTGTGAAAGATAATATGTGTACAAAGGGTATCAATACGAGCTGCGCAAGTAATATTCTCAAGGACTGGAAACCTCCATATAATGCGACTGTTGTGGATCTCATAGAGAATGAGGGAGCTTCTATAATAGGTAAGGCAAACATGGATGAATTTGCAATGGGCAGTTCCTGTGAACATTCTGCTTTTGGCCCCGCTCATAATCCTTGGGATACAGACAGGGTTACAGGAGGCAGTTCAGGAGGAAGTGCTGCGGGAGTAGCTGCTGGATATGTTCCTTTATCTCTTGGCAGCGATACCGGCGGTTCCATAAGACTGCCTGCCGGTTTCTGCGGGACTTTCGGTTTGAAGCCTACGTATGGAATGGTAAGCCGTTATGGGCTGATAGCATTTGCATCTTCACTTGATCAGATAGGTCCTTTTGCAAGAACGATGGAAGATATAGCATTATCTCTTCAGGTGCTTTCTGCAATTGATCCGAAGGATTCGACCTGCAGCAGAAGACAGAGGCCTGTTTTCAATTCTGCGCTTCAAAGAGAGTCACTGAAAGGCAGAAAAGTAGGTCTTGTTAAAGAGTTCAGCGAATATGACCTTTCCCCTGATATCCAGGGTGCTGTGAATAAAACTTTAAGAACTCTTGAAGATGCTGGTGCCGAGATAGTAGAAGTATCTCTGCCTGTTACTATGACATCGGGCCTTGGTGCCTATTATATCCTTGCTCCAGCAGAAGCCAGTTCAAACCTTGCCAGGTATGATGGTGTTAAATATGGACATTCAGAGCCAAGCGATGATCTTCTGAATCTGTACCTCAAGACACGAAAGGCCGGTTTTGGGGACGAGGTCAAAAGGAGGATATTGACCGGTACATATGTATTGAGTTCAGGATATTATGATGCCTACTACCTTACAGCACAGAAGGTCAGACAGGTTATTACCAGGGAGTTTAACGCCGCATTTGCTCAGGTTGACAGTATTATCATGCCGGATTCTCCCGCGCCGGCATTTCGGATCGGAGAACTTATTGATGATCCTATCCAGATGTATATGATAGATGTCTTTACTTTACCGGTAAACCTTGCGGGATTGCCGGGATTATCTGTAAACACAGGTTTTTCATCTCAGGGATTGCCACTGGGAGTTCAGCTTGTTGGTCCCAAATGGGGAGAAATGCAGCTTCTTTCTCAGGGAAGTATCCTGGAAAAAGAGTTTGGATCGGCTAAGATCGCGGATGGAGGTGAAAAAAGATGAAGGAAGAATTCACTCCAGTTATAGGTCTGGAGATACATGTTCAGCTGAACACGAAAACCAAGCTTTTCTGCTCATGTTCAACAGATTATATCGGTGCAGTTCCAAACACCAATGTCTGTCCGCTATGTCTGGGTTTACCAGGAACACTTCCAGTCCTGAATGCCAGGGTGGTAGAAGCAGCAGTAAGGACTTCTCTGGCTCTGAACTGTACAATTAATCATATAACCCGTTTTCACAGAAAGAACTATTTCTATCCGGACCTTCCCAAGGCCTACCAGATATCCCAGTATGATCTGCCTATAGCCGAACACGGAAGTATAGAAATTGCCGGGGATGATGGATCTGTCAGAAAAATAGGCATTACCAGGCTGCATCTTGAGGAGGATGCCGGAAAACTCGTTCACAGCGCGCAGGATGGTCGCCTCTCGGGGTCTCGTTATTCTTTTGTAGATTATAACAGGGCAGGTGTGCCTCTGGCAGAGATAGTTTCTGATCCTGATCTAAAGTCACCGGCGGAGGCAAGAAAATACGCGACAAGGCTCAGACAGCTGGTAAGGTATCTGGGTGTCTCCGATGGTGATATGGAGAACGGTTCACTTCGTGTAGATGCTAATATTTCAGTAAAATGTTCAGATGGAAGATGGGGTAACAGGACAGAGATAAAGAACATGAATTCTCTAAGGGCTCTGGAGCGAGGTCTCGAATATGAGATCAAACGTCAATCCCGTCTCCTTGCAAGACAAGAGGAAGTTGTCATGGAAACCCGCCATTGGGATGATTCGAAAGGAATTACAGCTTCTTCAAGAAGTAAGGAAGAAGCTCATGATTACCGTTATTTCCCGGAACCTGACCTGCCGCCTCTAATTCTTCCGGATGATTATGAAGACGGTTTGAAATCTGATATTCCGGAATTACCATGGGATAAAGAAAAAAGATTCAAAGAACAATATGATCTGTCAGATGATGACATTTTAACTTTAACCGAAAATGCGGGGATAGCCTCTTTCTTCGAGGAGTGTGTAAAGGCAGGGGGATCAGCCAGAAGATCAGCCAATTGGGTACGGACAGAAGTCCTGAGATTCCTTCACGAAAATAAAATAAGCCTGGAAGAATTCCCTGTTAAGGTATCTGATCTTGCTGAAGTCATAGGCATGATCGATTCAAAAAAACTTTCAAATACCGCCGCAAAACAGGTTTTTGAAGCTCTGGCAGCTACCGATAAAAGTCTGGGAAAAATACTGGAACAATCCGGGATCCAGACTGGCGGCATAGGGGGAGAAGATCTGAGGGCAATTGTATTAAAAATTGTTGAAGATAATCCCGAGATCATAGATACTATAAAGTCAGGAAAAGATAAGAAAGACAAGAAACTGAAGTTTCTTCAGGGGCTCGTCATGAGAGAGACAAGGGGACAGGCGGATCCTGGAGAAGTTGTACAACTGATTCATTCCATGATAGAACAGTAGTAGCGAAACAGAAGGTATCCTCTGGTATTTCAACTCAGGGGGACCTCACGGGTATTTGATCAATATATTTTGAGCCATTCTACTATTCAAAAGGTGGTTACAGGGAGGTACGTAGCGTATGGGAAAGCACAAACCTGAAGATATTAGGAGCATTGCCATTACTGCTCATGGAGGTGCTGGGAAAACATCACTTACCGAAGCTATGCTTTTCAACAACGGCGATACAACACGTCTGGGAAGCATAGAGGGAGGCAATACGGTATCAGATTTTACCAGTGAAGAGCAGAAGCGCCAGATCTCTATCAATAACTCGCTTGTCACCATGGAAAGAAATGATAAGGTTCTTTATGTACTTGACACACCTGGTTATGCCGATTTTATAGGAGACATGCGTTCATCCATGCGTGTAGCTGATTCAACAGCGATCGTAGTAAGCGGGCTGCATGGAGTAGAAGTGCAGACAGGGAAAGCATGGGAGTTTGCGGAGGAATTCAAATCGCCTCTGATGTTTTATGTCAGTAAATTAGGGAGGGAAAACTCTGATTTCGACAGAACTGTCGGCCAGATCCAGGAAGAGTTAAGTGATAAGGCCATTCCCCTTTTTCTGCCCATAGGCCATGAAGAAGCTTTCAAAGGTGTGGTAGATCTTTTAAGGAACAGGGCATATGTTTACAAGGCAGATGGAAGCAGTGATTTTGAAACTTCAGATATCCCGGAAGAAGTTGCTGAAGCTGCTTCAAATGCAAGAGAGTCTCTTGTTGAGACAATAGTTGAAGCTGATGATGAATTGATGATGATGTATCTTGAAGGAGAAGAGATATCTGAAGATGATCTTTTCAAGACTTTCCGGCAGGCCATCATCGAGAGAAGGATCTTTCCGATCATCCCAGGTTCGAGTACTCTTAATGTAGGAGTGACCCAGTTCCTTGATACACTCACAGAATTTTTCCCGTCACCACTTGAAGGTAAACCCAGACATGCACTTGATGGAGAAGAAGAGCTTGATATAGCGCCCGATCCTGACAGTGCTTTTTCTGCTCTGTGCTTCAAGATAATGGTCGATCCCTTTGTAGGGAAGCTCAGTTTTATACGGGTCAATTCGGGAAGTGCGACAACTGATAATCCTGTTTATAATGTGAACAGGGAAGAAGAAGAAAGGGTCAGTTCCTTCAAGAGCATGTTGGGTAAGGAAGGAAAGGACCTTAAGAATATAGTTGTTGGAGATATTATAGCAATTCCGAAACTGCACAGTACCCACGTAGGGGATACACTTGCCATAAAAGGTACAACTTTCCATTTTCCGCCCATCAAGTTCCCTCAGCCTGTTTACAGTGTTGCTGTCGAAGCAAAGAGCAGGGCAGATGAAGATAAACTTTCTTCAGCACTTCATCGAATGCTTGAAGAGGATCCGACCCTTAAATTCGAGAAGAATGTCGATACCGGAGACAATGTCCTTTCAGGCATGGGAGACCTTCACCTTGATATCGTTCTTTCCAGGATCAAGGAAAGATACGGGGTTGAACTGGATACCCGCACCCCGCAGGTCCCCTATAAAGAAACTATAAGGAAAACAGCTAAAGCTCAGGGGAAACATAAGAAACAATCAGGTGGTAGAGGTCAGTATGGCGATGTCCACATAGAGTTCAGTCCCAAAAAGCGTGGAGAGGGATTTGAGTTTGAGGATAAGATCGTCGGAGGAGCAATACCAAAGGGTTACATTCCTGCAGTTGAAAAGGGACTCAACGAGGTTATCAAGACCGGTGTTCTTGCCGGTTATCCTTGTGTTGATTTTAAAGCTTCGCTTTTCTTCGGATCTTACCATGATGTTGACTCATCAGAAATGGCTTTCAAGATCGCAGCACATATGGCCTTTAAGAAAGGTATGGCTGAGGCCTCTCCCGTTCTGCTTGAACCAATAATGAACGTTGAAGTGGTTGTACCCGAAGATTACCTCGGTGATGTAATGGGTGATTTTAACAGCCGAAGGGGCAAGATCATGGGTATCGACAGTAAGGGTAGTCTCCAGGTAGTAAAAGCCCAGGCTCCTCTTGCAGAGATGTTCAGATATGCCATAATATTGCGTTCAATGACTTCGGGCCGTGGTACTTTCACCATGGAACAGTCACATTATGAAAATGTTCCTGACGAGATCATTAAAAAGATCGTTGCTGCAAGAGCAGCAGAAGAAGAGAAGGACTAGTATATATTCTATTTAGTTTCAACATAAAAAAGTAGGCTGGGATCAACCCAGCCTACTTTTTTTATGCTTTTAACTTACAGGTGTCCCTAATAGCTTAAAGGATTGGAAGCAAGTTCAAGTCCCATTCTTCTTGCGGTTGCAGAAAGTATCCAGGCAAGTTCTCTGGAAGATCCCGCAGCTTGGGGTCCTTTGTTAACTTCAAGATCAATATGATCAAGGTTTGTAACTGTTCCTGATCTTTCAGCCCAGCAGGTTATCGGTAAGGCAAGAGCGTTTTCCGGGATTCCGGTTTCAGGAACGTTAGATCCTAATATGACCAGATCTTTGATCTCTTTCAGGTCTGTTTCAGTAAGCCCTGCTTGAGATAGATCCACGTCTACCATTAGAAGTGTCTTTATTCTTCCTTCTTTAACACTGGCGATCACATCAGAGATCTGTGTATTTGCGATATTTGCGTTTATTGCGCCAACAGAATTGGACTCCCTGTACATGAGGAAGAAATCTGTCTTTTCAGCGGTCTCGAGCAAATCAGCTAACGCTGAAGCAGCGTTTGTACTTGAAGCCGTTTCTGCTCCGATCAATGTTACCATTTTCTTTGAATTAAGAATGGTGTCAGCTGATCTTTTAAGAAGTTCCGCATCTACACCGGTAAGTTCAGCAACCTTTTCAGGGGTATGGTCACTGAGTTCAGAAGGTATTTCCATTTCTTCATTTATCATAATTGATGTAAGAATACCCTTGTATACATCCTTTTCTGAACCCTTTACAGGTGAAAGCACTATGGCTTTGTCTCCCTTGTCCAGCATACCGGGTTCCTGCCCTATGAATATCATCGATGAGCCATTCTTCCGCATGGATCTTCTTACCCAGGAAGAAAGGACAGGCTGCTCATCATCGGTATTTGTTGAAGCCATAACTATGCAGTCTGAAGAATTCAGTGATTCATAAACAGTTCTTTCCTTATTTGATCCGAAACGGTCATCAAGGACCTTACGTCCCGGTTCAAAGGTATCGATTCCCGTGACTGCTATCTGAGCATCCCATGAAAGTTCCCGGGAGAACTTACTGATAGTTCTGAAGTCTTCATTTGTGATCGAAGAACTTGTTATCACAGCAGTCTCTTCAGCCTTTGAGTTTTTGAGGAGTTCGGAGAGATTCTCAAGAGCATTAGTCCAGGAGATCTCATTACCATTCATAACAGGATCAGTTATTCTCTGTTCGAAAACTTCACTGAAATGATATCTTCCTTTAACACAGCAATGACCGTGACTTGGAGAGCTCATAGAATCAAGATCTGTGGTGATCCTGACAATTCTTTTCTTTGAGCTTTCAAGGTTAAGGTCAAGTTCGCAGCCCACCGGGCATTTGTTACAGGTTGTTTTTACGATCTCCGGTTTTTCAGTATGTGGCCAGCGTTCCGTGCGTTTTTCGAGTAGTGCTCCTACAGGGCATACCTGGGTACATAAACCGCAGAATGTACAATCTGAGGATTCAACCGGCTCAAAGAACTCTGGTGACATAACTGAACTGAAACCACGTTTTGCAAAATCTATGGCGTGGAATCCGGCTATTTCATCACAGGCTCTAACACATCTTCCGCAGAGGATGCATTTGTCCATATTCCTGATATAGTATTCGTTTGCTTCCTCAAACTTGGAAATATGTTCTCCAGCAACCCTCTCCGGCTGAACTTCGTAATCTGTTGCGTATTTGCGAAGTTTACACTCGAATACATCCGGGCAGCCGCATTCCATACATCTTGAGGCGTCATTCAGGACCTGTTCCTCTGTAAGTCCCTTGTTATATTCTACGAATGGTTCATTGAGTCTCTTTTCTGCCGGAACATGTTCAAGCTTTTCCCGGGGCTGTTTTTCAATATCAAGGAAATCTTCAGGACCAAGATCCTCTCGAATTATGTCGTATACGAATGGTTTCTTTGCTTTACCGGTCTGAATAAAACTATCAATTGATTCAGCAGCCCAATGCCCATTCCCGATGGCTTCAATTGCTATCTTTGGACCTGTTTGCTGATCTCCGCATACGAAGACTCCAGGCAAAGGAGTAGCGTAATCATCATCGATGATCATTTTTTTAGCATCATGTATTGATTCTGGAAGACCTGAAAAATCGATTTTCTGTCCTATTGCTGCTATAACATTATCTACTTTAAGTTCAAAGGTCTCACCGGTAGGTACGGGTCTTCTTCTTCCGGACGCATCGGCTTCTCCAAGTTCCATTTTTTCGCAAACAAGAGTTTCTACTTTGCCATTTCCCTCTACTGATCTTGGGGAAGCAAGGAAAATAAAATTGATGCCTTCTTCCATGGCTTCCTCAATTTCGAGGTTTTCGGCAGGCATTTCATCTCTTGTTCGTCTGTAGATTATCGAAACTTCTTCTGCTCCAGTACGCTTTGCGCATCTGCATGCGTCCATTGCAGTATTTCCTCCGCCGATCACTGCAACCTTCCGGCCTATCTCCATAGGTTTTCCAGTGTTTACCGAGTGAAGGAACTCAATACCGGAAATGACTCCCGGAAGATCCTCTCCCTTTGCTCTCATGGAAGAAGAACCCCAGCAACCCATGGCGAGAAGAACTGCATTATGCCTTTCTCTTATTTCATCAAGACAGATATCTTTACCCAGTTCTGTGCTGGTGAAGGTTGTTATTCCATGATCAAGGAGCCAGTCGATCTCTTTTTGAAGAACTTCCTGGGGTAAACGATAGTCTGGAATACCATATCGCATCATTCCGCCGAGGAGAGGCTCTTTTTCGTAGATAGCAACATCGTACCCCTTCATCCTGAGGTAGTATGCTGCAGAGATCCCCGCAGGGCCGCCTCCGACTATACCTACACTTTGACCGTTGTTATCTACAGCAGGAATGTCGCCAATAAAGCCATTGGCAATAGCTTTGTCAGCTACGAACCTCTTTATTTCTCTTATAGAAACTGCTTCTTCATCTACAAAGTTTCTTCTGCACTCCTCTTCACAGGGAGCAGGACAGACCCTGCCTATAGATGCTGGAAGTGTTACATTTTCATGAAGCAGGTCCATTGATTCCTGATACTTTCCCTGGGCAGCCAGATTTACATATCCCTGTACATTTCCCTTAGCAGGACAGGCAAGGGTACAGGGTGGGCGGCAGTCCCCGACATGATCCGAAAGAAGCAGCTCCAGCGCCAGTTTCCTGGCCTTGGTTACTCTTTCTGTATTAGTTGATATATCCATTCCCTCAGTAATGGCAGTTGAACATGCCCTTATGAGGCTTTTAGCTCTTTTTACTTCTACCAGGCAGACCGAACACCCTCCGTGTACAGAGAGATGAGGTTCATAACATAAAGTAGGAATCTCGATGCCGCATTCTGCACAAAGGTCGAGTATTTTCTGTCCTGGATATCCATAAACTTCTTTTCCGTTCAGTTTAACTCTGACAGTTCTATCCATTCCGCAGAAATCCTCCCTTATTCAACAGTAATTGCATTTACGGGACAGACTTCTTTACACTTCCCGCAACGTATGCATATATCGTCATTTATTACATGAGTCTTTTTTACTTCTCCCGAAATCGCCTCTACAGGGCAGTTCTTTGCACATTTGGTACAGCCGATGCACTTGTCAGGGTCAATGGTGTAACTGATAAGTGATGTGCAAACTTTGGCGGGACATTTTTTGTCCTCTATATGGCTCAAATATTCATCACGGAAATATTTCAATGTTGTAAGGATCGGATTTGGGGCGGTCTGTCCAAGTCCGCAGAGAGAACCGTCCTTGATCTGGTAAGCCAGTTCTTCAAGAAGATCAAGATCCTCAACTTTACTTTCCCCTTTGGATATTCTTTCGAGGATTTCCAGCATTCTCTTGGTTCCGATCCTGCAGAAGGGACATTTACCGCATGATTCACTCTGCACAAAGGAAAGGAAAAATTTGGCCACGTCAACGATACAGGTATCTTCATCCATTACTACCATTCCACCGGATCCCATAATAGCCCCTGTGGCGTTTATTGATTCATAATCTACAGGAGTATCAAGAAGGTCTTCCGGCAGGCATCCACCTGAAGGTCCACCCAGCTGTACAGCTTTGAAAGCCTTGTTGTCGGGGATACCGCCTGCTACAGTGAAAATGACATCTTTCAAAGGCATACCCATTGGTACTTCAGCGAGACCGCCTTTATTGATCTTTCCGGCCAGTGCAAAAACTTTTGTTCCCCTGCTTTTGCCTATACCGTATTTTGAGAATTCTGCAGAGCCGTTTGAAATGATCCAGGCGATGTTAGCGAGAGTTTCAACATTATTGATGTTAGTAGGTTTGCCCCATATACCGCTGTTGGCAGGGAATGGCGGTCTTGGGCGAGGCATGCCTCTTTTGCCTTCTATTGAAGCTATCATTGCCGTTTCTTCACCACATACGAAAGCTCCGGCTCCCTCCTTGATATGAATATCAAAAGAAAAATCAGTTCCCATGATATTGTTGCCCAGGTACCCTTTTTCCCTTGCCTGATCAAGAGCGGTATTCAAATGTTTTATAGCAAGAGGATATTCTGCACGACAGTAGATAATTCCTTCGTCAGCTCCGATCGCGTATCCTCCAATAGCCATACCTTCAATAACACTGTGTGGATCTCCCTCAAGAACTGAACGGTCCATGAATGCGCCCGGATCTCCCTCGTCGGCATTGCAGACAAAATACTTCTTATCGCTCTTTGCAAGATGGGCAAATTTCCATTTCAGGCCAGTTGGGAAACCGGCTCCGCCGCGTCCCCTCAGGCCGCTGTCAAGGATCTCCTGTATAACTTCCATGGGAGACATATCCTTTATTGCCTTTTTAAGGCCGTTGTAACCGTCTCTTTCGGTATATTCATCAATATTCTGAGGATCAATAAGGCCGGTATTCCTGAGAACGATCCTGACCTGTGTATCAAGTCTGAAATTTTCTGATGCTTCATCGGAAGTATCAAGAATAACATTCTCTTTAAGAAGTTCATTGTTTTCCACGTGCTGTTTTACTATCTTTTCAGCGACAGACACATCAACTTCTCCGTAAGTGACCCTTCTCCCGGCTTTTTCAATTTCCACGAGAGGTTCCATGTAACAGAATCCTATACATCCTACTTTCTTAAGCTCCACTTCAGAATTACCATCCAGTAAAGACTGAAGTTTTGAGTAGACCGGCTCAGCTCCGGCAGCAATACCGCAACTGGCCATACCAACTTTTACTATAGTTTTAGGCAAAGAAGACACCTCCATATCAACCCTGTTCGCGGTAGGATTCCAGAACTTTCACTGCTTTGTCCGGGGTCAGCCTACCATGAACTTCACTACCTACCATCATAACTGGAGCCAAACTACAGCAGCCCAGGCAGGCAACATATTGAAGAGTGAACATACCGTCAGAAGTTGTCTCACCATTTTCAATATTGAATTCACGCTGTATCTGTTCTCCTATCCTTGCAGAACCCTGAACATGGCATGCAGTTCCCCTGCAGACCCTGACAACATATTTTCCTTCAGGCTGCAAACGGAACATGGAGTAAAATGTTGCCACTCCGAATAATTCTGCTGCCGGGATATCCAGTTCTTTTGAGATATGCTGAACAGCGTCTTCAGAGATATATCCCAGTTCCTTCTGGACATCCGCAAGCAGAGGTATTGTAATACCTTTTCTGCCATGGTATTTCTCAACCAGGGGTTCCATCAGTTTCTTGAGTTTCCCAAAATCTTCTTTTTGCAAGACTTCCATTCCTTCCCCTCCCGTATAGATATAAAAAAATTGATCCTGTATACCGCAAAACCGGTTTTTACAAAACAACTTTTCAATTATACATCTAATAAATTTGTTGGAAAGAAGAACTCGAAATATAAAATTATATGTTAAAGTGTTAATATGGATATGAAATATGAGTATTGTAATATATCTATTTCCTTGACATATACCGGTGAATCATGTATATACCTGGGTAGGGTAATTACACAAGGATAATTTAAGGAGGAATATAATTATGAAGATCAAGGTATATTCGACAGCTACCTGTCCATGGTGTACCAAGGTTAAAGAATATCTCTCCAATAAAGGAGTAGAATTTGAAACTGTCGATGTCTCGGCAGACAGGGAAGCAGCTATGGAAATGGTTAAAAAAACACAGCAGATGGGTGTCCCGGTTACTGAGATCGACGGTGAGTTCGTAATAGGCTATGATACCGGGAAGATCGACCAGCTCATTAGCCATTCCGATCAGTAAATTTCCCCATTTAAAAAATAATTCATTTAAACGAGCAGGGACACACCTTGGAGATCAGAGGGATGTCCCTGTTCGTTTATTCATATGAGATAATCAAGACATAAATTCGTCGAGGGGGGTTTCAAATGTCAGGGTTACTGAGTATCTTGTTTGGTTCCGCCATATCTGAAAATAAGAAAAAAGGGGCTATATCTTTATCAAAAATTGAAGAGTTTGAAAAGCAGCTGTCCGATGCGGATACCTGGTTGAAGAGTGGAATGGAAAATGGGCAGGAAGGATTCGGCTGGTTAAGGCTTCCTTACCAGGATGTATCCTCTTTGAAAGAACAGGGCAGGTGGTTATCTGGATTTGAGAGCATCATCCAGATAGGTATTGGCGGTTCAGCCCTGGGTAATCGCATGCTCAACAATGCTTTGCTTCATCCATTTTATAATGATCTAACACCAGAAAAGAGGAAAGGGCCTCGATATTATCTTGCAGAAAATGTTGATCCTGAAAGTAACAATGCCATATGGGAAATGGTCGATCCGGACAAAACGGCTCTTCTCGTAATAAGTAAATCAGGTTCGACTGCAGAGACAATGGCAAACTTTCTTTTCTTTTTTAATAAAATGCAGGAGAGCCTGGATAGAGATGAGACCCTGAAGAGAGTGCTTGTGATAACTGACCCCGAAAAGGGTACCCTCAGGGCTCTCGTGAACGATACTGGTTGTCGGAGTCTTGAAGTCCCTTCGGGTGTTGGCGGAAGATATTCTGTTCTTTCACCCGTGGGACTTGCCGCTGCTTCAGCAGTTGGTATAGATATTGATGATCTGCTTGCGGGGGCGAGGGAAGCTCACAGCCAGCTGTCATGTTCTTCAGGCATATTGGACAATCCCGCACATATTCTTTCGACTTTGACTTTTCTTCATTATCGGGAGGGCAGGAACATAAATGTGCTTATGCCCTATACGGATAGCCTGAATGCTTTTGTTGAATGGTATGCCCAGCTCTGGGCTGAAAGTATTGGCAAGGAAGGGAAAGGATCTACACCGGTAAGGGCTCTTGGAGCAGTAGATCAGCATTCTCAGGTCCAGCTTTATACAGAGGGGCCGGACGATAAACTGTTTACTTTGATCAATGTGGAAAAACGTAATTCGGTTTTGACCATACCGCATCCGAACGAAGGATCCTTATCACCTCTCGGATATATGGGTGGAAAAGATATGAGCCAGATGATCGGTTTTGAGGCCCGGTCAACGGCTTCAGCCATAGCTGCATCTGGAAAGCCGGTAATATGGATAGATCTGCCAGATCTTAGTGCAAAAACTCTCGGTGGACTTATTTTCTTTTATCAGTATGCCACAGCTATGCTTGGTTATCTTTTATCAATAAATCCATTTGATCAGCCCGGTGTAGAGCAGGGGAAGAAATATACCTATGGATTGATGGGAAGAAAGGGATTTGAAGATAATGTTTCGGAAGTAGAAAAGATCTTCAGCTCTATAGAAAGTCTTTCTACCAGTATGTAGTTACATTACAGCCGGATCCATTGGGGTCCGGCTGCGTTTCTTCTCAGTTATTATTTCGATCTTTTTCCGGTATATCCCATAGATCATCTATATCATAACGTGTAAGAGCTTTCTGTATGTTCAGCTTGATATCAGGTACAGAATCTTTAAGTTTCTCAATATCGTGCTTCATTGTCTGCCTTTTAGTATTGCTGTCATAAGGGCATTTGTTTTTTATTACTGGAAGGGCCATTCTTTCAATTTCACTTTCAATATGGCTTTCCTCGATATATATCAGCGGTCTTATTACTCTGATCTGGGTACGGCTTAACCAGGTAACAGGTTTAAAACACTTGAAACGTCCCGTCCTGAAAAGATTAAGAAGGGCAGTTTCTGCTACATCATCAAGATTATGTCCAAGTGCAAGGACATTGCATCCCCTTGCTTTTGCAGAATTACACAAAATTCCTCTCCGCATGTTGGAACAAAGGCTGCAGGGAGAACGTTCATTTCTTTTCCTGATGATCTCAAGAACTTGATGATTCTCGACAAAGTAGTCTATTCCCAGTTTTTTGCAGAGTTCATCCATTTTATCCAGATCATTATCTCCACCTGTTATATCAACAGTACATGCTTTAAGTTCAAAATCTGCTTTTATCCGTTTACGTATTTCAATGAGTGAAAGGAGCATTATAATACTGTCCTTTCCACCGGATAACCCTGCCATTATTGTGTCACCCTCGTTTATCATCTGAAAATCTCCGAGGGCTCTCCCGAATTTCCTGATGAAACCTTTAGAAGGTTCAGGGATGTCTTTATCAATTCTGATTTTCAAAATTATCGGCTCCTGCATAAAAATGTATACATCGCTTTCGCGATATTAGGGTATAATTGGGACTATAGACCTATTTATGATTCTTAGTACCCATATCCTCAATTGATATTACGGTTTTGGTTCATCATATTTTTTCATTGCAAACTATAGCATAAATCTTTTTTTTGAGGTGCAGTTGATAACAGTTTTTCAGGATCTTGATCTTTTAACCTTTTATAATTTACAAACTTGATCAAGATCTACAAACAGCAAATATTTTCCTTTTTGTTTGAAATGGAAACCGGACATTATCAAACTTTATTGTCTTTCTTTCGAATT
Organism: uncultured Synergistales bacterium; assembly: GCA_964410915.1. Classification (GTDB taxonomy): domain Bacteria; phylum Synergistota; class Synergistia; order Synergistales; family JAFGMB01; genus CAZFJG01. The sequence continues at coordinate 7,196 of CAYPIU010000004.1, read as the reverse complement.
GTGGGGGTGAATCATGGAGTATGTTTCTGTCGTAGTTGCAGATGATCATAAGCTCTTTCGTGATGGGATAAAAAAACTGCTTGAACTTGAAGCTGATATAACAGTGGTTGGAGAGGCAGAAGATGGCATTCAGGCCCTTGAGGTTGTAAGGCAGGAATCTCCGGATATCCTTATGTTCGATGTATCTCTCCCCGGACTTGACGGACTCCAGATGGTAAGGGAATTGAACAGTCTGGAAACTGGCGTCAGGTATGTAGCGATAAGCGCATGTGATGACGAGGAACCTCTCTCCGCACTTTCTTCTGAAGGAGTGCAGGCATTCGTATTAAAGGCATCTGGCAAGGTTGAACTCCTCTCTGCAATAAGATCAGCAGGTCGCGGTCAATCCTATGTTGATCCCAAGGTTGCGGGAAAGCTTTTAACTTCATTTTACAGGAGAAAAGAAGAAAGTGACCAGCTTCATGAACTGACCCCAAGGGAGAAAGAGATCCTTTACTGGCTCTCACAGGGGCTCAGTAATACAGAGATATCTTCAAGAATGGTACTTTCTGAAAAAACCGTAAAGAATCATGTCAGCCATGTTCTTAAAAAACTTGATCTAAGGGATAGGACCCAGGCAGCAATAATGGCCTGGAAAGTTGGTTTTGCCCAGCTTAATCCTGATTCAATGGAAAGGATCCTGGAACTCAGCAGAAAATCTGAGTGATTTCCTCAACGGCCATAATTATAACTGACAAAAACATTTTGCCCGTTTGTTGGAACTTCATGGTTTATATGTTGAGGGGGGAATAGATCAGCTTGTCTTTGCGCAGGGGTTTTATAGTTTTCCTTCTACTTTCATCTCTGGTAAGTTTTTCCATTCTGCTTGCCAGTGTCAATGAGGAAACCATCGAAACTTTCCTTTCAGCTGATGTAAGGGGGCTGTTTGTTGCTCTGCTCCTGGTGTTCATGGCATGGTGTTGTGATGCAGCAAGGCTTTGTGCTGTTGCATTGGCAGCTTCTGAACGGATAACTTTCCGTCTTGGTCTTGTACTTACCTGGCTTCATTATTTTGGTTGTGCTGTGACGCCAATGCAGACCGGTGGCGGCCCTTTTCAGGTATATGTGCTTTATCGAGGCAATATTCCCATAGGAAAAGGTGTTGCGATAACATTAACGCGTACTCTTCTGACAATGTTCATCCTTGGTATATCTGTATCAGGTTCGGTTATCTTTGAACCTGGTTTTATTAGTGAAAATAATCTTCTGGCAGGTTTTTTCTCCTATGTTGTCCTTTTTGTTATCATTTCGTGGATCCTGGTTGTTATAAGTTTCATAAGGCCCCGGATCATAAAGCGATGGGCAGAGATCTTAACACTGTTGTTCAGAAGGTTCGGGTTGCTTCAGACCAATTCTATTCTCAAGATCATAAGACGTATCAATACAGAAATAGATAACTACAATTATAATTTCAGACTTTTTTTTAACTCTGGCTTGAATTATTTTATTACAGGCCTTTTATTTTCATGTCTGCACCTGGTTTTTCTTTTTTCAGTTCTGCCGGTTCTTGTGTGGTCTATGGGGTTACATGTTCCTTATATGCAGGCTTTTATGGCCCAGAGTGTATTTCTTTTTGTTCTTTACTTTGTTCCCACCCCTGGAGCGAGTGGTTTTGCGGAGGGGGGAGGAGCAGCTCTGTTCAGTCTATTGATGCCATGGAACATAGCTGGAGTAATGGCAGTTATCTGGCGGTTCTTTACAGAATACCTTGCCATACTGATGGGTTCTATAGTGGCAGTAAAAATTCTTGGATGGGGTCTCGATAAAGACTTCTATGGAAAGGAAATGAATGATCTTGACTAAGAAACATAACAATTTAGTGGGTAAAACAGTATTTCGTCTAAGAGGCGGGATCTGGACAGCCTTATTTTTTTTGATCCTCTATCTTGCAGATCCTGTATTTGCAAATATTTTACCCGGGGTTTCATTAGTAATAGCAGGACAGATAATGAGAATATGGGCTTCAGGGACGATCGGATTATACAGGGGAGAGAAGGTCAAGGCTGAAAAGCTTGTAACTTATGGTCCTTATGCTTTAATGAGAAATCCTCTTTACTTTGCAAATGGTCTGATCGGTGCAGGCTGGTCAATAATGGCAGGCTTATATGCATTTGTTGCTTTTGTTGTAGTCTTCTTCGTTGTCTATAACCTTTGTATCATTCCATATGAAGAACAATTTCTCGAAAATAGATTTAATGGAGCATACCTCGATTATAAGAAAAAAACGGGAAGGTTTTTCCCGCGTGAACTTTCTCTGAAAGACATTAAGGCTCATTTTGATCCTCAAGTGATAATAAGAAGTGAAACGCACTCCATGCTGGTGAGTTTTGCAGGAACCTTTCTTCTTGTGTCCCGTATATGGTGGTAGATCAAGATCAGGGGCACCTTCAAAGGTGCCCCTGATCTTGATCTAAAGCCTTGCTCTCGGTCCTCCGAAAAGCCTCTGCCAGGTTTCATCGTATACATGGCCAGGTGGTACTTTAATCGTTGCCAGGCCTTCTTTTATGGCAGTTTGTGCTACAGCTTCCGCTACCTGGGGAGTCACCTCGTCAGAGAACAGGTCAGGCATTATATGGTCTTCGGATAGCCTAAGTCTGTCAACAACATCGTATATAGCCATTGCTGCTGCCATGAGAATGTTGCTGTTGAGTCCGGTGGCCCTGATATCAAGTAAACCCCTGCATATCCCGGGATAAGCATGTTGATTCGGAAGCGGGTTGACAGAAGAATGTATACTTGATGCGGCGATCCGAGCGCCTGCGTTAAGAGCCTCTTCGGGTGTTATTTCCGGTTCTGGACGGGAAAGACTGAATACAACGGGATCCTTGCCCATCCTTTTGATCATTTCTCCCGATATCTTCCCGGTTGATGAAAAACCTATCAGGACATCTGCTCCTTCAATGGCATTAGAAATATCCCCTTTTATTCCCATTGGGTTGATCCTTGTGGAAAGTTCCTGCTGGATATGATTCATCCGGGTATTTTCATTTCCCAGAATGCCGGAACTGTTTAAAGCTATGATGTTCTTTGCTCCCGCATAAAGCAGCAGTTCAGTTGTTGCTATACCGGCAGCACCTGAGCCGAACATAACTATTTTGATATCCTCAATTTTTTTGTCGACAACTTTTAGCGCATTCATCAACGCTGCCAGGATAACAACAGCAGAACCATGCTGATCATCAGAGATAACAGGGATTTCGAGTCTCTTTTGAAGTGCCCTGACGACAGTGAAAGTATTTGGAGTTGCAACATCCTCAATGTTTATCGCTCCCACTGTTGGAGCTATAAGCTGGGCTGTATGGATTATGTCCTCTGAATCCTGGGAAGCGAGACATAGAGGAAATGCGTTTACATCTCCGAACTGTTTGAACAGCAGACATTTACCTTCCATTACCGGCAGGCTTGCTTCCGGACCTATATTGCCGAGACCCAGAGTGGCAGAACCATCTGTAATAACGGCCAGTCTGTTCCTTTTACCCGTGTACTCGTATACACAGCTTTTATCGTTGATTATTTCTTGTGCAGCATAAACAGATCCTGGGACATAAGCCATGGAAATGTCTTCTTCTCTCCTGATGTTTACCGTCGGATAAATCGAGATCTTCCCTTTTGCTTTTCTGTGCATCGCCAGGGCTTTTTCCTTGTTTACGGTCATAAGAAACTCCTCCTAACATTTCCTCTTTCTTGACCCGGGGAACAATTTTCGTTTCACAATATCGATACGGCCTGGATCATCTTTTTTACCTTCTTGTATGATAGATCGATTATTTATATCAAAGATCATATCATCTCTTGCAGCTATAATTCTCGTATCATCCCTCTTTATCATTTCTATTACACTTTCAGGTCCTTTTTCAAGGATCGATGTGCCAAGATGGGTAATTATCAATGTTTCAGGGTGAATTACAGAAAGAAGATCATCGATTTCAGGAATTGAAAGATGGTCTATTCTCTCTATCCTTTTCAGTAATGTAACATTTGCGATAATTAGAGGGCAATCTGAAAAAGCTTTAAGTAATTCTGGTTTGTATGCTGTATCCGCTATAAGTCCCATTACTGGGAGTTCCGAAAGATACAGCTTGAAACCAAAACATTCCACTCCATGATGCTCAAGTCTTATTCCCTTGAGCTTTATCTCGCCTGGCAGTTCAATATCTGTGATGTCATTCCAGAAAACAATGTCATTCACCTGATGTTTAAAATGACTCATAAGAACAGGTTCTTTCGAGTCCAAAGCATCTTCCGGCATTACTAGCGTACCTTTTTTGATTCTCCCCCCGTAAGTCATAGCCTCTGTCATAACGTTAAGATCACCTGAATGATCAATATGTCTATGGGTAATTATTATGGCATCAAGATCCAGAGGGTCAAGACATGGTGAAGTTTCGTTGATCTTTACCAGTGCACCAGGGCCTGGATCGATAAGGATATTTGTGTCATTCAGCCTTGCCCATATACCGCCCGATGATCTCAGCTGAAAGATCATTGAAAATCTCGCCCCTGATGTTCCTAAAAAACACAAAAAGTTTTCTGGATCTTTTTTGATATTCCCTGTTTTGATCAAAGTCTGTATTTATTCCTGTTTGAAAAGTGGAAGAAGTTCTTTGAACTCAGGAGTTCCTGATTTTGATATCAACTGGTAAATGACCGTTTCAGTTGGTACTACGATCGCTCCGGCTTTACCGAGCGAATCCATAGCTATTTCATGATTAGCCTGTTTACGGCTTCCACAGGCATCTGATACGACTGCAACGTTCATACCCTTTTCAAGCATCCCCATGACAGTTGAAAATACACATATGTGGCTTTCTATACCGAATACAATGATCTGTTTTCTCTCGTTTGAGTCAATAAAACTTTCAAACCCATTTTCTGCCATACATGAAAAGTGAAGTTTAGAAAAATATTTCGAATCTTCCGGAAGAAGTTTAGCTATTTCGGATGTTGTCTTCCCGAGACCTTTGGGATATTGTTCGCTGTACTTAACGGGTATATCAAGTACATCGGCACTCTTTAAAAGTTTCTGTACATTTTGAGTGATCCCTTCCTTTTTATTGATAGCTGGTAAAAGCTTTTCCTGAAAATCGATCATCATCATCTGTGACTCTTGAGATATTAAAGTAAATGCAGACATAAATATTCCTCCATGTAGTTTTATTATTTCACTTCAGCATGTATATTGTAGTTGTAAATTGACGTGGAGAAAATGGTTTTTGTTTATAAAGTTCAAAGGAATAAAAAGCTTGTTCTTCCATTATTGCAAATTTACTTCTATGTGCTATGCTTGCATGAAATCAAAAATCTGTAAATTGAGTGAGGGGGTAAGATCATGAATCCGAACCGAGATAATGAGAAGAAATACGAACTGACTATTGGGGACATAATAGACAAAATGGGGTCACCATCTTATCCCGATTTCATCCCTCAATTGGTCCAGGATGTTCAGGACTGGATGAATCAGTCTCTATCAGATGCTTCAAGTAATGGTGATAATGACCTGTTTTATTCTTTTTCAGATGATGCGGTTTACGCTGATATAGAAAAACTTGTTAAACATCTCGAGTGGGCTGAGGATCATGCTGATCTTATACCAGGAAGCCGCCAGCCTCTCGGATTTGAAGATGCCGTCGTTCTATCAATGGGTCCCTCGGAATTTGAAGACGGGATTCGTGTCGCAGTTGATCATTCTGCGATCTTTGCAAGGGGAACCTGTAAAAGACTCTGGGTATTATGTGACAGTTGGATGATAAGTGAAGTTATAAGGTATACTGAACATCTCAGGGCACTTTCGCTTCAGGGGGTTGCATTTCACTTTATCCTTGTAACTCCGTGGGGCTGGACTGAGATCCCGGTAAGGAATGGCAGTAGAGCAGTATCAGAACAGATAGACTGGAAAAAGAACAGGAAAAGCGGCCATTCGGGAACTTCCAACGGTAAAAAAGAAGAGGATGGCTTCCAATAATAGTCTGTTTGACTGTTGCCCCTTTATGGTGATACAATTCTGCCGCTCGGGGCGTAGCGCAGTCTGGTTAGCGCGCCTGGTTCGGGACTAGGAGGTCGGAGGTTCAAATCCTCTCGCCCCGACCAATGAAAGTTAAAAAGATCCTGGCCGTACGGCCGGGATCTTTCATTTTCAAATGCATGGAATGCCTGTTTGACTAATGTTGACTATACTGTTAAAATCAGTATCGGACGGTGGTGCTATGAGTATTGTTACAGTTGCTAAGAACCGAAAAGCTCGTCATGATTACTTCATCCTTGAAACATGGGAATGTGGTATAGCGCTCACTGGTACTGAGATAAAATCCGTAAGAGCAAGCCGATTGAACCTTAAAGACGGGTATGCATTTATTGACGGAGGAGAGTTATGGCTCATGAATGTTCACATCTCTCCCTATGAAAAGGGCAGTTATTACAATCATGAACCTGTCAGACCCAGAAAACTCCTTATGCACAAAAAGGAAATTATGCGGCTTGTAGGCAAGGTTAAGGAAAAGGGATTGACCATTGTACCTCTGTCTGTATATATAAAGGATGGGAAAAAGGCCAAGGTAGAGCTTGCACTCGTAAAAGGAAAGACCCAGCACGACAAACGCGAAAGCATAACTGCAAGAGATGCCGAGAGGGCAATGCAGAGAGCTGTAAAAGAGAAAAACTATACTTAAATCTTTAAAAAGATCTATTTTGGGGGCGACTGGTTTCGACGTCAGGATGGAGGATCTGGAAGAGCGGATCGAGGTCTCCGTAACCTCGTTAACAAACGGAACCTAAATATATTTGCCAACGATAATTACGCACTGGCTGCATAGATAGCGGCCACGTCTCCAGTTACCTTTTTCGCCAGGTTTCTGCATGACGTCATAAAGGCGGATGCACCAGCGGGACCTTCTCCGATCCACTGGTAAAGACAAGGAGAATGGGGATAAAAGATCCTGTTCCTGGGAGTTTTTATCCGACATTAAAACAGGGACTATATCCGTAGAGCTTCCATGATCGGCCCTTGGCGGACCGGGGTTCGATTCCCCGCGCCTCCACCATGTAATTATAAGCAGTCAACAGTTTACTTTCTGTTGTCTGCTTTTTTTATGTAACAGTAAAGACCAGATATATCAGTTTTGGATACTAAGTTCCAGAAAACAGGGAAGTGAATATCCAGA
>CAYPIU010000003.1:5872-117368 GCA_964410915.1 uncultured Synergistales bacterium | reverse complement strand
TGGTGCAGAAAGGACCAGCTAATACTCTCGTAAAATCAAGTACCCGTATGCCTTCAAGTGCCTTTGCCATTCAATCACTTCCTTTTAAAACAAATGTAAATAGAGACTGCCATATCCAGAATCTTAATCTGGGAAGTCAAGAGTCAACCCACAGTTCAGGGGTTTACTGTGAAAAACATTGGTAAATTCAACAAGGGCTTCATATTCAGTGCAATGCGTAGGATAGAGATTCTTAACCCCGTATTTACTCAGCTCCTTAACAGTTCTGAATGTAATTTCATCATTACCCTTCAGGTGGAAACCTCCCATAAGCGCAAAGATCCTTTCATCACCTGTAACGTCTATTGCATGTTCAATGGTATTGCACACTCCGGCATGGCCGCATCCTGTGAGAATAACCAGGCCTTCAGATGTTTTTACAACTATTCCTGAATCATCAGGAACCAGATCCATAGTTCCGTCCTTTTTAACAAAATTGGTCACTTTGTTCTCAAAATCTGTCTTTCTTTTTACCTCACCAAGAAAGAAGACATCTTCAGTAAACTCATAAGGTTCTTTATTAAGATCAAAATCGAACTTTTCCTTCAGTTCGCTGAATGGGGAAGATAACCCCAGATAACTGTTCCCTCTGAACCTCTCAATAAAAGAATCGGGATGACAGATGATATTTATTTTGGGATCTCTTGCTGGAAGATATCTAAGACCATTTCCATGATCCCAGTGTCCGTGACTCAAGACAAAATAGTCTGCATTTAAGACATCAAGCCCCATCTTTTCAGCATTTCTCAAATAAAGATCACTGTGTCCGTAATCAAACAGAATGGTTGTATCTTTTCTTTCAATAAATACTGACAGACCCCATTCAGCTGCAAATTTTCTTCTTGCATGATTATCTACCAGAACATGAAGTTTCATTTCTTCAACTCCTTTGAAAAAGGGGTGTACTAATACACCCCTTTGTAGATTTTTATAAAAACAGTTTTTCCAGTAACTTCAAAATCTTATGTCATTATTGCTACAGTTGCCAGATAAAGCACTGATGGACACAGAAGAACGCCAAGCCCTGAGAAGAAGGTTGCCGTCATAGCACCATAAGGAACTAACCTGACATCTGTTGCAGCAAGACCTGCTACCGTTCCACTGGTTGTCCCAAGAATTCCGCCAAACACCATAGCTGTCTGTGGATTATCAAGACCTATATATTTTGCTACATAGGGAGTTACAAGCATAACGATAACGGCCTTAAGAACTCCGGAAGCAACTCCAATTGTTACAGCTGCAGAACTGCCGCCCAGAGCCTCCCCTACAACTGGACCTATAAGAAAACCAGTGGTTCCGGAAGCTATTGTGCACAATTCTACAGGATCCCTGAAACCAAAAATATATGCTATTACTGCACCAACTGTATAAGCAACAAACACTCCAACAAAGAGTGATAACACCCCTGCGAATCCTACCTTTTTGATTTCTTCAAAACGAACTCCCATGGCAGTGGAAACTATTCCGTAATTCAGAAGTTCCTTTCCTCCCATGATCCCTATACCTGAAAAGACAGCTACATCGGCAAGACCATGGCTTCCGCCGGTAAACTTCCCCGCAAAGTAGGCAACAATGAGACCTATTGTTATAGCTATGGCTGAACCATGAACACGCTTGTTGGTAAATTTGTCAGAGACTGTGTAGGATATCCACATCAATATTCCAATAACAATGAAGGACATAACAAGACTGTTTTTGCTAAAGATTTTTAATGTAATTGCTGCAAAATCCATATTTTCATCACCTTTCAAATAAATTAAGTTATAATCAGTGAAAAGCTTAGATCTTTAATCTTCCTGGAGGGTCAAACGCGTCTTTTTATCCTCAGGAATGAGTTTTGTAACAAGAGGAACGCACAGGAAAAGAAGGACAACTACCACGACTCCAGCAGTTACTGCAGCAGGACCACCAGAGAGAGCTCCAACGACATTCTGGCGACATGCCATTGCAACCACAAGAGGTATGTACATATATCTCCAATAATAAATACCATCCTGGGCCTTCTGGGATATCATGTCCTTATCAAAAAGATAATTCGTAATTACAACCAGGAGAAGCATTGCAAAACCAATACCGCCCACATTGCCCTGTACGCCAATTGCTGAACCAAGCATTTCTCCAATGAATAAACCTACATACATACAAAAAGAAAGAATCGCTACACCATAAATGACCATGTTTCACCGCCCCCATACAAAATAAGTTTGTTACTTGCTTTATAATCAAATCATCTGGAAATGTTTTCGGGTTAGATATGGACGTAACATTCAAAAAAGAGCTCATTAGATACAAGAACGGAAGGATAAGTTGCAAAGCATGAATCGATTTTTATGCTTTTTCCTAATTCGTATTTATGAAGGATAGTAAAGGGGATCTCTGTTTTCTGATAAACTTTTGTAAAGTTGCTTTTGGAATGTATTAAACCAGGGTAAGAAATGGGAACTTTTCATATCAGATAGGTCTTATTCAATAATATGAGCTCATAGAGATTGGAGTGTAAGATTTTGTCACCTGCATTCAATAAAATTCTCGTACACCTTTTCCACCAGGTATCAGTAATTGTTGTTTTTATTCTTATAATAAGCCGTTTCAAACTCTTCAATAACCTTATGATAAAACAGGAAACCAGCTATCCCGAAAAGATATTTCTTATTCTTCTTTTTGGAACTATTGGTATTATTGGGACCTACACTGGGTATCCTCTTAAACAGGCCATTGCTAATACAAGAGCCATGGGTGTAATCGTTGGTGGTTTGATGGCTGGCCCATTTGTAGGAGTTGGAGCAGGTTTGATCGCTGGAACTCACAGGTACTTCCTTGGTGGCCTTACGATTAATGCCGCATTTATCTCAATTGTTCTTCAGGGATACATAGCTGGAATAGTATCGGCTAAAGTCAAACAGCGGGAAAATATGTGGATATCTGCTACGATTCTGACCATACTTCTTGAAATTATGCATATGTTCATCGTTCTTCTCATTACAAGACCTATTCATGAATCCTGGAGGGTTGTTTCAATAATTGGACCACCCATGATAGTCATGAATTCTATCGGTGCCGGCCTTTTCATCGCCATTCTTGAAACGATATATCATAAACACGTAGGACTTGAAGCAAATGCTGCCCATCTGGCCCTTAAAATAGCAAGAAGAACTCTTCCATTTTTAAGGAAAGGTCTTACCCATGAATCAGCACAGAAAACCGCGAATATTATTTATGAAACCATAGAAGACATTGATGGATTAGTATTATATGGTAATCATGAAGTATCAGGTTACGCAGGAGGAAAAAATTTCAGGAACTTTTTCGAAAACTCTTTTTTAAAACACAGTCTAAATCCGGAGGAAACCTTTAAAAGGGAAAAAACCCTGAAGGAAAACATTCAAATCGGTCACCCTCTCACTGCCCAGGGCCATGTCATGGATCCCAGCATCTCTCAGGCGCTTATTCCATTGAAAGAACCTAATGAAGCTACTGGATTTATTGCATTTTTTAAAATGGATTATAAGAAGATCTCCCCACTTGAGATACAGATAGCTTACGGCCTTTCTCTACTTATCTCTACACAGATAGAAATAAGCAAACTCAATTTCCAGTCCGAGCTTCTTTCAAAAGCAAGGATCAAGTTCCTTCAGGCACAGATAAACCCGCATTTTCTTTTTAACGCTCTTAATACAATTGTGTATTACTGCCGGGTCAAACCGGAAAAGGCTCGCGAATTAATAATTCAACTTGGAAATTTTTACAGAAAGAATCTCACGAATAATGATTCTCTCATAGACCTAAAAAAAGAAATTAGTCATGTAAGATCATATTTTCAGCTGGAAAAAGCAAGGTTTGGGGAAAAGATCCACCTTTTCATAGATCTCCCACGCGATATTGAATGTAAATTGCCTCCCCTGACCCTTCAGCCCATTGTTGAAAATGCAGTCAAACATGGCTTATTGCCAAAAAAAGAACCCGGGAAGATCACCATAACAGGGATGATAGATGATGAAAAACTGGTCATTACAATAACTGATAACGGGCAGGGAATGAGTAAGGAACATCTGAACAACCTGTTCGCTATTCAGGATGAAAAGGAACATATAGGATTATTGAATGTGCACGAAAGGCTTAAGAACTTGTTTGGTAAAACTGCCGGGCTATCTATCAAGAGTAAAATAAACGAAGGAACAACAGTTTCAGTGATCCTGCCTGTAAATAATAATTAGTACTGCCTTGCTCCAATATTAATGAAAATAGATGTTTCTCTGACTTTATTGAAAATCTGGACAAACGATCCACTTTCCGCTAAAGTACTTTTACTATGAAAGCATTGATCATTGAAGATGAATTCCCCTCAAGAGAAGAATTGTCATTTTTGCTTGAAAAAACCGGAAAGGTTAAGGTAATTGACAAGTTCCCCTGTTTTGAAGAAGCCTTACCAGTCATTGAATCTGGAGAAGCGGAAGTAATCTTTCTGGACATTCAGATCAATGGTATCAATGGTATAACAGCTGCGAAAGAGATCATTAAAATGGAAAACCCTCCTAAAATTGTCTTTTCAACAGGTTACGATGAATATGCAGTACAGGCTTTTGATCTGAATGCTGTTGACTATGTTACCAAACCCTACTCTGAGGAAAGAATAGAACATACTGTAGAGCGCCTTGAAAGACAACTCCAAAAAAACGGGACATCTCCTGTAGAGAAAAATATTCCCTCCACTGTCTTTGAAGAGGAAAGAATTTCAGTCTGGGCAGGGAGCAGGATGGTGGTACTGCATTTCAAGGACATCCATTATTTTACATCCTCTGAAAATAGAAAAACCGTTCTCAAAACCAGGGATTGCTCTTATGAAATTAAGGCAACCTTAAAACAGATCGAGACCATCCTTGACTCCAGTCAATTTCTTAGAACTCATAAAAGCTATATTATTAACCTGGAAAAGATAAAAGAAATTATCCCATGGTTCAATAGCACTTATCTTGTTAAATTCATTGGAGAAAATGAAGAATCTGTTCCTGTAAGCCGTCATTACATAAAAAGCTTCAGAAAAGCAGTGGGATTTATAGAGTAAAACATTACATTTCTTATAAGTCTACAGAACTTGTTAAGCCTTCCTTCCCCGCCAGATAATTTCCAAATCATGTAACTGCCTGACCTTCCATTTTTTATCTGAAATAAGATCATTTTTCCATGTACTTGCACGTGCAAATATAACATGATAATATACTTGCGAATGCAAGCATATTAGTGTGGGGGGTAGTGGAAAAGATGGAAGAAATATGGACACCGGGTCGGTATATTTCGATTATCTACCGTAAGTGCCAGCTTTACCTTGACAGGACCCTCTCGAAATATGGCCTGGGTAGAGGATTGTATCTATGTCTATTGGAAATATCCCGTGAAGAGGGCCTGAATCAGAAGAGCCTTTCTCAGAGGGTGGTTCTTGACCAGGCTTCTGTAACAAGAGCAATCAGAAAACTTGAATGTAAGGAACTTGTCAAACGAGGTAAAGATTCCCGGGATGGAAGGGCTCAGAAACTCTTTCTTACCAAAAAAGGATGGAACATACTGGATAAAGTCAAGGTTCACCTTGAAGAATGGGACGCTATGGCTATAAAGAACTTTACAATTGAGGAAAGAGAACTTTATATAAACCTGCTCAAAAAAATGGCCTCCAACCTTTAATAAGTATTCATCAATTAGTTATAAGGAGTGAATTCCATGAATAAGAGTTTCAGAACAGGGAAACAGTTTGCTGGAGAAATGGATAGCAGAGACCCTCTTGCTGATATGAGAAACCGTTTCTACATACCTGAAAATACAATATATATGGATGGTAATTCCCTTGGACTTGCCTCCATGGACGCGGAAAAAAAATTACAGGAAGCTTTGCAGGACTGGAAAACCCTCGCTATCAGGGGCTGGCTTGATGCAAAAAGCCCATGGTTCTATCTACCTGAAAAACTGGGGGCAAAAATGGCAGAACTGGTTGGGGCACAACCAGAAGAAGTTGTAATGACAGGATCGACTACGGGAAACCTCCACTCCATGGTCTCCACTTTTTACAAACCGTGGGAAGGACGGACAAAGATAATCGCGGACACTCTCAATTTTCCTTCGGACATTTACGCCCTGAGGAGTCAGGTAATGCTTCACGGACTCGACCCCGAAGAAAACCTTGTGCTTGTAGAGAGCAGGGACGGAAAATATATCGACGAAGATGATGTTATTAAATATATGGATGAAACAGTTTCCCTGGTCCTGCTGCCCGGAGTTCTATATAGAAGCGGCCAACTGCTGGACATGAAAAGACTGACCAGTGAAGCTCACAAAAGAGGGATAATTATTGGATTTGACTGTGCACATTCAGCAGGAGCTGTCCCTCACTATTTTGATAACTGGGATGTGGATTTTGCATTCTGGTGTAGTTACAAACACCTCAATGGGGGCCCGGGAAGTCCGGCGTTTATATATCTGAACAAAAGACATTTCAACAGGGAACCGGGACTCGCAGGATGGTTCGGCTGTAAAAAGGAGAAACAATTCGATCTATCCATTGATTTCGACCATGCAAACAGTGCCGGAGGCTGGCAGATGGGGACTCCCTCTGTTTTTTCAGCAGCTGCCCTGGAGGGATCACTTGATATAAGCTGTGAAGCCGGTATTGAAAAGATCAGGGAAAAATCCCTTGAACTTACTTCTTATCTTATTTTCCTGGTGGAAAATACGCTTTCTGATGCTCCTTACAATTACACTACAGGTACCCCTTTAGATACAGACAGAAGAGGTGGTCATGTAGCCGTAATTCATCCGCAGGAAGCCTGGAGGATATGCTGTGCACTGAAAGATAGAAATATTATTCCGGATTTCAGACCAGATTCAGTTATCAGGCTTGCACCATGTGCACTTTACAACACGTTTACAGATGTCTGGAATGTTGCAGAGGCCCTTCGGGAGATACTTGACCACAAAGAATATGAAAAGTTCAGTGTTAAAAGGGACGCCGTATCATAAAACCAGTGGCCAGTAAATTACCGGCAGATCTGACTCACAATGATTGCCGGTAATTTACTGATCTTTTCGTATGAAAGAAACTAAAGCAGTTTTTCGGAACCTGAATAGACTTCCTGGACCTTGACCACCGCAGCGGCATGCCCGGGATGCTTTTCGGGATTCCAGCTCTTCATAAAGTCAAAGATCTCTCCGGCCTGATGATACTCTATCCTTCCCTTGACCTGAAAAGATTTGCCCTCACTGGTGATAAAGAGTAAAGAACCTGTACTTCCAGATTTTATATTTTTTCTTGTTTTATCAAAATAATTATCCGCCACAACCAGTGTATCTTCACTGAATTTCCCCACACAGGTAGCGTAAATACTGTTGGGGTTCCCATTTTCATCCACTGTTGTAAAAACTACTGCACCATCTCTCTGGTTCCACGCCTTGCTTACTGACTCAGGTAAAACGCCCATTGTGATATTCCTCCTTGTTTTTTTGCCAAATATAACTAATCCCACAGTATATTGCCAAGTTTAGAGATATAGAGCTTTAATGATAATTCATATCAGGCATCTGTCAAAGATATCAGTTGCTGTAAGTTTATTGTCCCCATATTCTTCATACGTCGTATCCTCTCGATCAGTACATCAGGAGTGGGAAGAGGCTTTTCTCAACTAAGGGACCTGTATTAAATCTTTACTCACTCGTTCACCCCTCTTCACTGGAAGAACTCTGTAAATAATCGTTTTATTAGAGATGACAAGCAGTCAAGATTCAACCTAAATGACTTATAAAAACAGAAATGTATTAACAGATACATGATATTATCAATAAGTTATGCTCTAAAGAGAGAGTCGGAAATATTTTGCGAGAAAGAATAACGACAAAACAGGAAGGTGAATTCAGATGTGCAGGATCTTTATGGCAAACCATGAAGGAGTCAATGAACTTCGTGAAACTCTCAAGAGTATCCCTGGATGTTCCACGATTGAAGAATATCTTGCTGCCCTGGAACTAAGGGATGGCGGACATGGAAATGGATACGCAACGTTCAGGAACGGAAAGCTTGAAAAACTTGAAAAAGGAGTCGATCTTGGAGTGTCATCTATAGCACATGTAATGGAATCCGATGTATATGACTGGTTCCTCTTTCATACGAGAGAAGCAAGCGCTGGCTCCATTTCTGATAAAAACTGCCATCCCTACCATATCCAGGGCAAAAAAGAGATCATTGCGGCTGTTAACGGGAATGAAAAAGAGGTTTCCAGACTTGCTGGGATCAAAGGTGTAACAGACAGTGCCTTCATACTTGAGATGATCTCTGAAATGGAAATGCCTCTCTTTGAAAGCCTGCAGGTCTTTGAATCTAATTTCTTCGGATTTTATGATGGAAAACCTTTCGTAAAGAAGGGTAACAGGGACATGCTTAAATGGGAAAAAGAAAAGGGAATTGTTTTTGCAAGTGATCTACCCTTCGGGATGAAAGACCTTTACCGGCCTGATGAAGATTACTTCTGGTTCGATGGTTTGGAAAAGAAACTGTGTTAAAAAAGCTGACTGGACCACCAACACAAAATTGAACTGAAAGAATCAGGAATAAATGTAAATTAGAACAGGGAGCAGCTTACTGAATGCTCCCTGTTCCGGAATTATCAGGAGATCATTTCACTTATTTCAGAACTGCTTTTACACTCAACACCAAGTCTTGAAAGGTTTCTGCCCAGTTCAATATAGTCTTCGTCATTAATAGCAGATAGAAGAGTTACAAGGCTATCAGTGAGAGGGGTTTGCACACCAGCCGCCCTCGCAAAGCTGATCAGAGGGACAAGAAGATTGGGAACATCTTCCCTTATATACCTATGCTTCACTGTCTTGGGTGCATCTGGACCATGCTGGGCATAGACAGGATTACCGGAAAGCAGTTTATAGATACTGTCTCCCTCCAGTGGATAGGCACTCTTTATCCATTCAACTGCAGGAACAAGATCAAGACCATAAGCCTTACCAACCCTTACCCTCTCGGCATCGATCAATTCCTCGAGTCTTCCAACTGATGGGGTTATGCCATCTGTATAGAACCGGAAATCACCGTTGGTAGATTCTATTCTTCCAATATTGAGAAGAACCGCAGCACAATGTACGATCATATTGAGATTGGAAAATGCTATTTCAAGAACATTTTCAGCCGACCTGAGAGGTATTGGAAATACCGGCTGAATATGTGCAAGAAGTTCCTCTGTCCTTTTAGCTGGAAGAGCTCCAACCGACATTCCTGTCTTGAGCCCCCATACATGCACCTCACCTGGTGCTTCTGCTCTGCAGGCATATGGAAGAGTATCTGTCTCGGCTAATATAATGTCCTTTTTAATGCCCTTTTCCTCCATATGTTTGAGCACTTCAAGAGAACCGAAGTTTCCCGGTATAAATATAATTTTCATACCGTCCTCGAGGAATGGCAGTGCCTCTTTCATTATTGGCATCTGGGCAAAAGAAGGGACCACTACATAGACAACTTCTGCACCTTTCAATACCTCATTCATTTCAGAAGATACCAAGTTGAGCTTACCAAGCCCTTCAATGGCACCTTTGAGATGGATACCTCCCTGTGTTCTTATTAACTCAAGTTTTTCAGCAAAAGACGGATGTTCATATAACCTGACATTGTTACCTCTTAAGGCAAGGTCGGCACTTAGAGTCTGCCCCCCATTACCTGCTCCAAGAACTGCAATTTCTTTCATATTAACTCCTCCTTTATTTTAAATGTATATCTGTCCTACATTTATCTGTTACAATATTGATGTTAAGGTTGATCTGAGATAACGTGATATACAAAGAAATATAGTAAACAATCCGTGATCAGGATTTTACATCAACATGCTCCATCCACAAGAACCAGGAGGGAAATAATGTTCAAGCCAGCTAATAAATCGACTCTTTACGAAGATGTTCTGAAACAGATCCTTGAAGCAGTAAAGAATGGACGCTGGAATCCCGGCGAGAAAATACCCGGTGAACTTTCACTTGCCGAGAAGTTCCAGGTTAGTAGAAACTGTATAAGGGAAGCCCTTAAAGCCCTTTCAATACTCAATATAATCGAAGCAAGACCTGGACAGGGAACCTTTATTTCAGAAGATGCTCTTTGCCAGATAACGAACCGGGAATTGACCGAACACCTGTCCGAAAAAGTCTCCGTAATGGAGCTTATGGAAATAAGGATCATGCTTGAAACGCAGACTGTTCTCTGGGCCATCGAAAGAGCCTCGGACGACGAACTTGAACGTCTCAAGGCCATCATTGAAAAAGAACGACAGTTCGGACGTGATCTCTCAAAATCCAGTCTTCAACCCCGGGCGGAATTCCACAGGATACTTGCTGAGATTGCCGGAAACAGTCTGGCAGTAAAATTTCTCAACTCCATCAGAGAAGAACTTAATGCACAACGTCACAGATACCTGGATCTACCTCTCGATACCTGGGAAGGCCTTATGAATGAACACGAGCTGATACTCGACCTTATTTCCCGGCGAGATCCCGTAAAAGCAGTCAAGGTAATGAAAGATCATGTCCTTAGAATGAAGGAAGTCCTCAATACTGGCGAATAGATAGTGAAAATACAAGATCTAAAGGAAATAAGAAATAAGCCGGGTTATAATAACCCGGCTTACTTTATATTATGCACTTTTTGTTACAAGTGTTCTTCCTGTTACATACTTTTCAAGTACATCTTCACGAATATCCACACCAAGTCCTGGTTTTGTGGTGGCCTTTACTTTCCCCTCAACGATATTACTGACGTAATCGGTTATATCGTCGTCCAGACGAAGAGGAGAGAAATAGGCATGCCCCCACTCATAAAGGTTGGATACTGTAAGAGCTATATTCAGGGATGCTGCCTGGGTTATACCTTCTTCTATCATAGAATTGAACAGAATGTCGATCCCTTTACTTCTGGCGAGCTCAATTATCTCGAGAGAATGTTTGACTCCACCGTTCTTGCACACCTTGATGCTGAAAACATCAGCTGCCCCGAGCCGGATGACCTCCTGAGCATGCCTGTATGACAAAAGGCTTTCATCTACAGAGACAGGAACTCCACATTTTTGCCTTATCGAAGCCATACCTTCAAGATTTTCTGCATCGAGAGGCTGCTCAAAAAGTTTTAGATCGGCCTCTCTGGCTATTTCTATGAACTGCATGGCAGAAGAATAATCCCATCCCTGATTTGCATCAACTATGATGGGGAAGTTCTTGCCCAGGACGTCCCTTACAGCAAGAACCCTGTTAGCGTCATGGATCGGATCTCCTCCGACTTTAACCATGATAGAATGATATTTCTGATCTCTGACTTTTTCTGCAGCTGTAACTGTCTCGTCAATTGTACCCCCACCGATAGATCCCATGATGGGGATCTCCTCGTAAAGTTTACCTCCAAGGAGATTGTGAAGTGGAAGACCTGCAGCCTTACCGAGGAGATCATAACAGGCCATATCAATGGTCCCCTTTGCCATGTGATTATCACGGACCATGGATTCCATTATCTGATGCATCATATTTATATTTACGGGATCTTCTCCTATTATTGCAGGTGCAAGATCTTCTTTGAGAACAGCTGCGACTGTCTCAGGCGTTTCTCCTGTAAATTTACCCATGGGATCTGTTTCACCATAACCCACAAGACCCTCATCAGTGCTGACCTTGACCAGGATCGGCTTTGTATCTTTAAGGTAACCATATCTTTTAGAAAGTTTGTATGCCTTTTTCAGAGGAATACATGTCTCGATTATCTCAATAGAAGCTACGCGCATTATTGTTCACATCACCTTTCATGTTCTTTGTTGATCAGAAAAACTGATCAGTGTACAAAACCTGCCAGAGTTGGCAGATACATCGAAAGAGGAGCCCAGAAAGTCGTAATAAGAATGACAGGTATAGAACAGAAAACGATCAGGATCATTGCCGGTTTCATCATTTTATCTATCGTCACCCCTCCTGTTCGGGCACCTATATACAGAATTCCTGCCATAGGCGGGGTCATCATACCCATTCCAAGATTCGAGCCGATGATTGCAGCAAAATGAATGGGATGTATCCCGAGTTTCAGGACTATAGGGAAAAGCAAAGGGGTAACCATTAAGATCCCGCTGAGTTCATCCATGATCATTCCCACAAAAATCAGGAAAAGGTTGATCATTAGCATCAGTATAATTTTATTTTCGGTCACGCCAAGAAGAAGCTGGGCTATCTGCTGCGGGACCTGCTCCATGGTATATATACGACTTAGAATAGCTGCAAAAAAAGTCATGAGCATCATCGTTCCGGTCGTAACAACTGAAGAACGCAGCTGAAACAGGGCATTCCCGACCGACATCTCTTTGTAGACAAAAATACTCATCCCAAGGGCATAGAAAACTGCTGATGCTGCTGCTTCAGTAGGTGTCATGATCCCGCCGTAGATACCGCCAAGGATCATCACAGGAAGAAGCAGTGCTCCAAAGGCCGATCTGGATTTTGAGCCAACCATCTTCATCTGTTCATCGAAAGGCCTTTTAGGATCCACCTTAACTGAGGGCAGCTTTTTGACCATAAAGACATTTGCTACTGAAAACATGGTCGCAAGTAGAATCGCTGGACCTATAGTTGCAAGAAAACATGCAGCAACCGATTGCCCCGTAACGAAGGCATACATTATCATTGCCAGACTCGGAGGTATCATTGTACTTAGCACGGCGGAAGAACTTATAAGAGCTGCAGAATAACCCCTCGGATAACCATGTTTTTCCATCTGGGGTATCATGATAGTACCAATAGCTATAACGGATGAAGCGGCAGCACCTGAGATGGCTCCAAAGACACAGGAGACTATTACTGCGACAACACCGAGGCCACCCGAAAGCCTGCCGACAAAGACATTGACAAAATCGATAAGTCTCCTGGCAATGCTTCCACCTGTAACTAGGTAACCAGTCGCAATGAAGAAAGGCAGACTAAGGAGTGTAACGGAATTCATCTTTGCAAAACCTACTGGTAAAAGAAAAGAAGGCTCTATTCCTTTTGTTATGCTCAGAAAAATAGTTGAAACAAGGAATCCGAATGGTATGGGTACTCCTGTAAATATCAATATTGTAAATATTACCAGCGAAGCTACGATTATTAGATCCATGATTCAGCTTCCTTTCTTGCAGAGCGCATTTCTTCAGGAATTTCGGAACGGGACCTGATGATCCTGAACCACTGAATGAATTCCACCAGGAAATAGAAACTCATTAGCATCAGACCTATGAAAATACTGATCTGGAAATACACTACCGGATAGGTGCTCCCAAGAAGGGTTGATCTGGACTGCTCGTTACGCACAAAACCCCACACCGTGTAATCCCAGGCCCACGGGATAATGTACAAAGCTGCAGCAAATGAAATAAAACTGGTAAAGGCACGGCATCTCGCGTAATTTATTGTGTTACCGAATATAAGATGGGTAAGCTCTGCTTTTATATGGCTTCTCTCGTAAGACCCGTATGATGCTCCTATGAAATACATCCAGAACGCAACATATGCCGCAAGCTCCTCTATTCCGACAAGGGGAGCATGAAACACATATCGCATTATAACTTCTGAAAAGACAGCAGTACTTGAGATCACTACTGCCACGAGCATGATTATTCTCTGGATCTTTATCAATGCTACCCAAAGAAACTTAGCAAGATTTTTCAACTTTGAAATGGCCCCTTTCACTCTATATTTTTAACTTGGGATTTCTGTGATCCAGGGTGTTATAACTAAAATCAGGGCGCTGAAAAATTGAGATCAACGCCCTGAATACGTTTAAGAATGGAACTTAGCTAAATTAGTCCAGAAGTCCTGCGTGCTTTCTCATTATGTCCATTACTTCTTTGCCGATAACCTTATCCATTTCCGGCCATACCTTGCTGCGAACTGTATTGGCAAGAGTTGCAAGCTGTTCATCTGAGGGGACAACGACTTTTATACCAGCATTTTCCATCTTGTCACGGTACTGCTGATCTTCATCCATTGCCATCTCGAAGCTTTTGTCAGCATATCTGGAAGTGACGTCCTGTACTATTTCCTGCTGCTCAGGGCTCAATTCTTCCCATGCCTCTTTGTTCATGTATGCAAAAGAATTCTGGAAATGTGTATTGTACTGAACCCAGAGTTCAGTAACATCTCTGAATGAGGACCATGTATTGTAAGGCTGTCCGCCGATCTGGCAATCAACAAGTTTCGTCTGCTGAGCTATGTAAAGTTCACCCCATGGCACTGGTGTCGGAGTAAAACCAAGAGCAATTACAAGATTTTCCCATGCCTGGTTACCGGGAGGGAAACGCATTTTGTAACCCTCTTTGTCTGCCTGCGGAGCAAGAACGTCAAATTCAGGCAAAGAAGCAAAACCGCCGCCGCCGAAACCGGCTGCCACAACTGAAAGAGCTTTGAGACCTATACCGTCCATAGCATCAGACATGATATCGAAAAGGTAAGGATCATCTCCAAGGTATGCTTCCCTGGCTTCTTCCCAGTTCATAACAGAATATGGAAGTACCCTTACCTGGAGAGTAGCATCATAGGAAGGAGAAACAGGAAGAATTCCAATATCTACAGCACCACGCATGATCTGTTCAGAAACTTCCATCCAGTCGCCAAGCTGGTTAGCAGGATAGACAGTAATTTCAATGCTTCCATTTGTTCTTTCCTCGATCTCTTCTTTCATTGAATTGGTCAATTTATCAACCAGAGAATCTACTGGCTGATAATGTGCCCATTTCCACTCAACCTGGGGCTGTTCTGCAAATGCACATGCAACACCTAAAGAAAGGATCAGCGATACCATTACCAAAAGTGACACTACTTTTCTCATTCTTTTTCCTCCTTAATTAATCTGGGTCTTTTCCGTATCTGCTTCATGAAACTTGGATCTCAGTCAAAACCTGCAACTTTACTTCCCCTGATCTATCCTGCAAGAAGAATAGCTATGTATATATGTAAGGTTGTAGGACAGTTCGACCTTTACAACCTACTAAATTTTGAAAATTATGTCAAGTAGCCAGGATAGATTCGGGAAGTTTTGTCCCGCAAAGAACCTTTTTTCTGTTGCCGATCTTCTATTGCCGATAAGGTTTCAATACATACTCCGTATCATCTGTTTCTTGACTCTGCTAATTTTTCACCTTTCATTTTCCCGGATTATTCCTGATGGATTTAAAGAAGCCTATTCCTCCCACCTGTGACAGTACCGGACAAGGATGGTGTTAGAATTGAACTTAAAGCATATGAGGAAAAATTTAAGGGGGAGCTAACCGGATGAAGAAAGTCGATAGAATTATTGACGGTTTTGAAAAAGAAATAATTGAGACTATCAGGGAACTTGTGTCAATAAAGAGTGTAAAGGGAGAACCTGAGCAGGGTGCGCCCTTTGGGGTGGGACCAAAACTGGCTCTTGATAAATTTCTGGACATATCACAACGTAATGGCTTCAGAACAGGAATATTCGAGAATATGGTCGGCTGGGCTGAATATGGCAACGCAAAAGACCCGATGGTATGTATCCTTGGACACCTTGATGTTGTCCCGGAAGGAGATGGATGGACCTTTCCCCCTTATGCTGCCGAGACCCATCATGGGAAGATATATGGACGGGGAGTTGTGGATGATAAGGGACCCCTTATATGCTCCCTTTTCGCCCTTAAAGCTGTAATTGAGGCTGGCATACCCCTCAAACACCGGGTTAGGATCCTTGCGGGTACCAACGAGGAAAGTGGAAGCAGCGCAATAAAGAAATACGTAGGAGCTGGACAGGAAATACCTGTCGCAGGTTTTACCCCTGATGCACATTACCCACTTATCAATGGAGAAAAGGGTATCCTCCTCTGTCATTGCCGAACTCCTTTTAAGTCTGAAGGGAAAATCCGGATATTGTCCATGAAGGGTGGAACTGCAGCCAACGTTGTACCAGCTCATTGTGAAACGGTTTTACAAGTTTCAGAGGATATTGTTGAAAAAGTTAGATTCACAGTGAATAACTGGGAGGGACCCAAAGGGACATCCGCTTCTTTATGTGAGGATGCTACAGGAGATCTAAAAATAACGGTTAACGGAGTTTCTGCCCATGGAAGCATTCCAGAGACAGGTATAAACGCGATAGCCTGGACAGTAAAACTCCTTCTTACTCTCGGGATCAGCGGGGAACAGGGGGAAAAACTGAAAACACTCAACAGGCTTATAGGAACTGACAATCATGGGGAAAACCTTGGAATCTGCCTGTACGACAAAGTCTCTCGCTACACATCGCTTTGTTGGGGAACCATTGAAGTAGACGACGGAATAATGGATTTCTCAATAAATCCGAGATATCCCGTAACATATAAGGAAACAGATGTGCTGCCAGCTCTTAAAAGAACTTTTAAAAATGAAGACATATCCCTGTCTGTTGACCAGAAAGCGAACCCGCTTTATATACCTGAGGATAGTGATCTTGTTCAAAAACTTATGAAAGTTTACAGGGATAGAACGGGAAAGGATGAAAAACCTCTAGCAATCGGCGGTGGAACTTACGCCAAAGCTATGCCGAACATCCTGGCTTTCGGCCCCGAGTTTCCAGGCAAATCTTACCATATCCATGAAGCTGATGAATGCTGGGAAATAACGGAGATAATTGAAAATACAAAAATAGTTGCATCTGCCATAATAGAACTGGCACGATAGTTGTTCAGGAGACCCTTTGGTTATAAAAAACAGGGAAGAGTAATTAAAACCCTCCCCTGCAACTATATTTGTTCTACAAGTATTGACTGCTAAAAATGGGGTAGGTTTCCGATAACCAGATTGCAAAGACCCATCATATTTATCTCACTCTGGAATTTGTTCCATGCATCATCACCAGCCAGGGTTCTTTCGGGCTGGCCATAGTTGGTTAGATATACGATAACGAGATCATATTCCGGATCAACAAGGAGAAATGTTCCTGCCCCTCCCATTTTACCAACAGCTTTGGAGGAAACAAGGTCCCCAAAGAATGACCACGGCGAGGAAGCATATTCCCAGAACCAGACCTTGGGTCCGCTCAGGATATATTGAAGATAAGAAGTCGGATCATCAAAAAGGGATGCATTGGAAATCTCTCCTGTCATTTTTTCAACAGTCACCTCACCAAGGATCCTTTTGCCCCCATAGGTTCCCCCATTGAGAAGCATCTCTGAAAAAACATGCATATCCATCGCATTTGAAAAAACACCGTCAGATCCGAGAACCTCTCCCATATAATGTTCAAGATCCTGGGTCAGCTCCCCCCTCAGCCTTCTCCCCCTGTCAGAAACTCCTGTGGCAGCACAGTTTCTCTTGCAGGAAGGATTGAACATGGTGTCTTTCATTCCAAGAGGATGAAAGATAAGTTCACGTGAAGCAGCATGAAGGTCCTGCCCAAGGATCTTTTCAATAACCTTTCCAAATATTCTGCAGGAAACATCACTGTAAAAAACCCTGTTACCCGGACTTGTTACAAGATCCTGGTAATAATGCAGGTTCCAGGCCTGCTTCTGATCATCCTCAAAAGCAGCTTTCTCACAACCGTGAGGATCCTCAAGCGGTATACCTGCTGTAAAGTTCAACATATCCCTTATGGTAACCCTTTTCTTTTCATCATCAGTCCCAAATTCCGGGATAAAAGAAACTACGCGATCTTCGAGGCATAACTCTCCTTCCTGGATCAGGTGGAATGCCAGAGGCAGTGTAACCATTACCTTGGTTATGGATTCAACATTGAAAAGGGTCTCGGAAGTCACTTTTTCAGCCGGAAGCTCTGAACCCTGGAACATATATCCTTCTGAAAGATCCACCAGCACTTCGCCTTTATGTGCTACAAGTACCTGACTTCCTGAATAAAACCCTTTTTTGATCCTCGATGAAACAAAGGATCTTACCTTTTCTCTCATGCCTCTTCACTCTCCGGTTGTATATCTCCGGATTTTGGACGAAGGAAGATCTGGGCAATAACCATTACAGCTATAGTTGGTAAGACCCAGCCTATCCCCTGATCACCTAAAGGAAGAGAGGAAACAAATGAAGTTATGGGATTTCCCGTCATCCCGTAAAAGCTCAACATATCTCCCAGTCCGAAAACAAGAGCCACGATCATACCCACTGTTACTGCCCTCCGTATCCTGTCAAATTTGTAATAAAGAGCAGTCAGAATGAGAACGATCACTGATGGATAAAGCAGGACCAGCCATGGCACCGTATATTTCACTATCCTGCTGAGCCCCACAAGACCAAGGGTAAAACCAATGATAGTACTCGCAATAACTATCACTCTGTACTGAAGTTTATCGCCGGACATCTCTCTGAACATGTCACCGGACATGGACGTAATAGCAGCTGAGGTACTGAGGCAGCTTAGACCCATGATTATGGCAAAGCTCACGAGACCAGCCTGTCCAAGAAGACCTGTAGCTATTTCGGTGGAAAGCACACCGATGGGAGCATCCGGAAAAAGGGAACCCGAAGTGGCACCGAGATAAACAAGCACCGTTGATGTTATTCCAAGCAAAACTGCGGTACCGATCCCAATGATATTAAGGTTCCTGTCCTGAGCCTGCTTTGTAGAAATATTTCTCATGCCCAGCTCATGAAGAACCCACCCCCCGAAAAGAAGAGCTGCAATCGCGTTCATTGTGTTATAGGCATTAAGCATTCCATCCTTCAATGCCGTTGCGGAACCTGGACTGTTTGGAACAGACAATGGGGAAGATATTCCCTTTATTACTAATATCACTACAAAAAGTATCAACGCAGGAGCAAGAAGTTTCCCCAGTTTGTCCATTACGGTGGCTCTTGTATAGGCTATGTAGAAACTCAGGAGAAAAAATACTGCCAGAGAGACCCAAAGCGGGATCCCCGGAAAAAGAGGAAGAACAGCCATCTCATGAGTGGCAGATGCTACACGGGGAAGAATGAAAAAAACCGTAATAAGAATAGGAATGGCAGTATAGATCTTCCCGAAAAAGTTTCCCAGGGTCCTTGTAGCAAGACCGCTCAAAGACTGGTTCTGGTGTGCACATGCAAGATAGGCAAGCCATACACCAACGCTATTTATTATTGCGTAACCCATTGATGCGGTAAACCAGCTTGTACCGGTATCTCTACCGAGAATGGGAGGAAATATCAGATCGCCTACTCCGAAATGGGAAGAAAACATAGCACCGCTTATAAGAACGATTATAGAAACTGGCAACAGATTTTCTTTATTCATGATTTCACACTCCTGTCATAAATTTATTGGGATAGCAAACATACAAATAACTGATATACGGCCCGGCCTCCCCTCTTATCTCAAGACTTTAGATTAAATTTTCACAATCTTGGAATAATGATAATCTATTTCAAAAATACTACATCACCTTGTCTACATTGTCGACCTTTTGAATTTTAACCCCAAATTAAAACAGGGGCCGGGATATTCTCCCTGGCCCCTGTTAATGAAAACAGAACTACGACTATCTAATAAATATCAGCTATTCTTTTCATAGGCCACCCTGAACCTTACCACTGACTCCTGCATCCTTTTTGAAAGATTTACCAGTACCTCGGAATCATGAGCTATTGTCTCAGCAACTTTGCCCTGCTCTTCCATGGAGGCATTTATATTTTCCACGTTTTTGGCACCCTCCTGGGCAGAACTGGCAATATTCTCCATTGCCGCAGTCATTTCTTCGGTGCTCGCTGACTGTTCCTCCATGGTGGCAGCTATGGTCTGAATACTGTCAGAGATTGTGCCCACCTTTTCCACAACATCCTGAACTGACTGGTGAGTTATTTCCGCCTTCTGGACAAGCTGGTGGACATGAACTCCAGTCTTATTCTGATCTTCCATGGCATTGTCAGTTTTCTGGGAGATCTCCCCGATAACCTTTCCTACCTTGGCTGCAGCTCCATTAGACTGCTCTGCCAACTTTCTAACCTCTTCTGCAACAACAGCAAATCCCTGGCCGGCCTCTCCTGCTCTTGCAGCCTCAATAGCTGCATTCAGGGCCAGAAGGTTGGTCTGATCAGCGATCTGGGTAATTATTTCCACAAAACTTGATATATCCGAGACAGAACCGGCCAGATCATTAATAGCACTTCCAACACTACTGGCTGCATTTTCTACCTCCCTGATAAGGGCCATCATTTCCTCCAGTTCTCTACCCCCCTCATCGGCTGCAGATGATATCTGTGAGGCATGTTCCCCAGCTTCAGATGCTGCCTGTGCGGCAGACTGTGCCCCATTAGAGACTTCCTCAGCGCTGGCATTGGTCTCTTCCACTGAAGATGCAGCCTCCTGAGTTGTAGCAGCTGTTTTGTTCGTTAGAGCAGTAACCTCTTCTATGGCTGCTGTGGACTCTTCTGATGCAGCACTTAGCTCCTCCGCTTTAATACTAACCTCATCAGATACCTGGCGAATTTCCATCACAGACCCGGAAACATCCTGGATCATAGTGTTTATTGCTTCCTTTAACTCCGTGACCTCCCGGATCTTGAAGTTTTCTCCTATCTTTTCAGTCAGATCTCCATTGGCGACATTTTTCATTTTTTCTACTGCAAGAGAAATTGGTCGCGAGACTCTTGCAGCAAGCAAAAGAAGAACAGCAGATATAATAAGAAGGGATATTATACCTGTAATTATCCCGCTGATCGCAATAGCTTGAGCTTCTTCATTTATCTTCTTTTCAGGAATATTTATGTTCAATGACCATGGTCTATCTGTCTCTCCCAGTTGAATAGGCAAATAAAGACGTAACATGTTGTCATCAAAATTAGAGGAAAAAGATCTTTTATTAATAAATTTCCCATTCTTTACAGCTTCAAGATCATCCTTATTACGGAATAGATCAAGCCCCTTGCCAACACGATTTTCTCCCATTGCTGGATCAAGTCCATCACCAACCAGAGTACCTTTATTCGATATAAGAGTGGCATAACCTACATCGAAAGGCCTTATTCCGCTTATCATGGAAGATAAAGCATCAAGTGAAATATCGATACCCACTGCTCCCAGGACTTTGCCATTTCTTTTTACGGGGACTGTTACTGTTGTCATTAGTACTTCTTTTCCACCGACCTCATAGTTAAATGGATCCATTACAACATCACTGCCAGACCTTTTTGCGAGAAGATAATAATCCCCCTTGCCTTCCTGATCATAATCCTCAAGAGCGGTCATATCTATTTGATCCCCTGAACTGTAAACATAGGGAATAAATCTTCCTGTTTGATCATGCAATGGACTGTCCACGAATTTTTCATCAGATCCATCGAATGCACCTGGTTCCCAGCAGGTCCAGATGCCGAAAAAAGAAGGATTCATTTTTAATGTTTTCTGGAGCATTAGAATGACCGAATCCCTGTCGGTAATACCCGTTTCAACCATACTTTCAAGGATCAAACCCAATTCCTCAGCTTTACCCAAAGCATTGTCAAGAAAACTTTTGGTCTGCAGGGCGTAATGACTACCCATTTCCTCCGCGATCTCCCCAGCGTTGCGCAAAGCAAGATTTCGTGCTTTATAAGAAACAATACCGATCGCTACAGAAAAAGCAATAAATGTGGTGACAAGAATAGACATTAGTAAAAGTGAACGCAGTTTTATCTGTTTGTTATTCATTCTTTCTCTCCTCCTTTGGGAAATAACAGTTATTCCTCTTTCTTAATTTATTCAGATTCTCTGACTTCTTATGAAGAACCTCCTTTATAAAAGCTCTCTGGAGAATAGTAAGAGTCCGCAAGAGAAGAAACAAAGTTCATACAAAAATAAACTGAAAATATTCCCATTTATTCCACTTAAATAATTGACTTTTATTTCCAGAGATAATATATTTTACTTATTATGCTTATTATATAAACCGTTTAGTGGTATTTAGCTTATAATATTAGCGTTATTTGTCTATTTTAAAATAATAGGAAGGCAGGCGGGAATATGGACCCTCTGGATAAAGAGATACTCAGCACCCTTGCACAAAACGGAAGGATAACACTGGCGGAACTGGCTCAAAAGACTGGCCTTTCATCCCCCGGAGTATCAGACAGAATAAAAAAACTCGAGCAACAGCACATGATCAAAGGTTTTACAGTCAGGACAGATCCTTCCAGGACAGGTTATCCACTGCTATGTTTTATTGAAATATCACTGAACACACCTTCTGACAGAAAGATCTTTCTTGAGATCGTAAGGAACCTCCCTGAAATACTGGAATGTCATCATGCAACGGGAGACTTTGATTACCTTCTGAAGGTAAGGTGTAAAGATACTGCACATCTTGAAAGAATAATAACCGGAGAAATAAAGGAAAAACTCGAAAGGATAAAAACTCGGACCACAATTATCCTTTCAACTGAAAAGGAGAATTTCTCTCCCTGGGAGGATTAACCCTTATGGTAGATATGGTTCTATGCATGTTATTTTTCAAGGGAGCTCTTATGGGTTTTTCCATTGCTGCACCGGTTGGCCCCATAGGTATAATATGCATAAGAAGGACACTTTCCCATGGTATTATCAATGGTTTTGTATCGGGACTGGGCGCCGCCTCGGCAGACGCATGTTACGGAATGATAGCCGCTGCAGGTCTCACATCACTTGCTTCATTGCTTGTGGACAACTCCAGCCTGATGAGATCCGGAGGAGGAGTCTTTCTCATATATCTTGGCATAAAGACATTGATGACCAGAAAAACTTCAATGACCAATAGACCAGGATCCCCAGTTCCTGGCGTTCTGGCCAGATCTTTTACTTCTGTCTTCTTTCTCACTCTTGCCAATCCCATGACAATTATCAGCTTTACGGCCATATTTGCCGGTCTTGGACTGGGAACTGGTTCAGGCAGCTTACAGGAAGCCATATTTATGGTTATTGGGGTATTCTCGGGTTCAGCTGTCTGGTGGTTCATCCTCAGTTCTCTTTTTGGCCTTGTAAAACTGAAAATGACAGAAGCTGTAATGGTCTGGATAAACAGGATATCAGGGATAATTATAAGCATCTTCGGTATTACTGCCCTTGGATCCCTTTGTTTTTAGTAAAAAAACCGGAATAGATGTTAATTCACTCTTTAGATGTATCAAGAATTGCCATGGCACTTTTCAGATCTTTGTGTATAAGGTACCCATATTTGTCGTACCATCCCAGATTCCTTAACCTTTGTTCCACCTCTGGCTGAACCCCGGCAATGTTCAGGGAAACAAGGTCACTTCTGCAAATCTCCATTAGCTCTTCAAGCTTCATTAGAGCCACACCGTCCATATTGGAAACTTCTGTAAGATCCAGAATTATCCACTCCAGTGACGATTTGTTCATTATCTTTTCATAGACAGGATCTTCGACATAGTGAAAATTGGCAAAATGGAGAGTCCCCTTGCCCCTGAGAATAACTCCCTCCTTAAAAGCACCAGTTTCACCGCATTTGCATAGTTCGGTGAAGCAACCCTTGTTTCTTTCATAACCCCATTCTTCTGCACATGGCTTGATCTGTCTTTTGAGTAGAAGGATTAGAGAGAGAATTATCCCCAGGGTAAGGCCCCACTGGACTCCAACCAGTATTGTTGTAAGAAATGTTATCATAAGTACTGCTCCATCTGCCCTTTCAGCTTTGTACATATACCGAATATCCTCTGTCATGAACAGAGAAATGGCCGAAGACATTATCAGTGAAGAAAGTACTGGCTGGGGAATGAAATAAAAAAGATGTCTGAACATTAAAAGGGTCACCATTACAAGAACCGTTGTTATGAGTGATGATATTTTTGAGATAACTCCCGACCTGTAATTGAAAAGAGTTCTGGCAACTCCTCCCGTAACTACATATCCTCTGACAAAGGAGGATACCAGGTTTGCCAGACCCAACCCCTTTAACTCTTCATCTATACTGAACTTCATCCTTGATCTTGATGCAAGATGACGCGATATGGGGACAGTTTCCATCATTCCCACAACAACAATGGTCAACGTAAGAGGTAATAGATTCGGGATAAGATGCAGCTTATTCATCAGAAGAGGAAAAGAAGGAAAGGCAGTATCAATGTCTCCAACGATCTTTACACCCATTTCGTCCAATCTGAGAAGATAAGTCATAACACTTCCCAGAACTACTACAAGTAATGGTGCGGGAAAACGTGGATATTTCTTCTCCATTACAAGGATCAGAACTATAGAAGTAACACCAAGGCTCAATGATAAAATATTAAGCTCTCTTATATTTATGAAAACCCTGTAAAGTATCTGGATCATTGAACCAACTGGATCAATATCTATACCAAAAACGTGGCGGAACTGACTCGTGAAGATCACCAGAACTGCACCATAGGTAAAACCGTTGATCACCGCCTGTGAAAGAAAGGACATGAGAAAACCTGCTCTTATAAGCCCCGAAAGAAACTGCACCAGACCCACCATGAAAGTCACCAGGAGAACCAGAGAAATATATTCATCTGTTCCAGGAAGTGCAAAATTCGAACATCCCTGAAATATTATGAGAGAAAGCATGGCCACTGGTCCAACTGATACGTATGGTGAAGTTCCAAAAAAAAGATACATCAGTGGGGGTATGGCCGCAGCAGAAAGCCCATAAGAGACTGGAAGACCCGCATTCACAGAATATGCCATTGAAAACGGTATTATTATGGTAGCCATGCTGAAGCCTGTAATAAGATCCCTGGGTGAAAAATGAGCTTTATAGATCATTTTCTTCTGTCCTTTAACGGAATGATCCGAAAAGATATATTACTTTTTCATGCTCTTAAAATATATATCCCGCTTGAATTAAATTCGAGTTTGAAGTAGCCTTTACAAAATTATATCATCTTTGAAAACAGTTAATATTGTCATATGTTTAACATTTACAAGAGGAAAGTTAAGCGCAAATACAAAGTCTGTTAATACAATATATGAGACAATATATCCTGAATACTTTGATCGAAGGGATGATAGCCATGCTGAAACATATCTTTCGAAAATTGACCCTCATTATTCTGATCCTACTCATGCCTGTCCTATTTAATGATCTGGCCTTTTCATCAGAATATGACAAATCCCCGAAAGAACTACAGATCGAGGATCTCAAAAGGTTACCCCAGGATCCCTTCTTCTATCTCCGTGAAAATTATAATAAAAGACTTATATACCAGGATGATCAACTTGAATATCTTTCTGAATTCAGGAAGCTCTATTTCAGCCCATGGTCCCAAAGCAAACCCCGACACGGAATCGATGTTCAAGACTGGATATTCAGGCATTTTGCTCAAAAAAAAGGATATGCCGAAAATCTCAGACCCAGATCAGATCAATGGCTTGATGACCTGAAGACGGAGGCAAACCTCACTGATCTTGGAAGGTTGAACCAGAAAGCTGTAACCGTCAGGGAAACAAACCTCAGGCTACTTCCTACAAACAAACCCTTTTTCTACAACCCTGATCTTCCTGGTGAAGGCTATCCCTTTGATCACATTCAGAATTCCGCTGTCCATACGGGAGAACCAATATTTGTTTCTCACCTCTCGGTGACCGGAGAATGGGCATGGAGTGAAACCTCTTATGCTGCAGGATGGATAAAGATACATGATCTCGCATTTGTAGATGACGAATTTATGAACCGATGGACTTCTGCTCCTCTTGGTGTTTTCATCGAGGATAATATACCTGTTAAGGATCTGAAGGATTCTTTCCATTTTATGGGAAATACAGGAACTATCCTGCCTGTGAAGAAAAAATATATATCAAAAACAGGAGTTATTATTCCCGTCAGAGATACTGATGGAAATGTCCGGGAGGTCACTTCCCTGGTAAATGCCAGAAGCTTTAAAAAACACCCTGTTTCTGCTACTGGCTGGAATATCGCCATGGTTTGCAACAGTTTTATGGAAAAACCATACGGATGGGGAGGCTATCTTGGTAATCGGGACTGTTCTGCAACTATCAGGGATATTTTTCTTCCCTTCGGTATCTGGCTTCCCCGAAATTCTGCGGCACAATCAGAATCAGGGATCAATTTGAGCCTCAAAAAGATGGGAGACAGGACAAAAAGTCTGGCAATACTAAGGGAAGGCAAACCCTTCATCACCCTCGTCAACAAAAGAGGGCACGTAATGCTTTATCTTGGCTCATACAGAGGGGAACCGGTGATACTCCACAATACCTGGGGACTGAAAACCCTTGATAAGGGCCTTGAAAGTCGTAAGATCATCGGGAAAACAGTAATTACAAGCCTCAAACCGGGGAAAGAACTGGTTGACATTCATCCCGAGGGTCTCCTCATAGACTCCATTACCGGGATCACTCTTCTGGGTGGAATAAAATAAAGGGACTGTTCCTGAAAACTAAAATAAAACTCCCCTCGGGATTTTCACAAGGTTTTAACCAGAAATCCCGGATATTCCAAGGGAAAACTAATATAACAATGCGTTGGAGAACATTAGTCCAGCTGCAATAAGAGTAGTCAGGGCAAATACCATCTTAAGGGACTCTGGCTTTGTTTTAAGGGCAAGCCTGCTGCCAATGATACCTCCAGTCATAGCAGTTACAAGCTGTGGAAGAACCCAGCTCATGTCTATTCCTCCACCTGCAAGATGTCCCAGGAAGCCCATTCCTGCTGTTGCTGCGACCATAACCGATGCAGTCCCAACAGCCACATGCATGGGAATACGGCAACCCAGTACCATGAGCGGGATCAGAAAAGAACCTCCGGAAACACCTACCATTCCGGCAACAAACCCCGTTGCAAGAGCTACCGGAAGGGCTATCCAGAAATTGATCACATAGTCCTCTTCACCAAAGCTTATACGCCAGAAACCAAACCCCGAAGGAAGTTCTCCTTTTCTCTCCCTGACTTTAACGAGCATGAATATTGAGGCTATTACCAGCATAACGGAGAAAACAAGTTTGAGACTTGTTCCTGAGAAATGGCTGGCTGAGAGGCCTCCCACAAATGCCATTAAACTGGTGGTCAAACCTATGAATATAGCCATATGCCATGAGACTGTCTTGTTTTTATTAAAGATAAACATGGCTGCCATGGACGTCGCGAACATTATCAGCTGACCGGTCCCGGCTGCCAGTCCCATGGATGCCCCCGCCGCTACCTGGATAAGGACATAGAAATTTCCCCCGCCCCTGCCGGCCATGGTCATAAAAACAGCTACAAGGAAGGTAGCCATAGACACTATAACTATCTGCAAGATAAGATACCTCCACTAAATTGAATTGATATCTATTATTGATAACTGAACAATAATACTCCTGAATTGCAGGTTGTCAAAAACAGGTTAAAAACTATTTATTACTGTATTAATGCTCTCTGAAGCGGGAGAAAAATATATACAGAAAAAGAATTAGACCGCTCAATACTGTAACCATTGTTACAAATAAATGGCTGTAAAAAAACCTTTTTAGAAAGGGCAGGCATTTAATGTCTTTAATTCTGTATATTCCCCAGGCTACAGGCTTTTAGTCTCAGTTGCAGCAGACTTTCTGAGCATATCCAGAATCTTTTGAGACATTATGAACACACCGCTTATGAACGTAACGGCTGCAACAAATAGATACAGAAATCGGATAGAGGGATTATTGAATACATATCCAACAAACTTCTGAAGGTTAGGTGCCAGAAACTGGCCAATATATATTGTAGCCGAAAGAATTGACGTGGCTTTCACAGAATAGGATCTTGGGATCCCCTGGGTCGCCTTGAGGAAAAACACCGGGTACATTGACCTGTTGCCAAAGCCTGTAATGAAAGTTGCTCCAAAGACGAGGGCTATTACTCCGGCATTATTAAGAAGCAGAAAACCAATACTTATCACAAATAGCATTGAAGGGACAAAAAATCTTCCAGTAAGCCTGAGGGTTCTGGGAAGGAACAGTCCTGCAAATATACCGCCTGTTGTAGCAAAGGCTATGGCAAATCCAGCCACCCTTGAGTCTCCAAGGACATTGTCCTTTAGAAAAAGTGCCATTGTCGGAGTATAAATAAAAAGGAGAGTGCTTAAAAGGAGCATTAAAAAGGCAACCTTATAAACATGTTTTGGAAAAGGTGTTTTTATTTTACCTTCGTCTTTTTCTACCATGTCCTTTTTATCTGGAAGGAAAAGAGCTATCATAATAAATACAGGCACACCGCAAAGATATATCATAAAAGGAAAACGCCAGGAAAAGGTGGCAAGATATCCCGAGGTGATGAGGGCGAACATTCCTCCCACCATGTTGAGAGAACTCGACAGACCCATTAGCCTTTGCCTCTCCTCTCCCTCAAAAAAATCTGCTATCAGTGCCGTAGAGAATGGGATCACCATTCCCAGTCCGACTCCCAGCACTGCCCTGAGGAACAGAAGTACATAGATATTATTGACCATGCCTCCTGTGACACCGGATATCACAAAGAGAAAAAGGCCGACTACCACTACCCTTTTTTTAGTAAATCTACCCGCCAGCCACGTTGCTGCAACAAGTGAAGGTATTATTGCAACTGCATGCATGACAACTACGAACTGAACGATATATCTGTCTACATTGTAGAAATATTCCTCTATCTCTCCCAGAGCAGGCGCCACGGCAGTTGTTGAAATGATCGTAAGAAGAGACAGGGACAGTATTGCAGGTTTAAGCATGTTTATCATTATGGCTGATTCTCCAGTTCTTAAACTCCCGGGTTCTGATAAAAAACATCGGATCGTACGGGGCAGGTACAGTGCATTATGAAGTATCATAACAGAACAGTCCTTTTTATCCATCCAAAAAGCGACACTTACTGAAAAAGACTGTTAGAATATACAAAGACAAGTTTATACTAATACTGGAGGCATGGAAATGGATGAATATTACCAGGAAATAGTTGAAGCAGCTGCACATATGGCAACATATAATGAGGAAAATTACCATTTTTGCAGCCAGGCAACTCTTTCGGCACTAATGCAGGCCTTCGGTATGCATGACCCTGATGTACTCAGATCTTCAACCGCTTTCGCAGGCGGAGTTGCAAGACACGGCAATGTATGCGGAGCTGTAAGCGGATGCCTTATGTTCCTTGGCCTTCTGGCGGGAAGAGACGACCTTGAAATGAAGGATCAGGCAACAAGGGGAATGGAGTATTTCACCAGGTTTTACGACAGATTTGAAGAGCGATACGGAACCACCATCTGCAGAGAGATCCTGAATAAACTCTTTGGAAGGGAATTTGATCTTACCTCGGAGGAACAGAGAGAGGAACTTCACAAAATAATGGTGGAAGTACCTGAGGGATGTCACAATGTCTGCGGGGAAGCTGCCCGTATCGCCGCAGAAGTAGCAGTGGAAATACTCGAAGCAGGGCATCCTTTTGCAAATTCCATAGTAGGAATTTAATAATATCCGTAAAAAGGCATATTAATAGAAAGAGGGCTGTCTTTTAAATGGACAGCCCTCTCTGGTTTTCAGGCCAGTCCGCAGAACTCCATTACAGCAAGGAGGTAAGTCCTGAAACCCTCTTCAAGTTCAGTGAAGGTGATATATTCCTCTGGACCATGGGCCCTTACCAGGTCACCAGGACCGCAAACAACGGTTGGCATATTTCCGTAGTGTTTGAAGAGAGCTGCATCAGTCCAGCCATGTTTGTTTGACAATACAGCAGATTTTCCATGTACCCGGGAAAGGGCATTCTTTATTGCTTCAACTATGGGTTCATCAGGAGATGTTTCCAGTGCTACGTGTTCATACCTGTTCATAATTCCTATATCAAGAAGACGAAGTTCTGCCTTGAATGTTGGATCTTCTTGTGAAAGCTCATCTATAACGTCCTGGTATTCTCTCATGATAGTAGCGACAGATTCCCATGGAAGATAACGGCGGTCCATTTGAACAATACAGTTCCCCGCTACAGTACTGGGCTGAAGACCACCCTCAATTTTGCCAAAATTCATTACCGATGGTCCCATATGGGGATGATAGCGTTCTCTCAGGGAAGGAACTATCCTTTCCTGGACCCTGGTGATAAACTTTGTGGCCTGAAGAATGGCATTGACACCCTCATCTGGTACCCCTCCATGGGCCGTCTTACCAGAAAATTCCACCTCAAGCCACTCCAGGCCTCTATGACCTATGGAATAGCAGCTCCCGGAGGGTTCACCTACGATAACTCCATCTGTCCTGAAACCGGATTCAATAAGGGACTCTGCCCCATCACTGTTGGTCTCTTCAGCCAGCAGGCCGGTAAAGAAAAGATCCCCCTCAAGTTCTATCCCGGAACGTTTGAAAGCTGCCAGGGCGAGAAGCATACAAGCATCTGGTCCTTTCATGTCAACAGTTCCCCTGCCCCATACACGGCTATTCTCTATTCTGCCTCCAAAGGGATCGACTTTCATATTATAGGGAGGGACAGTATCAAGATGCCCGGCGAGGGAAAGACTTCTCCCGCTCCCTTCCCCCTTGAGGCATGCAATGATATTGCATCTTTCTCCTTCCACTTCTTGTAGCTCATAGGGAATATTTTCGGAATCAAGAAATTCTGCTACTGCCCTGACTATTTCGACCTCCTTTAAAGGCACATCCCAGTGGCTGGGTATCTGTACCAACCTGCTTGTCAATTCAGCAAGTTCAACGTTCGATACACTACTTACGAGCTTTTGAAGCATCATATCCATGGCAGATGAACACCTCCGGCAATGTAAAGTAAAAGAACAGTGTATCCTTCAACTCCAGAATTTTAAATATATTCAGGCAAAGAGACGGTGTTTTCCATTTGAAACTTTCTTAACTAATATTTCAGCTATTCTGATCCGTTTCTAAAACAGGCCCCTTCCCCATTATCATTTTTCCTTTGAAATATCTGACCCAGGACCTTTTTGACTCCTCTTTCAACCATTTCTCAACACCCATTTTTCCCATTCTGCAGGAATTGTAGACTTTAAGGTTGTGAGGGAGCCTTTCAGCCTGGTCCGAAGCCGGGCTAAGCTTTTCACAGGGGAAATCGGGACACTCAAAACAGAAATCTACACCCATTTCCTTTGCACAGGATGCGGTGGCACATTCAGAAGGACAAATGTGAGACCTTTCCCCCGAACGGCATCCATGGCAGACAACTTCTTCAGGTTTGAGACCCGTACTTGCCATCATCTTTTTCCTGGTTTCATCAGTTATGTTCTTCTCGTATAAAGGGCAGTGAATGCAATCCAGCCCGCATGGAGCTATAGCCTCACAAAGTTCAGCTTTTTTCATGTTCTTCCCTCCTGCTGATCATATTATTGCAATTTTTCAATAATATCTGGATTATTATGATAGAAAAATTATATAACAGTATTGTAAAAAAACTCTCAACAAATATTTGGATATAAATTGAAATCCTTTGCGTTTCTTGACAAATATGGGTCATAGTGGCAGAACTATATGATATATCTTTTCTCTTCATCTCTTATTTCCTGATCAGCAGTTTGACAAAAAAACACTCATATATTTTTTCACGACGGGAGGAAGAAATAATGCTTTACAGGACAATGCCTGCAAATGGTGATCAGCTTTCAATACTTGGTTTTGGCTGCATGAGGCTACCCAGAAACCAGGACGGAACTATCAACGAGAATAAAGCTGCAAGTCTGGTCCGCCTTGCGATAGACAGAGGGATCAATTACATAGATACAGCATGGCCATATCATGATGGAGAGGGAGAACCCTTTGTAGGAAAAGCTCTTCAGGATGGTTACAGGGACAAGGTAAAACTGGCCACAAAGCTTCCCTGCTGGCTCGTAAAGGAAAGATCTGATATGTATGACCTTCTGGACAGCCAGCTTGAAAGACTTCAGACGGACCACATAGATTATTACCTCCTTCATGCTCTTTCAAAGCAGAGCTGGAACAATATCAGGGAACTCGGGGTAATTGAATTTCTTCAAGATGCAAAGGAAAAGGGAAAGGTTATAAATGTTGGATTTTCATTCCATGATGACCTGAAAACTTTTAAAGATATCGTTGACTTTTTTGACTGGGACTTCTGCCAGATACAATACAACTATCTTGATACCGAATTCCAGGCGGGGACAGAGGGGCTCAAATATGCAGCCTCCAGAGAACTGGGTGTAATAATCATGGAACCACTCAGAGGCGGAAGTATTGTCAGAACAGTTCCTGAACCCGTACAGTCTATATGGGATGAGGCGGAAATAAAGAGAACACCGGCAGAATGGGGACTGAGATGGCTATGGAACCAGCCAGAGGTTACAGTTGTCCTTTCCGGAATGAACGAAGAGGAACAGCTAAATGAGAACATAGCCTCCGCAAGTAATGCAGAAGTTGATATCCTCACCAGCCATGAGCTTGAACTGATCCGCCGGGCAGGGGCAAAATATCACGAATTGACAAAGGTAGGATGCACCGGTTGCGGTTACTGCATGCCCTGCCCTGCAGGGGTAGACATACCCACATGTTTCGAATTCTACAATCGCTATCATCTCCTGGGCCAGGAAGATCCAAAACGCCAGTATTACTTCTGGCTTAGCGGAATAATGGGCAAAAAAGCACACGCATCACTCTGTGTAAAATGCGGCAAGTGCATGGAAGTCTGCCCTCAACATCTGAAAATACCTGATCTGCTCGAGAATGTTGCAGAAGACCTGGAAGGTCCGGAATTTGAAAAGAATTAAAAACATTACCTGTTAAAAGAAATAAAAAGGCCTCCGGATCCGGAGGCCTTTTTATTTCTTTTTATTCTTACTTACTCAAATTCCTTGAGCATTTTTTCGTATTCATCGGCCCTGTCTTTAAGAATATGGTAGCAGTGGTCATCCGTGGGGAATTGACCAGTTTTTACATCGTTCACATATTCCTTGAAAGCATTTATTTCTACCTCGGCAACATTGGCATACTTCTTAACGAACTTGGGCGTAAATGCTTCGAACATACCAAGCATATCTCCACAGATCAGAAGCTGTCCATCACAAGGACCGCCCGCACCTATTGAATAAACGGGGATATCCAGCTTTTTCGCTATGAACTGACAGAGCTCCGGCGGGACTGCTTCGAGAAGAAGTGCCCAGGCTCCGGCCTCCTGGATAGCAAGAGAATCCTCGATCAGTGCCCTTGCGCTCTCCGGATCTCTTCCCTGAGCCTTGAATCCGCCTAAAACACCTGAACTCTGGGGGGTAAGGCCAATATGTCCCATTACAAGTATCCCAGCATCTGCAATTGCCTTCATCTTGGAGATTATACGTTTGCCGCCTTCAAGCTTGACTGCATCCATGTCCGCCTCTTTAAGAAACCTTCCGGCATTGTAGACTGCATTTTCATCGGAGATCTGATAGGACATAAAGGGCAGATCCCCTATGCAGAAAGTGTCAGGTGCTCCTCTTCTTACTGCCTGGGAATGACGAATGCAATCCTCCATAGTTACAGGTATCGTCCCCTGGTATCCAAGAACTACCATTCCAAGAGAATCTCCAACGAGGATCATGTCCATTCCTGCCTGTTCCACAAAGGAAGCTGTCGGGAAATCATAGGCTGTAACCCATGCAACCTGTTCCCCTGCTTTCTTCATTTTAATAAAATCAAGTCTTCCTTTTTTCTTTGCCATTTCAAATTCCTCCCTGATATTTATTTTTTGTTTTCAATAATGCCCTGGTATTTCAAAACTTGTCCTTTTAGAAGGAACTGAATCCGAACTCCTCGGAAATTTTCCTGGTGACCTCTCCAACAAGTTCGATTATCCTGTTCTCCTCTTCAGAACCACTAAGATATCTGTACCTCGGAAAAGCTACGCTTATTGCTGCCATAGGTTCTCCTTCATAATTTCTTACTGGAGCGGCTACACATGCAAGGCCCGGAATAAGCTCCTCGTTATCATAGGCATATCCCCTTCTACGGATCATTTTTAACTGTGCAAGAAGCTCGTCAAGTGAACTTACCGTGTTTGAGGTAAAGGTTTTGAATTCCTGGTC
Source organism: uncultured Synergistales bacterium (assembly GCA_964410915.1). GTDB lineage: Bacteria > Synergistota > Synergistia > Synergistales > JAFGMB01 > CAZFJG01. The sequence continues at coordinate 83,420 of CAYPIU010000003.1, read as the reverse complement.
CTTGAAAAGAGAGACCACTTTCTTTTCCGGAGTAAAAGCAAGAATTGCTTTTCCCAGGCTGGTTGAATATGCAGGGTAGCTCCTCCCTACACCAAGATCAGCTTTTATGACTTCCGTACTCTCGATCTTGTCTACATAAAATATCGAGGATCCCTCAAGGACAGCCAGATTGACTGTTTCCTTAGTATTCTCTGCCAGATACTCCAGATAAGGATTAACCCGCCTGATAAGTCCGGTACGGTCCACCTCCAGCGTTCCCATTTCAAAAAGCTTGAAAGTATTTGAATACTTGTGATTGAGGGGATTCTGTTTTACATATCCCTTGTATCTGAGGGTATTTATCAACCTGTAAACTGTACTCTTATCAAGACTGAGAGATGATGCTACCTCGGTTATACCAAGTTCCTTTTTCTGATTCAGACATTCAATGATCTCAAGAGCCCTGATCACCGACTGTACATGATTTTCCCTCTTCATATAGCCATCTCCTGATGTTTCATTATATGATATACATGTTTTATATCACAAAAATAATAATAAAACTTATGATCCTTCGTGTCAATTAAAAAACTGCCCTCAAGGACCTTCTTTAAGTCCGAGAGGGCAGTTCAAAAACAGATTTTCGGTTATAAGGAGAACTCATGATGGCAAATGGGCACCAATATTTGCAAGGTGAAGCTGGATCTTGTCAATTACCTTGTTGAGGGTCTTATCGATGGAATCAGCACTGTTACGAATAGTACTTGCCTTTGTATATATGTCGGAAGCATTTTTCATTGCGGTAGTAATATTTTCGAGTTCCGCATTTATATATTCAGGATCAACTGTCTTTTTCTCCTCTTCCCTTGATCTCGCTGCTATGAGAGTACGGGCGATCCTGTAAGCAGCCTCAAGAAAAAGAAGTTGCTCACCGTCCATCAGCTTTTTTTCATCAACTGTAACGATGAAATCATTTCCACGTCTGTAAAAATCACCTGCTTCTATCGGTTCATACCCTTTGCAGAAAAGAAAAATACCGATCTCTGCCCCTCTGTTCTTCTTCGCCCTGTCAAGCTCATCCAGAGTTTTCTTCATGTTATAACTGGCTGCTTTTTTTGCCTCAAAAACTATAACCTTACCTGGAGCACGGCTTGTTTCTCCAAGTCTTGCTATGTAATCCCCAACCTTTTCATATGCAACAAGACCCTTTAAACCTGAAACATTTTCGGAATCATCATCCAGCTGCCTTGAGAGAGAAGCTAGATACTCGTAGAGGCAGTTTTCAAAATCATGACCTTTGCTGGTTCCCCTGATCGCCTCTTCAGATCTGCCTTTTTCTGTACCAAGTATCTCCCTTATCTCGCTATAATGGTCTACAGTTATCTTCTGAAGTTTTTCTATCTCCTCACGGATGCTTCGTTTAAGCCGGCTTAAAGAACTGTCTTCCTCGTCCAGAGAAAAGGATGAAAGGATCTGACGTGAATTCTCCCTAAGAATCTCATCCACTGCTTTTTCAAGCCTTGTGACCAGTCCCTGCCTGTTAAGGGGATCCATCTGGCGACCGATATAGCTCTCGGGACCTACTTCACCTTCAAGTATATTCACCAGTTTTCCCTTCTCGGAACTGAAATAGTTCTCAAGTATCCTGGAAACTTTGCCATCCTCTCCAAAGTGCTTTTCAATAAAAAGAGGAACCGAACCGTTGTCTGTTTTGAAATATTCCTGCATTCTTTCCTGGATCTCTTTCCTGAAATATTCCACGTTACTTTTCAGGTCTTCCTCAACTTCTCTGAATTTTTTCTCCACAACCCTGGTATCAAGGGTTGGAGAGGCTGATTGTATGGCAATTACCCCGACCTTTATAGCTTCACCTGCTTTTGCAGATCTTTCATCCTCGGGGAAATCCTGAAGATACTCCACCACGACCGGGTCTGTTATATGAAGGGTCAGAAGCATTTCTCCGTTATCTTTTTTCCCCTCAACTTGAGATGTCATTAAGGTCTACCTCCTTCATGGGACGACAAGTTACATTGCTGTGTTCAAGGTCTCCCATCAATCATTGTAGATCATTTAGGATATCAAGAACAATTCATATCTCAGAAATACAAACGGGTGGGCAAAACATTTTCTTTGTTTCAAAACAGTTCAGAGATCATTTTTATTCAAGACCCGGATTAACCCTGAACTTATTTTCGCAAAGTTTTCACCAGTTCAATCAGGATCAGAGAATAACATTTTTAATATTTTTTAAATCTTATTTTGTACCAGGTCATAACAGTACAAAGACCCTTCCTTTTCCTGTTCCCTTTTCATATCATTCGTGTCTAAGTGCTTCGATAGGACTCAGTAGAGACGCTTTCCAGGCTGGATAATAACCGAAGAAAATACCGACAAATGCTGAAAATCCAAAGGATAGAATTATTGAATCAGGGGAAACCAGCACAGTCCAGCCAAAGCCGCTGGAGATGACCCATGATCCACCTATTCCAAGGACAATACCTGTTATCCCTCCGAGCATTGACAGAATAAGTGCCTCTACCAGGAACTGAAGCTGTATATCTTTTCTTTTAGCTCCAATAGCCATTCTGATGCCGATCTCCCTGGTCCTTTCGGTAACGGATACAAGCATAATGTTCATTATGCCTATGCCACCTACCAGGAGTGACACTCCTGCCACAGCAATTAAAAGCATTGTCATGACATTGGTGGCACTCTTGGCTGATTCTATGAACTGGGTCAGGTTTCTTACCGTAAAATCATTTTCCTCTCCAGGCCTTATTCTGTGACGAACAGTCAGGAGATTTTCGATCTGCTGCTGCGCTATCTCCAGGTGATTTTCGCTTACAGCCTTTACGGATATCATTGCAACACTATCCGGCCTGGGAGAACTGAAGATCCTTCTCAAAGCAGTACTCACAGGAACAATAATAACGTTATCCTGATCATCACCCCTGGAACTTTCTCCAAGTTCCTCAAGGACCCCGATAATCATCATTGGAACTTTTTTGACTCTGATAACCTTTCCTTCCGGATCCTGACCGCCAAAAAGTTCCCTTAGTATTGTCTGCCCCACCACACATACTTTTGTTGCACCCCGAACGTCCTGGTCAGTAAAAACCCTTCCTGAAGCAAGCTCCCAGTCCTGAACAGCAAAATAATCCGGTGTAGTTCCTGTAACCCTGGCCGGGTAGTTAGCATTACCGTAGACAATCTGGGCATTGCCATACGAGACCGGAGCGGCGTAGGCGACGGCGCTGCTGTGTTCTGCAATGGCATAGGCATCACCGATAACGAGGGTATTTATTGTCCCTCTCGTTGCACTGCCCGGTCCTCTCCCTGTTCCGGGCCTCACCATGAGGATATTTGTACCAAGACTGGCGAATCTCTCGGCGATCTCTATGTTGGCGCCGTTTCCAACGGCAAACATTATGATCACCGCCATTACTCCAATTACTATGCCAAGCATGGTAAGAGCCGATCTTGTCTTGTTCGCCTTCAGAGCACGGATAGATATCCTGACCGTTTCCAGTACATTCATCATGCTCTTTGCACCAGCTCATCGCTAAGCAGCTTGCCATCCATGAACCGGATTATCCTTTTGCCGAAATCTGCCATGACAGGTTCATGTGTCACCTGGATTATTGTCTTTCCCATCTGCTCATTCAGGTTTACAAAAAGCTTCATAACTTCTTCACTGGTGTGGCTGTCAAGGTTTCCTGTAGGCTCGTCAGCCAGGATCAGAGGGGCGTCGTTAGCAAGGGATCTTGCAATGGCGACTCTCTGCTGCTGACCTCCTGAAAGCTGATGAGGCTGGTGAAATGACCTGTCTTCCAATCCAACCTTCTCCAGAGCCTCCATGGCCCTCTTCTTTCTCCTGGAGGCTTTGACCCCCTTGTAAAGCATGGGAAGCTCGACATTTTCAAGGGCAGACATACGGGGAAGAAGGTTAAAACCCTGAAAGACAAAACCAATAGTGTGTTTGCGAATATCCGCCAGCCTGTCGATCTTGAGGGTACTAACATCAATACCGTCAAGCATGTAACTTCCGTCACTGGGATTATCAAGGCATCCTATTATATTGAGAAGGGTAGATTTCCCTGAGCCTGAAGCTCCCATGATGGAGACAAATTCACCTTTTGCTATTGAAAAGGATACCCCCTGGAGAGCGTGGACCTCGACTCCTCCAAGACAATAGGTCTTTCGGATGCTATCTACCTGGACCAAATCCAAATATAGACCCCCCTGCACCTGATTCCTTAAATCCCGCTACAGATATCACGGCTACCAAACCCTCACTGATATCGCCTGAAACTTCCGTATACATTCCGTCAGAGATACCTGCAGAAACCGGGACCTTCACAAAAGATCCGTCCTGATATTTCCAGAGAAAGCTGCCGGAGCTTATATTCAGGTCTTTTTTCCTTCCCCTGCCTGACCCTTTACCTGATCCCGAGGATTTTGGCACATCTGCGACAGGAGCAACTCCAGTTTCTATCTCCGGAGGCTGGAATCTCAGGGCTGCGCTGTTTACTTTCAATATGTTTTCTCTCTTTTCCGATATCACAGAAATATTCGCAGTCATACCTGGCATCAGCTTAAGTTCAGGATTATGGACCTTTACTATGACAGTGTATGTAACCACGTTACTTTCAGTCTTGGGAACAAGCCTGATCTCACCAACAGTACCGTTGAAAAAAAGATCCGGGTAGGCGTCTACAGTGAATTCGACTTTTTGTCCTTTTTTGACCTGACCGATATCAGCCTCGTCAATATCTGCTTCCACCTGCATCCGGGAAAGGTCCTCTGCTATTGTAAAAAGTGTGGGAGCACTCTGGCTCGAATTTACGGTCTGACCCTCATCTATGGCCCTGTCAGTAACAACACCATTAATTGGGGAAAGGATCTTCGTATATCCAAGGTTAGTCTCGTTATACTGAAGATCTGCCTTTGACTGAGCCAGTTTTGCCTTCGCAGATTCGAGTTGGGCAAGAACAGATTCATATTCTGTCTGCGCCGAATCGAGCTCACTCTCTGCAATAAGGTCCCTTTCGAAGAGATCCCTGTTCCGGTCCCGTGTTTTTCTTATGTTTGCGAGCTTTGCCTGGATCTCCCTCAGGTTAGCCTTTGCAACAAGGAGATTTGCTCTTGCCTGACTTACCCTGGAAGAGAGAAGGGATGGGTCTACCTCTGCCAGAAGATCTCCTTTTTTTACCTCTGAATTGTAGTCCACGTGAATTCTATCTATAGTACCCGATACCTGTGCACCAATGTTTACAGTATTAACCGCCTGAAGGGTTCCGGTTGCCGACACCGCCTTGATCAGGTCTCCACGTGTTACTTTAGTTGTGTCAACTATCAAAGAAGTACTCCTGCTGTTACTGAAGTAAAGATATCCCCAAATCCCTGCAGCTATGACAAGGAACAGTATAAGAAGTTTTTTCATTCAATAATTCCCCCTGTTGCTTTTTCCAGGGCTGCAAGTGAAAGCCAGTAATCATAAAGGGTAGTGTAATAGCTGTTCGTGGCGGAAATGTAGTTCTCCGTCGCGTCCGTTACTTCAACAGGTGAACCCACTCCAACCTCGTATCTTCCATTGGCAAGCTCAAGATTCTGCATAGCCTGATCAACGGTTTTTGCAGCGGTATCTATCGCTTCTTCGGAATCATGAACTTCCATGTAGGCTTTTTCAACCTCAAGGACCACATCCTGCTCGAAGGCTGCGAGTTTAGCCTCAGCTTCCTCTACCCTGTACCTTGCTTCCCTGGTCTTTTCCCCCGCAAGCCCCTTGTCGTAGATCGGAACACTGACAGAGATCCCGAGGTAGAGATCTTCATTTCCTGTAAAATCGCTATCTCCCCATGAATAACCTGCATTTGCTTTTAAAACCGGGTTATTTGCCTTTGCCGCCAGCAAAACCGACTCTTTCGCAGAAGTCTTCTCAATTCTTCCAGACCTGAGCTGCGGTCGCATTTCGAGGGCTATGGAAAGGATGTACTCAAAATTCAGTTCTATCTGCTTAGGTACGAGCATGTCCTCAACGCTGAAGATGGGAGCTTCCGGGAAACCTATGGCATTTTTTAGTGATGAACGGGCTGTCCTGACACCAGTTCTTGCCTTCACAAGCTCCAGCTCTTTTCTGCTAAGGTCGACTTCGGCAGTCGTCACATCATACTTTGGGACCCTGCCAACTTCATAAAAACCTTCAGCCTGCTCAAGGCGGTGTTCATATAACCTCACGGCCTCCAGTGCAACCTCCTCTGTTTTAATGGCTTTCAACAGGTTGAAATAAGCCTGTTTAACTTCATATAACAGGCCTTGCACAACGGCGTCATAATCAACCTCTGAAACCTGCAGCTGAAGATTTGAAATGGATGATTCAAGCCTGGTTTTTCCTCCGTCACTTAATAGGGTCGAAACTGACACATTGCTTGAATACCTTCCGAAACTTTCATTCGTTACAGAGCGACGATTATAACTGCTTGAAAGCCCCACTTCCGGATTCCATACCGTCTCGACCTGGTAAACCCTGCTCTGCATGGCCTTGATGACAGCCTTGGCCCCCCTGATATCAGGATGCCTCTCAAGGGAGATCTCCAGACACTGGTCAAGGGTAAGGACCTGCCCCTCATGGATATCCGCCGCATAAGAAACGGAAGTAATTAATAAAATGGCGAATACAAATAAAGACAAAAACTTTTTCATGGTGAACCTCCTGGCAAAACAGTATTTGCAGGTATTAATTCCAGAAGAAGTATATATCGCAAGATGTTAAGATGAGGTTCAGTAATGTTAAGAAATGTAAAGAAAGAAATATAAAAACGGGGTTTCCTTTTATCCTCAGGAAAACCCCGTTTTTATATTTTTTAATATCTGCGTATGTTCTATGTTCAACGGAATGCCGCTCCTGATGAAATAAACAGATCGCAGTTACAGGGATTTTTGTTGCAGGTCAGCCCGCAATAACTGCAATGAAGATCAGTGGATCTTTCCCCGTATTGGCAATTGAGTGTCCCTCTCCTCTGGGGCATACCATAACATCTCCCCGCTTGATCTCTACATCTCTTCCGTTATCACTGTAAAGACCATAACCGGAAAGGATCTGATACATTTCCTCATCATTTTCATGAATATGGTATCCAATGGAGGAACCGGGATCAAGATTTACTGTTGCTACCATATTAAAGGAACTTCCCTCGATCTGGGTTTCCCCATCAAGAGAAAAACCCAGGGAAACCTCACCCTTACCTCCGCGCATCTCTGACCTGCAGACTTTTTTCATATCCTCTTCTCTAACGATCACTTTTATCACCAACCATTTAAAGATATTTTCCCAAAACCTGACCAGAATTCTTAAATTATAAAATTCATACACATAATACCAGTCTAACTTTAATCATTATACCCTTCCAGAAAAGCAACAATTGTTTTTAAAGACTATAATGATGTATCATATTATTAACCTGATAGTACAGTGGAGGTTATATCATGAAATTATGGCCGGGCAAACCTTATCCTCTGGGTGCCACATATGACGGGATGGGAACAAATTTTTCCCTTTTTTCAGAAGTTGCTGAAAGGATTGAACTTTGCCTTTTTGATGATCAGAACAATGAAACAAGAGTAGATCTTCCTGAGCTTAACGCTCTATGCTGGCATGGTTATGCACCAGACATTGGTCCTGGACAACGCTATGGATACCGGGTTCATGGTCCATGGGATCCTTCTAAAGGATACAGGTGCAATCCTTCAAAACTGCTTCTTGATCCATATGCCAAGGCCGTGGAAGGAGAAGTAACGTGGAACGAGGCTGTGTTTTCCTATCACTTAAAAGGGAACGAAAACGATATAAGCGAGCTGGACAGCTCTGCCTTTGTTCCAAAGAGCATAGTGATAAACCCGTTCTTTGACTGGGAGAACGACAGGCCTCTGGAAAAACCCCTCAACGAAAGCCTTATTTACGAGGTTCACGTAAAGGGCTTCTCCGCCGCATGCCCTTCTATTCCGGAAGAAGTAAGAGGAACATACTCTGCGCTCAGTCATCCCTTTGCAATAGAATATTTCAATGACCTGGGAATAACAGCAGTCGAGCTTTTGCCTGTTCATCAGTTCGTCCATGACTCTTACCTTATTGAAAAGGGACTTCGCAACTACTGGGGATATAATTCCATAAGCTACCTTGCCCCCCATAACGAATACTCGGGAATAGGCCAGAAGGGAGGCCAGGTACAGGAATTCAAGCAGATGGTCAAGCACCTCCACAAAGCAGGAATAGAAGTCATTCTGGACGTGGTCTACAACCATACTGCCGAAGGAAACCACCTTGGGCCTACCCTTTCCTTTCGTGGTATAGACAACACAGCATATTACAGGTTAATGGCAGATGATCCAAAGTACTACATGGATTACACGGGAACAGGCAACTCCCTTAACATGAGAAACCCCCACGTACTCCAGATGATCATGGACTCATTAAGGTACTGGGTCACGGAAATGCACGTAGACGGTTTTCGATTTGACCTGGCCTCCACCCTTGCTCGAGAACTCCACGACGTCGACAGGCTCTCCTCCTTCTTTGACCTTGTCCAGCAGGATCCTGTCATAAACCAGGTCAAGCTGATTGCAGAACCCTGGGACGTTGGGGAAGGAGGTTACCAGGTAGGTAATTTCCCTCCACTGTGGTCCGAGTGGAACGGAAAATACAGGGACTGTGTAAGAGATTTCTGGCGTGGTCAGGATCAGACCCTTGGGGAATTTGCTTACCGTTTTACAGGAAGTTCCGACCTTTATGAAAACAACGCAAGGCGTCCCTTCGCCAGCATTAATTTTATAACAGCCCATGACGGATTTACAATTAACGACCTGGTCTCCTATAACGAAAAACATAATGAGGCGAATGGAGAAGATAACAAGGACGGGGCAGAAGACAATAGATCCTGGAACTGCGGAGCTGAAGGACCGACAGACGATCAGGATGTAAAAAAACTGAGAGACAGACAGAAGAGAAACTTCCTGTCCACCCTGCTTCTTTCACAAGGGGTCCCAATGTTGCTCGGAGGAGACGAATTCGGCAGAACCCAGCAGGGAAATAACAACGCTTATTGCCAGGACAGTAAAATATCCTGGTTCGACTGGGAGAACATGGATGGAAGTCTCCTGGAATTTACCAAAAGGCTTGTGGATCTACGCTGGAAACACCCGATATTCACTCGGCAGAAATGGTTCCAGGGCCGTTCCATCAACGGAAGTGAACTCCATGATATTGCATGGTTCTCGCCGGGAGGACATCATATGACAGAGGACAACTGGATGGAGGGTTTTGCAAAGTGCATAATGATCTTTATGAACGGTAAAGCCATTCCGGGCAGGAGCCCAAGAGGCAATATAATTGAGGATAATTCCTTTCTGATACTTGTAAACGCCTATCACGAAACTGTTGACTTCACATTACCCGGACCAGAATGGGCTGAAAAGTGGAAAATTGTTCTCGACACTTCTTTCGGGGGGTTCAAAGAAGAAGACGAGATCAGGGAAGCAGGTACTGTTCTTGCCGTTGAAGGAAGGACCTTTATTCTGGCAGAAAAGGAAGCCGAAAATGGCTCAGAAGATTCCTGATTCTACATACAGAGTACAGTTACACCGGGAATTCACTTTTTACGATGCCATTAAGATCCTGTCGTACCTACGTAAGCTGGGAACAAGTCACCTCTACGCGTCGCCCTATCTCCAGGCTGTGAAAGGAAGTACCCACGGCTACGATGTAGTGGACCCAACCTCTGTAAATATTGAACTTGGCGGAGAGGAAGGGCATGACAAACTCTGTTCAGAACTGGGAAAACACGAACTTGGACAGATCCTGGACATTGTCCCCAATCACATGGCCATATCCCTTCCGGGAAATATCTGGTGGAGAGATGTTCTCGAAAATGGTCCTTCCAGCAGGTATGCATCCTATTTTGACGTTGACTGGGAGGGCGACCAGACCGCCCCGGCCAATCGGGTACTTCTTCCCGTGCTGGAAGATCATTATGGAAAGATCCTTGATGCAGGTCTGATCTCTCTTGAGTACAAAAACGGACATTTTCTCTTTATTTACCGGGACCATATCTTCCCAGCTGCTCCACGCTCGCTGGCGGGGATAATCAGAAAGACAGGGGGTGAAACCGGATCATCTGAACTGCTTTTCCTTGCAGATGCTCTTGACTCCCTTCCCCTTCCATCCACCACGAACCGAAAGGAAAGCCTTCAGAGACATCGCAACAGGGAAGTAATATTCGAGATGTTCAGGAATATCTGCAGCAAAGAGTCGGAAATAAAGGACAGGCTTAAAGATATACTTGATGAGATCAACTCTGATCCGCAGACCCTTGATGAACTTCTTGAAAGACAGAACTACCGGCTCGCTTTCTGGAGAAAGTCACGGGAGGACATGGCCTACAGGAGATTTTTCGACATAAACAGCCTTGTCGGCCTTTGTGTTGAGGATAAACAAGTCTTCAGGGATGCCCATTCAAAAATTCTTGAATGGGCAAGGGATGGAAAAATTGATGGACTCAGGGTTGACCATCCTGATGGGCTCAAGGATCCTGCCGGATACTTCCAGAGACTTCGGGAAAACTGTCCTGACTGCTGGATAGTTGGCGAAAAGATACTTCATCCCGGCGAAACAGTTAGACAGGACTGGCCTATCGAAGGCACTACTGGCTACAACTTCATGAACATCGTAAACCAGGTTACGATAAATCCGGCTTCCGGGGAAAAACTTACCGAACTTTACGGGGACCTCACAGGACGGGGAAAAAGCTTTGCAGATGTGCTTCTCGAAAAGAAAAGGCTGGTTATAGATGAACTCTTTGCAAGCGACATGAACCGGCTTGTTTCAATGCTGGCTGATATCTGCTCACTGAACCGGCACTTCAGGGACTACACAAGGCAAGAGCTTGAAGATACCCTAAAATCACTTGCCACTTGCCTGGACGTTTACAGAACCTATATATCACCGGACCAGGATCAGCCTTCTGAAATCGACCTTGAGACAATAACCAGTTCCATCGAAAAAACATACAGCATATATCCACATCTTGATCGAATATTGCTTGATTTTATTGGAAATATTTTCTCCCTGAAGGTCAAAGGAGAAAAGGAAAGAGATTTCATATACCGGTTCCAGCAGTTAACAGGACCCGTAATGGCAAAAGGTGCCGAGGATACCGCATTTTACTGCTACAATCGCCTTATCGGGCTCAACGAGGTCGGGGGCAACCCCGGCTCCTTCGGTATCAGCACAGATGCTCTTCATAAATTCATGTCAGAACTGTCTTCCTTATGTCCTCACACCATGATATCCCTGAATACACACGACACAAAGAGAAGCTCCGACGTAAGATGCAGGCTGGCAGCAATTTCCGAATACACAGATGAGTGGTCATCTGCTGTAGTAAATTGGATGGAAAGTGCCGAAAGATACAGAGTCGGGGAAATGCCCGACCGTAACATGGAGTACTTTATCTTTCAGACCCTTATCGGAGCGTGGCCCATAGCAAGGGACAGGCTGATAGCCTACCTGGAAAAAGCTGCAAGGGAAAACAAGGAATTCACTTCATGGCTGAATCCGAACGATAAATATGAAAAGACCCTCTTTGAATTTGCTGACAAGATCCTTTCTGACGAAGAGATCTGCAGAGACATCGACGAATTTGTCGAGCTGATAAGTCCCGCAGCATGGCACAAATCCCTTGCCCAGACCCTGCTGCTCATGACAGCACCTGGCGTACCGGACATATACCAGGGCACAGAGCTCTGGGATCTTAGCCTTGTTGATCCTGATAACCGAAGACCAATTGACTACGAAAAGAGGGCAAAACTTCTCGCCGAGGCTGAACAGTCCTCCTGGGAACAAGCTCTTAAGAAATTGGGATCAGGATTTACCAAGCTCTGGATCATAAACAAATGCCTCAATTTCAGAAAAGATCACCGGGAGATCTTTAACACTCCGTCAAACTATTCTCCTCTTAGGGCAAAGGGGCCTGGCTCTTCAAGGCTGGCAGCTTTTACCCGGGGGAAAAGGCTTGCGGTGGTAATTCCTCAAATCCAAGGAAAGTTAGAGACACAAACGAATGAAGAGGAGATCTGTCTGCCCTCCGGGAAATGGACTAACCTTTTCACCGGGGATAATATCGAAGGCGGATGGCAGAAAACGGAAGATCTCGTTGAAAAATTCCCCCTTTCCCTTCTTTACAGGGATTAAGTTATGGAGGAGGCATTATTTATGGATAAATTGAGACTATGGGCCCCTGAGGCTGAACAGGTCTTCGCAATGGTGGATGGACAGAAGTTCAAGATGATCCAGGCCGAGGGCGGATTGTGGGAAACTCCATCTGAAATTGCAGAACACGGAACATCCTACAGATTTTCTGTAAACGGAATGGATTTCTTCCCTGACCCCGCATCATGCTGGCAGCCGGAAGGAGTTCATAGTCCTTCCCGTTATCTGGACCATTCCCTTTTCCAGTGGACGGACTCCAGCTGGCAGTGTCCACCCCTGGGATCTGCTGTGATCTACGAGATGCACATCGGGACTTTTTCACCTGAAGGAACTTTCGAAGGGGCTGTTAAGTGCCTGGACTACCTTGCAGAAACAGGGATAACACATTTAGAGATAATGCCGGTAAATTCCTTCCCAGGACAATGGGGCTGGGGATACGACGGAGTAGGACTATATGCCCCCCACGAACCCTACGGGGGACCGCAAAAATTCAAGGAACTGGTTGACCAGTGCCACAGCAGGGGACTTGCAGTTATCCTGGACGTGGTCTACAACCACCTTGGGCCTGAGGGAAACTATCTCGGGAAATTCGCTCCCTATTTTTCGGACAAATACTCTTCTCCCTGGGGAGAAGGTGTAAACCTCGACGGACCGTTCTCTGACGGTGTAAGATCCTTTTTTATTGAAAACGCCCTTATGTGGCTTCAGGATTACCACGTTGACGGATTAAGGCTTGACGCAGTACATGCCTTCGTTGACATGTCGGCAACCCACTTTCTCGAAGAACTGGCCGAAAATGTAAAAAGGCTCGAGGTCACTTCCGGGCAAAGGCATTTTCTCATAGCCGAGAGTGATCTTAACGACCCGGGAATAATCCGCTCCTCCGACAGGGGGGGATATGGCATAGATGCCCAATGGAGCGATGATCTTCATCATTCCCTCCATGCACTGATCACGGGAGAAAGACAGGATTACTACTCCGATTTCGGCAAAGTTTCCCAGGTTGCAAAGGCCCTGAAAAACAGTTTTGTCTTCGACGGAACCTACTCACATTTCAGAAAACGGAAACATGGAAGACCCCCTTCCGGACTTCCCGGCTATAGCTTTGTCGCAAGCCTCCAGAATCACGACCAGGTTGGGAATAGAGCTTTTGGAGAACGTATCGGTCACCTGTGTGATCCAAGGCTTCAGATGTCAGCGGCTGCCCTTGTCTTCACCTCCCCTTTTCTTCCGATGATATTCCAGGGGGAGGAATGGGCAGCATCATCTCCGTTCTGTTATTTCACTGATTTTAGTGATGAAGAACTGGCTGAAATGGTACGGAAAGGAAGAAAAAGCGAGTTCTCTTCCTTCAGTGAGATCGAAAAAGATATTCCCGATCCAGGGGCAAAAGATACCTTCTGCAGGTCTAAGCTTAACTGGAATGAAAAAGACCAGGGCTTACATTCAAAGATGCTTTCCTGGTACAGGAACCTCATTAAGATCAGAAAAGACAACCCCTGTCTGCTTGATGGCAACAGGGAAAACATAAAGGTTGAATTCAGCGAGGGGAAAAAATGGATCCTCATAAAACGGAAGTATATTATTACCACATGCAATTTTTCAAAAACCAGGAGCCTTATCAACGTACCTGGCATTTACTCCGGATCAAAAATTATTCTGGAATCCGTTAAGGGTACCCGAATGCAGGAGAATAGTATTTTGCTTCCTCCTCTGTGTACAGCTGTAATAAGAACAGGACTCTAAAAAGTTCCCTGTTTAAACAAAAGACTTTCAGTTACTCCCTTCGTACTGTACAATTGGTTTTTCTGCTGTATCAGTTTTTGCTGGAGGGGTTCAAAATGTCTGGATCTGAAATAGAATCTCAAAAAGGATTTTTTGCAGCCCTGTCAACTTTTATCCTGTGGGGATTTCTGCCTGTTTACTGGAAACTTCTTGAAAGCGTACCCCCCTTTGAAATAATTTGTCACAGGATAATATGGTCAGTAATTTTCCTTGTATTAACAATATCTCTAACCAGAAGATGGAACAGGGTCATGGCTACACTACATGACCGTGAGACTATGAAGATCCTTCTTTTATCGGGTGTAATAGTAGGCTGCAACTGGCTTATCTATATCTGGGCTGTAAATACTGATCGTGTTCTTGAGGCAAGTCTCGGATATTATATAAATCCACTCGTTCTTGTTCTCTTCGGTTACATTTTTTTTCGGGAAAGACCTCGAAAAATGCAATGGCTGGCGATATCAATAGCTGCAGGAGGAATATTTTTCCGAATTGTAAAATATGGCAATGTACCATTTGCATCTCTGGGAATAGCTATAACCTTTGCCACATACGGCTTACTGAGAAAAAAAGCAGATGTTGATCCCCTTACAGGACTTCTTATCGAAACCGCCATTCTTTCTATACCTGCATTGATCCTTGTTTCAATATGGGGTTCAAGCGGAACAGGTTCTTTCGGCATTTCAGATATCAGAACATCTCTGCTCCTTGTGGGTACTGGTATAGCAACATCAGTACCGTTAATGTCCTTCGTCTACGGAGCAAAAAGGATACAGCTGCTGACAGTAGGAATACTTCAGTATATTGCCCCTACCATAACCTTTTTCCTGGGAATATTCCTTTACCATGAACCCTTTCAACAGCTACAGTTAGTGACCTTTTTATGCATCTGGACTGCACTTTTGATCTATACTGCAGAGAGCTTCTTTTATCAGAAAAGATTCTGGTATAAAAAATAATACTCGATATTGTAATTGCCCTGAATATGGAAGGCTAAAAATTAAAACCCTGGGAAAGGTTTCTCTTTATGTCCTGATAAAACCGGGGAGCCTCTTTAAAGAAAATCCCCGGATCGTACAGCATCACTGCTCCCTGCAACAACTCAATTATTTATATTAGAACTGAATAATTTATTATGAACCATAAAGTTCTGACTATTTCCCGGCACTTTTTCTTAACATGGACATGACTCTCCCGAAATTCCTTATTACATATAAGACAGCATAAGGACGAATTCTTCTCTTTAATTTAACGTGTTATCAATCCAATTATAATATCAAGCCAGATCATCGGTTTATTGACAAGGATAAGCTCTATGATAAAATATATAGATAGTAAAATTGTATTTTATTAAGTGAAATTTGATATTGTGCATTCCCTGTTTTAATGCGAACAAACCATGCTTTATTAGCAAGGAATTTGAATTTCAATCAGGAGGGATCATGAGATGAAACTTGACAGAGTATCGGAAATGATGGAAAAAGCTGGATTCCCTGGAAGAGACCTTTATGAAAGACCCGAAAGCGGTAAAGCTTTCCCTGACGGATGTCACTATCGTATAGAGATGTCAGGAGTTGAAGGGCCAAGAGTTCTTGAAGCTCTCATTGATGAAAGGCGCAAAAGAGATGTCCCTGTGCACAGACTGATCTCGTTCTGCCAGGGAGGAACCCTTTTTGACAAAGCAGAACTGAAAGATTTTGCCCAGATGGCAGCCGAAGAAAAAATGGAGGTAATTGCTGTTCCAGGACCAAGGAATGCCTGGGATACAGGCCGTCAGTACATAACGGTAGATGGGAAAAAATGTGGAGGTCTGAACCATCGCGGTTCCGATGAAGTCCGAAAAGTACTTGCTGATATGCTTGCCATGTATGACCTTGGTTTCAGGGGTTTCATGCTCGTTGACTGGGGTGTAATGGCCATGGTGAAAAAACTCCAGGAAATGGGAGAATTCCCCACTGATATCGCAATCAAGCTTTCCGTATGGGCTGGTGTAAGCTCCGCCTGTGGCGCAAAACTTGCTCAGGACATAGGTGTCAGCTCCTTCAATCCTGTTTCCGATCTATCACTTCCCCAGATGGCATCCATCAGAAAAGTAGTTGACATTCCCATCGACTTTTATATATGGACGTTCGAATCATACGGAGGTGCGAACAGGATCTTTGACGCACCTGAAGTATCCAAGATCTATGCGCCCTGTTTCCTTAAGTTCGAACCTGCACCTGAAGCCAATTACTATTCACCCTTCGTAGCAGATGAAAGCCACATGGAGCTTATGAGAAAAAAAGTCAAATGGGCAGAGTGGGTCATCAGCCATATAAGGGAAAATGAACCCGATGTAAAGGTTTCTCCTCAGGGGGCCTCAGACCTTTTTATCCCGAAAGTTTAATAGACCGGGAAATCTAAATTGATGATTTGAGAATCAGAGAGATCTTGAAAGAATAGTTTTTTCATTTTTATGAGAAAGCTATAAATTCAGGGAGCCCTCCTGGGCTCCCTGAATTTATAGAGGAGGATCGAAAAGTGAAGAAAGAAGACAATATCCTTTTTTTTATGGTAATTTCGCTATTTTTTACTTACCTCCCCTGGTACAGTTTTTCCGCAGTATCCAATCTTATAACAACTGAGTTAGCCCTCAGCACAACCCAGCTGGGATACATACTGTCGTCTTTCCAGGTTGGCTATGTGATTACTGTACTAGTCACAGGGTTTTTGGCTGACAGATTCAAACCTAAGATAGTTATTCTTTCAGCCTCGTTCGGCACTGCTGTAACTGCTATTTTGTTCCCGTTTTATGCAAAGGGTTTTATATCTGTGATGCTGCTGAGACTTTCAACAGGTCTTTTTTCCGGAGCAATATACGCCCCGGGTATGGCACTTCTTTCATCGTGGTTTGAACCTGGCAAGAGGGGAAAGGCTATAGGAGCATATACCGCCGGACTTACCATGTCTTATGCCGGAGGTTATTTCATAACATCACCTCTTGCAGGTATTATCGGCTGGAGATCTGCAATGTTTTTCTGTGCTCTTCCAACATTCCTTTCGGTCTTTTTCATTTATAGATTTATATCGAACGGAACGCTTGATGGAGATCCTCTTGAAAAGAAAGAGACTGCCCAGAGATCATCAAAAGATCCGGAACCTGCTCCGGAGGGAGGATACAAGGGGCCTGCCGTCCTGACTTTAGGATATATGGGACATATGTGGGAACTTTATGCTTTCTGGGGATGGATCGGACCTTTCCTTGTAGCAAACCTTGTTCACTCAGGCTTCCCCCTGGGTAAAGCTGTATCTCTTGGAGGTATAGGTGCATCAGTCGCTATCGCAGCCGGTGCTTTAGGAGTATGGATGGCAGGATCAATATCGGACCGCGCAGGCAGGATAAAAGTCATTATGGCAGTCTCCATATGCAGCATTATCGGTAACGGTATCTTTGGGTTCACATTTGGAAAAGGCATTGCAACAGTAGCTGTACTGGCAATATGGATAGGTTTCTGGACAATCGCAGATTCCGGCATATACAAAGCAGCACTGACAGAGATGACCCGGCCTCATATAAGAAGTACTGCTCTGGGAGCACAATCAGCACTTGGATATCTTCCTACAATTGTTGCTCCTGTTATTTTTGGGAAAATTCTCGAAATATATAATCCGAACATAACTGATATGAGCAACGCTACGAACTGGGGAATGTCCTTTCTTATTTTAGGTGCAGGAGCCCTGCTGGCACCATTGAGTATGTTGATCCTTACAAGACTGCCCCAGTCAAAACTCATCCATAACCGAAAAACTGAAATGAAAATATAGATCTGAAATAAAGAAAAATCAGCCCCCGGTTTGTAAGCCAGGGGCTGAATATATAGTCTAAGAAATACTTATTACAGAAGTTCGTTGACAGACCCCGCCATTTCCATAAGCAGATCTATAAGTCTTTTCTCCTGCTCGCTTCCAGCCTGGTAGCGAAAACGTGGAAACGTAACACTTATGGCGGCAACAGGAACATCCGAAGAAAAAATTGGAGTTGCAATACAGGCAAGACCTTCCATGCATTCTTCATCATCAAGAGCATATCCGCATTTTCGAACATTCTCAAGTTCCTTTAAAAGCTGCCCAAGGGATGACACTGTTTTATCGGTATAATGTACAAAGGACACTTTCCCGAAAAGACGGATTATCTCCTCTTCAGGAAGATACGCCATTATTGCTTTTCCAACACCAACACTATAAGCAGGAAAGGTCTTTCCGACCTCAACATTTGCCCTTATGGTATTGCTGGATTCAACCTGATCAATATAAAGTACGTTAGAACCGTCCATGATAGCAAGATTAACAGATTCATCCGTTTTCTCACGAAGTTTTTCCATGTAAGGCCTAACCTGCGAACTCAGACTCTGTGAGCTGCTCTTTGCTCTCCCGAGCTGAAAGAATTTAAATGTCAGAGAATAATTTCTGTTTGAAGGGTTCTGTTTAACATATCCCAGCGAAGAGAGGGTCGAAAGGAATCTGTACACCGTGCTCTTGTTAAGATCCAACTCTTTTGAAAGCTTGAGAATACTCATCTCATCACTTTTGGAAAGACATTCGATAATAGCAAAAGCTTTGTACAGAGACATATTTTCCTTCATCTTCAAGTCAACTCATTTCATGGAATCATAAATTTTATTATATAAAATACAAAATCATATTTCGAATCATATTAACATAGTCTTAGACATTGTCAAACACAGATAGTTTAGAATATTCTTTTTCATTGACCTTTCCCGCTTCAGACGAAGAAATCGGAGTTATATCCTTTCTCGCAATAATTTCTAATGCCCTGCCTTATACACTCTCAATCCGGCTGAAACACTGACAGCTTCAACAGAGAGACATTTCCCGGAGTGCTGTTAGTGGTCCAGGGATCAGAAATATTAAATATAAAATGAAATGTCCAGGTTTTAAATATGAATAAAGCACTATAATACTGAAAAAAGCTAACAAAAAGGGACATATCACATCCCTTTCCAGCTTTTAAATCCCTCCCCTACAACTTCTCCGGCCTCACCAACTATTATGAAGGCTTCAGGATCATTTTCTGCGAGAAATCTTTTTATATCAACTGACTGCCTGCGGGTCAGGACTGTCATAATAACTGGCCTTTCTTCACTGGTGTATGCACCTTGTCCCTGAAGGACCGTCGCACCTTTCCCCAGTTCTCTGACAATGAAATCTTTCGTATCATTTATTTTTGATGTAATAATAAAAAGCTGTTTCCTGCGGTCAAAGGAACGAAGCACATTGTCAATAAGTAATCCCTCTGCATAAAGCATTACCCCGCCGTAAAGGACACTCTGAAGACCAACCACAAAATAACTGCCAAAAAGGATAAGCATGTTTATGTAAAAGTTATACGTTCCAATATCCACACCATAATGCTTCCTCAATCCCACCGCAATTATATCTGTCCCGCCTGTGGAGGAACCATCCCTGAGGACAAGGCCTATACCAATACCTTTGATAACACCTCCAAGCAGGGCTGCCAGAAGTGTCTCTTCTATGATCGGATACGTGAACAGGCTGAAAAATTTCAATCCTGCCGTCGTAAGGGCAACAACATAAATTGTCCATAGAACAAATCTTCTTGAAAGTCTTTTCCATCCCCAGATAAAAAGCACTATATTTACAACTGCTATAACCCAGGCCGGGGAAATTCCCCAGACATAATTGGAAAGGACCGCCAGCCCCGTCACTCCCGTATCAGGAAATCTATAAGGTATGGTCAGTGCTATTATTCCAAAACATAGTAGAAGTGTACCTGCAGTGGAGGTTAGAAATGTATCTTTTTCCTTCATTGCTATCGAATATCCTGAAATAAATTTTGACTTTACATACTTGAAAGTAAACTTCATAGAAGGACCCCTCCCGATTTTGACTAAAATAAAGCCTGCTAATCTTTCCATATTGGAAGCTGATCAGGTTTTTTAAGCTTTTTATGCTTGAAAACAGGAACATCAATCAATTCTCCAAGTAAACGGCACGTTTGACGGTAGGGTCCTTTGATACCTTCATGATAAAAAATTGCACTTATTCCTCCGGGAATAGTCTCTATACACTTTTTCATCTTCTCAAAACCTTCACTGGTATCATATCCGCCGCTTACCAGCCACTGATTAGGAAGAATATGGCTCACACCGAAAGGATATTCTGCTTCGATAGCCGGCCGGGCAAAGCATTCTGCAAAGTGAGTCCCTCCTGCACAAAGAATATTGACCAGTTCCGTATCATCGTCAAAAACTTCCACCAGTGATCTCGCAAGAACTTCGACTGCATTCCTGTCTTTCCAGCTATTCATGGTACTGCCTATCTCAATATCCACCATTGGCACGGGGAAATCCGGGATATCCTCAGGATCACCACCCTTTATGGAACCTGTCCAGTGAGTTGCTTCAGTGGTTACTCTGTATTCAGCCAGTCCTGCCTCATTTCTGTATTTTTCAAGTGACATGAGCAGATTCTTCATATACCGCGGAGCTGCCTTGCTGAAGCAACCGAGTTCCACATCTCCAATTGAATGAACTGTAAGTATTCTGTCAGGGGCATTATCGCCTTCATGCCAGTTCACTTCTCCCGCTATATCAAAATCGGAAAAGTTATCCTTGAGGATCGGGAGAAAACGAGCAAACTCATAACTTACAAGGGCATTCTGACGCATGAAGTAAAACTCATTGCCTTTATCATCCTGATATTCCATTACTGGATAACCGTCAACTTTAATATCAGTTTCCCTGAGATCAAAAAGTTCTGCCGCTTTTTCAAAAACATCTTTTCCAACATAATGCCAGGGCTCCTTTACGCAGAAAAAATAAAGAGCCTTTCGGGAAAGATCCATAGTTAATCTCCCTTCCGATATTTTTAATAACAATAATAACTGAAAAAATCGAATGGGAACACTTTTTCCCAAACAGCCATAAATATGCTTTAATAAGCTTCAAGAATAACAGGATACCCAGAAAGGAGACCTTAAGCGATGAAGACCCCTGGAGAACCAGATATCAATATCATTTTTAAAACAGGGATACTCCCAAAGGGCGATCTCAACTCCATATCAGATGTAAAAGGAGTAACTGTTGGACATGAAACACTCGATCAGGGTAATGCCAGAACCGGGGTCACAGCTATACTGCCCCACCAGGGAAACCTTTTCAGAGACAAGGTCATGGCAGCATCCCATGTTATAAATGGTTTTGGCAAATCGACCGGGCTTATCCAGATAGATGAACTTGGCACAATAGAAACACCTATAATACTTACCAACACTCTCAGTGTGGGAGACGCATATAAAGGGCTTGTCCAGTATATGATCGAACAGAACGTTGAAATAGGTAAAACTGCAGGAACGGTCAATCCCGTGGTATGCGAGTGTAATGATGGCTTTCTCAACGACATAAGGGGATTATACGTACAACCCGCACATGTATCCGGGGCTATTCAGAATTCAACAGCCGACTTCACACAGGGAGATGTGGGAGCAGGTAAGGGGATGTCCTGTTATAAACTCAAGGGAGGAATAGGCAGTTCCTCAAGAATAGCTGCGATCGGAAATGAAACTTTTACTGTCGGCGCCCTGGTACTTTCAAATTTCGGCGAAATGAAAGATCTTACAATAAACGGGATAAAAGCCGGAAGGTATATTTCCAGATCGCTCCGTGAGGAAAGGGAAAATTCACCGGGGTCAATTATTGTCGTTATTGCAACTGATGCCCCGTTATCAGAGCGACAGCTCAAAAGGATCTGCAGAAGGGTCTCTGCAGGAATAAGCAGGACTGGATCATATATTCAGAATGGGAGCGGGGAAATCGCACTTGCATTTTCAACCACGAACCGGATCGAGCATTTTTCCAACAATGTCATTCTTCCCCTCAGGATGTTAAATGATGAAATGATAGATCCTCTTTTCAGGGCAACAGTTGAAGCAACTGAGGAATCTATCCTGAACTCGATGATATATTCATCATCTGTAACTGGAAGAAACGGAAATACCCGAAGATCGTTAAAGGAATTTATAGCAGATATTCCAGAAATAAATGATCCTTCATAGAGAGGAGAGTCCATAATGAAAAGAAGAATTATTGTGGTTGGAGCGGGAGGAGCTGGCCTGGTAGCAGCAATATCAGCAAGAAAGCCCGGCACTGAAGTGATAGTAATAAACAAAACAGGCAGAGGGACCGGAAGCTGCACAGCTTACGCTGCAGGACTTTTCACGCTGGGATACGGAAAGATATCTCCAGAATTACATGCATCAAGAACCATGGAAATAGGCCGTTATATCAACGATCTCAAGATGGTTCAGACCTTTTCGGAAAATGCCGTAAAAACCATGAAAGAACTTCAGTCATGGGGCGTGACTTTAAAATTGCTGAAATCCGGCCATGCATCTACAAGGGCAAGTGCCTCCAACCTTTTTATGGCTGGCTACGGAATGATAGAAGAGCTATATGCAATAGCAAAGGATCTGGGGATCAGATTTCTTGAAGATACGGTTGTAACAGAATTAAAAATTGAAGATGGAAAGATAAAGGGTGTTGAATGTGTTAACTGGAAGACAGGCAATGCTCTGGGCTTAGGAGCCTCAGCCGTTATTCTCGCTACTGGAGGAGCTGGACAGATCTATTCAAGGACAGATAATCCGAGCAGAGTTACAGGAGACGGTTATTCTCTTGCTCTCAGGGCAGGTACCCATCTGAAGGATATGGAATTCGTCCAGTTCTATCCACTCGGCTGGGACGAACCGAATTTCACAAACTGGATGGTGGGACTTGGAATAATTGACCAGGTTCCCCTGGTAGATGAAAATAACAGGGAATTTCTCCTTGAGGCAATTCATTCCTGGGGCCTGAAAAACGGTCTCGAAGGGAATTACTACGCCAGAGATAAAACTTCCATTTGCCTGGCGAAACACCTTAAAAGTGGCGGAAAAGCTTTACTGCATCTTGAAAAATTCCCCCCTGAAGACTGGGCAAAACCTCCCCTTTTAGAAATGCTGAACTTTTACCCCAAAGATAAAAAACCATGGGAGTACGGTCCTGTAAATGTAAGCCCCATCGAGCATTACATGACCGGAGGAATAGATATCGATCCCTCATGTTCAACCAGCATTAAAGGGCTTTTTGCATGCGGAGAAGTAACAGGAGGAATTGATGGGGCAAGCCGTATTGGAGGAAACGCTCTTACCAACATCGTTACCTTCGGAATGATAGCCGGAAAAACAGCTTCCCGATCTGCAACAGGAGAAGCCCAGGATTTTGAACCCTTGAACAGCATGGGAAAAATCAAAGAATGGTCAGAGGGAAACATACCTCCCTCTGAAATAAAAAAGAGTATAAAAAATGCTGTCCAGAAAGGGCTTGGACCCGTAAGAACATCATCATCCATAAAAAAGACGGTAGATATTATTGAGGATCTATACCCTCAAAGTTCCAGAACTGAGGTTCCAGACCATCTTGACCTTCTGTCCGCACTTGAAATTCAAGGCCTTCTTGACTCGGCCATGTCAATAGCGAAAAGTGCCCTTGCAAGGCAGGAAAGCCGGGGTGTACATTATCGCGAGGATTATCCTTTAGAAAGAGATGAATGGCAGCGCAACATACAGTTAAGATTCAATGAAGGGAAATTCGAGACTGAAATACAGCCTCTTCTAAAATGACAATTCTGCAAATTTAAATATGAAATATGACAAAATTTCAGAATCAATTTCTGCTGTTATTCAAGACAGATTGGGTTTTGAATGATCTGATCAAAAGGAGCAGGACCTGAACATGAAAATGGAGATCAGGAAAACTGATGTTCGAGATATTGAAATATCCTGGATGGAAGAAGGCAGCGGGCCTCCCCTTTTAATGATAATGGGGATGGCCGGCATTATGGGATACTGGGGCCCAGAGCTTATTAAAAAACTTTCATCAGATTTTAGGGTAATAGTCTTTGATAACAGAGGGATGGGGGAAACTTCTGCAGGTGTAAAAAACTTTACCATCCCTGAATTTGCAAGAGACACTAAAGAATTGATGGATATCCTGGGATTAGACAGG
Source organism: uncultured Synergistales bacterium (assembly GCA_964410915.1). Taxonomy (GTDB): domain Bacteria; phylum Synergistota; class Synergistia; order Synergistales; family JAFGMB01; genus CAZFJG01. Next base: position 59,330 of record CAYPIU010000003.1, on the reverse strand, counting down.
GCCCATGTACTTGGATGGTCCATGGGCAGTTTTGTGGCACAGGAAATGGCGATCCTTTATCCTGAAAAGATCAACAGGCTTGTTCTTTACGGCAGTTCATGCGGAGGTATGCAGACAGCCCTGCCTCCAGCAGATGTAATGAAGCGGCTTTTTGATACCACAGGCACCCCAATGGAACTTACTGAAACAGCACTCAGCCTTATGGTCCCGGAATCCTGGCTCGCAGATCATCCCTCTTTCAGGAAGGGCTTCCTGTCAAAACCCATGTCAGTGTATCTTAAAAATATCCCTTCCATCAGAAAACAGATACAGGCTATTACGAGTTGGGAAGGTGCCTGGGACCGGCTTGGATCAATATCTAACGAAACCCTCGTGATCACAGGAGACGAGGATGCTGTCTTTCCTGTCGAGAATTCCCATATGCTCTCAGATCAAATACCGAAGTCAAGACTCGAAGTTATTCGAGGTGGTGGACACGGAATGATATATCAATACCCTGAGCTTTTTTCGAGTATTGTAAAAGCTTTTCTAAGTCAGAAATAAAAAAGGAGGTGTCAGGAAAGACTCCTCCTCCGGAAACTCTACTTATGCAGCCCCTGCTAAAGCATGATCCTGCTTCCACTTCCGTACCAGGATACATCTTCGGCCCTGGCTGCCATTTCCGCAGCCGCATTAAAACCTGAACAATGCGAGGGACCCCATTTTTTCACAGAAAACCTTCCGAGCAAGGCTGATATAACCTTGTCCAGAGCCTCTCTATTGAAAGCACGGGTATGCATCCCCCCTACCACGAGATAGAAATCCCTTGTCCTGAAGTGTTCTGCAACAGTCTCAAGGATATTTACAACACCTGCATGAGCGCAGCCCAGAATAATACTTAATCCTTTCTCTCCCTCAACTACCAGTGAAATATCATCACTGAAAGGATCCGGCATAAAACCTCCCTTTCCATCAGGAACTACGAGATTTTCCGGTCTGTCCCAGAACTCCGTATCCCGCTTTTCAGGCGGGACCTCAACTGCCCATACCCCTTTCATTATTTTTGTCAGCGAGGATACAGGCTTGAAATCAACAGCTTTTTTGTTTAAGTGACAACCTACAAAATCGGGTATTCCGTCACGGAGATTCAAGTGTAACGCGTCCACTTCCGGATGGGCCCATATTCTCATGCTGCTGTTCTTTGCAAGCACCTGGGCAAGAGAACCGGTATGATCATAATGTCCGTGACTGAGAACAAGGTCATTTACTGCTTTCAGATCTATCCCAAGGGAAGCCATATTTGGCATAAGAGCCCTTCCAAGTCCGGTATCCATAAGGATCCTGCCTTCTTTGCCCTTGAGGTAAACACTGAAACCATACTCAGATATCAAGTCAGCAGAAGCACAATAATTGTCAACAAGAACTGTAAGTTCCAAGATCATTCCCCCTTTACTAAAAGGGGACAGATAATTTTTCTCCGTCCCCTTTTATATTATCACTATATAAGCCTAATAACCTATCTGGACTGCTACAATAAGGAATATCCAGCTAACCACGAGTATCTTCAGAACGAGCGGGAATGCAAAACGGAACCACTTGTCAAATGGGACCCTGGCAAGAGCAAGCATTGCAAGGAGTCCTCCAAGGGTAGGATAGATCATGTTAGTAACACCGTCACCGACCTGGAAGGCAAGAATTGCAGTCTGCCTTGTCATGCCTATAACGTCACTGAGAGGGATCATTATGGGCATGGTAGCCATGGCCTGTCCGCTGCCTGATGGGATAAAGAAGTTGACCACACAGTGAACAAGTGTCATGAGAACAGCGGATACGGTAACGCTGAGATGCTGTAACGGAGTTGCAAGAGAATTAACGATAGTATCCTGTATCTGTCCCTGCTCAAGAACAACCTGGATCGCCCTGGCAACACCAACAACTAATGCCCCGCCGGCTACACCGCTGGCACCTTCTATCATAAGAGCTGCTATTCTGCTCGGTCCCATCTTCGCCATGAAACCAAGTGCAATAGCCAGGATAACAAATACTGCGGACATTTCGTTGATGTACCAGTGATGCTGGAAAATACCCCAGAGCATTATGACAAGACCTACACCAAAACCTCCAAGGACAAGTTTATCCTGACCGGAAAGTTTGTAATCTTCAATAGCGTGAGTAAGGTCAAAACCTTCAGTACTGATATCTTTGACAAAACTTTTGGAAGGATCAGCTTTGACTTTTTTAAAATATTTAATGGTATGCATACCAGTCAATATTACTGCCGCAAGGCAGAAAGCTGTACGAAGGGGCCACCCCGAGAACATTGGCAGCTGGGCAATGAAGTCAGAAGTCCCTACAGTGTAAGGATTTATGGGAGAGGTGGCAAAAGCAATACCAAGAGCTCCAATGGATATACCGGCACCAACTAAAAGGTCTCCTCCCAGGGCTATAGATACAAACACTGCGATGGGGACAAGTGCAATCAGATTTTCAAAACCTACCGCCGCTCCGAGGAAAGCAAAGATAAAGGTTACGATCCAGAGCAGTTTGCTTTCATGGTTGGTTCCAAGATGTTTTACTGCAACACCAACACCGTTTTCCAAGGCTCCGGATTCTTCAAGAACCTTGAAAAGACCGCCGGAAGCAAAAACTATAACCATTATGCTTGCCGCGCTGATAAGACCCTTGGGAATGGCAAGGAACATATCAAAAAATCCCACGGGATTCTGTGCAATGTAATGGAATGTTGATGGATCAACTCCCATTCTGGTCCTGGATCCTACGACCATCTCAACCCTGTCGTACAGACCTGCAGGAATAAGGTAGGTCATAATAGTAGCGAGAACAATAATTAAAAAAAGAATAACGTATGGATGAGGCAGTCTTTCATACCATTTTACATTGTTGTTTCCTGTAGCCATTAATAATATCTCCTCTCAAATTATAATAAAACCTGTTTCAGATACTCCTGTTGAAGCCCTGTTCACCTCCTCTTTTAGAAAATATTTCCCTTGAACAAAACATTCAGGTGATCGGGGTATAAGATCCGGATATTATGAGATCTACCTGTCGATCTCGAGAAAGGTCTGAACCATTACATCTACAGAAAGGGCAAAATCCCCGGGATCAGCTGATTCTTCAGGACAGTGGCTCCTGCCGCCTGTGCATGGTACAAAAAGCATCGCCACTGGATAATGTTTAGCCATTACAAGAGAATCATGGGCTGCGCCGCTGTTTATTTCCATTGCATCTGTAAGCTTCCGGGCATGTTTTAAAAGGATGTGTCTAAGTTCCTTATCCAGTTCTATCGGGGGTACAAAATGGCTTGTGGAAACTGATACTGAAGTACCGCTTCTGGAAGAAAGCTGTTCAAGAGTCTCCTTTGCATGGGGAATAAGCGAATCCATAACCTCCGGATCTGCAGATCGGAGGTCGATGGTAAACCATGTTCTATCCGGTACCCTGTTGGATGAACCACCAGGGACCTCGAGCCTTCCCACAGTTGCTACAGCGTGAGGAAAGCTTCTGGCGTAACGGTACATTTCGACAGCTGTATGTGCTGCCACTTCAAATGCATCGGACCTCATGTCCATAGGCGTGCTTCCCGCATGGTCAGGCCTCCCTGAGACACTGACCTCGATGGTTGAAGTTCCTGCTATTGCCGATACTACTCCAAGACGGATCTCATTGTTCTCCAGAACAGGGCCCTGTTCAATATGAACCTCCATAAAGGCACGAATATTTTCAGGATCAAAAGAAACTTCATCAAAAAAGGGGATATCAGGGAATTCATTACGGAATCTTCTGACTGCATCTACAGCATTTTCCGAATTTTCATATTTCAGTTTTTCGATATCTTCCCAGCATGCCTCTCCATTGAACCAGCGACTACCGAGAAGCCCTGACTGAAGACCTGTACCCTCTTCTTCAACAAAGGACATGACATGTAACGAATGGTCATGTTCAATATTGTTTTCCATTATCAGCCTGACAGCCTCAAGCCCTGCAACTACACCCCCCGGACCATCATAAATACCGCCGTTCCTTACAGAATCCATATGGGAACCGATACATACTGCCGGCAATTCAGGACGTTTTCCTTCTTTCCTCCCAACAATATTACCGATCTCATCCATACAGACCTTCATTCCAAGCTCCTTCATCATCTCGATCAATTCTCTGCATACACCCATATATTCGCTGGAGTAACTTGGCCTGGTAAGACCTTTACCGGGTGTGATATTATGAAGCGCGAGTTTTTTCAAGAGTTTATCTATACGGTGCCCGTCAGCTCTCATTTTTGAAACCTCCAGATTTTTTTCAGATTCTATATGGGACGCTTGTCCCATATTCATTGAGTTATTTTACTCTTCAGGATTTTTCCGTCAACTTATTGACCAAACGCACATTTACCCTGTCCATTCAAAGCAATACACCTTCCGTGGCAGCCCCGATAAGCCTCTTTTAACGAAAACACCCCGGAGATCCAGCAACTGCTAAAAATATGAAAGGGCAAGGGAGTGTAAAAAATCTCCCTTGCCCTGACTTTCTTAACAATTCCTGACCCCGGACCCTTTAAAACCCTTTATCGGGAGGCCCAATGATCTTAAAGGAAATCTATCAACAGTTACTCTTTCCCGGACTCTACATCTTTCAGATAGAATTTACCCGGTGTGTTGAAAAACTCTGTTTTCTCCTCCAGGACCTTCTTTCCTAATACCAGAAGAACTATCAGATTTGGAAGGACGATAGAGGCAAGTGCAAGATCAAGGAACTGCCAAACGACTTCAGCTTTTCCCATAGCTCCTATGATCGTTACAGCCACGAGAATATATCTGACTGCCACTCCAATTTTAAGACCGCCAAAAAATTCTGCACACTTTTCACACATATAAGGAACATTGAAAAGAGTTGTAAAGGCAAAGAGGGTCAGTGAAAGAGTAACGATCCAGCCGCCAACCGGCCCAAGATGCTGTGAAAAAGCCATAGCTGTGAGACCTGCAGGATTTTCAAATGCTGCGGTTGTCGTCCAGAGTCCTGAAGTCATGATAACCAGTGCTGTGGCAACACATACTATAATGGTGTCGATATAAACAGAAACGATCCCGAGAAAACCCTGTCTGCAGGGATGGTCAACTTTTGCGGGCGCATGCATGATAGGTGTAGTTCCCATACCTGACTCATTGGAATAAACGCCCCTGGCGACACCCCACCTCAAAGCTGTTACTATAGTTGCTCCGCCAAAACCTCCCGTGGCAGCTGCAGGATGGAATGCAGATGAAATGATCATTTTTATGACACCTGGAAGCGCTCCGATATTAAGGACAACTATCAGAAGTGCGGCCCCTACATAAAGTGATGCCATAACAGGAACAAGCCTTGCGGCTACTTTACCTATCCTCTTAATGCCTCCGATCGTAACTATTCCAACAAGGCCCATAATGAAAAGACCTGATATTACAGGACTTACGCTGAAAGACTCGAGCATTGAACCTGCAATGGAATTAGCCTGGACCATCATGGCAATGATCATGTCGATTATGAACAAACAAGCCCATATTGTTCCCAGCCATTTCACATTTAAGCCTTTAGCTATGTAATACATGGGGCCCCCGACATATTCCCCGGCCGCGTTGACCTCCCTGTATTTCTGGCCTAATGTTATCTCTGCAAAGTTATTTACAGCCCCTATAAGAGCGATGATGACCATCCAGAATATTGCTCCCGGCCCTCCGTATAGTACTGCTACAGAAACACCTACAATATTTCCAGCACCTATAACTCCACCAAGACTTGCGGCAAAGGACTGAAAAGCCGTTATAGTACCAACACCGGCACCTGTACCTGCCAATGTAGATTTTCTGAAAAGCTGTTTAACAATATACACAAGATGAGCAAACTGCATGAACCTCAGCCGCAGCGTAAAATAAACGGCAGCTGTAACTATCAGAAGGATCATTGGTAAACCCCAGATCCAGCCGGAAAAATTCAGAGCAAGTTGCAAAATAGCAGGCATTGTAACGTCCCCCTTAACAGAATTTAGAATTTACTCCCCAAGTAGAACAACTCACAAAATACTAATTGAAAAAGACACTACCATTACTTAAATACTCAAAAAACTACAATGCTGCGACTGCTGAATGACATGTCAGGCTCGTCAGTTTCCTTGACTAAAGAATTTACCCACTCTGATATCCTCTCTCACAAACAACTGACCATTGACCACCTCGATCCTCTGAAATGAAGGTTCTTCCAGGATAAATCAAGTTTGAAAACATCTTTTTCTATGGTTCAATAATATTTCTGCACATACTGCTTGAATCTTTTAAGAGCTTCCCTGATATTTTCATCAGAGGTCGCATAACTCAGGCGAAGATATCCCTCTCCATTAGCTCCAAAATATGAACCTGGAACTGTGGCAACTCCTGCTTTTTTCAACAGGTCGACAGCGAAATCCTCTGAAGTCTTTCCAAACTGTTTAATATTTGGGAAAGCATAAAAAGCACCTGAAGTTGGTAAACAGGTAACCCCGGGAATATCATTCAGACCTTCTATGATCAGCGATCTGCGGCGGGAATATTTTTCAAGCATTTCAGCGACACATTTCTGCGGGCCATTTAATGCTTCAAGGGCAGCTCTCTGGATGAAAGCGGGGCCACATGAAATAAAGGATTCCTGCAGGAAGACAGAAGAACTTACATATTCTGCAGGAGCCAGGACATAACCAAGCCTCCATCCTGTCATTGCATATGTTTTGGAAAAACCGTTATTTATAACGACTCTTTCTTTCATTTCCGGAATACTCGCAATACTTGAGTATTTTCTGCCATCATAGATAATCTCGTCGTATACCTCGTCTGAAACCACAACAAGATCATTTCTTATGGCAAAGTCTGCTATCTTTACCAGATCCTCCTCTTCCAGTACAGCTCCTGTTGGATTATTGGGGGAATTTATAAGAACTGCTTTTGTTTTTGAGGTCAGTGTATTTTCCAGATCTTCAACTTGAAGACGGAAACCACTCTCTTCTCTGACTGGAACAAAACGGACATTGACCCCGGCAAGATGGAACTGACCGAGATAATTAGGATAATAGGGGTCTGGAACTATCACTTCGTCACCCGGGTTAAGGGTGCTGAAAAAAGTATGAAAAAGTCCCTGAGTTGAACCGCTGGTGATTATCACATTCTCAAGACCATAATCTATACCCGTCTTTTTGCTGTATTTTTGTGCAACAGCTGACCTCAGGTCTTCATACCCTCCACTTGGCGGATAGTGGGTATAACCTTCTTCCATGGCTCTTTCACAGGCTTTTACTATATGAGGCGGAGTGTCAAAATCGGGTTCACCAATACAGAGGGTAACTACATCGTCCATCTCCATTGCCATAGCAGACATCTTGCGTATCCCGGATCTGGGAAAACCGGAAACTCTCGTCGCTTTTCTCATGATAAACCTCCCTGAACAAATTTAGAAAGATCACCTTTTCGCCGTCTCTCATAACATTGACATTAACCAAAGCAGGATCCTCAACATCGAAAAACCTTAACTTCGCAAAACTAAAAAAGACGATATATTTCACATTGCAAAATCACGTTTTGTTTTTGATAATATTATGGTACCACACTGAGCTATTCAGTCAAACAATTTGCTAAATATTCGTATTTAACTCAAGATTCTTTTGTGCATACATAATACTCCGACTTTCTGGAGACCATGGTCTTGTTCCCGCTTTCAGGATATGCTTAGATGATATTATTTATTTGATATCTTAGAACTCAATGGAGGGATCGTTGTGCAGGAAAGACGGACAATTCCTGAAAAAGTCGTTGATATAATGGAAATCCTACTATCCCTTAAGGACGGCGGGAGCATAAGGGATATTTCATCATTGACAGCTTTACCCCGCTCTACTGTACACAGGATCCTTTCATCTTTACAGGGATCAGGCTGGGCATTCCAGGATGTAGATCAAAAGTACAGGATAAGTTCCAGATTCCTGGTTTTCGCAAATGAATGGAGATTGCGGAAGGAACTTGTAAAACAAAGCGATCCCGCCATGCGAAACCTTGTTGCAGTGACGGGACAGACCGTTATTCTTGCAATACCCGAAAATACCTGTTTGAGATGTATTCACAAGATAGAATCTGATAACTTCGTAAAATACATCTTCGAAATTGGCGGAGAACTTCCAAACTATGCAGGCGCACTGGGAAAACTCTTACTGGCCTATTCATCCGATGAATATAGAAATAGGATCCTTTCCTCACCGCTGAAACCTTTAACAGATTTTACAATAACAGACCCGGACAGGTTAATGGATGAAGTCCATAGAACAAGAGAACGTGGCTATGCCTCCAGCATTCAGGAAATTGACCATGGGGCTGCCGCTTTTGCCGCCCCGATATTTTCAATAGAGGATACCCTTCTGGCATGTCTTCTTATTTCAGGTTCTTTAAATACCATGCTTGAAAACAGAGACCTGTTCGTAAGTTCTCTTCTGGAAGCCTCCGGATGTATAAATGCCATTTTTGAGCATTAAACCAGGTAAGAAAAACACCAAATTTAACCAGGGATGTGTAGTTAAGTGAAACATAATCTAAAAAAGATCGTCATAATATTTGTTATAACCTTTCTCTTTTCAATAACAGCTTACTCCCTCGCCGAAAAGGCCGTAATAACAGGATGGGATCATGATGATGCCTGGATAGTAGCTCTTGAGGGCTATCGGATCCAGGAGAATGTTCCTGAAGAAGATTATAGTTCTCCCGAATGGCAGACTGTTAAATACAAACTGATCGTTTCCTTTCTGACAGGGGAATATAAAGGTAAGACCTATCCTGTAACAGTTGAGCACCTTAAAAACAGTCGCCTTTCACTTGTTAAAGGGCGTAAATATATTCTTTCAGTTGACAGGTTCGAAGATGGTCATGACATGTTCTCGATCAGCGATGGTTTCCGTTTCCCTATTGTAATGGCCTTTCTGGCAGGCCTTGCTGCCCTTTTATGCATAGCAGCCGGTATGTCGGGAACAAGGGCGCTTTTAGGCCTTTTCCTCTCTCTTTTCCTTCTGGCCAAATGGACTATACCCATGATACTGGCAGGCTATCCCCCTGTACCTGTTGCAGTTGCAAGTTCTGCAGGAGTTTCAGCTTTGACAGTAATGCTTGTGATAAAAAATTTCCGTTACTGGCCAGCGGCATTTATTGGAGCTACGGGGGGAGCTCTCAGCGCTTCAATAATTGGATGGATCGCCATTTCTCTATGGCAGTTGACAGGAATAGCAGCTGAAGGCGGAAATCTTCTTGCCAGTTCATTCCCGGAAATTAATATGCCGGGGATACTACTTGCATCTGTAATAATTGGAGCTATCGGAGCGGTGCTTGATGTTGCTATATCCATAACTTCTGCAATGGGGGAGCTCTATGAATACGATAATGAAATAAGCGCGCGAAGGCTTATGAAAACTGGAATGAACGTTGGCAAAGATATTCTGGGAAGTATGATAAACACTCTTATTCTCGCATATTTCGGAAGCTCTCTTATTCTCTCCCTTCTCATCGCAGACTCAGACCCTATCTTCTGGAGCGTCCTTAACGATCCCATGATAGCAGCAGAGATACTTAGAGGGATCGCTGGAACAGCTGGACTTCTTCTTACTGTCCCTGTTACTGCGTTTGCCGGTTCTCTAATGGTTATAAGATTTGGTAAATTTAATAAATGAAGGTAAAAGATACATACAGCTGCAACTTTATTCACATCAATACTGATAATCCGCTAAAAAATGCAGAAATTACTGTTCCATGTTTACTTCAGTCTGCTATTCTTGACCACAGAAGTTGCAAAACAGGAATATCGCGGGGTGAAATATAATGAAAAACTTCCTGAAAAGAATGGTAATTCTCTTTATTGCTCTTCCCACGCTGTGCTTAATGCTTACTTCCTCTTTGCCATCAATAGCTCTGGGATATGAAAAACCACCTGTTATCCCATTGGAAGAGTTCTTTCGCAAACCGTCAAAGGCTGCGTTTAAATTATCTCCGGACGGCAGGCACTACTCTTTCCTTAAACCCTGGAGAAACAGAATGAACATTTATATCAAAGACACGGAGAACGAGGACAAATCCACAAGGATAACCTTCTCTGAAGACAGGGATATATATTCCTATAACTGGGTAAATAACGAACGTCTCGTCTACCTCCAGGACAAGGGGGGTAATGAAAACCACCATGTATTCTCAGTCAACAGGGATGGCTCGGATTTTATGGAACTCACGCCATTTGAAGGTGTTAAAGCTGGCATTGAGGATATATTAAAGGGAGATCCTGAACACATCTTAATAAGAATGAACAAAAGAGATCCGCGCCTTTTCGATGTCTACAGGATAAATGTGAACAATGGTAATATGGATCTTCTGGCAGAAAATCCGGGCAATATAGCCGGATGGGGCACTGATAATGAAGGAAAACTCCGGCTGGCCATTGAGATCAACGGCCTCAAAGAAAGTATTCTATACAGGGATTCCGAAGAGGAACCATTTAAAACTCTTATAACAACAGATTTTACTGATACTTTCAGTCCGGCAGGATTTACCCCTAACAACAAAGATCTATATGTTCTATCTAATATCGGACGTGACAAAACAGCCCTTTACATTTTTGATCCGGAGAAAAAGGATTTCACCGAATTAATTTATGAATCTGAAGATGTGGATATTGAAGGAATAATATGGTCTGAAAAACGCCAGAAACTTCTTGGTGTTAAATATTACACCGACAAACTGCATAGAGATTTTTTTGATAGTGAAACAGAAAAACTCTATAACACTTTTCAGAAACATTTCCCTGATTACTCCACGGGTATAAGCAGCATGAGCAGAGATGAGACAAAAATGATGGTATATGCAGCGAGCGACAGGATGCCTGGAAGAATATACTATTATGATGTGGAAAAACCAGGCGAGTTCACCATTCTTGCTGACCTCTACTCCTGGCTCAAAGAAGAATGGCTGGCACCCAGAAAACCCGTATCCTACATAACAAGGGACGGTCTGACTGTTCATGGCTACCTGACCATTCCAGCAGGAGGATCTCCAAAGGATCTGCCTGTGGTCGTCAATCCACATGGGGGCCCGGAGACCAGGGACAGATGGGGATATGACGCAGAAGCACAGTTCCTTGCCAATCGGGGAATGGCAGTCTTTAATATGAATTACCGTGTATCTACAGGATATGGGAAAGAATTCTGGATGGCTGGATTCAGGGAGTGGGGACAGAAACAGCAGGATGATATTACTGACGGAGTTAAATGGCTGATACGAAAGGGCATCGCTGATCCTGAAAGGATCGCTATTTATGGAGCATCCTACGGCGGGTACGCAGCACTGATGGGCCTGATAAGAACACCGGAACTTTATGCCTGCGGTATCGATTATGTAGGGGTAACTGATCTTTTCACTCTTTTTGAATCAATCCCCCCTTACTGGGAAATTCTGCGGGAAAGAATGTACAGAACAATCGGTCATCCGGAAAAGGATTCGGAAATGTTCAGGAAATTCTCCCCTGTATTCCACGCTGACAGGATAGAGGATCCTGTTCTTATCGCCCAGGGAGCGAATGATCCCAGGGTTGTCCGGAAAGAATCCGATATGATGGTCAAAGCCCTGAAAGAACATGGTGTGGAAGTTCAATATATGGTTAAGGAAAATGAAGGGCATGGCTTCAGAAATCAGGAAAACCAGTTCGATTTTTACAGGGCCATGGAAAGATTCCTGAAAAAACACCTTGACCTGGATTTTGAGTTGAATCCTTAACACTTCAACTTTCACAGTATCTTGAAAACTAAAAAAAACCTGCAATGACTGTACAAATAAATATAAGAGATTCCAAAACTAAGTTAAAATAGTTTGGCAGGATGGGCGTACCTCCCATAAGAAGGTGGTTAACAGAATCAGAACCGATGCCCCGAGGGGAAGTCTGACGGTACTGCATTGCTCTATGAGAAAAAAGTTCAGTGAATTCTTTACATTGTTCAAGCTTCTTCTGCCCGTAACGTTATAAAAGATTTATGCTATTTCGTACTGCGAAAGTTGAATTAAAATCCTATAGAAGCACAATTTTTCACTCATTAGTCAGAACTTACCCTCTTTAACAGATCGAGCCTTTTTAACAGGCTCACTATAATATACTTTAGTTATTTTTATGCAATTCTTCCAACAAGGAACCCGAACTTCGAACTTTATTATCTCAATAAATCGTAACTTGCAAAATACATGTCTTGAGATCTATATGCCATTAGAAAGACCGGATTTAGAAGTTCCGGCTCTGAAAATTCAAGGCGATCTGATATAATATGATATCAGGGTAAAGAAGTAGAAAAGAGGAGTATATTATGAAAAATATTATTTCAGGAAATATTTTCCTTTTTCTATCCGTTACTTCAGCATTTGCAGATCAGGGAAATTCAGGAAATGGATGGAACATGCACCATATGATGTTCGGCCCTTTCAGGGGAATGATGATGATCCCCATGTTCATTATTATCCTGATATTCATTTTTATTCTGGTCTATTTTTTCAGAAGAGGAACTGAAACGTTCCAGCCGGAAAGATTTAAAGAGGAAGGGGCACTGGAAATACTCAAAAAAAGGTACGCCAGAGGCGAGATCACGAAAGAAGAATATGAGAAAATGAAAAAAGATATTTTATAACCAGTTTTCTCAGCGAGGAGAACCGTTAGTCTCCTCACTGAGATTTAAATTTCATATAAAAAAGGCTGCAAGCTATCAAACCTGGCCTGTTAGCCTGAGAGTACTTTCCGCGATTATTGCAGATCCAAGATATGTCCCTATGAAAACAAAAATGGCAACTACAACTATTCTCCATCCAGTCTTTTTGAGAGCATCAAGATCCTTGCCTATAGAAATACCGGCATAGGCGAGAATAGGAGTTGTCAGAGAAAGGAAACTTACATTCTTTATAAATCCTGAAATGACTTCCGCACCAGGAAAAGATGGATAGGTAAGAATACAGCCGATAACTACAATATAAGCAACACTGGGAATATTTCCGGGTATGAGCCTTGAAGCAGAAACACCTGCCATTGACATTGCTATAAGAATCAGCATCCCCGGTATGGACTGGACAATACTGTTTTTGAAGCCCACAGAATTTCCGACAAGGGACATCGCTCCGACAATGAAGAGAACAAAAAGGATCTCCATAATGGACATTTTTTTCATTATTCAACTCCTCCTTCCTGAACTGCAGACTTTTCTGTCAGACTTCCATATCTTATCCTGTGCACTTTTTTATAAAGCCATTCAGAGACGGGCAGGGCAAGCCAGAGAGACACGTAAAGTCCGTCCAGTCCTGAAAGCATATTACTCGCAGCGCCTAAGGCTATGAGTTTTTCAGAGATCTCGGGAAACATTGCACTTAAAGAACCTACAGAGGCAGTCATCATACTTGCACTTCCCACACCTGAAGCCATTGCCAGTGCTTCAGGATGGAAAAATGGAAAATATGCAGCAATAGTAGTTGCCATAAGACCATAAAATATGGTTCCAAAAACAGTTCCGCAAATGTATACACCCATTACGCCCTGGCCTTCAGGACCATCAAAACCATAAACATCCCCTATAAGTGCAACATTAGGTTCTCTCGCGACTGAATGTGCAGCACCTATTGACTCCCTCTTAAGACCCAGGTATATGGCGAGGGGAATACCCACAAAGATCGTTCCCAGATTTCCAAGCTCCTGGAGTAGAAGGGCAGGACCGGATTTAATGATCGCGGGAAGATTAGGCCCCACAAGTGTCCCATATCTGGCCATAAGCAGCATCAGGGTTATCCCTATCAGGCTTCCTGCATCTACCATATCTTTCCTGTTTACGATTTTTAAAAACTTTGGACCTGTAAACAGGCCGAAAATAAGAGCATAAAGCATTGGTAAAAGTACGATCTTTCCCGGACCGATCTTGAAAGCATAAATACCTGTTAATTCAGAAATAATGACAAGTACAAGAACAATCCCGTGGACTTTCCAGTTCTTCAATTGCAACTCCTTCTTTCTTCAGCTGAAATATTTGTCCAGTTTTTTGATATATTCCTCCCTCGACAGAACCGGACGGAACTGATCTATGATCCTGCCAGGCTCGCCAGAATCCTCATGAAGAAGATATACAATGGCCATGGCAATGGTCTTTATCGTGAAGATAACGGCTACATGGTAATCAGAGACCATAACATCCCTGGAATTAAAGGATCACCCTATATGGAGCAGGCCAGGCCTTCGATCCTGTATGCAATTCAAGCCGCAGTTTTTTCCATAAAAACTGACTCGAGTTATGCCTATCCATCTTTCATGTTAAATAATTTCATCAGCACTTTTTTCAATTGCGTCTAAAATTTACTGTTTGATTATATTTTTATTGACCTTTATTTTATCTAATATATTTATACTACATATTATATATTATACAAAAAATAATGTATTTTTTATTTATATCCAGGAATTTTTAATGACTAAACTTATGATATATTTATTTAAGGAAGGAGCCTCTGGATAAGGAAAGGAGAAACAGGATAAATGGTTTTATCAGAACATCCCCTAATCAGACAGAACCAACATATACAGATCTGTTCTGTTGATGATCTTTCAGAGATTACCTTTATCGAAAAAGAATCCTTTGGTCCTGATGCCTGGCATCCCTCATTTATCCTTGTATGTTTAAAGAATTCCCATTTCCCGGGAATATTTATCAATGGAAAGCTTGCTGGATATGGATCGTGCAGAGCCAGAGGCAAACTTCTTCACATAGATAATTTAGCAATAAACCCATATCATCGAAGGCAAGGTCTTGCTACATCTCTTTTTGTTCATATGGTCAATTGGGGTATTTCCGAGAATTGTACGGAAGGTGTACTTCAGGTCGAGATAAATAATATACAGGCGATAAGAATATACCAAAAGGCAGATTTCAGGATAATAACTAAACTCAGATCTTATTATCACAGGCGTGGCGCTCCCAATGGAGATGCCTTTCTTATGAGGGGTAAGCTTGACAGCGGGGCAGCAGAAAAAATGCTGGAGAAAATCAGCCAGTATAGCAGTGAATGATTTTTATAGGAAATGACTCAGCCGGCAAGGGGATGGAAGCTAAAGTGGACGGATTTTTAAATGGCAACAATATGGATGAAATGCTTTCATCTCTTGATGATGAATCCGTGCTCGATTTCGGAATAACCCTTTTCAACAACGGCAGTTTTTATCTTTGCCATGATGTAATGGAACACTTGTGGGGACATGGTGATAACAGCCTGAGGGATTTTTACAGGGGGATCCTCCAAATTGCAGTTGCCCTGTACCATTTGAGCGGAAATAATCAAAGAGGTGCAGCTTCGCTTCTCGAAAGTGGTACTGTTCTCCTAAATGGATACAGCCCCGAGACATGCGGCCTTGACATTTATGACCTTATTTCCCAGTCTCAAAAGTTACTTGACCGGTTGAAAGAAGGAAAAAGATCGAAAGATCCGGAATCTATAACGATAAAGCGAAAGGAGAAATGAAGAATGAAACGGATAACTATGATCTTTGGAAGTCCACGGAAATTTGCCAATAGTGAAACCCTTGCCGAAGCTTTTGTTTCATCTTTCAGTCAAGCAGTTGAAATAGACAGGTTTCGCACTTCTGAAATGAATATCAGGGGATGTATGGACTGTAGAGAATGCTGGACTGGAGGGAAACCCTGTATCATTGAAGATGAAATGGACAGTATCTATGGATCTTTATGCGAGGCTGATCTTATCATTTTTGCTACGCCTCTATACTGGTTTTCCTGGAGCGCCCAGATAAAACCTGTTATAGATCGACTTCTTCCCTTTATGTCTGATGATGCCCTGACAGAACTGAATGGCAAGAAGGCCGTACTTATCGCCAGTGCAGGTGATGAGGATGAAAGCTGTTATGACGGGCTGAAATTCTCTTTCCGTGAAAGCTGTTCTCTTCTTGGACTCCAGGTAGAGGGAGAATTTTGTAAAACAGGGCTCTATCCAAAAAACTCTGCTGCTTGCAAACCCGAGCTTATAAAAGAGATCAGAGACGCAGGTAAAAGTATTTTTAACCATTAACCTTATATGCAGAAATTTTTCAGCCCAGGGTGCTTTTAAACAATACCCATGAATCCTGCAATAATATCCTGAGTTTTTCTATTTCCCTTTTACCTGAAGATCTAAAACCTTGAAATACGATTTTTACAAGTTAGGGTGAGACCCGGATGTGCAAAACCATAAAACGCTATAAATACTTTTTTCTGTCTTTATTAGGAATTTACCTGGCAGTATTTTATTTTCTTTTCATAAATTTTGAAAACAGCTCAGAAGTATACCTGGACCAGAAACTTGAAAGATCGGAATATACTCTCAAGTCGGTTCTCAACAACTACAGGAGTATTTCAGAACTCCTTTTCAAAACCCTTATAGAAACAGACGAGATCCTTTATATTGTTGAAAACGCCTGGGATGCTGAAACTCAAGCCATCAGGGATTTTTACAGGAAAAGACTTCTGGAAAAGGTCGGACAGGTCTATAAAGAAATGAAGAATAAAGGCTTTAGACAGGTACATTTTCATTTCCCCGACTCTTCAAGCTTCCTCAGAATGCACAGGCCTGGGAAATATGGAGATGATCTGTCGGATGTAAGAACATCGGTAACCCTTGCAAATGCTAAAAAAGAAGTAATTGAGGGCTTCGAGGAAGGCCGGATATTCAACGGCTACCGGTTCGTTTTCCCGTTAAACTACAATGGAAGACATATCGGAACAGTCGAGAACAGTATTTCCTTCATACCTCTGTCAGATCAGCTCGCCAGAATTGCAGGAATACAGATGGAATTTTTGATGTCTCGTGAAATAGTAAAAGAAAAAGTTTTCGAGTCCGAGCAAAATAATTACACTGCCTCGGGGCTTTCTGATGAATATGTTATTGACAAAGCTTTTCTCGACAGAGATCCTGTAATAAGCAACGAGATCATCAGTAAGATAAGAAGCGAGATATCTGACCGTACCTCCAGAAAAATGAGGTCCAGAGATTCCTTTCCGCTTTTCTGCAAAATCGATGGGACTGGTTATATAATTTCGCTAATGGCCATAGAGAATATTCAAGGACAACATGCAGGATATATAGCACTTTATGAAAATGATTCATATCCCCTGTTCCTAAGAAAACTGTTTATTTCAAGATCCCTTTATGCATTTCTTCTCTTCTGCGTAATTCTTCTATTCGCTTACTACAATGCAAGATTTACTGAAAAGCTTGAAAGTTTGGCTTCGACAGATCCGCTCACTAAGGTTTTCAACCGAAGGAAATTTGATGAAATTGCGGAGTATACCATGAACATCCGCAAGCGTTATAAAACCAACCTTTCTTTTATTATGTTCGATGTAGATGAATTCAAAACACTGAATGACAATTTTGGCCATGCACTTGGAGATCTGGTCCTTCAGACAATTACTGAAACATGCATCAAAACCCTTAGAAAAACGGATACCATAGCCCGATGGGGTGGTGATGAATTTATGATCATGATGCCGGAAACAGATCATTCTCACGCCTCTGTGATAGCTGAGCGAATACGACATGAAACTTTCAACAGATTTCACGGCAGGGATTTCAATGTAACTCTGAGCATTGGTATCACTGAATCCAGAGAAGAAGACAAAAAACTTGATGACATCTATGCAAGAGCTGACAAGGCTCTCTACAAAGCCAAAGCCAACGGAAAAAACCGGACAGAAAAACTTCTTTGAACAAAAAACAATGATCTCTATCAGAATAGACTAAAGGGAGTCCATCTTGAAAATATGGATTCCCTTTAACCCATACATCCTAAAAAGATTTTGAGGTCACTCGAAAAAACGGTCTGGACTCGAACTGTCAAAATAAGGAGTATAAACGGAGAAAAGTTTAACCCTGAAGTTGAAACCATGAGTAGTTCCTCTTGGACAGAATATTACGTCACCTGGTTTTACTTCCCTGGATACTCCATCGATCCTGGCCTCACCAGATCCTTCAAGGATCGTTATAACTTCGTCATGTTCATGATGGCTATGCGGATCAATTCCCTTTTCAAGCTCTACTACATTTATACTTATCCCTTCCGTATGAGCAAGGAAAGATATAGAAATACCCTTTTCAGGGTTTTTACCATCTGTGCCCTTTGCTGCATTTTCAAGAAGCTGCTCGACTCCCCAAAGGACAGCTTTATTCTCTGGCTTCATAATATAAACTACCCCTTTCAGCTACATTACATTGCGCGGTTCTCCATCAAGCCAGCATCTTATATTTTCAAATACCATTACAGCTCTTTTTTCAAAGGCTTCCGATGTGGCAAAAGCAACATGAGGAGCAAGAACAACATTAGGTGCATTCAGAAGAGGATGATCCGAGGGGATAGGAGGTTCCATTTCAAAAACATCAATACCTGCTCCAGAGATCCGCCCGTTTTCAAGAGCTTCTGCCAGGGCCTTTGAATCAACAATTGCACCTCTTGCCACATTTATCAGTATTGATGAGCTCTTCATCCTGCTGATCATTTCAAGACCTATCATTCCGGCAGTTGTGGAATTTGAGGGAACATGAACACTGACTACATCGCTCTCTCCCATAAGCATTTCGAGGGGAACATACTTGATACCCATTTCAAGGGCATCTTCCCTCTCAGTCCTGCTGTGAGCTATGACCCTGCATCCCATTGCCTTACATATCCTGGCCACCTGCATACCGATCGCTCCTGTACCAATTATCCCAACAGTTTTACCGGAAAGTTCATGGCCAATGAGTCCCTTCCTTGTTTCGCCGTTTCTCGTCGCCTGATCACAGGACAGGATAAAACGTGACAGGGCGATCATTAGCCCGAGAGCAAGCTCTGCAACCGATTCAGTGGAATAGCCGGCACAGTTCGAAACAGTAATATCCTTTTTTCTGCATGCTTCCATGTCAATATGGTCAATACCTGTAAAAGCTACAGAGATCATCTTAAGCTTTTTACAACTTTCAATTACTTCTCCTGGCAGCGGAAGATTTGCCAGCATAAGGATATCTGCATCTATGCCCCTTTCCCTTAGAACCTGGACATCTTCAACTCTATTCTTGTAACAGACAAGTTCATGTCCCTGTTCTTTAAATGGCTTAAAAAGGTCCTGTAGTACTGCCTCGGAAACCCCAAGGGGTTCGAGAAGAACAACTTTCATTATATCTTCCTCCTGATAAAAATATTTCCCTGAAGCATCTACTGGTAACTTATTGAATCAAATTTTTCAAGGATAATATCTACTTCATGTTTAGAATCTGAACTCAAAGGAGCAAGGGGCATCCTGCATGGACCACCGTAATAACCTCTTCTGTCCAGGACATATTTCAGCCCGGCAATTCCATATTTTTTCGTGACCGCCGTATTAAGATCCAGAAGGTCAAGTTGCATATTACGTGCCTTTTCCATGTCTCCATTTTGAAAAGCCTTGCATATATTCACACAGTGTTCAGGGGCAACATTGGCTACTGCCATTGTAGCGCCGACACCACCCATCAACAGGACAGGCAGAAGATAACTTCCGGATCCGGCAAAAACCGAAAAATCACTGGATGTTCCTTTAATTACGCTGGATATCTGGACTATATTCCCCCCGCTATCCTTCACACCTTGAATATTCGGGTGCTGTGATAATTTGACAAGAAGATCAGCCGACATATTTATTCCCGTATTACCAGGCATGTTATAGATCATTATCGGCACCGCTGAAGAATCCGCTATTCTGAAATAATGAGCCTCAAGAGCCTGATCGGTCATAGCAGACCTGTAATAACGGGGATTAACAACTAAAGCCGCCTGGACTCCTGCGTCTGAAGCCTCCCGGGTAAGTCTTATGGTCTCGATGGTACTCTCACATCCAGTACCAGCTATAACGGGACGATCTGCGGGGAAATTTTCCCTGACAAAGGAAATAACATCCACCTTCTCCCTTCCGGAAAGAGAAACGAACTCTCCATTTGAACCAAGTACGACAATACCCGTCAGTGGAGTAAGTGCCCATTTATGCAGGTTTTCTTCGAATTTTTCGAAATAGATGTTCTCTTCCCCGTCAAAAGGAGTGGGTACCGGGGCAAATATCCCTGTAATGGCTGGATTATTTTTACTATTTGATATGTCAGTTTTCATAAACACGAGGCTCTTCTTCTCCATTAAGGACTCTCATACCGCCATCGGCAAGTGCTTTCATTTCATCCTCGCCAGGATAAACTTTTACTTCTGCGATGTATGAGACTTTTCTGGTTATCATTTCAACAAGCTTTTCGCTGTAGGCCAGACCTCCGGTAAGAACAACAGCATCGACTCTGCCACACAGTACCGCAGCCCTGGAACCTATCTCTTTGGCGATCTGAAGAGCAAGTGCATCAAACACCAGCTTCGCCTTTTCATTTCCTGCCTCCACCATCTTCTGGACTTCCCTGAGGTCATTAGTTCCGAGATGTGCGACAAGCCCACCGTTACCCACCATTTTCCTGCGCAATTCATCAAGATCATATTTACCGCTGTACGCAAGGCGGCAAAGACCCCCCGCTGGGAGTGACCCGGCTCTTTCAGGGGAAAAGGGTCCTTCACCGTCAAGGGCATTATTAACATCAATGGTTTTGCCTTTTTCGTGAGCACCAACAGAAATTCCGCCGCCCATGTGAGCAATTATGAGATTGATATTTTCATATTTCCTGCCAAGTTCTATGGCTGCCCTTCTTGCCACTGCTTTCTGATTAAGTGCATGCCATATTGATCTTCTCTCTATATCAGCGATACCGCTTAGTCTGGCCTCAGGAACAAGTTCATCTACCACCACCGGGTCGACAATGAAGGCCCGTCCGCATCCTGCTTCAGTAGCCAGACTACGAGCAAGAGGACCTCCAAGATTACTGGCATGTTCTCCATATTTACACGCACGAAGATCACTCAACATTTCATTATTGACTTCGTAGGTACCTCCGGGGATAGGCTTCAAAAGCCCGCCTCTCCCTACTACCGCATCAAGCTCAGACAATTCTGTACCGTTCTCTTTCACCATTTTTTTAATCTCTGAAAGACGGAAATCCTCCTGGTCCATTATTCCGTTGTACTGCTTGATAACATCTACATCATAACGTTGAGTATTGCTCCATACTTCTTTCTCTCCGTCGAAAAGAGCAACTTTCGTACTTGTAGAACCTGGATTTATGGTTAGTATTTTCATCTGAAGACCTCCCGAATTTTAAAACACAGGGACCGCAAGACATGCGGCCCCTGTAGGTTTCATGCTACAAATATAATAACGTCTTTCAAGACGCAGAAACAAGGGTTCCGCATTCCCGAAACAGGTTATTTTTTCTGGAATGCTGAAAGAGCAACAGCTGCTGCTATAGATACCAGTTTGGCCCTCGGGCTATCGGCACGGCTGGTAAGTACAACTGGAGCTGCGGCGCCAAGAATGAGACCTGCAGTCTCATTCTTTGAGAAGTAAACTATTGCCTTTGCAAGCATGTTACCTGCTTCAATATCAGGTACAAGAAGCACATCTGCTTTCCCTGCTACGGGAGAAACAATGCCTTTGGTCCTTGCAGATTCCTCATTGATAGCATTATCAAGAGCAAATGGTCCATCAACTACACAATTTTTGATCTGGCCACGCCTGTTCATCTGGGAAATTACCGCCGCCTCCATGGTACAGGGCATGTCAGGGTTTACCACTTCTACAGCTGCAAGAACTGCAGCTTTGGGTTCCTCAACACCGAGGGATCTTGCGAAGTTTACAGTATTCTGAAGGATCTGTGCCTTCTGTGCTACATCGGGATACATATTGAAAGCGGCATCGGAAATGAAAAATATCCTGTCAAAACCCTCAATTGAATGGAAGTAACAGTGTGAAATGGTGTTTTTGCCCTTCCTGAGGCCAACTTCCTTGTTAAGCATTCCGCGAAGGAAGTTATTGGTATGGATCTGTCCCTTCATGTAAATGTCTGCCTGACCGGAAGAAACTTTTTCGACTGCCACAAGTCCCATTTTAGCCTCATTCTTCTCGTCTATGACCTCGAAATTGGAAAGATCTACACCCGCCTCCCTGGCTGCTTCTTTGATCTTATCCTCGTTGCCTACAAGTATAGAATCGGCTATCTTTGCAACCCTTGCCTCTTCAAGACAGGAAAGTAAACCTGCCTGTTCGGCCATTGCTACACTTACTTTTTTTGGTCCCTGTTCGGCACCAATTTTCTTTGCATACTCAAGAAGAGCTGACAGTGAACGAATCTGTTCCATACTTTAAAAACCTCCCTGTAAATTTTAAATTAATAAATCCTATTGTAAGCCTGAATTTTGACCTTCCACAGATTAACCCATGGAAAGTGAAAACGCAAATACAATATACATTACTCATAGAACATGTATCATGAAATGTTACTGTTCCTTTGCGAGAACCGCCCCGAGTGCAATAGACAGAAGTTTTACTTCCATAGTGTCAAACCGGCTTGTCATGACTATGGGACTTCTGGCCCCGAGAACAACTCCTGCTGCCCTGTTACGGGCGATATAAAGAACAACTTTTGCAAGCATGTTACCTGCTTCTATGTCCGGCACAAGGAGCATATCCGCATTACCGGCAACGGAAGAATTAATTTTCTTTATAGCTGCAGCCTCAGTGCTGATAGCATTATCAAGGGCGAAAGGACCATCAATGACACATCCTGTGATCTGGCCTCTTCGATTCATCTGGGAAAGAGATGCTGCATCTATTGTGCAGGGCATATCCGGGTTGACCGTTTCGACTGCAGCAAGTACTGCTATTTTCGGATTTTCCTCTCCAAGTTTATGAAAACATTCGACCGCATTTTCAATTATCTTTACCTTGGCCCCAAGATCCGGATACATGTTCATTCCGCCGTCAGAAATTCCCATGACCTTATCTCCAAGGATAGGAGCCTCAAAAAGAAGAAGATGCGATAGTAGTGAACCGGTACGAAGGCCCCATTCCTTATTCAGAACAGCCTTAAGAAGGGTAGCCGTTTTTACAAGACCCTTCATTAAAAGATCCGCAGACCCGGAGGAAACCATTTTTACAGAAATTTCAGAAGCGGATCTGTCATCAGATGCCTCCACAATTTCAATACCATCAAGTTCAAGTTCATTTTCAAGGGCAATTTTACTTATCACATCGGGATCCCCTACAAGAACAGGATCAACTATATTTTCCCTTTTCGCTCTGCATGCCGCTTCCAGGGTATCAAGCCCATGAGGACATGCCACTGCAACCTTCATTTTTTTACCATCACAACATCTCTGGATCAGGACATCAAGATTCTTCATTTTCAAGATCAGTTCACTCCCTTGTACTCAGCATATCGTCTGGGCTCCTCTTCTTTTGCAAGTACCCTCAGTGCTCCCTGTGCAAGCGGCCTCATTTCATCTTCACCAGGATATACCAGAACTGGAGCTATCCACTGAACTCTCTCCTGAATATGAGAGACAAAATCGCTGTCATATGCCACACCTCCGGTCACAAGTATGGCATCGACATTACCATCGAGAAAAGTTGCCTCGGCAGCTATTTCCTTGGATATCTGAAAAACCATTGCCCTTTCCACAGAAATGGCCTTCTGGTCATTATTCTTTATCATTTTACGGACCTCTTTCATGTCACTGGTACCGAGATAACTGAAAACGCCGCCCTTTCCAACTATCTTTTTCAGCATGTCTTTCATATTCAGTTCACCGCTGTAACACATTCTGGCAAAATCCCCGGCAGGCAGTCCCCCGCTCCTCTCCGGAGAAAAGGGGCCAAAATCATTTCCACTGTTAAGGTCTGCCATCTTGCCCTTTCGGTGAGCACAAACTGAAATACCACCTCCAAGGTGGACAACAACAAAATTCAGCTCATCCCATTTTTTCCCAAGATCCTTTGCTGCCATTCTTACTGTTGCCTTAATGTTCAAAGCATGTGACAGAGAATGTTTTGGAAGTTCTGGAAGGCCTGTCAGTTTTGCAGCCCTGTCCATCTCGTCAACAGCAACCGGATCTACAATAAAAGCCGGAATTGACCCTGGCGAAGCAATGGCCTGAGCGATTATGCAACCCAGGTTTGATGCATGGTCCCATGGCTTCCCGAGTTTAGATCTTTCAACAAGGGCGTCATCGACAATATAAGTTCCACCGGGTATCGGGTCTATAACACCGCCACGCCCGACAACTGCATCAAGATCATCAAAACTGCAGCCATTTTTTGCAACTACCTCTTTTATCGTTTCAAGGCGGAATGAGTACTGGTCGGCGGTTTTTGCAAATTCTGATATCCTGTCAGGATCATGGCGGACCGTTTCCCTCCAGATCTCTTCTTCACCCCTGAACCACGCCACTTTTGTACTCGTGGAACCAGGGTTTATAGCCAGCACTATAAAAGACATGCAGGAACCCTCCTTAAGATTAAATGACATAATTATCTATATTTATTGTTATTATAATAGACTATTTCAATAATAATTGTATTTAATTATACATCATCATTTGTGTCATTTTTACAGATATTTTATCTCTTTAATTTTTGCTATATCGGGAATTTATTCCTTTTAAACAGCTCCTTACAGGCTGAAACTACCCTGGGGTCATAGTATGTACCGCTATAAAGTTCTATACGTTCAAGAACAGATCCCATGTCCATAGCGGGCCGATATGGCCTTTCGGATGACATGGCCTCTACAATATCCGCAACTGCAAGTATCCTTGACTGCAGCATCAGCTCTTCTCCCTTGAGACCGTATGGATAACCCGTTCCATCGAAATGTTCATGATGCTGAAGGACAATTTCAGCGACAGGCCAGGGAAATTCAACGTTTCTCAGGATCTCCCATCCATATACAGTATGTCTTTTTACCAGTTCAACCTCGATACTGGAAAGCCTTTCAGGTTTATTTAGTATTTCACTCGGAATATTGATCTTGCCTATATCGTGGACGAGCGAAGCATAATGTATGCCTTTGATCTTATCCGCTGGCAGATTCATCTCCTGAGCAATTGCTACAGCAAGATATGATACTCTTTTCTGATGTCCTGCAGTATAGGGATCTCTGACTTCAAGGATCCTCCCGACAGCTGTAATAGTACCTTCAAGCGTAGTCTGCAGAGATAGAAGACCCCTCTTAAGGTTTTCTTCTGATTCCTGTCTCTGAAAAGCTTCAGAAAGAATATCCCTGAAAGTTCTGAGCATATTAATGTCACTGCTTTTCCATACATGATCTCTCCAGGCATTTGTGAAACCTGTAATACCGAATATTTTCTCATCCCTGTACATAGGAAAAATTATCATTGATTCCGTCCCGAGTCTGTTAAATCTGTCTTTTTCTTCTTCACTGATATAAAACCCCGGATCTGACATATCCTCAATAATGACCTGACCGCTTGTAAGAAGTGCATCTGCAATGCCGGAGGAGATCTTCAACTTATTTTCACTGTTGTATTCGGAGAGTGGTGAAAATCCTGGAGATGTCCACTCATGTGTTATTGTCAATGTTTTCAGGAAATCATCAGTTAATGCAATATATGCTCTGTCCGCTCCTGCAAGATCAGCCAGTTCTTCAAGGGAAGAACCTATTACGCCGGTAATGTCAGAATGAAGAACCATTCTCGAGGATATCGAAGAGATGAGCTCCTCAAACTTCAACCGCTCTTTCAACCTGTTCTCGTACCTTTTTCGATTCGTAATATCCCTGTATATTCCATATACCATTCTTTCCCCTTCAACCGAGAAAGGCATACCCGTCACGGAAACCGGGAACAGATTTCCATCCGATCTCATTCGAACCGTCTCTAATTCAAAATCTATACCACGGAAAGCTTTTCTGGACAATTCCTCTGCTTCAGATCCAAGATCACTGGAAGCAGCAACGATCTGATTCATAGGTTTGCCGATCACTTCCGAGGGAATAACTTTGAACATTTCCCCCATACATTTATTCATTCTCGTAACCCTGTCGTTCTTATCAATAAGAACTATACCTTCCGGAGAGTTCTGAAAGAGTTGTTCCATAAACTGTTTTTCCCCTTTGAGCTGATCTTCAGCTTTTCTGCTTCTTTTAATGTTAAAGAACAGGTAAGCCGCAAATATAATAACCGAGATCACAACGAGGAAATTGATAATAATAATATCCATATGACTTTCAAAGAATGAATTGGATCTGTTATACAATAACGATCCATCCGGAAGATCCTGTATTCTTATCCCGGATCTTTTAATGACAGGATAACTGAAAGCATATACAGAAGGCCCCCTGACCCATGAAATATCCTCAGGGGCTTCTCCCTGAAGAACCTTTAAAGACAGTTCGCCAGCTATCTTGCCATGGTCTGAACCCCTATGGACAAGACCTCCTATAACCCTGTTTTCACTCACAAGATGCTCAAGAGTTGAGAAAACAGGAACTCTGCTGGAAGAAATAACCCGGTCTACAGCATCATCTGGAAGAATATTGCCAACCCATGAGAAATTTCCAGCTTCAGGAATGATTATTGCCGAGTCTTCAGGCAGATCCTCTATTTTCTGTCCTATCTGATCAAGAGACAGTTTTTCAAGTTCAAGGAAATGTACATCAACATCTGGAGGATCACTGCTGATGTCCATTTCTGCAATATACCTGTAAGTACTGCATTTCATACAAACTACATAAACCCTTCCCAGCCCGGGTATGAGGTCTTTTATAAGAGCTGCGGTAGAAGCGATCTCTTCTTTCTTTGTCGTGCCAGTGGAATTTGAAGCTCCTGCGACGGGAAAGCGTTTTTCTGTTATACCGCAATAAACAACTGGAATTTGAGGAAAGATATACGCACCGTAGGACCAGATCAATCTCAGAACCTGATCGTCTGTTCCTATTATCAGATCAAAATCTGTATTGCGGTACTTGTGAAGATAGAGCATGGCAAGATCAAAAAGATTCCCCGAACCAGAATAACGTCGCGTATCCATATAATCTGTTACAATATCCGTTTCAGGCATTGCCTCCTGAATTGAATTGAATATTGCCCTACCAATTTTGTCTGTCCAGGCATAGCCCTTGTGATATGAATGCAGAAGCAACACCCGGCTATCCTCCTTTTCACTGGATAGAGAAGAATGTTCGGGGCCATAGCCGGATTCCATAGCAAAGACCGGTGCAGATACAAAAAAAACAACGCCAGCCAGGAGAATTATAAAAACCTGTCTCAAGAACATGGCTCAGATCCAGTTTTCCTGAAAGATATCTTCATTTTCACCCTCCAGTGCAAATGTAAAACCTTTCTCCTGAAAAAGTTTCAGACACACTTCCACTGCCTGGGACAGAAACCACTCGCCTTTGTGTTCCCTTATCTCTTCAAGGGCTCTTTCAATACCCAGACTTGGGCGATAAGGCCTGTCTGCTGACATGGCCTCAACGACATCTGCTACGGTTATTATCTTTGACTCGAGCAGGATCTCATCACCCTTGATCCCCTCTGGATATCCTGACCCATCAAGCCGTTCATGATGCTGAAGAACTATTTCTGCGACAGGCCAGGGAAAATCAATATTTCGCAGGATCTCCCAGCCGAACCGCGTATGATTTTTTATCAATGCAAACTCGGCTTCAGTAAGCCCAACAGGCTTGGTAAGAATTTCACTCGGAACATTTATCTTGCCTATATCGTGAACAAGTGATGCATAATAAATACCTTCAACCCTTTCCCTGTCCAGACCCATTTCCTTTGCGATCGCGGTAGCCAGCCTTGTTACGTTCATCTGATGTCCTGCTGTATAAGGATCCTTTATCTCGAGTATTTTTGTTATAGTGCTGAATGTACCCTGAAAAGTTTTTTTCAGTTCGACCATTGTTCTCTCAAGTTTATGATTACTTTCAACTCTCCTGAAAGCTTCTCCCAGAAGATCTGAAAAAGTCCTGAGAAAATTAAGGTCTGATCCGTTCCATTCCCTTTCAAGCCAGATATTTTCAAATCCGATGATTCCTTCCATATTAACTGCTCCCAGCTTTACCGGGAAAATAAGCAGTGACCTTATCGAGCGTTTTTCTACCATTTCGGAGATAAAAGGATCAAGAAGACTGAGAGATTGCCCCTCCCGGAAAATAAACTGACCCTTATCCCTTAATTCTTTTGTGACTGCTGTCCAGCTTGAAAGGCTAAGATCGCCAAATGACTTCTGCAGAGAGACTATATCCCTGCCTGTGGTCTCATGCATTACCTTAAGACTTCCTGAAGGCCTGTCAATTCTCGCGACAAAAACAGCGGAACATCCCAGAAACCTGCGTAATTCCTCGATGATCTCGAGAACTGTACGATCCATATTCTGAATGAAAACCATCCTGGATGAAACCCTGGAGAGAAGTTCTTCAAAATCGAGCCTGTGAACCATCTCCGATTCAGCCTTCTTAAGATTTGAGATATCCCTGTATATCCAGAAGTTGGCTTTGTGCTTTTCATTTATAACAAGTGGGACTCCCATGAGAGAGACCTGGATATCCCGGTTGTTCCTGTCAGATCTTACGGTCTCTATCTCAATGCCAGGCGATGTTTCAATACGCCTTGTCAGACTGACAGCTTCCTCGAACTGGGAACGGTTTCTGGCAAAAAGGCCATCAAGAGATTTTCCAAGAATATTTGCTTCATCAAAACCGAACAACTCGCAGAACCTGGGATTTACTTTTTTAAGCATTGCCTTTTCATCGGTAAAAACGATCGCTTCTGGCGAGTTCTGAAAGAGATTTTCCCAATATTCCTTTTCATTGGTTAAGTCTTTTTCAACCCTTTTCCTTCGCAGAACAACAACGAACAAAAGAACTAAAAGTATTCCCATTACAACAAAGAATCCTATATTGAAGAATATAAGGCCGGAAAATTTCGAGAAAAGATCTTCAGGCTGATACATGATCCTGCTCCCCGAAGGAAGTTCTTTTTCGTCAATATCAAAACGCTTCATTTCCGGGTAGCTGAAAACAGTTTCAGGATCTGGCGCTTTCATAATAGAAATACCCTCTGGATATTTCTTCCCGCGGATTACTTCCGCTGCAGCAAGACCTGTACTGTATCCAAGCTTTTCTCCAGATAATATACTCCCTCCAAGGGCTGAATATGGGGAATCCTGAAGTGTAAAATCCCAGAATGAATAAACAGGCCATGAGGTAGATCTCCGTATTATTTTCAAAGCTTCGTCGGTGGAATAGATATTACCCATACGATCCTTGTAAAAGGCAAAGAAGAGAATAACAGATGATATTCCATCAAGCTCCTGGAGGCTGGCTTCAAGTTCTTCCCCGGTCATGTCATACAACTCCACGAACTCAAGGTAATCCCCGAAAGCTGAAAGCTGTCTGGATGTCTGTTGTTTAAATATCTGTCCGGTGCCTGTGTGATCGTTGATCAGGATAACCCTTCCCGCTTCAGGATGCAGGGAAAGAGCTGCTTTGAGAGTTCCATTGATATCGATTTCTTCAATAAAACCTGCTGCAGATATATTATCTTTATGTTCAAGAGATGCAGGATCATTTATGCCGCAGAAAATAATAGTTGCCTCTGGAAAAAGATCTTGTGCCTGTCGAGAAAGGAATCTGAAAGCTGCATCGTCAGTTGCCACGATAATATCAAAACTTAGTTTTTCATATTTATTTTTCAGGATATATCCAAATTTGTCATAAGAACCCGTTAAAGGAAATCGTTTGCTGTGCATATATTCGAAGTAATAATCTGCATTAATTTTTCTTTCTTTAAATGCAGACAGCAATCCCCTGTTGATATCTGACGTCCATGAAAACCCTTCGCCATAAGAATGAAGAACAAGTACGTTAGACGTTTTCTCCTGTGCAGTTGCACGCAAAGGGGAAAAGATCAGGATCAAAGCCAGTATAATTAAGGAAATGGCCCTGGCAGAATTATTTAATGATCGATGTTGACTGATGTTAAAGATCATAAGATGTCTCCTTCTCATGATATATCTTCCCGGCAGCAGGTATACGATAAACGGGCCTGATCCAGATACAGGGACTGTCCAGATACTATCAACGATTATACCTTACTACAGAACTCTTTACAGTAAACACCAGTCTCTGACTTTATGAATTTTATAATTACAACGTTTCCGGGACAGTCATGATAGAATGATCAGGTTATTTTTCAAAATCGAGGTGCATTTCATGAAGTTATGCTATTTAAATGGCAGATTTATCCCGCTTGAGCAGGCATGTCTGCCTGTAACTGACCTGATTATCCAACGCGGTATAGGAGTATTTGATACCATAAATACACACGGTCGAAAACCAATAAACCTTTTGGCCCATCTGCACAGACTGCACGAATCAGCGAGCAAATGCGGTATAGAACCCCCCTTGTCGATCGAAGAGGAATCAGCACTGATAAAAAAGGGGATCCTCCTATTTGATGAGAACTCCGAAGAAGTGGTTATACGGGCATATATAACAGGAGGTGACCATCATGACAATTTTACAGGAAGATTTACTGATCCCCGGTTTTTTCTTATATTTCACGGAGCTGTTAAACCCTCAGAAAACTTATACCGCAAAGGTATCAGGCTTAGATCTGTCGATTCCGCCCGTTTCATGCCAAGTTCAAAAACGATAAACTATATGGTCCCCTTTACGGCAGCGAATTCTGATCCTGAAGCATTCGAGATACTTTACTGCCCCAACGGCAGGATAACAGAGGCAGCCCACAGCTCTTTCTTTATGGTCAAGGATAAAACCCTTGTAACAGCACCTCTCAACAAGGTCCTTCAGGGAACTACCAGGGATATCGTACTTGACATTGCATCACAGGAAAATATCCCTGTCATCCATAGATGCCCATCCCTCGAGGAGATCCAGACCGCAGAAGAAGCCTTCATTACAGGTTCTATAAAAGAGATACTACCTGTGACCTGGATCGACAATATCAGGATCGGGAAAGGACTTCCCGGTAAAATGACCCTGTATCTCCACAGGTTATATCTGGAAAATATCCACAGATGGCTGGAATAGTCCGAAATAAGTTCTGAAAAGAAATATATCGGATCCGATAAGATCCTCTTTTGTATGAAGTATGCAACTTGCCAGTGATCCGAATTGTGTAGTATATTTATTGTCGACGGTCGACTAAAGGGAGATGCCTTTTCATATGGTGGGAAAAGATTTTAATGAAACTATCGCATTTCGGGTAATGCATTATTTAAGAGATCAGATCCTTGTATTTCAAAGTTATAAAAAGGGCGATAAACTCATAGAATCAGAGATCGCTGAAAATCTTAATATAAGCAGAGCTCCTGTGAGAGATGCCCTGAGACAGCTCGAAAATCAGGGGCTGGTAGTATCAATTCCCCGAAAAGGTACTTTTGTAGCTGATTATTCCACTGAATCCCTTGAGGAGATCTACGACCTCAGGTTCATACTCGAATGCAGAATATATGAAATACTAGTTTCACAACAACTTTTTCAGGATGAAGATTTCAAACATATGAATGATCTTGTGAGGCAGATGCATGATATAGCTCTTGCTAAAAAACCTCTCGAAACACGGATCTCGGATTTCATTTTTAAAGATATAGAATTTCATAAATATACCTGGTCAAAAGCCAACAGGCCCCATACCAAAAAAATATTGACCGATCTCTACAATCAATTAAAACTTGGAATGTTTGAGGATCTTCTTCATGAGCGGGACCTGAAATCCATCGCTGATAACCACGGCAGCATAGTTGAAGATCTTAAGAATGGAAACCTCGAGGGAATAAAAAAGGGAAGGGCGCACAGTCTTTTCGGCAGGAGAATAGCAAACCTCGAGAAGTAGTTTTTTTAATCAGAGCTACTGTCGACAGGCGACAGGCGCCCGGATATACGGAGGTGATAAAAACCTTTTGTAACAAAACAGGTTTTATCAGTATAAAAAGTAATTCAAATTTTCGGAGGTGTAGTATTTATGAAAAACTGGCTCAAGGCAATAGCAGTTATCAGTGTTATGTTAATCGCAGCATGCCCCGTATTCGCAGGAACACAATGGAACCTGAGCAACCAGCTCCCACCCTCTCATTTTATTTCCAAAGGTATGGACGTCTTTTCAGATAAAGTTGACGAATATTCCGAAGGAGAAATGGAAGTAAAAGTTTTCCATTCTGCTCAGCTTTTCAAGGATACCGAAGTTGTTGAAGCAGTCCAGGAAGGTCTTGTTCAGCTTGCCCTTATTCCTGTAAACAAATGGTCCGGAATGGTCCCTGCTGCAGATGTATTTGAAATGCCCTTTATTTTCAAGGATCTTACATCCACTCAGAAATTCATTGACGGCGGAGCCGGTGAACTTCTGGATAAAGAGTTCATGAAAAAAGGCGCAAAGGTTGTATTCTGGGTAGACTACGGTCTTGTCCAGTATTTCAACAACGTAAGACCTCTTGTGAAACCTGAAGACTTCGACGGACTCAAGATCAGGACTTTCAGCAAGGGAACAGCTGACACCGTAAAGGCTCTCGGCGGAACACCGGCAGTAATGAGCTCTTCAGAGATGTACATGGCTCTTCAGAGAGGGACTGTTGACGGTGCAACAACCGGAATGCCTGCAGCAGTTTCCAGAAAGATCTTTGAAGTCCAGAAATATATGACCCTGGCAAACTACACTACAGCCCAGTTCTTCGTACAGGCTAATCTCGAATGGTGGGATTCCCTGAGCGATGAGGAAAGAGATGTACTTCTCAAGGCTGGTTCAGACGCTGCAGCTTCTATCCGTGCATCCATCGCCGGTTCAGAAAAAGATGCTTACCAGGTGATCAAGGACAACGGACTCGAAATATATGAGCTTAACAGCGAAGAGAGACAGGTCTTTGTCGAAGCCACAGAACCAGTAAGAGAAGCATTCAAAGAGAATACCGGCAAGATCGGCCAGGAACTGATGGAGATCGCTGATTCCATCAACTAATTCAATTTCAGAATAAACTCTGGTACTTCTAATGTAAAAAATGGGCAGGACAGGAGGGTAACTCTTGTCCTGCTTTAATCCGAGAACAACCTGAAATGGGGAATTGACATGCTGTCATCAATTAAACACTTCGTGGAAAAGATGAACCTTATGATCGGTTACTTTAGCGGTCTGGGTATCATGATCATGGGTATCATACTTTTCTATGAAGTCATTGCGCGTTATTTTTTCAATTCGCCCACTATCTGGGCACAGGAAATTGCCATCTATCTTTTCATCTGGACTATGCTAGCAGGTGCTGCTTACACTCTTCAGGTAGGAAAACATGTGAGAATAGATCTTCTATTAATCCGCTTTTCCCGGAAAACCCAGGATATTCTGGAATTTTTCACAAGCATTCTGGGTACAGTTTTCTCAGGTTATGTAGCTTTTCAGGGATTGCACATGCTTGAAGCGACTCTTAAATACGGCAAACTCTCAGCCACACCCCTGAGAATGCCTCTATGGATACCGCACCTTGCTCTTATGGTGGGTTTTTCCATACTTACGCTCCAGTTCATAATTCTTACAGGATCAAAATTTTCAGCTATTACAGGCCAGGACAAAAAGGAGAGTGAACAGACATGCTGAGCTTTATGATGGTAATAGGTCTTCTTCTTTTTATCCTTTTTATGGGTCTCCCGGTTGCATTCTCCCTTGGTTCAACATCTGTGCTGCTTATTCTGCTCTATGACCTCCCAACACAGATCGTTGGTTCGACCATGTACTCTTCAATGGAAAGTTTTACCATACTTGCCATTCCGCTCTTTATACTGATGAGTCAGGTCCTTCTTGATGGTAGAGTTGGAGATGACCTTTTCGACGTAATGAACGCATGGGTCCGTCATCTTCCCGGCGGACTGGCAATAGCAACAATACTGGCTTGCGCATTTTTTGCTGCCATTACCGGTTCCGGGGCAGCAACAGCAGCAACAATAGGAATGGTCGCCTATCCGGCAATGACTGAAAGAGGTTATGATAAGAAGTTTACCCTGGGATTACTTGCGGCAGGGGGAACGCTGGGGATATTGATCCCGCCA
The DNA here is from genome assembly GCA_964410915.1 of uncultured Synergistales bacterium. Taxonomy (GTDB): domain Bacteria; phylum Synergistota; class Synergistia; order Synergistales; family JAFGMB01; genus CAZFJG01. Next base: position 25,299 of record CAYPIU010000003.1, on the reverse strand, counting down.
AGCATACCAATGATCCTCTATGGCGCCATAACCGAAGAATCAGTCGGAGCACTCTTCATGGCAGGTGTTATCCCGGGATTGATCCTTACGATGATATTTATTATCTATTCTGTCATAAAGAGTAAAAAGGGTGGATTTACACCTATGGAACGCACCACCTGGCCGGAGCGACTCAGGATAACCAGGAAAAATATCTGGGGTATATTTCTTCCCGTACTTATCATCGGCGGCATCTATTCCGGAATATTCACGCCTACAGAAGCTGCGGCTGTCGGGCTGGTATACAGTCTTTTCATCACTTTGGTCATATACCGTTCAATTAAATTTTCAGACCTGCCGAAGGTTTGTCTAAGATCCGTAGGGACTTCATCTATGATAGCTCTGATAATCGCTGCTGCTGTCCTTTTCGGTAAGGTAATGACCATGCTTATGATACCTCAAAAGCTTACAGAACTCATCATTCAAAACAATTTCACTCCGATCATGTTCATCCTTGCCATGAACGTACTTATGCTCGTCCTTGGCATGATCCTTGAAACAGTGTCCATAATTCTGCTTACCATGCCTCTGGTCACCCCCATACTCCACGCTCTGCAAATAGACCCGATCTGGTATGCGATCATACTTACAATAAACATGACAATGGCATTGATCACTCCACCTGTAGGTATGAACCTTTACGTAATAAACGGACTCAGAAAAGATATTCATATGGGTGACATTATCCAGGGTGTATGGCCTTTCATCATCCTTATGGCATTCATGGTGGCGCTTTCGATACTCTTCCCGCAGTTGAGCCTCTGGCTGCCATCGATAATGCATTAGAGAACATCCCGGAAAGGATGGTTTTTGCTTGAGAGATCGAGAGAGTCTCAGGAAACTTTTACAAAGCAGCGAAATACTTGTAGCTCCAGGCGTTCATGATTGTCTTACTGCCAGGATAATCCAGGATCAGGGATTTAGTGCCCTTTACATGACTGGTTACGGAACTTCAGCAAGCATGCTCGGTAAACCGGATGTGGGACTTCTTACACTTACAGAAATGACCTGGAGGGTTTCCAGGATTTCCGAAGCTGTTGACATACCGCTTATTGCTGATGGAGATACAGGTTATGGTAACGCTGTAAATGTAGCCAGAACAGTTCGTGAATATGAGAAGGCCGGTGCGTCCTGCATACAGCTTGAAGATCAGGTAGCCCCTAAGAAATGCGGACACATGACAGGAAGAGAGATCATTTCTTCTGAAGAAATGGCTGGGAAAATAAAAGCAGCATGTGATGCCAGATATGATGATAATTTCCTGATCATGGCCAGAACGGACGCAAGGACAACACTGGGGATCAATGAAGCTATTGAACGCGGCAGAGCCTACGCAGATGCAGGGGCAGATATTCTTTTCATAGAATCTCCTGAAAGTGAGGAAGAAATGAAAACCATCACCTCAAGCTTCGATGTACCGGTTCTGGCAAATATGGTCGAACATGGCCGTACTCCCTACCTTCCGGTCTCAAGTCTGAATGAGATCGGGTTTGACATTGCGATCTTTCCGGTTACAGCAACCTATGCTATGGCTAAAGCAGTAACCGAAATAATGAAAACTCTCATGGAAACCGGAACAACAAGTGCTCTTTCGGACAGAATGATAACTTTTAAAGATTTTAACAACCTTATAGGACTACCTGAAATAAAAAAGATGGAAGCAGAATATGCAACAGGAAGAAAATAGAATTAAATCATACAGGCAGTAATTCTGGAAAGAGTTTCTGCCTGTAACTAAAGGAGTCCTTGCCTTTGAAAAGATCAGAGATCCTTCGAGAGCGACTTAGGCAACCTGAACCTGTTGTAGCACCTGGAGTATACGATGGACTAAGCGCCAGAATATGTGAAATGACCGGCTTTGAAGCACTTCAGCACTCAGGTTATGGAACTGCAGCGGTCAAACTTGGACAACCCGATGTCGGGCTGCTGACTCTATCCGAAATGTCGGAACAGGTAAGATCAATTGTCAGAGCGGTAAATATTCCCGTTGTAGCAGATTCCGATAATGGCTTCGGGAACGCTGTCAATGTCTGCAGGACTGTAGAAGAATACATCAACACTGGTGCAGCGGGACTTTTTATTGAGGACCAGGTTGCCCCGAAAAGATGCGGACACATGGAAGGGAAACAAGTCATTTCCTTTGATGAGATGAAGGGTAAATTAAGGGCCGCTATGGATACCAGAGATAAACTGGATCCCGATTTCCTTATAATCTACAGAATAGATTCTCTTGCAGTACATGGTTTCGAAGATGCCCTCATCCGTGCCTCGAAAGGTGTCGAACTGGGCGTTGACATGATCTTTATCGAAGCACTTGAAACTATTGAACAGATCCGTATAACATCAGATAGACTTAAAGGCACAGATCTTATGCTGAACTTTATAGAGGGCGGTAAAACACCCTTGATACCTGTCTCGGAAGCAGGTGATTTGGGATATAAATGGATAGTTCCGGCCCTTACACCTCTTTATTCTGCAGCTAAGGGTATGTATGAAGTTATGACAGAGGTCCGCAGGGAAGGTATATCTGAAAAATACAGCGACAAACTAATCTCGTTCAGGGATTTCGCAGAAGTGGTACACCTTGATGATATCAGGAAAAAGGAAGATCTCTACCTTCCGGAAGAAGTGATGGATGAAAAGTATCATGGAAAAGAAACTATCGTAGAGTAGATTTAGAAGAGTTTCTTAAATATGCCCCCTCCTTCTCCACGTGAGAAGTGAAAAACATAGAGAATCTGACTCTCTATGAAAGGAGGCCTGCTATAGCAGGCCTCCTTAATAATTAAAACATACCCGATGTAACCTGGGGCTATACCCTGCTCATTTTATCCTTCCAGGAAAGGGCGAATCCCGCAAGCATCTCAACACCTGTCACAAGGACATCCTCATCTATATTAAAGGTTGGAGAATGATGGTCATTTGCACTTCCTTTCTCTGTGTTACCACATCCAAGAAAGAAGAAAGCTCCAGGGATTTTTCGCTGAAAATAGCTGAAATCCTCAGAACCCATTACAAGCGGAGATTCCTCGACATTATTTTCCCCGACAAACTCTTCAGCAAGTTCTTTTACAAGTGAACTTGCTTCCGGGTCATTGATCGTAGGAGGCACGTATCTTGTATAACCATAATTAGCAGTACACTGGAAAGATGCAGAAATACCCTTTATAAGCCTGCCGATCTTTTCTTCAATAGCATCCTGAACCACGGGATTAAATGTTCTGCATGTACCGAGAAGCTTGACTTTTTCAGGAATGATATTGAAAGCAGACCCGGATTCCATTTTGCCTGTACTTATAACTGCCGTTTCCTGGGCATCGATCTCCCTTCCCACAATGCTCTGAAGGGAAGCAATTATATGACCAGCCGGAATAGTTGGATCTATCGCCCTGTGAGGGGCCGAACCATGACCGCCCTTGCCTGTTATTTCAGCATCCCATGCATCGCATGAAGCCATAATAGGACCTGAACGGTAACCTATTTTCCCCGACTGGATAGGAGACCAGACGTGAAGTCCGCATATTACGTCGACTCCATCAAGAACCCCTTCAGAAACCATATTGTCAGCTCCTGATACAAGACCATGTTCCTCAGCCGGCTGGAAGATCAGTTTTACCTTTCCGGAAAGCTGGTCCTTCATTGACAAAAGGACTCTGGCTGCACCAAGGAGCATTGCAGTATGCGCATCATGCCCGCAGGCGTGCATTACCCCTTCGTTCTCTGATCTATAGGGTACATCGTTCTCTTCCTGCAAAGGTAAAGCATCCATATCTGCCCTTAGAGCAACGCAGGGCCCCGGTGATGTGCCGGAGATCTCTGCAGTAACACCGCAATCAGTACCCTTGCATCCTGTCCTGATATTTTCACATCCATAAGACGCGAGAAGTTCTGCAACTTTTTTTGTGGTTTCAACCTCTGTCCAAGCAACCTCTGGATGCATGTGAAAATGCCTTCTCAATTCAACTACGTTCGGGAACTCCTTCTGCGAAAGAGACCTTACTTTTTCAAGCATTCAATTGACCTCCGTTCAAGTTTAAACCTGCCTTATCAGGAAAAATCTCTATTTTATTTCCAGGAAATTGCTACCTTTCTTGTATACTCCCTCAAGATCCGTAAATGCACCAAGATCTGAGAGGGGATCATTCTGCATAACAAGAAAATCTGCGTTCTTGCCCTTCTCCAGAGTTCCGTAGTCATGGTCACAACCTATCAATTCAGAGCTTGTCCTGGTGGCTGAGACTATCGTTTCCATTGGTGTCATTCCGGCCCGTTCCATCAGAACAAGTTCAAAGGGAGTATTTTCAAAACCGTTAAAGGGTGTGCTTGCATCAGTACCACATGCTATTTTAACACCAGCTTCCCTCGCTTTTCTGAAGCTTTCAATATGATGCTCAATGACATAAAGGCATTTCTTTACAGCATATTCCGGAATGCCCGCTTCAACGCCATTATCAACAATGAGCTGGACTGCAGCCAGAGTAGGCACAAAATATGTGCCATGTTCAAGCATAAGCTCTATAGCTTCATCATCAAGAAAACAGCCGTGTTCAATTGAATCGATACCAGCCCTTACTGCGTTTTTAATTCCCGAAGTCCCCTGGGCATGTGATGCTGTTTTCTTACCGGCCTTGTGTGCCTCTTCCACGGCAGAACGGATCTCCTCCTCTGTAAGCTGGGGAGAACCGGGCTCAACACCTGGAGTGAGTACTCCACCTGTCGCCATTATCTTGACTACGTCCGCACCAGCCCTCAACTGCTCTCTTGCTGCCTTTCTAACCTCATCAGGCCCGTCGGCCTCTCTACCGAACATCCAACCGTGTCCACCGGTCATTGTTATCATTTTTGCTGAACAATATATATCCGGTCCCTCAAAAACACCCTCCTGCATACATTTTTTAATATCAATATCAACTGCAAAAGGAGCCCCCATGTCCCTTACGAAGGTCGTACCTGAACAAAGCAGTTTCTGCATATTTGCTACTCCTCTCGCAGCAAGAGTAGCAGGTGTCTGTTTACTGAAGAAAGCCTGGAGATCAGCAACAGGTTCCATGACAACATGGGTATGGCAGTTCATTAATCCGGGGGTTACAAATTTTCCTGAAAGATCCACGGTATTATGAAAAACCTGATCCTCAGGCAGAGGACCCTGCCCCCTGTCTGCGATCCTTCCCTCTTCAACTACAAAATATGCATCTTTCACAGGGGGATTGCCTGTACCATCTATCAAAGTCATGCCCTTGAAAAGTGTCTTATCCTGAACCATTCTAAAACCTCCTGAAAATTGCACTGAAATTTACAGATATTTGACCAGAAAACCGGCAAGCACAACTGATGCAATGGTAACAGTTGTAAAACCAGCCACAAGCATCTTGGGGAGGATACGGCTCAAAAGGAATTCCTTCTCTTCTACGGTATTGGAAACAGCCTGACATACCTCCTGAGAGACTATATAGGTCCCTGGAAAACCGAACATACATGTTACTCCAAGGGCCAGAGAAAGTCCCCAGGAATATTTGCATATCTTTCCAAGAACAAAGGTTACGATACCAATACCCACCAGTGAGATCGCAAAGGATATTACTATCGGGGAAATAAGTTCCGCGACCATATCAGGAGTTGCCTTTGGAAGATTGAGGAAGATAATGATCATAAGAGGAAACAGAAGAAATCCTGTAGCATTAGCCTTGTCCATGATCTTGTGTTCAAGAAAACCTGTCTCATAAAAGACCATTCCGAATATAAGACAAAGAATATATTTGTTGACAGCACCGCCTGTAAGAGCAGCAGCCTGAAATGCAAGCCACCCTACAAGAACTGTTTTCATGAGAAGAATGAATGGAGTTTGAAGTTCTTTAGGAAATGCAGGGAACAAACGCCATGTCGGCTGTTCCGGATCCGCCTTTTTACTTGATGATGCATCTTCTGATCTGAATTCTCCTGCTTTGTACTGCCCATGAAGTTTTTTTGCTTCTTTTGAAAGGCATATTGAAGCGACCGGCAGACCTACAAAAGTCTGTAGTACCAGAAGCAGAGTAGCAAAAACTGCTACTGTATCAAGACCCAGTTCAGTAGCAACCTCATTAACCATGAAAGTAGCTACGACACCTCCCGAGATAGGTCCAGCTCCCGCAACCGCAAATTGTTTGCCAATAATAGGACTTGCGACAAAAAGCATCGAAACACCTACTGCCACAACAGCACCAAAAGCTATAAGGACAGTCTTCCACTCTTCCCTGAGATCTTTCAACTTCATCAGGGTCCCCATGTAAACAAGAAGAACCGGTATCGAAAGAATACCGACCTGGATCAACTGGGAATCAGCAAAAAGGGTTTTTGGAATGAAATACCAGAAGCCAACAAGAAAGACCAGACCTGATACAAAAATCATAGAACAGATAGCTCTGGTTTTACAGGCCACAAAATCCCCAATCGCAAAAACAACCGCTATAATAAGAAAAGCTGTAAGTGCATCCATTGTTCTCTCCTCCAATCAAAACTCTTAAAATTAGTAGCCCGAACTCCACATATGGCTCTGCTGCATGATCTCAGTAAATCTAACCTGAAAACCACCTCCCCGGGAAAAGATCACGTTCCATTAAAAAAGGCCGGTACCCTTTTTTAGGGCCCGGCCTTTGAATTTTGTCAGCACTACTAAACGCTGACCTTCAAAGGAGGCCTACGCTTAGATAAATTATAATTACAGGAAAGGTACTCATTTTTAAGTTCAAGATAATCACTGCTCCAAGTTCGAAGGTTTCGACATTTATACCATCTTACATACAGTAAAGTCAAATCCTGAAAATCAAAAAACTATCCCTGGATCAGGATTGAATCTAATTCATTTAATACCTCATCTATTGGGTCATGTATTACAAGATCCGCAATATTATCCAGCGGTGTTTGCTGGAAATTTACAATTACCAGAATCGCTCCTTCCTTTTTTGCCTCTCTGGGAAACCAGTTGGCAGGAGAAACCTTTAGGGATGATCCGAGAACAATAAAAAGATCACATCCATAACTCAGGTCCTGCGCCCTGCGAAGCTGTTCAACGGGAAGCATCTCACCAAAGAGAACTACACAGGGACGCAGTTTACCGCCACACTGACTACAATCGGGATTTTCCAGAAAACTGGAACCTGCATATACGGTTCCACATTTTCTGCATTGAACCTCAGAAAGGCTGCCATGGATCTCGGCTACATTATTTGAACCTGCCTTATGGTGTAATCCATCCACATTTTGTGTAATTATTCCCTTAATTAAACCTTTTCGCTCCCATTCTGAAAGTATCTCATGACCCTTCCCGGGAAAGACCTTCTGAAGAGCTTCTATTCTTTTACAGTAGAATCTGTAGAATTCTTCAGGACTACCTTCCATAGACTCCACTGAAGCAAGCTGGGAAGGATCTTTATCTCTCCACAAACCACTATCTCCTCGAAAATCGGGTAACCCGGCACTTGTACTTATGCCTGCACCAGTAAAAACCACCGTATTTTCAGATTTACGGATCATTTCAGCAAGCCGTGCATAATCTCCTCTATTCAAAAAAAATCCTCCCTATAAAACAGGCATCTAAATATTCCATGTACTACACAAAAGATCATTCTGCCCTGTTTGATCTTGTCCTGAAAATAAAGAAGTACATTTACGATTGATCTTGATTATCTCCTTCCAGATATCATAGCTGTAAAAAGCAATTTTTCAAATCTGACCATCTGTAATCCCTGAAATTCAGATAAATAATTTCTGATCCTGCATTAGATTAGAGAATATTAATCATTGATCTATAATTATTGTCAGGTAAACATGAACTAAAGTTTTTATTTACGAAAATTCGGCCCTGGGATCGCACCTATTCGTTTTGTTACATTAACAATGGAGGGAAAAGTTCTTTACGATAATATTGTCTTTAAAACACAATCACACTTTACAAAAGTATCCAGATAATGAAAAATGTTGTTATCAGAGATCGCATAAGGCAGGTCTTGTTCATGGGGGAAAAGCATGATCCCGGATTAAAAGACAAATACACTTCTAATACAGGTCCCACCACTGAAACAGAAGCCGTTCTTGTGTTTCCAAATCAGCTGTTTGAATACCACCCCTGCCTCAAAAAAGGAAGAAAAATATATATTATTCAATATCAGCTTTTTTTCGATGACTGGCAATATCCATCCAGTTTTTCAAAGAAGAAGCTACTGCTCCACCTGTCATCCTTAAAGAATTATTACCAGAAAATATTAGACAAAGGCTATTCTGTTACTCTTATCAAAGCAAAAAAAAGGGAAACACACCTTGAAGATATTTTCAGGGATTTAGGAAGGGAGAATATCAAGGTCATCTTTACCGTTGATCCGTCGGACTATATCCTTGAAAAGAGATTAAGGAACGCATCTCTAAAATCCGGTCTTAAACTTGAAATAGTCTCCTCCCCTTCATTTCTCTGCAAGCCTGGAGAAGAAGCTGATCTTCCAAAAAGTGGAAAACGTCTTTCAATGACCAGTTTTTACATTACACAAAGAAAACGTTTTAATATCCTTATTGAAGGTAACGGAAAGCCATCAGGGGGCAAATGGAGCCTTGACCCCTCTAATCGCCGAAAGATGCCTTCCGGTACAAAAATACCTGACCTTCCCAGATTCTCGTATTCTTCAATTTTTCATGAAGCCCGGAGAAAGATCGAATCGGATTATTCAGGAAATCCGGGTACCACAGACAGTTTTATATACCCTGTTACGAGAAGTCAAGCTCTCGAATTACTCAATCATTTTCTTGAGAAAAGATTAATACACTTTGGAGATTTTGAGGATTCAATGTCACCCGGAGATCCGTTCATGTTTCATTCAATGCTCTCCTCTTCCCTTAATACAGGATTATTGACTCCTGATGAGATTATAAAACTTACAGTTGAATTTGTAGAACAGGCAAACGTGAACCTCAACAATCTGGAGGGTTTCATTCGACAGATCCTTGGCTGGCGAGAATTTATGCACCTTATTTACAGAAGGAATGGCAACTTAATGAGAAAAAGCAACTATTGGGATCATAACCGGACTATTCCGAAAAGTTTTCTTCAGGCAAGGACCGGTATACCTCCAATAGATATATCCCTGAAAAAAGTTTACCGGTTTTCCTATGCGCATCACATCGAACGACTGATGCTTCTGGGAAATTTTCTACTACTCTGTGAAGTTCACCCGGATCATGTATATTCATGGTTCATGTCCTGGTTCATTGATGCATATGACTGGGTAATGGTACCTAATATCTACGGAATGAGTCAATTTGCCGATGGTGGAAGCTTTACCACAAAACCTTATATCTGCAGTTCAAATTATCTCTTGAAAATGGGCCAATATGATCGAGGTGACTGGTGCGATATCCTGGATGCTCTTTACTGGCGTTTTGTATATATACACAGAAAAGAATTTTCGAATTCTCCCCGTCAGAAGCTTATGTCATCAAATCTTGACCGAATGGGAGACAAAAAGCTGACGGAAATTCTTGAAAGAGCTGATCATTTTCTGGAGGGTTTGCAATGAAAGTCCAAAACAGAACAATTACTCTCAACAGAGCCGAGAGCATTGATGGCCCTGTTATTTACTGGATGAGCCGGGACCAGAGGGCAGAAAGTAACTGGACTCTTATTTCGGCCCAGGAGGAAGCCCTGAGAAGAAGACTTCCATTATTCGTTGTATTCTGCCTTGTAGACCAATTTCCAGGTTCTACACTGAGGGCATATGATTTTATGCTTAAGGGACTTTCAGAAGTCGAAGAGGATCTCGCAGAAAAAAACATTCCCTTATATCTTTTAAGAGGATCTCCTGAAAAAAAGATCCCTGAATTCTGCAGGAAACATTCTGTCTGTTCAGTGTACACTGATTTTGATCCCCTCCGGATAAAGAGGCGATGGCAAAGAATAATTTCCCAGTCAATCAATATCCCTTTTTATATTACTGATGCACACAATATCGTTCCATGCTGGGAAGCATCGGTCAAAAAGGAATTCGCGGCGAGGACATTTCGACCCAGGATCTGGAAAAAGATCCCGGATTACCTTGTACATCTACCACCCATTGTCTACCATCCACATAATGAAAAGATCAACAAAAGGAATATCGAATATAAGAACCTCTTTGCTGATATCAGGGTCGACCGCTCTGTACCTCCTGTAAAATGGATAACTCCTGGAACAAAAGCCGGAAAACAAATACTTGAAGATTTCATGAGTAGGAAACTCGAGAATTATCCTGATGATCGCAACGATCCTAATAAAGCCGCTCTTTCTAATCTGTCCCCATATTTCCACTTCGGTCATATCTCAACACAGGAAACCGCCTGGAAGATCTCTGGATCCCGGGTAGATCAAAGTTCAATAGATACTTTTCTCGAAGAAATGATAGTTCGAAGAGAGTTATCAGATAACTTCTGCTTTTACGAGCCGGAATATGACAAGATATCCGCTTTTCCAGACTGGGCCTTGAAGACACTTGAAGAACACAGAAAGGACTCCCGTACTTATATTTATGATGATGAAACACTTGAAAAAGGGCGAACGCATGATCCCCTATGGAATGCTACCCAGATAGATTTGATAAAAACCGGCAAGATGCACGGTTGGCTTCGTATGTACTGGGCAAAAAAGATCCTGGAATGGACAGAATCTCCGGAGTTGGCTTTGTATACAGCACAGAAGCTGAATGATAAATATGAACTTGATGGAAGGGATCCCAACGGTTTTACAGGTGTGGCATGGGCCATAGGAGGAGTACATGACAGGGCCTGGCCAAGCCACAATGTATATGGAAAGATACGATACATGAATTTTAATGGTGCAAAAAGAAAGTTCAATGTTGAACAATATATCAGAAAGGTCACTGATCAGTAACAATTGCCTAAGGTTGGTCAGTTCTGGTCAGCCTTTACGCTCACTTTATTTCCTTATCTATTTGTACCTCATGGGACTTTAAACCGGATCATATCCGCGTATCCTGTACATCCGCGAAATAACTTTGCTTGCAAGCAGGGCCGAGCTAACTATCTTTATTAAAGCCCCGGGAATAAAGGGGAACAAACCTATCCTGAAGACTTGAAGTACCGAAACAGGTTTTCCAATTATGTAGTTCATATTCCAATAAAGCCCTGAAAGTCCTATTACGTATATCACTCCAGTAGCCAGAAATGCAGCCAAAACGTAGTAAATAGTTTCCTGACCTGTCTTACTGCACCGGCCAGCTACCCATGCGGCAGGAATAAAGGATGCAATAAATCCGAATGTTGGATGTGCTAAATATTGCACTCCTCCACCACCGGCAAAAAATGGAAGACCAAGAAGACCAAGCATCACGTAAAGGAACATGGAAATTGCCCCCCACTTCGAACCCAGCATCATGCCGGATAAAAGCACAAAAAATGTCTGAAGAGTAAGAGGCACTACTGGAAAGGGAATTCTTATCTGAGCTCCTATTGCTGCAAGAATCGCAAATATGGAAGCAAGTATCATAGAACGTAATCGGGCAGCTGTCATGCTGTTCACTCCTTTATATGTCACCCGGGTATTATACTGGTTGACATATATATTTCAAGTGACATAACATTTCCAATTTGTCCTGCGACTATGTGTATTTAACGTCTGACCTTGTTTGACCTTTTGCTTTTCCTGCGGTTATGTTTCACGTGAAACATAACCGCAGTCTTGAAAGAAGTTTCGCTAGCTCTTCAGTACCCTGCCAATAACTTCCCCGGATAGTCTATTCCCAGTAGTATTGATCGATCATATTTCTGCATAACATGGTTCTGGCAGTCTCTTCAGCTCCTGTACGATTCTGAAGCGGAATGTCCAGCCGTATAGTAACAATTGATAAGTAAGTGATCTCGGGCTTTGTCTTTGGCGCAAGATGTGGTTGAAAACCATGGAGAACCTGCTGTAAGTTGTTGTATGAGGTAGAAAGAAACAGAATAGATACAGGAATGACACGCTTTTTCCCTGCTTTTTGAAGTGCTTGATTAGCAACACCAGAATATGCTTCAATAAGACCTCTTACACCAAGCTTGGTGCCGCCAAAATATCTTGTAACTACAATTACAGTATCACTGAATTGAAATCTTTTTATAGCACCAATTATAGGTTGCCCCGCAGTTCCTGGTGGTTCTCCATCGTCTGAGCTCATGTCAACAACATCAGGATAATCAACTGAAAATCCCCAACAATTATGAGTTGCTGATCTGTGCTTTTCAGAAATTGTAGAAATGACCTGTCGTGCATTGTCAAGGGTGGATACAACCCTCAAAGATGCAATAAAGCGTGATTTTTTTATCTTTTCTTCAATAGTTATATCTTTGGCAGGCCTATAGTACATGTCAAGATTCATTCAAGGCCCACGCTTCCTTAAATTTACTGTACGTTGCATCAAGAGCTTCTGGTAAGACGCGGGTTTGAGACATAACAGGCATAAAGTTTGTATCACCATTCCATCTTGGAACAATATGAAGATGAACGTGTCCGTCAAACCCAGCCCCGGCGACCTTACCCATGTTGATACCCATGTTGAATCCCTGGGGACTCAGGACTGTTCTCATCATAGAGAGACATTTCTGGGCAACCATATTGAGGTCAAGAAGTTCATTCCTGTTTAAAAGATCATAGGAAGCTATGTGTCGATAAGGGGCAATCATGAGATGTCCTGAGTTGTAAGGGTAGGCATTCAACATCACAAAACACGTGGTTGAACGATGCAATATGTACCGTTTTTCGTCATTTGATTCAGCAGGGAATCGGCAAAAGATACAACCGTCTACTTTGTCACTATCCTGGATATATTCCATCCTCCAGGGGGAAAACAATGTATCCATAATTTCTAACCTCCTAAATGTACCAATAATATAGCCATTATACGTTATGGTTACAGTATTGGGGAAATTGTTTCACGTGAAACATGGAACGGAAAAATATTCGGATTGTGTATAAATATGAGGGAAACGCGATTTACAGATCTGGTTTAGGCATAAATTCTAAAGAAGTAATGAGTTATAAACAATTGTGTTTAACTTTTGTGGAAAGATGTCAAAACTGTCATTTCTTTGCTGTGGAAACTGGGGATAAGATGTGGACAAGATGTGTAGAAGTAGTGTATACGGTATACTATATCCGGTATTACTTAGACCATAATGACTTAAGCCAGAGCCAGGTCTGCCAGATACCAATAAGTGCTCCTGCAAGTGGGAGAACAAAAATAATCCAGTCAGGATAACCATTGATAATGAGTTTTTTTGCTATCAGGAGTCCAAGAACAATGTACCCACAGATCAATAATGCAGAAGAAATCACTTTACCAAATACGAGGAGATCATCATATATTCGTTTCATAACATCTCAGTACCATTATTTCCCGGGAAATAAGTTTTGTTCATGATTCTTTATCATTTCAAACAAGTCAGATATCTGTTTATCATTAAGACCTGTCATCGCAAGCCTTCGTTTCCCCGGTTTTCCAGAAACGCGGAATACTATTCCGTTCTGGTTAGAAATATCCTTTATATATTCAGGTAAATTCATCGGAAGCGGAGTTTTCTGTGCGTTAAAAGAGTTGCCATTGTTAGTTTCTCGGACTTTCTCTTCTAACTGTCTTACTGACCACATTTTTGCTACACATCGCCTGGCAAGATAGATCTGGTCCTGTTCGTCGCGTAATGAGAGCAAGGTCCTGGCGTGGCCTTCTGAAATAGCGCATTGATTTAATAGTCCTTTAACCTCTTCTGTGAGGTTTAATAATCGAAGTTTATTTGTAACAGCAGTACGACTCCAGCCCAATCTCTTTGAAACTTCATCCTGAGTTATATTGAATTCACCTACAAGCTGCTGTATAGCGTGGGAAACTTCAAGTGGGGAAAGATCCTCTCTCTGAATATTTTCAACAAGAGATATTTCCATAGCATCACTGTCGGAACCCTCGAATATACGCACAGGTATTTCATCAATGTCAGCAATTCTTGCTGCTCTCCAACGTCTTTCACCAGCAACTATCTGATACTTGTTGCCATTACGCTGCATCCTTCGAACGACAAGAGGCTGAACGATACCATGTTCTTTCAGTGAAAGTGCCAATGCATTTATACCTTCCTCATTTATATCCTTCCGTGGCTGTGCCGGATTAGGTTCAATGAGATCGATGGAAAGTCTGTTTACAGTTGTAGCCTCGCTGTTCATGTCCTTCGTATAATTGCCTGGATCCTCTGTTCCAGGGATAAGTGCACCAAGACCTTTACCTAATGCTCTGTGCTTAGCCATTTTTCTGCTACCTCCCTGGCAAATTCTCTGTAAGCCCTGGCTCCGGTACTCTGAGGGTCATAGTACCCGATAGGCATGGCAAAACTTGGAGCCTCAGCCAGCCTGATATTGCGAGGGATTATTGTATTAAAGACCTGACTCTTGAACTGGTTCCTGACTTCATCTGCAACTTCTGAAGAAAGCCTGGTTCGGGAATCATACATGGTCAGAAGTACTCCGTTAACCTGCAATCCAGGGTTAAGATAGTTTTTAAGGAGGGTCACTGTCCTGGTAAGCTGCCCGACACCTTCAAGGGCATAATATTCACATTGTATCGGAATAAGAAGTTTATCAGCAGCAACCAGAGCATTGATCGTAAGAATACCCAGTGAGGGAGGGCAGTCAATTATTGCAATATCATAGTTGGGAAGTCGGGACAAACCCCTGTGAAGCCTTGTTTCTCTGCTTATAGCACCGGCAAGTTCCACTTCTGCACCAGCGAGATCGATATTGGCAGGAAGAATACTGACGCCTTCCCACTGTGTCCTGGTTACAACCTCGTCCGACTGGGCTCCATCAAGAAGGAGGTCATATAATGTCACGTCGAGGGATGTGGCGTCTATTCCGAGACCGCTGGTACAATTGCCCTGGGGATCGACATCCACAACAAGAACACTGTAACCCATTGAACCCAGTTCAGCTGCAAGGTTGATGCAACTTGTTGTTTTGCCAACTCCACCTTTTTGATTAGTTATTGCCAGAGTTATCAAGATCTCACCTCCACCAGGGTTTTCGGTCAGCCAATCCAGGTCTTCTCGGGTATTTGAGAGGACAGGGCTCAAGCTTTGACCACTTCACAATATAGTAATCGCGATCATTAACTCTATAAGAATATATCACAGGGTCAGAAAGACCAAGTCTATTCCATTTCTCATCAAAAGCTTCAATTTCATCCCAGAGTTTTGGCCCCTTAAAAGCTATTATGGAACCACCTGTCCTTGTCAGAGGTGAGAGGTATTCGGTCAATACACCAGAACTGGTCACTGCCCTTGCTCCCGCCAGGTCATAGATTTCCCTGTTATTGACAGCCCAGTTCTCCGCCCGATCACAAACAACCGTTACGTTCGATAAACCAAGTTCCGAGGAAATTGCTTTAACTGCTTCACTTTTTTTCCTTATGCTGTCAAGAAGAAAGACCTCGAGGTCAGGTCTGCATATAGCCCAGACAAGACCAGGCAATCCCCCTCCAGTCCCTACATCTATTACTCTGCCCATTGCCGGCATAAGGGGAAGAGAAAAGATACAATCCTGTATATGCTCTGAGAAAAGTGTCTCCGCATCTCTGGGACCTGTAAGTCTCGTTCGAGAGGAATATGATGACAGGATCTCTGCATATTCCCATAGCTTTACCCTGTATTGTTCAATATAATTGTAAACTGGATCTATATTCAATGATCTGTTTTTCAAATCAGATTGCCTCCAGAGAATTGCAAAAAAGACATTACCACAGATATAAATAATAACCTGTTATTGAAAAAAATTACAGGCCTGTGTTATAAAAGTTCTCCTTGCCAGTCTCATAAGTACTGTATATCATACACGAGGGGGAAAGAATGATATGGAGGTGTTTTGATTTGCAGTACGCAAGAAAAGAACATTTCCTGGTCATAAGACTTGATGACGGCGAACCTTTGCTTCAATCCACCAGGGAGATCCTTGGAAGTGAAAGTATAACAGGCGGTGTTATATTGAGCATATCCGGCATGATAAGTAATTTTGAACTTGGATGGTATGAAAATGGCAGCCATATAAAAGATCATTTTGAAAATGCATGCGAAATACTTAATATCTCCGGTACGATAAACATAAAAGAAGACGGAAAGATATACATCCACGCTCATGCAGCTGTAGCAGGCAGGGATCTTTCAGTGTTTGGAGGACATCTTTTCGGGGGAATAGTCAGAGAATCATGCGAAATTATAATCCAGATCATACCAGGGATAGATCTGATCCGTAAAGATCCTTCTTCAAGCAAAACTGCAGGAAAACTTTTGCCAAAGATATCATGAATAAATTTCATATAATTCCTCAACGGCTTATCATGATCACCTTCTCGTCATTATTAATATTTACGCTTTTTTATCAACCATTGCAGGCCTCCAGCGATACCTTTTACGCTGAAGTTACAGAAATAGTTGACGGCGATACTATCCGTGTGAAAACAAAAAACCATACGGAAACCGTTAGATATCTTCTTATTGATACCCCGGAACTTCATCATCCCAAAAGGGGCGAAGAAGAACTGGGAGCTATTGCAATGATGGCGAACAGGGAAATAGTTGAGGACAGGGGAGTTACCCTCGAAACAGATATTCTGAAAAGAGACAGATACGGAAGGTTGCTGGCATACGTCTGGATAGATACTGATGAAGGTAGAGTAATGGTAAATGAAGAACTTGTTCTTCGTGGGTTTGCCATGCCAATGACCATTCCTCCAAATGTGAAATATGACAACATAATAAGCAGGGCATTCATGAAGGCCCGGGAAAATGAAAAAGGGCTTTGGGCCAGAGCTGCAGCACGAAATTTCACAGCAGAGCAGGCATGGAGTGAACTTCCTTACATAGAAGGCTATTTTATTACTCTTGAGTTAACGATCAGAGACATTATAGAAAGTGGGAACAGGAAAGTAATACTCCCGGAAAAAGGGAATTTCACAATCGTCATTTATAACAATGACTGGCAGCAATGCATTGAACATGTACCGGAAATAGGCATGATCATTAAAGTTGCTGGAAGAGCAAGAAAGGGTTTTCATGGAGGAGAAGTAATAGTTTCGGACCCTGCCCAGATCTTATATCCTTGACTGAAGATTAATACACATATTCATAACTTATCCACATTTTGCGTCGTAGACAGCTTTTACAACATACATTTTCAACTCTTTCCACATTGTTATGCACTTATCCACATAATGTTAATAACCTTTAAACATTTTTTCAGTAATTACCACACTTGCTTATTTTGTTACTTTATATAGGATATTATGGAAAATTACTGTTCATTCTTCAAATGCCGGTTCTTATATCTCTCTATTTCTGAAAACTATTCAGATCTGGCTGATAGGAACACTTTTTAAGTACCAAAATATTCCCGCTTGAGATCTGGAAAGTAGCCCTGTTGTTGATCTTGTTGATTAAAAGTTACCGGACCAGGGAAACTACTGAGTAAGTTCTACATGTTTGTAATTCTGGACAGCTTAGAGGTGTCTTAATGAAAAAAATAAAGATCGGCTTATATGGATTAATTCTTATCTCGCTCCTTTGCATTTTATTTGTTTTTGTCCTGGCAAACCGGGATCTCGGAACTTCAAAACTGGAAACACTTATAAGAAATGAGCTTAATGACAGATTTAACTGCTGCTTAACGACCGGTGAAATTAAGGGAAATCCCTTCACTGGATATTCCTTTAAAAATATAAGTATTCATTCAGAAGGTGAAGATCTGATCCATGCTGAAGAGATCCTTCTTCAGCCGGATATATTTTCTCTTGTAAAGGGCGGAACTGCTCTTAGAAACCTTGTGATCTCGGGAAGCAGAACAGATCTTGATACATTTCTTAAAGTTCTCAAAAGAGCAGGGCCGGGAAAAGGGACAGAAGAATTATCAATTAAAAAGATAACCTTCATCGACTCGGTTGCAGGCGGCAACAGGGGAAGGCTGGATATAGAAAAAGGTTCTATAAAAACTGCAAATGATAAGGATCATATGTCTCTTTTCCTTAAGGGATATTATAACAACCTTGCTGTGACCGCAGACGGGAGATTAAAAGCAGAAGATCAAAATATTATATTCAGTAAAATGGTTTTCAGTTCCGGGGAAAGCACGCTTGAGGTCTCTGGATCTGCAGGCGCCATAACAGATATTAAAGGAAATATCTACACTCCGGATGCTGGGATAATCTCTGTGTTTCTACCGGATACAAGGGGTGCGGGGTTTAAAGGAGGGCTCAATTCCTCAATATCAATTTCAGGTCAATGGCCCGACCTTGTAATTGAAGGGATAATGAAACCTGATTCTTTCCAGGTTGCAAAATTTGTTTTTGACAATGGTAAGGCCAAATGGAATTACAGAAATAGTGAACTTTTCATTTCAGAGATCGATTCAAAAGCTTTTGGCTCTCCTGTTAATGGAAGCATGTATTTCAAGATAAATGACAGCAGTCTGCCTATGAAACTGGATCTTCATGGTACCGGCCTCGAGGTTGAAAAATGGTACGAACCTCTGAAATGGCTTGATTTTGCCAGCGGGGAAATAAGTAATATAGAAGTTAAACTTGAAGGTCCCCTCAGAGCCTTATCGGGTAAGGTCAGTTTCTCCTCGGATAAGAGGATGGTAATGAACGGCAATCCTCTGGATAACGTAAAGGCACATGTTTCGGTCAGCGAAGGAAAACAGATCTCATTCGAAGGAACCGGAGAATGGTATGAAGCTCCCCTTAAAGGAAATGGAACTATCGCTTTTCATAAAAAAGGCCATAACAACATGGACTTCAGCACAAGAAACCTTAACGTTGCTAAACTCGCAACAGATTACTACCAGATCAGAAATATGGCTTTACAGGGCAATCTGAGCGGAAATATTCATATTGAGGGAAATGGAAAGGGAACATCTATCAAGGGTATATTTCAATCAGAAAAAGTGAGGACAGGGAAGGAATTGCTCAAGAATGTCAAATTCACCTTTGATCATACTGGGAACATTACCCGTCTCGTTTCTCTTGATGCATCGTGGAAAGACTCCTTGTTACATGCAACAGGAAAGGGCGAAAATATCATTACGAAAGATCCAAAAGCAGTTCTTGAGATATCCGTTCCGCAAACTCCGGCTTTTTTGCCTGTACCCCTGGAGAATACAAAGATAAGAGGTACTTTTGAAGATAGTTCCTTCAAGATCTCGGCACTAAGTGGGAACCTCCGGGGTGGAAGGGTCTCGCTTGCTGGTATTCTTAATTTTAATGATAAAGGAAACATTATGATCGACCTTGAGGGAAAATGTCCCGGCATCGAAGCTTCTTCACTGATGGAGGACCTTGGCATACCTGTAGATATTGAAGGAATGC
>CAYPIU010000003.1:1359-5772 GCA_964410915.1 uncultured Synergistales bacterium | reverse complement strand
ATCGTCAAATAGCCTGTCTCTGAATGGAGTAGCCTTGCGTAATATTAATTTCCCCATCTCCTTTAATGACGGGCTCCTGAGATCTGAAAAGGGCAGAGCATCGCTTTACGGCGGGAAAGCCCTTTTTTCAGGAAGCATAAACCCTGAAAGTGGGAAATGGAACAGCTCAGTAAAAATCAACGGAACAGATATGGAACTGCTTACTTCCGCGTTAATGGACAATGGATCCATTTCCGGAACAGGGAATCTTGAAATGGAACTGGCAGGTATTATCGGCAAGGTATACCTGCTTAACGGCAACGGTGCCCTGACACTGAATGATGGATCGATAAAAGGATTTGACCGGCTCAACAAGATCAGTGAAACAGGTGAAATAAAATTCAGTTCAATAAATGCGATCTATAATGTGGACGGCAGTGATCTCTACCTTATGCCCGGCACCAGGATATCCGCTTGCCCGGGAGATGAAAATTACAGGTTCCTGTCTGCAAGCGGTGCTCTTGGCGGAAAGAGAGAACCTGTGGACCTGAATTGCAGGGGAGAATTGAACGTACAGGCTCTTGGTGGCATTCTGGGTGCAATGGAAGGCATGCTGGAAAATGCAGGAGACAGTAAGCTGATACTTCAGAGTTTTCTTGCCGGACTTGTTGGAGGATATACTTCAAGTGATTTTAGAAGTGTTCAGTTTCAACTGAACGGAACATGGAAAGATCCTGCTTTACAAAACCTGAAAATAATTACCGATAAGGAATTCAACCCCATCCCGGCATATGACGATGATGATAATTCCCAAAACCTCGAGAATATCAAATTTGAGGTCAAGTTCCCTACCGGAGAAGGAATAGATAACTCAGCATCTGCAGGAGACCAGTTCAAGAAACAGGTTATGGATAATATTCTCAAGCAGATCTTTACAGATGAAGGAAGTGATGATTCCGGATCTCAGGAAAATAACGGAGATAACAATTAACATTTGTCCCTTTCTGTTACGATCATTTTACATTTTATTCATAGAAACTTTACCATTTTGATATAAATTACCTCTGATTACGTATTAATAACAGGGGGGACAAAATGAGACCTTATCTAATACCATACGTAAAAGCCGGTAATGGACACAAAGCAGCCGCTATGGCACTCAGAGAAGCATTTGATATGAAAAAGAGCAGTTCTGTAACGGTAGACGTTCTTAATTTCTCTGACAAGGTCTTTCGCATCCTGTATTCGAATATTTATGAAATTATAGGAGAACATTCTCACAAAAGCTGCGGTGCCATTTATAAGCTGACAGATCAGAAAAGGGATAAAAGCAGCCTTGTCCAGCTGGTTGACAAGATCAGTGAAAAAAATCTCACCCAGTTCAGGGAATTTCTCAGAGACAACGATCCGCCTGCAGCTATATGCACCCACTTTCTACCCCAGGCTATCCTTGCGAGAATGAAACTGTGCGGCCTTTATAAAGGAAAAGTATATGCATGTATAACAGACTTTGATCTTCATCTAATGTGGTTTTGCAATGGTGTTGATGGATATTTCGTTGCCAATAAAGTAGTAAAGGAAAAACTGATAGAGCTCGGGATAAGCAGTTCCATGATAGAAGTAACTGGGATCCCCGTGAAATCCGCCTTCCAGAATCCTGATATAATTAAGGAAAGAACCTCAAGATCCGCCAGGATGAGAATTCTTGTCTCAGGCAGCTCAATAACTGACAAGAAGGTCATAAATCTTCTAAATCTGATGGCAAAACTTGAGCTTCCTCTCGATATAGAAGTTATAACTGGGAGGAACGAGGGGCTATATTCAAAACTTTCCGATATATCACTTCCTCAGCCAATGAGCCTCAATATTCACGGCTTCATCGATAACATGGAACAGTTGATGTCAAGATCCGATATTATGATCACAAAACCTGGTGGACTGACCCTTTCCGAATCCCTCTGCTGTGATCTGCCCACAATAATGTTTTCACCTATACCATACCAGGAAACCAACAATGCCAGGTTCATCGAGGTTAACGGAGCCGGTTTTCTATGCCAGGAAATTCCATGTATCCTCAGACGTTTGAGTTTTCTCTATCATAATCCTGATCATCTTTCCGCAATGAGGAGAAAATGCCGATCCCTTGCCTTTCCCGGAGCTGCACAGATGATAGCGGATAAGGTCATGAAGCCTCTGCCCGGCAATTTACCTGAATATGCGCTGAAAAAGAAGACCGGATTGAAAATGGAAGGAACAGGTGCGATAAGATGAAGTTCAGATCTGTTTTTATCTCTGATACACATCTTGGTACCAGATGGTGCAAGGCGAAATTTCTCTCTTCCTTTCTATCCTCCATACAGTGTGAACAACTATACCTCGTGGGAGATATTATCGATGGATGGAAGATCAGAAAAAAAGGGAAATGGCCTCAATCTCACAATAAAATAATCAGAAAACTACTCAAGATGTCAAAAAAAACAGATATTAAGTATATCACCGGCAATCATGACGAATTCATGGATGAATTCGATCAATACAGGTTCGGTAATATCCAGATATGCAGGCAGGCTTTTCACAATTCTGCCGACGGTAGAAATTTTCTTGTTGTTCACGGGGATGAATATGACATTATTATGAAATATAATGCCTGGCTTGCCCATATCGGGGACTTTGCATACGATCTGGCCCTCTGGATGAATTCAGCATTGAATATTTTCAGGTCTTTCCTGGGATTTGATTACTGGTCCCTGTCCATGTTCCTCAAACACAGCGTAAAGGATGCAGTCAAATTTATCGGAACCTACGAGGGACACCTCATCAAGGCTGCTGAAAAACATGGTGTAGATGGAATTATATGCGGTCACATACATAAACCCGGACTCAGGAAAGTCGGGGACATTACATACTGCAACACAGGTGACTGGGTCGAAAGCTGCTCGGCACTGGTGGAACATTTTGACGGATCTTTTGAGGTGATCCGCTGGTATGGCGAGGAAAGAGAGGGGCTTCCTGCAATAACCCCAAAGGGCGACCTTATATACAGAAGACCTGGTGAATTTGAACCAGGCAGAGAAAAAAGAGTATACAGGGCACAAACTGAAAAACACCCTGAAAAAACAGAAAAAACAGCTTGATAAGACCAGAAAAAAGGTTCTTCTGTAAATGGTATTAACACTGATATGAAAGAATGTTAAAATTTATACTCGAAAGATGGTTTATCTATTTAGAATAGCATAACAATAGAGCGTGAGGAGTGAGGTACCTTGGCATCAAAAGAGGACTCGGAAGAAAAACTGTTTAATAACAAAATCTCAATACACAATGATCCATCTCTTTTTCTAAACAGGGAAGTTAACTGGCTAGAGTTCAACTGCAAGGTTCTCGAGGAAGCCATGGATGAAAACAACCCCCTCCTTGAAAAACTCAAGTTTATGGGGATCTATTTCGACAACCTTGATGAATTTTTCATGGTAAGGGTCGCAGGACTTATACGTCAATACAAAACAGGCATTGCTTCAACTCCCCCGGATGGTTTCTCACCAGCAAAACAACTGAACCTAATACGTAAAAACCTTTTGCCACAGCTGGCGATGGCCTATGACTTCTGGAAGCAAAACCTGAAGCCGGCTCTTTTACATAATGATATCTCCCTTGTTCATTACCGAAAACTGACTGATATGAACAGATCTTTTCTTAAAAAATATTTTGAGGATACCATATACCCGATTCTGACACCGCAGGCCATAGACCCGGGAAGACCCTTTCCACTTATTTCAGGTTTGAGCCTTAATTTTCTGGTCAAACTCAGGGATCCGGAGACAGGTATAAAATTCGCACGTCTGAAGGTCCCCAAGAATATGCAGAGATTTGTTTTTGTTCCCCGCAATAAAGAGGCAAAGACATACAGTACGCTGGGTTTTTCTGCTAATGTAAGGGGAAACGCTGTCATAATGATAGAGGACATTATCCGGGAAAATATCGGTTATCTTTTCCCCGGGCTTGAAGTTGTTGCGACATCTACTTTCAGGGTAACAAGGAATACAGATATTGAAATAGAGGAGGATGAAGCCCACGACCTGCTCGAAGCTGTAACTGCATACGTTGACCGGCAACAGTTCGGTGAGATAATCCGGCTTGAAATTAAAAGCGGAACCCCCTCTGACATGTACAGATTCCTTGTCGGAAAACTCCACATCTCCCCTTATCAGGTGTACAAAAGCAGGATACCTTTAGGGTTTTCGGATTTCCTCAAGTTGTACGATGTAGATCGACCTGATCTGAAATATGAACCCTTTAATCCAAAACAGCCCTTTCCTTTTGTAGATGGGGCATCAGTTTTTCCTGTTATTCGGAAATCCGATAAACTTGTTTTCCATCCTTACGACAGTTTTGGACCTGTGCTTGATTTTATTCGTCAGGCTTCAACTGATAAGA
>CAYPIU010000003.1:0-1259 GCA_964410915.1 uncultured Synergistales bacterium | reverse complement strand
TACGACAGTTTTGGACCTGTGCTTGATTTTATTCGTCAGGCTTCAACTGATAAGAAGGTACTTGCCATCAAACAGACACTGTACAGGGTTGGCAGTAATTCTCCCGTAGTCAAGGCACTTATGGAAGCACGAAAAAACGGGAAACAGGTGACAGCTATGATCGAACTCAAAGCCCGTTTTGACGAGGAACAGAATATTACCTGGGCAAAGGCCCTTGAAGAAGCAGGTGTTCATGTTGTCTATGGACTCGTGGGTTACAAGATCCATGCAAAGCTATGTATGGTCCTGAGGAAAGAAAATAACGGAATAAAGAGATATGTTCATATAGGAACCGGAAATTACAACCCTTCAACTGCAAAAATCTACACCGATATGGGAATATTCACCTGTAATGATGAAATATGTTCAGATGTCACTGACCTTTTTAACGCAATGACAGGATATTCATATAAAACCAATTACCGAAAACTGATAGTATCCCCTCACAATACCAGAGAGGGGATACTAAAAAGGATCAAAAGAGAGACCGATAGACATAAAGATCACGGAGACGGATATCTTGCTTTCAAAATGAACCAGCTTGTAGATACAGACTGTATCGAAGCTCTTTATGAAGCATCAAGAGCAGGGGTGAAGATACGTCTTCAGGTCAGAGGAATATGCTGCCTTGTTCCCGGACTGGATGGAATAAGCGAGAATATTGAAGTAACCTCCATCGTGGGACGTTTCCTCGAACACAGCAGAATATTTTATTTTCACAATGGAGGAGAGCAGGAGATACTAATTGGAAGCGCAGACCTTATGCCTCGTAATCTTGACAGGAGGATAGAGGTCCTGGTACCCGTCCTTGATAAGGAACTCAGGTCAATTATCTATAATGATATCCTTCTTATCCACCTTAACGATAACCAGAAAGCAAGACGCCTCAAAAGTGACGGGAAATACGAAAGGGTACTCATGGAAAAAAGTATACCTGTTGACGCCCAGAAACTTATGATGGAATATGAAGGAGGCTGGCACTATACCGGAGAGGAGATCTGATAAATGATCGAAAGGACAGAGCTGAGTTACTGTGCCTATGGAGCAAAAACTATCCTTAAGCACCTGGAAAGACTTTCTGATGCGAAGGAAGGCGTCAGGTACAGATCGGCTGAAGATACAGAACACCTTCACCGGATGAGGATCGCCACCAGAAGATTAAGAAGCACTTTGCCTCTTTTCAGCTCATGTTTTCCCCAGGATGACATGAAGAACTGGAA
>CAYPIU010000002.1:0-152738 GCA_964410915.1 uncultured Synergistales bacterium | reverse complement strand
TCTTATTTCCTCTGTCATTTCCTCCAACGTATCTCTTCAGATGAACATCGCCGGCAAATGAGCATTTTCCTCATATCTCCGTTCCATGGCTAACTTCTTGAAACTCAGAGGACCTCTCATGATACTGAAAAAAACCCCTTTTGTTAGAAGATCCTGTTCAGTACCAGGACCCTTCTATTATCAAAATTCCTGTATTAAAAACTTTCAATTCCTCCATTCCAGCTTTTAAACATGTCCGTTATTTTCTTAACTGTAGTGCTGTACTGGTAACTCCCCTGGAGCTTATACAGGGCTCCTGTTGAAGCCTGGCTTATGTTGAATGTTCTTTTCAATGATATGCATTATTATCCTGATAGTGGAAGTCTATATATATCAACGTACTTTTCAAAATATCTTTGTTCAGGCATATGAACATTTGATATCAGTGGTTTAAGGTGATATATTCGAAAAAGTTATTTATCTGTTTTTGATTCTGCTTGATCAGGAGGCGTTCTCTTTTTGGAGAAAAAACGATCTTTTCTTGGTGAAATACTTTTGAATTCCGGGATGATCTTTGAATCCCAGCTTTTAATGGCCCTCAATGAGCAAAGATCCACAAAACTTCGTTTTGGTGAAATATTAATAAAAAATGGATGGATATCGGAAACGGAACTGGTCAGGGCATTAAGTGAGCAATTAGGGATAGCTTCTGTTTCTCTTTCCAAAGTCACACCGGAAACACAAGCACTCAAACTTGTTCCACTATCAATGGCTGAGCGTCTGGAGATACTTCCGATTTTCTTTCTTGTGGATACTGATACACTTGTTATTGCAACATCAGAACCTCTTGATATTCTCACCATCGATGAGTTGAGATTTTACACAAACAAAAATATTGATATGCGTGTGGCTTCATTATCAGATATACGAAGAAACTGTGATCGTTTTTATCAGCTTATCAAAGGCCCTTCTGAATATCAGACTATCACTGTTAAAAATATTCTGATAGGGGGTATCCTCCTGAATGCTGGTCTGATCAATGAAAATCAGATAAGTACTGTTCTTGAAGAACAGAAACAGAATGGTATGCGTTTTGGTGAGATCCTTCTCTCAAAAGGATGGATATCGGAAAAAGCTCTTGCTCAGGGACTTTCCAGCCAACTTAAAATTCCTATGATCTCTGTTGCTGAAGTAACGCCAGACCCAATGGTATTGAGAATGGTTCCGAGGAATGTAGCAGAAAAACTTTTAATGTTGCCTGTCAGGATCAACAATGAAGGAACTCTCGTTGTTGCAGCTGCAGAGCCTATGGATATTGTTTCCATAGATGAGATAAAAAGGGTTTCAGGTATGGAAATTGAGATCAACATATCAGTTCCTTCTGAGCTTAAGAAAGTTATCTCCAATATATATGATGCCCTTGAAGGTAAAAGTCCTGAAATTGTAAATCCTTTCAAGGATACACTCCTGGGGCAGATAATCCTTAATGCAGGTTTTGTATCTGATGAACAACTTGATCAGGTTGTTCATCAGCAAAATACAAATAACAATGAACAAAAAAGGCTGGGTACCATGTTAATTGAAAAAGGTTACCTTAAGGAAGAGGAACTTGTGAGTTGTTTAAGTAGACAGACAAAGGTTCCAGTAGTTAACCTTTCATTTTATGATCCAGATATAGAAGCACTTGGCAAAATGCCACAGAGAATTGCTGAAAGATATGAAGTGCTTCCTCTTACATTCAGGGAAGATGGACGATTGTTGCTGGCTGTTTCTGAACCTCTGTCTGCAGAGAGTATAAAAAAACTTGAACTAATCACAGGAGAAAAGCTTGACTTCAGGATTACTATACCTTCATCTTTGAAAGAAGAAATATCACGATTTTATGAGCAGAGAGACCTTGCGAAAGATCAGAAGATATTTACAGACTAATATTTTACCCTCTCCTGGTCTATTCCGATTAAGGAATGGGGGAAACTCCATTCCTTAATCTTGTGAGATATATTTATCCACTTCAGTAAAAAAAGAGTCAATATCCTCTTCTATCATCATGTCAATATTTTCCTCAGGGAGGTATGTATATGAAATCTCACCTTTGTTTATAACAACTATACTGCCTTTACACATTGAAGGTAAGAGCGCAGCAGGTGTAACAACAAGAGATGACCCTGCAACAATAAGAAGATCCGCATCCGATACCATTTTCTGGCATTCATATAGATATTTCACATTCTCTCCAAAGAAAACAATATCCGGTTTTATAACACCGCCGCAATTATCACACAGGGGGATGGTTTCATTCATTATCTTTTTTACTGTTTTTTTGTAATCAAATTCTTTGTAACAACGGGTGCAGAAGTTTTTCCAGCTACTTCCGTGTATCTCGAGAACATTTTCAGAACCAGCTTTCTGGTGAAGAGCATCAATATTCTGGGTAATGATCGCGAGCATCCTGCCTTTCCTTTCCATAGAAGCAAAAAATCTGTGAGCCACAGTAGGTTCAACCTTTTCAACTTCTCTTATAAATTCCCTGTGAAAGGAATAGAAAAACTCCGGTTTTTTTCTGAAATATTCAATATCAAAGATCAGTTCAGGATCTGTTTCCATTTGTCGGCGATATATTCCATTTGGCCCTCTGAAATCGGGGATACCTGCACTTGTTGACATGCCAGCTCCGCTGAGCAGTACAAGAGATTGTGAATTCATGATCAGGTTAGCGCAAGCTTCAGCTTTTTCTTTTATCTGTGAGTTCATAAAAGCACCTCCATATATACTATTATTCTACATTGAAAACCAGAAAACAAAAGTTAATCTTTATTTTATGCAACCGGTTTAACATAATGGTAAAATCAATCCAAACATACACCGGAGGTGCTCTCTATGGCAAAGAATATTGTTTATTCAGTGGATGATACTCCGCCCTTACCGATTTTAGTACTGGCAGGTTTTCAGCATGTTCTTACCCTTTTTGGGGCAACGACACTGGTTCCACTGATATTTGGGCCAGCTATGGGAATGACAACTGCACAGATAGGTCTTTTTGTAAGTTGTGTTTATCTGGCTATGGGCTTGGCTACACTTCTCCAGACAAGCAAATTTGGATCTGGTCTTCCTATTGTACAGGGTTCTTCTTTTAGTTTTATTCCACCGATAATGACTATTATTGGAATATACGGAAGTATGGGTACAAACGTATGCATGCAGTATATTGGTGGATCACTTATCCTGGGTGGTCTGTTTTTCGGGTTTATAGGCTATACAAAACTGGTTGGAAGAATTAAAAGATTTATTGGCCCTATAACCATAGGTCCAACTATAATGGCAATAGGTTTCAGTCTTGCTCCAATTGCAATTGGTGGAAATGCTGCTAATTACTGGCCTGTTTCCCTTGCTGTTGTAGTACTTATATTTCTTTTCAGTCTCAGGATCGATAATAAATACCTTAATATATTTTCAATATTACTTGCAGTTGTAATTGTTTATGTATTTTGCCTGATAGCAAGTCTGACTGGTATATTTGGTGCTCAGCACGCTGCTTTTATCGATGTTGAGAGCATAAAGCTTGCACCGTGGTTCAAATTTACCGGTATTTCTCCCTGGGGTGTACCAAAATTCAGTTTAGTTGCATTCGGGGCAATTCTGGCAGGATTTTTTGCGGTCTTTATAGAGTCTATAGGTGATTATTTCAATGTTAGTAACGCGGCAGGTCTTGATGATCCTTCCGAGGAAACGATAAACAAGGGGATAGGAGCAGAAGGATTTGGTTGTGTGATAGGAGGCCTTGCAGGGGCAGTTGCATGTACTTCCTATACAGAGAATATTGGTCTGATAGGTTTGACAGGTGTTGCTTCAAGAAATGTTGTAAGAGCAGGTGCAATTATTCTTATAATAATGAGTTTTATTGGTAAACTTGGTGCTTTAATAGCAACAATTCCTACTCCTGTAATAGGAGGATGCTATATAGCTCTTTTTGGTATTATAGGAGCATTGGGTATTCAGGCATTGATGCGAGCTGACATGGGATCTCAGCGTAATGTAATGATAGTTGGTTTCGCTTTTCTCATGGGGCTTGGTCTTCCTGACTGGGTTGGATCTAATCAGGAAATGTTCTTTTCCTGGGGTGTTATCGGCCAGATATTCTGGGCTATAGGGAATACCGCAATGGCAGTTGCCGGGATATCTGCCTGTTTACTGGATAATATCATTCCTGGTACACCTGAAGAAAGAGGTTTCGGGACCAGAAAAGCATAGATCAAATTTTGTGCAATCTACATACAGAAAGGGCGGAGGTATACCTCCGCCCTTTCTGTATGGCTTAAAAACCAGATAATGGTTGACATTTACCCCCAAGGAGTATATTATAAACGTAATAAGTAATTAACATTTTGCAACATTTGAGCGTGGTAATATAATGTTATAGAAATTGAAACAAATGGAGTACCAAGGGAGGTAAATTAAATGACAGATCGTTTACAGGTTTTTAAATGTGAGATTTGTGGCAATGTTGTCGAAATACTCCACGAAGGAGAAGGTAAACTTGTTTGTTGCGGAGAGGAAATGAATTTACTCGATGAAAAAACAGCAGACTCTTCTATTGAAAAACATGTACCGGTAGTGGATGGTAAAAAGGTTAAGGTTGGAAGTGTACCTCATCCCATGAAAGAAGAACATTATATAGAGTGGATAGAGATTGTATCGGAAGGGAAGATCTGCAGGACGTTCTTGAAACCAGGAGACGATCCTGAAACTGTTTTTGATTCGTTTAAACCGGAATTTGCAAGAGAGTATTGCAATGTTCATGGATTATGGAGGGGTTAAACAATGATAAAGGATAATATACAGGAAGCAATTAATAACCAGATCAATGCAGAGCTTTTTTCAGCGTATCTCTACAAATCAATGTCTGCTTATCTTCAATCCGAGAACCTGACAGGTATGGCAGCATGGATGGATCTTCAGGCTCAGGAAGAAA
The DNA here is from genome assembly GCA_964410915.1 of uncultured Synergistales bacterium. GTDB lineage: Bacteria > Synergistota > Synergistia > Synergistales > JAFGMB01 > CAZFJG01. The sequence goes on along the minus strand of CAYPIU010000002.1, from coordinate 147,790 downwards.
TGCAGCATGCAATGAAATTCTACGATTACCTTGTTGAAAGAGGTGGGCGAGTAAAACTTCTGGCCATTGATGAACCTCAGTATGAATGGGGTTCTCCCCTCGAAATATTCGAGGCTTCCTACAAGCATGAACAGTATATTACGGAAAGGATCAACAATCTCGTTGATCTTTCTATGCAGGAAAAAGATCATGCAACAGGTATCATGCTTCAATGGTTTGTTTCTGAACAAGTTGAAGAAGAAGCAGGAGTAGATGAAATCGTACAGAAGATTAAAATGATCAGTGATTCTAAACATGGTATGTATATGCTCGATAAAGAGCTCGGAGGAAGACAGTCTGAATCAGTCGAAGAATCAGAATAATATTATTTCATTTACCTGAATCTTTACAGTAAGCATGGGGCAGGGCGTAATAGCTCTGCCCCATGTTTTTAAACGGGAAACTAATACCCTGGTTTTACATCCTATTTATGCAGACAGGTGATAAAAATGGGAGACAAAAGTATTGATACGAAAGCCCTTTACATGATCTCTTCAGGTGTATATCTTGTGAGTACAGGTTATGAGGGGATTTTAAATGGTCAGATAGTGAATACAGCCATGCAGGTTTCAGGAAAACCTGAAATATGTATCGCTACAGCTCTTCACAAAGAAAACTATACTACTGAACTGTTAAAAAGGAGCGGAAAATTTTCAATATCCATACTGGATGAGAATGTACCCATGACATTTATAGGTACTTTTGGTTTTCGCTGCGGAAGAGATCATGATAAATTCGAAAAGTGCAATTTCAAGGTTCATGATAATTGTCTTCCGGTTGTTACTGACTATACTCTTGCATCTCTATGTGCTGACGTTGTAGCTGTTCAGGAAGTAAAAACACATTTTCTTTTCATTGGGAGAGTTCATCATGCTGAAGTTTTGAAGGAAGGGGTTCCTCTGACCTATAAAGCTTATCACGAGATCAAGAAAGGTAAATCTCCCAAACATGCTCCATCACATCTTTTTAATGATGGGAATAACAATAACAGTTGAAAAGTTCTGAACTATACTCCAGATTGGCAGTATACCTCCCAATATTTGAAAAAATATATAATACATGTAACAAAAGGGAGCTTGTCCACCCTGATCCACTGGAGTTTTTGTATGATTACCCACATATTGCAGACAGGGAAATAGCAGGTTTTATAGCATCTTCTCTTGCATATGGGAGGGTCACGCAGATCATAAAAAGTGTTGGGAAGGTTCTTGCGCCTCTGGGTAATTCACCAGGGCGAACAATAATTGATCTATCTGATGATTTTCTTCTTTCAACATACAGGGATTTTAGCCACAGGTTCACTACAGGTTTGGAAATGGCAGGGCTTTTAAGGGGAATCAGGGATACGGTTATAGAATATGGCTCTATTGAGGCAGCGTTCTCATGGCATATAGCCAGGAATGAGGACTTTAAGGCCGGAATTGATGAAACAGTTAAAAAAATAGAGAGAAATGGTTTTACTGAGAAATCCAGTCTGCTTGCACGTCCTTCAGGAAAGAGTGCCTGTAAAAGGCTTTTTCTTTTTCTTAAATGGATGGTGAGAAATGATGAAGTAGATCCAGGAGGATGGACTTCAATATTACCGAAAGATCTTTTAATGCCTGTTGATACTCATATTCTGAATATTTCAAAAAGGCTTTTGCTTACGGAAAGAAAGCAGGCAGATATAAAGACTGTTATTGAGATAACGGATGCTTTCAGATCGATATGTCCCGAGGACCCCTTGAAATATGATTTTGTTTTAACGCGCTTTGGGATAAGAAATGATATGACCTTAGATGATCTTTTCCAGAAATGTGGTTGTGGAAATAGTTGAATCAAAGATTTATATTTAAGGGAATAATCCCAGATAAATAACAATATCAGCTTATTCTTAAATAATGCCTGTTCAATTCTGAAGAACTTCAACACAAGGGCTGAAAAGACTGGACCAGGATATCTTGTCAGCTAACAGTTAAATACATGTCTTATCATAAACCTGAACCTGATCATTCCTTAAAAGAGGGATAATTACGAAGGAGTTGGTCAAGTGTTACAAAAATGTATCCATGTTCACGTGCCTTTGCAGCGATCATCGGGATGGCGTTGATAGTACTGTCAAAACCATCATGAAGAAGGATAATTGAACCAGGTTTCAGGGCTGACATGACATTGCGAGTGATCTTTTCTGCAGAGATTGAGCTGCAGTCCTGGCCGTTTATATTCCATAGTACCATCTGCAGGCCGACTTTCTGAGCTGCTTCTAAAGTTGAATCGTTATAATGTCCACCTGGCGGACGACAGAATTTCACATCTTGTTCACATTCTAATTCTATAGCTTCGTTACAGGATCTAAATTCAAATAGAGTTCGTTCTGGTGACAATCTCTCAAGATTCCAGTGGTTGTAAGTATGGTTACAGATAGAATGACCATTCTTGTAAATGCTTCGTACAATATCAGGATATCTTGTAACCATTTTTCCAACAAGAAAGAAAGAAGCTTTAATGTTAAACTCACTTAAACTGGACAATATTCTGGGGGTGTACCATGGATGAGGTCCATCGTCAAATGTCAGGGCAAGTACTTTAAGATCTGTTATTCCCTTTGTAATACATGAAGATGGTATTGGACTTTTAGTTAAAGTCATGGTTTCAGCAGGTTGTAACATCGAAAAACATAAGATGAGTATAATGAAGATCAAAAAGAATATATTCTTATTATTGACCAAGAGTAACACTCTTTTCTGCTGCTATTTTCTGTCCCTGGGCAACATCAACCTTTGTAAGAATAAGCATACCCAAAATAAAAGTTAATGAAAGTGCAGCTATCCCAATTCGGCTGGAACCAGTTATCTGTGTTATAAGACCGAAAAGCGCAGGTCCTATTATCCCTGCAAATTTGCTCGAGATATCGTAAAAACCAAAGAACTCTGCACTTTGAATTTTTGGGACCATACTTGCATACAGGCTTCTGCTAATTGCCTGCGCTCCACCTTGTACCATTCCTACAGAAAGGGCAAGGATCCAGAAGTGCCAGCTGCTGCTAAGAAAGACTGCTCCTATGCATATGCAAAAATACCAGGCAAGCGCTATAAATATAGCCCGTTTTGCGCCGATCTTTTCAGCTACGCGTCCGAATATTAAAGAAAATGGTACACCTGTGAATTGGGTTAAAAGGAGAGCCCCGACAAGGTTTATCATGCTGAAGCCAAGCTGAGCTCCATAAATTGCAGCCATACGGATAATAGTTCCTATGCCATCGTTATATAGCCAGAAAGCGAACAGGAACTTGAACAGTTCCCTGTATTTGCGGATCTCGGTAAAGGTTTCTTTAAGCCTGATAAAACTTGCTTTTGCAATATTCTTGCCCCTTATTACCTTTTCTCTGAATACTGGTGGTTCGGGAACATTCAAGATCAGGGGAACTGTGAAGATCCCCCACCACATGGAAACAGTAAGAAAGGAAAGACGCACCCCTAAGGTTCCCGGGAGATTCTTTATCATTAAAAGGTTGAGTGCCAGTAAAAGCCCTCCACCAAGATATCCAAAGGCAAAGCCCTGTGCTGAAACCCGGTCTATCTCATTCAATGAAACAATATGGGGAAGCAGAGAATCATAAAAGATTATCGCAGCGGAAAATCCTGCAGAGGACAGGATCAGCAAAGAAAGTGCCCATTTCCAGTTCTCTGGCCCCAGAAGAGACATTAGAGAGGTTGAAATTATTCCGACCAAAGTAAAAAAAAGGAGTAAATCTTTTTTTGAGCCTCTTACATCTGCCATTGTCCCAAGAAGAGGGGCAAGAAAAGCACTTAACATTAGAGAGAAGGAAGATGCATATCCCCAGTATGCTGTAGCAATTTCAGGGGTGAGGTTAATGGCTGCCACTTCCTTGAAATAAACGGGAAATACAGCTGCAAGGATGGTAGTAGCGAAAGCAGAATTTCCGACATCGTATAAACACCATGACAGGATCCTGCGATCAGACATTATAATATTCTTCATACCGTCTTTATGCATCAGATCAGCTCTCCCTTTTTATCAAAAGGTCTACACATTATAAGTTAAGATTAACATAATTCAGTAGTATTAGAATATTTTTCGGAACTTTGGAGATACATTTTAAGGAAATGATAAAATAAAATGCAGGTATCTTCTGATCAAAGAATTATTATCCTTATTACAGAGTCTGGAGAGATGTCAAATGTCTGATAAGCTACATGAAAGACCTCCTTGGGATCTATACTTTATCAATATTGCAAAAGTGGTTTCTCAGCGTTCAACCTGTCTCAGAAGGCAATATGGCGCGGTGATAGTTAATGACAATGTTATAGTGAGTACAGGTTATAATGGAGCATGCAGAGGAGAGCCCAATTGTTCAGATACAGGGCGTTGCCGAAGAGAAGAGCTTAACGTACCAAAAGGGGAAAGATACGAGTTGTGTGTTGCAGTACATGCAGAACAGAATGCAATAATTAACGGTGATCCTGGCAAGATGAAAGATGCGGCGATATACATTGCAGGTTTTAATTCAGATAGCAGCCTTGCATCAGGAGAACCATGCATGCTTTGCAGGAGAATGATTAAAAATGCCAGGATCTCAAGAGTTGTTTATCTTGATAAAGATGGTTCCGTCAGAGAAAAAGCTGTCTCTGAAATGAAGGAACCTTCTTATGGACATCCTGTGGAAAAAAGCAAAGGCTAACAAAATAGAGGAGGCGAATTTTACAATGAAGACCAGGCAGGAAGCATGGGGATTACTGAAAGAGCACAACAAGGATGAAAAGCATATTCAACATGCTTTGGCAGTTGAAGCTGCAATGAGATTCTTTGCTGAAAAAAAAGGGGAAGACGCTGATACCTGGGGTATTGCCGGACTTCTTCATGATATTGACTGGGAAGAGGTTCAGGATACGCCTGAAAAACATACACATGAGGGGGCTTCCTGGCTTAGTTCAGAAGGTTATCCAGAAGAGATAGTACGTGCTGTACAGGCTCATGGCTGGGGAATGTGTTCTGATGTTGAACCCTTAACAGATATGGAGAAAACCCTTTATGCGGTGGATGAGCTGACGGGACTTATAACTGCAGCAGCACTTGTTCGTCCAAGCCGTTCACTGGAGGACCTTAAGGTCAAGTCGGTGAAAAAGAAATGGAAGGATAAGGCATTTGCAAGAGGAGTGAACAGGGAAGTTATTGATAAGGGAGTAGAAATGCTTAATACTACCAGAGATGAACTTATAGAAGATGTTCTTGAGGCTATGAGGCCGGTAGAGAAGGAACTTGGTCTGGGTAGGGAATGATCCTGGTTTAAATTTAAACATGTATTCCGGGAGGGATATTTGTGGCTATAAGAGTAATTCTCGCAGATGATCATCCGCTTACGAGAGCTGGATTGAAGGCATATCTTGATTCCGAGAAAGAGATCCAGCTTGTTGGAGAAGCGGAAGATGGAGAAAGAGCATGGCATATGATCAGGGAATTAAATCCTGATATTGTTCTACTTGATATACGTATGCCAAAACTGGATGGAGTTTCCGTAGCAAGAATGATCAGAGAAGCTGGATTAAGTGTTGGTATTGTTATGCTTACTTCTTATGATGCACAACAGTACGTTATGGCATCCCTGAGAAGCGGAGCAAGGGGTTTTGTTCTCAAAACTGCACCACCCGATGAATTAACAAGGGCGATCAAAACTGTGTCAAATGGTGGACTATTTTTAGACTCGGAAGTTGCCGGGGCTGTTGGAGAGAATGATCTGATGCCGGATTCGATCTCTGTAAGAGAAAGAGAAGTCCTTTTATTGGCAGCAAGAGGTTTTTCAAGTAAGGAAGTTGCTTCCAGGCTATATATAAGTGAAAGGACTGTCCAGACTCATCTTGCTTCTATTTACGACAAACTTGGCGCCAGGAACAAGACAGAATCCCTTCTTCTCGCTCTAAAATATGGAGTAGTCACACTTGAGGAGTTGCTTGAATGAAGAGGCACCTTCTCGTGGTTTTTCTTCTTGCAATTATCTTTCCGGTATTTGCTGCATTCTCAGTTGCAGTTACAGGTCTTTATCACCATGAGAAGGCAATGGAACTTGTTGCGCGATCCTATGCTGAGGGACTTGTTGAAAATATTGCATACAGGCTCGAAAGAGAGACACCTCTGGGCAGACATTTCTTTACGGGGATGTTGAGTATGGGCCAAATGGGTATTTTTTCATGGGGCCCTTCAATACCAGGTTGGGTTGCAGTGGTAAATTCGGATGGTGAAACACTTTTTTCCTCTCCCGGGGCTGAGAGCCTTGATTTTATCTGGGATCAGAAAATATCTATTGGCGAGGCAGATGAAGTATATGATCGTGAAGGGAATAAATATACCATAGCAGTATATCCTTTATCGGGTGCCGAGATCTTTGTTGTAGGTGCTGTTGCATGGGAAAAGCTCCTTGGCCCTATGATACGTTTCAACCACCTATGGGTATTCCTTGCTCTTGCGGTTGTTATTGCTGTGTTAGGTGCTCTGCTCCCTTTATGGTATTGGGTCATTGTTCCATTGAAATCCCTTGTTAAAGAAATATCAGTACTTGAGTGGGGAGCAGAGAAACCTGCTCCGGATGACAGGAGAGCAGTTTCTGAAATAAGGAGTCTCAGGAAAGTCTTACATGACCTCTCAAAGACTTCTATCGAAAGAAATGAACTCCGCAGTAGCTACATAAATGATATCGTAAAAGTCCAGGAGGAAGAAAAATCATATATTGCACGTGAAATTCATGATGGACCTCTTCAGAGTATAACTGCTCTGATACAGCAAATCCGTCTATTCAGAAGGGATAATGATTCTGATGGTAACATTGCTTCAGAACATCTTAATGTTGCTGAGGATGCTGCAAGAAATACTGTAAGAGAACTCAGAGGTCTATGTGATGAACTGTCACCACCCTGGATTGAACTTGGGTTAGACCATGCCCTTATAGAACTGGCTAACAGGCTGTCGCGTTACTTTAATATCCAGGTAAGTGTAGAAGTAGAAGACGGTATGGGACTTTCACATGAAGGGACCCTTACCCTTTTCAGGGTTTTCCAGGAAGCAGTGAATAATGCTGTCAGACATGGCAGGGCATCCTTTGTGAGTGGTTCGGTATATCAGGATAATGATACTATCAGGATGGAAATAAATGACGATGGAGAAGGATTTGAGCCGCAACCTGATTTTGAAAAGCTGAGGGTGGAAGGCCATAGGGGGCTTGCAAACATGATCGAAAGGCTTCATCTTCTTGAAGGCAGACTTGAGATAGTTTCATCACCTGGTCAGGGAGCCTGTCTGATATGTATCCTTCCTGTAAAACTTCTTAAAAAAGATTCATAATTTTCTGGAGGTGTTGGCTATGAAATTAAAGGTTCTGGGAGCTGCTGGAGAAGTTACAGGTTCCAACTATCTTGTACAGGCAGGAAACAGCTCGGTTCTGATCGATTGCGGTTTACACCAGGGCAGGGATGAAGAGAGAAAAAATCGTGAACCTTTTCAATTCAACCCATCGGATATAAATGCAGTATTATTGACACATGCACATATAGACCACTCCGGAAGGATACCACTGCTTTACCGCCAGGGCTTTAAAGGGAAGGTCAAGTCCACTTTACCCACTTCGGATCTTGTTGAGGTTCTGTGGAAAGATTCAGCCCATCTAATGTCAGAAGAAGCGAAGTGGAGATCACGAAAAAACGCCAGAAAGAATCTTCCTCCCGTGGAACCCCTTTTTACGGATACTGATGTTGAAAAAGCTGTCCAGTACCTTGATGCTACCAGTTATGACGATGTAATTGAGGTAGCTCCCGGGGTTAGAGCAAGGTTTCGGGATGCCGGCCATATTCTTGGGAGCGCAGTCCTTGAGCTTTTCCTTAATGAAGAAGGACAGGAAATAAAACTTGTTTTCAGTGGTGATCTGGGGCCTAACTATCCAGTAATGGGACGTAATCCGGCTTTTATAGAGGATGCTGACTATGTTGTAATAGAATCTACTTATGGAGACAGGGTTCATAAGACGAATGAACAGACCAGGGAAGAGTTCAGGCAGGTGATGGGTAAAGCTCTTAAGGATCGTTCTAGGGTAATGATACCAACATTTGTTGTTGATCGGGCCCAGAGGATATTCTATGAGCTGATGCTTATGCAGGAAGAAGGACTTTTAAGGGATAATGTCCCAATCTATTTTGATTCTCCAATGGGTGTAAAAGCGACAGAAATATACAATGAGTATCCTGCTCTTTTTTCTTCTGAAGTCCAGTCTCATATAAGAAAGGGTTCTAATCCTTTCAGTCCGGAACACCTTAATTTTGTTCAGGGGGTAGAGGAATCCAGAGCAATAAATGAGGTGAAACATGCCATCATCCTTGCAGGTAGCGGAATGTGTAATGGCGGCAGGATAGTTCATCATATGAAACATGGTATATGGGACAAAAACAACCATCTTATCGTTGTTGGTTACCAGGCCAGGGGTACGCTTGGAAGGCGTATCGTGGAAGGTGCTAAAACTGCCCGAATTGCAGGAGAAGAAGTATCAGTTAGAGCACAGATCCACACAATTAATGGTTTCTCTGCACATGCAGATAGAAATGATCTGTTGAAATGGGCTTCAAATTTCAAGTCCAGCCCTTCCTTTTTCATAACACATGGAGAGGAAAAGTCTTCAAAAGCTCTTGCTGAATTGTTTGAGGATAAAGGTATCCAGGCCTATATCCCTGTTGTTAATCAGGAATTCAACCTGGTTCCAGAAAGAGAATTGCCAGTAAAAGATGAAAAGATCGTTCCTGTTGCTCCTTCGGAAAAAGAAAATGAACTCAACGTAATTCTTTCAGATATTTCGATTCTTGCTGAAAATCTAAGACTTAAAAAACACGAATTTGAAGATACTGAAAAGCTTAAGGCTTTACTCCGATCAAGTAAAGTTCTTCTTGAGACTGTCGATAACCAGGTATCTTCAAAAAAATAGCTTCCTTGCAGGTGTTACCTGAACTGGAGTATTTCCTGCTCAATACTGTCCAGCCTGTAACTGGATGGTCTTAACTGAAGGTTTCTGTTACTATTTTCTGGTAGTTTTATCTGATGAATATAATTGTATTTTAGTTATTATCTGTGTCATTTCAAATTCAATATTTCCCAATTACCTGCTTTTTCAGGTTTGGATATCTGGGTTATGCTTTTACACTGGAGGGATATAATAATGCGTAAGGGTTTTTTATTCTGGTCCGGAATCTTTCTAAGTATTCTTATAGCAGCTATATTGCTTATCTTCCTGGGACATGAGCCTGAAGAGAGGGATCTTGCCAGAGTAATACCCAGACCTTCCGGGGATTTCCCCTATATTTTTATTCTTGCGGATGGTAATAGTTTCAATTATCCTATGAGTCAAGATTTTTTTGAGACTTCAAATCAAGAGGGTTTTTCTCTGGATCCTTTAAAAGCCATTGCCCCTATCGCCTCAAAAGCGGATAAAGCAGCTGTCCTAATGGATTTTGCTGAAGGGGAAACAACTATTATGGCCTCGATAAAACTTCCATTCGAAGATCTTAAGAACCTATCCGAAGGAAATATTCCTGAAGAATGGGACGAAGTGAAAGATCTGGATATACAACGGGATGAGAATGATGTGGTATATCTTTCTCCCTCTGTAATATCAAGTCCTGTTTTCCTGAAACGAGATGGAGGGCTTCTTATGGTTTCTACGACCCTGGAAGGGCTGGAATATATGCTTTCAACTTTAAATGATGAAAATGAATCGATACAGACTGGATTCGGAGGTCTTGAAGATAAATATGGCAATTGTTTCCGTATTGAAGATGCAGGGATCATAAGTCAGGTCAGTACTCTCTATGGTATCCCGGCCAATCCCGGTGAAGTATCAATATATTGTGGATGGGACCACTCAAAGGAAACAGGAAAAATGGAGTGGAAAAGTGAAGGGATTAAAAAAGTTTTACCGGAGAGTTATCTTAACGCTCTAAATCCTGTTAAGTGGGATTTTGATGCAGTAGTTCCCGAACCAGTACTATTTGCGGCCGGGATAAATATTCCTGAGTTAAAAAACAGAATTTATGATCTTGATCTTTCAGAAATTGGTAATGACTTTGATATTTCGTCAAAGGATATAGTGGAACTAAGTAAAGGGCCCACTCTTTTTACTGTTTCAGGTAGAAGTAAATTTCTCCTTTTTTCGCTTCCTGGTCTCAGCCTTCAATTTCTTGACAGGGGAGATGCCGGGAGAAAACTTGTCAGACGATTCTGGACAAATAAATGGAGTGCCTTTACCCCTTCAATTAATCCAGTAGAAGGATTTGATACCGGTGGTTCCATTACCATGCCCATGTCCCTTGCTGGTGTGGCAAATAATGATATAGCGGTCCTGGCTTTTCTTGAATCCAGTTATCTTGAAGCTAAGGATCTTTCAAGTACCATCCCTCTATTGAACAAGGCGACCAAATCACTCTTCTGGGCTGTAATAGACGGTCCGGGACTTTCTTTGGCACTTGAAAAGGTATCACAGGCAGGGGTATTGGCGGAAAAAATGGGGACTGATCTCGGGAACAGGGCTTCGGACATAGAGAAGCTGGCATTAAAGCTCAGGGAAATCGGAAGAATATCAGTTCTTGTTACTGACGTAGGCAGTGGGTTATTGACCTGGAACAGGTAACACGACCTCAAAGTCTTTGTAACAGTTATAAATATTCTCAAGCTACTCAGGAGGTAAGCATAAAATGTTAAACAATACACTGGACATTCTCAAGGAAAGAGGTTTCATCGAATGGTGCAGTAATCCCGAAGAATTGAAGGAGCTTTTCTCATCGGAGACTGTCACTGCCTATGTTGGTTTTGATCCTACAGCCAGTAGCCTTCATGTAGGGCATCTTATACCCATCATGGGACTTGCCTGGTTACAGAAACTCGGTCATCGTCCCATCTGTATAGCTGGAGGGGGTACAGGAATGATAGGGGATCCCTCATTCAAGAATAAAGAAAGAGTACTTCTGACGCCGGAACAGATAGACGATAACATTGCAGGAATACAAAAGCAGCTTGAGCACTTTATGTATTTTGAGGGAACTGAAAATACCGCAATAATTGTTAATAATTATGAATGGCTGAATTCCATGACATTTCTTGAGTTTCTCAGAGATGTAGGGAAATATTTTACAATAAATTACATGATCGCCAAGGATCATGTGCGCTCAAGGCTTAACGATCCTGAAAAAAGCATTTCTTTCACGGAGTTTTCCTACTCTCTTCTTCAGGCATATGATTTTTATCATCTTTATGTTGAATATGGATGCAGACTTCAGATGGGCGGTAATGACCAGCAGGGTAATATAGTATCAGGCATAGAACTGGTGAGAAGAAAGGCTGGAGGAGATGTTTTTGGTGGAACAAATCCCTTACTTCTTAATTCCTCTGGAACAAAATTCGGAAAAACCGAAGAGGGTGCAATATGGCTTGATCCTTCCAGGACTTCTCCGTATAGATTTTACCAGTTCTGGATAAACACTGAGGATGAAAATATCGAAAAACTTCTTAAACTTTTTACTTTCCTTGATCTGGATGAGATAGATGAAATAGTTATCAGACACTTTAAGGATCCAGGTAAGAGGATAGCACAGAAAAAGCTTGCTTCTGAAATTACAAGAATAGTGCATGGTGACGAAGCTTTAAAAACAGCAAGAAGGGCCAGTGAAATACTGTTCGGGGGTTCCTTTGATCCGTCTGAACTGGACAGTGCCATGGTGGATGTCTTGTCTGGAGAAGTGCCTTCTGGTTCAGTACTTACGGGTTTCCCCTCAAATCCGGTAGATCTCCTGGTAGCTTCCGGTTGTTGCAAAAGCAAGGGAGAAGCCAGGCGCCTTATAAAAGGCGGAGGAATTTATCTTAATGGAACAAGGATATCCGATGAAGCTCTCCCCGTTAAAGAAAAAGATATCCTTGCGGGAGAACATATATTTTTCCGTCTGGGTAAAAAGCGTTTTTACATGATCCAGGTAGAGCACGAGGATAGTAAGTGATCAAGTTATGAAAGAACCAGTAGAATGACTGTACAGTCAAATTTTATTAAAGCTTGCGCAGGTCTTATTGAGCCAGGCTGGAGGAGTCGCATGGCGGCCGGTTTCATTGGAAGTCTTACCCGTCTTGTTTCCCCTAGAAAACAAACTGCTCTTGAAAACCTTGGTATTGTTTTTCCGGATAAAGATACTTCCTGGAAAGAAGAGCTTCTTAAAAAGGTCTATGATCATCTTGCCCTTTCTCTTACTGAATATCTTTGTCTTTCCAAGAAACCTGAAAGGGTTCTTGATTGGATCAATGAGGTTGAGGGGCTTGATATTCTTTCGGATCTTCAGGCGAAGGGAAAAGGTGCTGTCATTCTAACGGGTCATGTAGGTAACTGGGAACTTCTTGGAGCATGGCTGAGCCTGAAAGGTTTCCCGGTTAATGCAGTTATAAGGGATCCCAATGATCCTGGAGTAGCAGGTATTTTGAAAGAATATCGAAAAAAGACAGGATTGAGGACCATTTCAAAAGGGAAGGTCATGACCTCGGCAGTAAGATCCGCAAAAAAGGGAGATTTTGTGGCCCTTCTGGCAGATCAGGATGGTGGTAATACTGGATACAGGATCCCCTTCATGGGCAGGGAATGTTCCACTGTTGGAGGGCCGGCCATGGTCTCAATTCTGGCGGACGTGGAACTGGTGCCTTTATATTCCTACAGGGTGAGCCCATATGTTCATAAGGTAGTGGTTAATCCTCCCTTTTCACCATCTTATTCTGGAGATAGAAATGAAAGGATACTTGAAACTTCCAGAAGATGTAACTTTGAGATAGAAAAAATGATCCATGCTCATCCTGAGCAGTGGCTTTGGCTTCATAGAAGATGGAGATAGCGCGTAGATAAACTCGAATATTTAAAAAACTGTCATCAGCATCTTGAATCTATCGCTCTGAAGTGATAATCTTTTAATAGATGGGAGGTGATGGTTTTGATATTCGAGCTCAGATCTGATGGAAAGATTTCGAGATTGCCTGATCATATGGCGTTGGAAGGGGTTCCTTCATATTTCCTCCCACGGGTAGTTCTTTTTTTGCCATATAACAGAATGATCATTGGAACATCCATAGGAGAGACAATGGATTCCTGGTATTACGGGAAAATAGGAACTGAGAACTGGAAGGAAGTATTTTTATACGAAGGGCAGAGCATATTTCTTAAGGATAAATGTATTCCTGATGTGGAGCTTTCTGCACATGCTGTGGGGATCCTTAAATCTCATCTTCTTGAGCAATTAAGGCCACCGGGAAGTCATATTTCAACTTTGATCGTTCTTAGAAAGATAAGAATGGACAATCCTATATTTACTGAGGGCAGCCAGTGGACTAATGAAAAATGGGTGTTATCAAAGCTCGCGTTTGATGATGCCCTCAGGTATGCTTATTGGGGAATAAGAAGAGCCCTTGTACAGAGCAATAATGCCATGCTGGAGAGGATCAAAGTCTGGTTTTCTCTTGCACCTGATATTGACCCTATGGTATATCAATATCCTCAAATATGGTTTTCACTTACAGATCTACCTGGTGAAAGGGAACTTAAACAGATAGAGGACCTTGGTTTTTCACGTGAAAATCTTTTACAGATGAATTCCAACTTTTCAAATCCCGTTGTCCTCTCAAATGCTATAGGTTATCTTGTACTTTTAACACAGTACTCAGGTGATGATAAAAGTGAACTGAGGATATGGATGTACATCTCTCTTTCAATGTGGGAAGAACTGAGAAGAAAGAAAAAAATGTCTATCAGGGAAATAGTCAGTGCATGCTGGGGATATCTAGATGCAGTCGAGGCAGATATTGAGATGAGCCGTTACGGCAGACTCAGAAAATCAATAGAAATACCTCATGAAAAGGGAAGCATTGTTTAATTCTATTTAAACTGCTTCCCTTCTCATTATATTCGTATCTGATGTTAGTCTATATCAGTTAACCTGCCATCGTTTTTCTATAATACCAAGAGCCAGGCCGATACAACTTGTCAGGACAAGGTAGATCAGGCCAACAAGAATGAATGTTTCAAAGGAGGCATATGTTACACTTCTGACCTGTTGCCCGACCATAGTCAGTTCCGTAATAGCAAGAGTTGAAAGCAGTGAGGATTCCTTTATCAGAGTTATGAACTCATTACCAAAGGCTGGCAGCATATTTCTTATTGCCTGTGGAAGTATTATATGTCTCATTGTCTTAAGGTATGAAAGACCAAGTACTTTTGAAGCTTCCCACTGTCCCTTGGGAACGGCTTCAATGCCTCCCCTTACTATCTCTCCTACATAGCCCGACGAATTTATTGCAAGACCTACAACTCCTGCAGTGAATGCGGGGAGATTAAGCCCAAGCGAAGGAAGGCCAAAATATATAAGGAAAAGCTGAATGAGTAGAGGAGTACCCCGGATCACATATACATAAGCTCCGGAAATGGTTCTTAAGATCCTGAAGGGAAGAACTCTCATTGCTCCAACAATTATACCCATTATAGTTCCAGCTATAACAGCACACAGGGAAGCTTTCACAGTTATTGTCATTCCTGCCCAGAACATATGCAGATACGGGATCAATGTTGTAAAGTCAAGGCTCATTTCAATTGACCTCCTGATGTTTTCTCTGTTAACTGTGATCCGAAATGGGCTAACATCCTTCGGAGAAATGTTTTTGTCCTTTCCTGAGAGGGGTGGGTGAGTACTTCATCAGGTGTACCCAATTCAATAATATTACCTTCATCCATAAATACTACCTTATCCGATACTTCTTTTGCGAAAAGCATTTCATGAGTAATTATCATCATTGTCATTCCTGTTCTTGCAAGGTCTGCAATAACCTCCAGTACTTCTCCAACAAGTTCTGGATCAAGTGCGCTTGTAGGTTCATCAAAAAGCATGATCCTTGGTTCCATTGCCAGAGCCCTTGCAATGGCGACCCTTTGCATCTGTCCCCCGGATAACTGACTTGGCCGGACGTTCATCTTATCGGATAATCCAACTCTTTCAAGAAGTTTAACAGCCTGTTTTTCTGCTTCGTTTTTTGTTAAGCCTTTTACTTTCAAGGGAGTAAGGGTTATATTTTCAAGAACTGAAAGATGTGGGAAAAGGTTGAACTGCTGAAATATCATCCCAACCATTGTGGATAGCTCTTTATTGGAATGGCTACCATCATTAATCTTTTCATTATATAAGAATACATCTCCTGAATTTATCTCTTCAAGTTTGCATACACATCTTGCAAGAGTGCTTTTGCCGGAACCGCTTGGTCCTATTACCGATACAACTTCACCTTCCCTGACAGAAAGGTTGACACCTTTAAGAACATGTAGGTCCCCGAATGATTTATGAAGATCAACGATCTTTATAGCTTCCTGCATAAAAGTCACCTCCTGTTTACTCAGGGGATTATATATCAACTTAAGGTCAGGGGCAATGAAAATCTATGAAAATCGCATTATCAGGTTTTTTTGACTATAGCGGAAGGGTATAATAATTGCTGAATTTGAGTATAAAAAAGGTCAGGAACACCTGACCTGGTTAAAAGCTATTCAGTTTATCAAAAGTAGTTAGTAATCAAGTCTGGTTCTTAAGATATCGTCATTAAGATCTTTAAGTTTATATACGAGATCTTCATTTTCATTTGAACTGTCGCTCACTTTGTCAAAATTAAGTTTGTCTTTGGTTATTAATTCCATATATGTACCTCCCAAGGATAAAATTAGAGTTTTTACATCTTTGCAATAATGGTACGGACCAACTTTATGGAGAAATTATACCAAGTATTTGTGGTTTTATGTTTAATTTACATAAAGTCTAAATAGTAAAAATAGTTCCTCAGGGAGGTGTCGTGGATTTGGAATATCAGATCGAGCGAATTTCCGGGAAAAGCTGTTTTATACCCGGAAGAGTCAATATGGGGCTGTATATAGATAGATCGGATGTTTTCCTTATTGATACAGGTTCTGATGATTCTTCGGGCAGGGCCCTTTTCAGGCTTTTAAGCAGAGAAGGCCTGAATTTGTCTGCTATTATTAATACTCATTCCAACGCAGATCACATTGGCGGGAATGCATATATTCAGAAAAAGACAAATTGTGAAATCTGGGGTTCAGCCATCGAAAGTACTATTATATCTTTCCCATGGTTAGAGCCATTACTTTTGTGGTCTGCATTTCCTTTTAAAGATCTTGAATCAAAGTTTTTGAGGGCAGCGCCGTCCAAAGTCAACAGGGTCATTTCTTCTTCAGGGATAATTCCAGGTACAGATATTGAAGTATTCCCACTTCCCGGGCATTTTATTAATATGGTGGGAATACTTACTCCTGATGGTGTGTTTTACATTGCTGACAGCCTATTTTCAGAGGAAATAATTCAAAAATACAAGATGATAGTTACACTGGATGTTGGATCTGCTTACAGAACTCTTTCTTTTCTGCAAAATTCCGATGCTGATTACTTTGTGCCATGTCATGCATCAATTTCGAAAAATATCCAGCATCTTGTAAAGACTAACAGGGATGCGCTTGAATCGATTGGAGAAAAGATAGTCAAACTCTGTATTGAGCCCTCAGGTAGGGAAAAGATACTTGCGGGTCTTTGTCGGATTCTTGATATCAGCCTCAATGCTACCCAGTTTGTTCTTAATTTTGCAACGGTATCTGCTCACATAACCTACCTTTTCGAAAAAGGGTTCATTGAGTATTTTATCGAGGATGGTCAGATGTTTTGGATAAAAAAAGGCTGAAGCTTAAAGCTTCAGCCTTTTTTTATCTGGTCCTGATCAATATGTCCATTCAAAATCAGGTAAGCCCGCTTTTAACATCCTCTGTTTCATATCAGCAGTTATCGTTTCAAGGATCTTCCTTGATCTGCCTTCGCATCTGGTTACAAGGACCGGTTGGGTATTTGATGCTCTTACAAGTCCCCATCCCTGTGGATATATTATCCTTACCCCGTCAATAGTTATGGCATCATGATCCTTAAGGGCATCTGACTTTATCTTTTCTATGACGTCGAACTTTTTATCATCAGGACAGTCTACTCTTATTTCTGCTGTACTATAATATACAGGAACATCAGATAGCATTTCAGATAAAGTTTCCGTTGAGTTTGACAGAATTCTCAAAAGCCTTCCAGACGCATAAAAGGCGTCATCAAAACCATAGAACTCATCTGCAAAGAACATATGTCCTGAAAGTTCTCCTGAAAATAATGAATTCATTTCTTTCATTTTAGCTTTAATAAGCGAGTGCCCGGCCTTGTAATAATATGGTTTCCCACCAAGTTTAAGGATCTCATCCTCAAGGGCCTGTGAGCATTTAACTTCGATAATTGCTACAGCACCAGGATTTGAAGGGAGTATTTCTCTCCAGTAAAGGGCCATTAACATATCACCCCATACTACATTGCCATTTTCATCAACTACTCCCAGCCGGTCTGAATCCCCATCAAAGGCTATACCCAGATCTGCCCCCCTATGCTTAACCTCTTTTATCAGATCTGCCAGGTTCTCCCTTTTTATCGGGTCAGGGTGGTGGTTCGGAAAGTTTCCGTCAGGTTCACAATAAAGTGGAAAAACTTTACATCCAATGTTTTTAAGAAATTCTTGAATATATATTCCAGCTGTTCCATTTCCTGCATCTACTGCTACTTTCAATTTGCGTGGGCCAAGATCTATCTTTGAGGTCAGCATTTCAATATATTCAGAAGAAATGTCCATTGTTGTTACTGTTCCCGGAGTTTCAGCCTCGAAAGATCTGTCCTGCTGGATCATTTGAAGTATCTTCTGGATCTCTTCGCCATAAAGGGTTGTTTTACCGTATGCCAGTTTTAATCCATTCATGTCTTTCGGGTTGTGGCTTCCTGTTATCATTACACCGCCTTCAAGTTCCAGATGAAAGAGAGACCAGTATAAAATTGGTGAAGTTACTGTTCCTATGTCAAAAACATTTATTCCGGCAAAGGTAATACCGGAGATCATGTCTTGCTTGATCCTTTCGGTAGAGAATCTTACATCGCCACCTATAGAGACCTTCGCCACGCCCTTTTCCCTGAGATAGGTACCGAAAGCTTTACCTATCATTGTGACAACTGAACTGTTCAATTCAGTGTCCGCTATGCCTCTTATATCATATTCCCTGAAAATATTTGACGGAACGTTCATGTTTTTCACTCCTTCTGTTTCGTGCATTATGTTAGAATTGCACGGTTATGATAATTCGAGAGGTGACGTATATATGCAGGCAATAATAAGTATAATGCCTATATTTATGATAATGCTCCTGGGCTGGTTTCTCAAGGTGAAAGATATAATGAACAATGACTTTATTTATAAACTTAATCTTATCATTTACTGGGTAGCAATACCGGCATTGCTTTTCAGGATGATGCTTAGATGTGATATAAACAGTATTTCGCAAATGTCTTTGTTTAAATCCCTTTATCTGGCATTTATCTTTACACCATTACTTGCCTGGGGATTGGGAATTATCCGCACAAAGTTAGTTGGTTTCCATGAAGACAGGGTACCTGTATCTGTCCTTTCATCAATAAGAGCTAACAATATATTCATGGGTTTACCTGTTGTAAGTCTTCTGATTGGTGATCCGGGAGTCGAGGCGGTAAGTATTTACCTGGCCGTAGGCATGGTAGGGTACCATGTAATGTCAATAGGAATTGCACAGTTAGCGCAGACGGGGAGACTTTCCATTGAAGGTCTGTTCAGAACATTGGTTAATCTTATGAAAAATCCCATAATTATATCGGTTGTTGCAGGGCTATGCGTCTCTATGGCTGGGTTGTGTAATATACCGCCATTTCTTGATCAGTTTTTGGGCATTCTCGCAAAAACAGCAAGCGGGATGGCTCTGCTTGCAATTGGCGCGTCTTTCAACCACAGTAGACTTTTTAAAGCATTTAAAGAGACCTGGTTTGATGCTTTGTTCAAATTATTTGTATCTCCTTTGGTTATGTGGTGTGCTTTTCTGGTCTGGAGAGTTGATGGAATAATGATGAATACTGTTATCCTTATATGTGCAATGCCTGTTGCTGTAAACACATTCTCGGTAGCACAGGGAATGGAGATGGACAGTTCATATGCGTCTGAAGTAATAACTACAAGCACACTGCTTTCAGTATTATCTATCCCGGTATGGACCTTCATTCTTGGTATAAGTTGAAAATATTATTTTATTGAATTATTTTTATTGATCTGGTATTGTTCTCTTAATTAAATATTGTCTCCGAGCCCTCAGAGCTAAGGATAAATTCTATGTTCAAGGGACGATAGGGTTTTTCTGGAAACAGGAATTCCTCCCGGTACTTGGAAAGGAGAGTTGGCTATCAGTTAAGGATGCCATTTCCATGTATTGGGGATGGCATATTTTTATGAAGCCTGGGGGTCACTGTTTTCTAAGAATCCTGTTAAAAATCCGGGTTGAACTACTTTATTTTGCTGTGATTGTCTGGTGAATATAATATGTACGTAAGCAGAAGTTTCAGAAACAGCTGGTTTTCGGTACTTATGGGGTCGTTTCTTGTAGCCTATATTATAATTCCCCTGGCTGGTTTGTATTTAAGAGTTGATCCCGGTATTGCTTTTGATACTATCATGGACTCAGAGGTTGTCTCTGTTCTATGGAGAAGTATATGGACTGCTGCGGCATCCACTGCTGTAATAGCTTTGTTTGGGACTCCTCTTGCATTCACCCTTGCAAGGCATGACTTCAAGGGAAAATCTTTCCTTGAAGCTTTGATCGATGTTCCTATAATGGTCCCTCATACTGTTGCCGGAATAGCAGTTCTTATGGTGATATCTCCCAAATCAGCAATAGGTTCCTTTCTTGTTTCTTTAGGGCTTCAGCCAGTCAATAGTTCACTTGGTATTGTTTTAGCCTGTATATTTGTGAGTATCCCTTTCTACGTTGATTCTGCAAGAGATGCCTTTTCAGCTGTCTCTCCAAGGATTGAGAATGTAAGTCGTCTTCTTGGGGCATCAATGCCCTATACTTTTTTTAATATTTCTCTTCCGCTTGCAAAAAAGGGAATCTATTCAGGTTTAATAATGAGCTGGGCACGGGCTGTCAGTGAATTTGGAGCAGTGATAATCATTTCTTATCATCCTATGGTAGCACCTACATTGATCTATGACAGGTTTGCCACTTTTGGACTGAAATACTCAACACCCATAGCAGTCCAACTGATCACCATCTGTCTTTTCATGTTCATTATCCTCAGACTGCTGGCTGAGGGAAAGCAGATCAGTTGGAAAAGGGGCAGAAAACGATGATCAGTATTCGGGGACTTTCAATTGATGTACCAGGGTTTAACATTAAAGATCTTGATCTGGATATCCACACAAATGAGTTCTTTATGATAGTCGGGCCAAGTGGAGCTGGTAAAACCCTTATGCTGGAGGCTATAGCAGGTCTTCAGGATATCAGCTCGGGAAACATCTGGGTAGACAGGGAAAATATAACTTCACTTCCGCCTGAAAAAAGGAACATCTCGCTTGTATATCAGGATTATGCTTTATTTCATCATCTTTCAGTGTTGGATAATATAACTTACGGATTGAGATTTAAAACGCAAAAGAATGATCATTATATTGACCACCTCATTTCTATTCTAAAGCTAAAAAAATATCTCGAGAGAAAACCTTCCACTCTATCCGGGGGAGAACAGCAAAGAGTAGCACTTGCAAGAGCTCTTGCAGTAAATCCTGACCTTGTACTCCTTGATGAACCGTTAAGTGCTCTTGATCCTTCATTCAGGGATGAGCTTCATGATTACATGAGAAAACTGCATTCAGAGGGGATAACTTTTGTTATGGTAACGCATGATTTTGGAGAGGTTCTTGCCCTTGGTGACAGGGTTGCCGTTATTCAGGATGGATCGATCCATCAGGTGGGGAAAGTCCAGGAAGTTTTCAGATATCCATCTGATCCAGGTGTGGCAGGCTTCGTAGGAATGAAGAATGTCTTTACCTGTACTGCGTCAAAAAAGAGTCAATTCTGGAGCGAACATCTTTCCTTCATGTCGGCAAGAGAAAATATTTCCCTTGCCGATGCTGCATACATTGGAATAAGGCCAGAGGATATCAGTATTTGCAGGGAGAAGCCAATAGCCGGGCATTTTAATCTATTTCGTGGAACGATAACGTCAATGGTAAGCAGAGGTCTCATATTCGAGATACGTGTTCAACTTGGGGCGGAAAAACTTATTTGTCATATTCCCGGATCAAGAATAATAGATATGAATCTTAAGGTGGGTGACTATGTTAATTTATCCATAAAAAGGGAAGCCGTTCATATCTTTTAGTTTTATAAATCTATCAAATGCGGAGGTGCATAAAATGAACAAAAGAAACTATTTTAAAGCAATGATCGTTGCAATGATGATTTTACTGAGCCCTACCCTGGTAATTGCGTCGGCAGAAAAGGAAATTATCCTTTTCCATGCAGGAAGCCTTAGCAAACCTATGGCTGAGATCGAGACGGCCTTTGAACGACTGCATCCTGATATCGATGTAAAAAGAGAAGCTGGCGGGAGCCGCAAGCTTGCAAGGAAAATTATCGAACTTGATGGAAAATGTGATGTGTATTTTTCAGCAGATTATAATGTAATACAAAATATGCTCCGCCCGGAGTTTGCGGACTGGAATATTATGTTCGCGACAAATGAACTTGTCTTGATGTATGGTCCTGAATCTCTCTATGCTGATGAGATCAACAGTGACAACTGGTATCGGATATTACTGAAAGATGATGTATCATGGGGAAATTCTGAACCTGATCTTGACCCCTGTGGATACAGGGCAATGATGGTTCTTCAGCTTGCTGAAGAGTATTATGGAGAACAGGGACTATACGAAAGATCTTTACAAGATCAAAAGCATTTTACCAGGCCCAAGGCTATAGAGCTTGTTGCCCAGGTTGAGAGCGGAGTTCTTGATTATGCTTTTGAATACAGATCTGTTGCAGTTCAGCATGGTTTTGATTTTGTGGAATTTCCAGCAGAGATAAATCTGAGAGATGTTGAATTTGAGGATTATTACAGCCAGGCTAAAGTTGTAGTTGCAGGGAAAGAACCCGGAACAACTAAAACACTTACAGGAGCACCCATAGTATACGGTTTTACAATCACCAGACAGGCTCCAAACCCTGAACTGGCAATGGAATTTGCGAAATTTGCCATGTCTGAGGAAGGAGGCTTAAAGGTTTTTAAAGAGATGGGGCAGGGTATCGTAGGTCCAGCATCAGCAGGTTCAGAAACTGAAATTCCGGCAGATCTTAAGCCTTTTCTTTCAGAATAGGTTTTATTAATATTTTCCAAGGGACCAGGCTGAAGATTAAATCTTTATATCTCGGGCCTGGTCCCTTGGGTTTATTGATCCGACTCATAGGCAAGGGCATCAAGAAGTGTTTTATAGACTCTTGTTACATGTGAACTCATTAGTTGAGCTGCTTTTTCCGGGTTTCGGGAGATTAAAGAATCATATAATCCCTGATGTTCTTTCAGGAATATCTCTTTATCGTCCAGTAGGGTATAAATTCTCTGGTGAGTTGCCATTATAAGGTTAAATGTCATTTTTATAATGTTTACAAAAACAAAGTTATGAGCTGCTTCGGCAAGTAACAGGTGAAAGGAATAATCGCATTCGGCTCTGTGTTGCAGTGATTCCACATCTTCTGCAGTTGTATTGAGTAACCGTCTGATCCTTGCCATATCTCCTGGTGAAGCATGTTTGGCTGCCTCAGAAGCTATAAGAGGTTCAATTATCTTTCGTGCTTCAACCAGTTCTAATATTGCTTCATCCTCAAGCTGGACATTTGATGTAAAACAATCTGTCTTCCTTGCTTTTCTTACGAAACGTCCCTTTCCAGGAATGCTTTCTATCAGCCCCAGAGATTCAAGAACTTTAAAGGCTTCTCGTAAAGAACTTCTGCTAACCCCGAATTCTTCTATCAATTGACGTTCGGGGGGAATGGGATCTCCCTGGTTAAGGTCACCGTTTGAAATCAGAACTTTTATTTTTTCTACTACAAGTTCATATATCTTTGCAGGTTTATTGATTGTTTCTGTCATAAACTTTTCCTCCTTAACATAATATTATAACTGCCTGAAATAGTACGATTGTAACTATGCCCGGATTAGACTACAAAAAGTATTTAGATTGACACTTAGATTTCTCTATGTTAGTATTACATGCGTCTTATGTAGCGTATATGAAGCGAAAGAGAGGTGTTTCATAACTGTCTGATAAACAGACTACTAAAAAGGAAAAGAAAGAACTTCTTCAAAAGGTCGAGAATGTTCTTTCAGATCTTCATGAAACGGGAGAAAAAATTGACTTTAAGATCATATCTCAAAGACTTGGAGTTGCCCGTTCCACTCTTTATCGAAATCCACTGGTTCGTCAAAAGGTAATAGCAGCCCGCGAGGATCAACAGGTACCATCCAATATTTTAACAAAATTACAGCAATATCATATAGAGTTGGAAGAACGTATTTTCAATCTTGAAGAGAAAGTAAAAAAACTTGAAAACAGATTGAAATGATCGCAAGTTTATATTATATTGCGAGCCCTTGTGATATTTGGTGGTATGTTTTTAATCATTTCCAGATTATTTTCAGATAGAATATGTTAGTCAGTTGATTTACATGCTTTAACTCCATGAGAACTTTCGTGTTGAAGTTAGAGTGCAAGTCTTATTGTAAATTTTAATCAGGGTCGATATGACAAACCCAAAATTAGTTATCAAAAAGGAGTTTAATATGAAATCAGGTAATTTTATGAAATTTAAAAAAATGTTGATAGTTGTTTCTTTGTTAGGTTTGATCCTTATTCCTGTTTCTACATCTCATGCCTCATCCATAACCATGGTTGATTTCAGCTGGGAGAGTGTGCAGGTTCAGAACCGTATCGCAGGTTTTATTCTTGAAAATGCTTACGATATGGAACCTGAATACCTTTTTGCTGAATCGATGCCGGGTCTTCTTGGACTCGAAAGAGGAGATATTGATGTAATAATGGAATGCTGGATTGAAAACTTCCATGACTGGTGGACCAAGGTAGGTAATACCGATATTATCCATAATTCTGGAAAGGTCTTTGAAGATGCACCTCAAGGCTGGTATGTACCTGACTATGTGATCAAGGGTGATAAATCAAGAGGTATTAAACCTTTTGCTCCTGATCTCAAGAGTGTTTTTGATCTGAAGAAATACTGGAAGTTGTTTGAAGAGAAGAATGAACCAGGGAAAGGAAGACTTTACAATGGGCCATCAGGATGGGTTGCTCATACAATTAATAAAGAGAAGATCAAGGCATATGGTCTGGATGAAGTCATGGAGTCCTTTAATCCTGGATCCCAGGCATCCCTTGCTGCAGCCATATCGGCAGCTTACGAAAAAGGTGAGCCAATTCTTGCTTATGGCTGGGAACCAACTACTATTATGGGGATGTACGATATGATACTTCTTGAAGAACCTCCTTATGATGAAGAAGTCTGGGAAGAAAATTACGGTTGTGGAACAAAAGAGCTCATATGCTATGTAGTTCTTAACGGTGAATTTTCAAGGGAATACTCTGAAGTAACAGGATTCTTTGATAGATATATGACAACCATTGCGCAGATGAACAAGTCCCTTGCATATATGAAAACCAACGATGTTGGTCCTGAAGAAGCCGCCATCTGGTACCTCAATGAGTATCCTGAAGTCTGGAAAGATTGGGTTGCTGATGAAAGCAGAATTCTAGAAATAGAAAGTGTATTGGAGGCCAAATAGGTATTATGACATTAGACCTACCCGCAATTGAAATAAAAGAACTGTGGAAAGTATATGCAAAAAATGATCAGGATATTGATGTTGAAAACGAAGATCTAATAACTGAACTCGACGAATCAGATGAGTCTGTAGTCGCAGTCAGGAATCTTTCCCTGACTGTGGACCCGGGTAATGTTTTTGTTGTAATGGGGCTTTCTGGAAGTGGGAAATCTACACTTATCAGATGTATCGTAAGGCTTATTCAACCTACCTCAGGAAAGATCAATATTTACGGTGAAGATGTAGCTTCCATGGATAGAAAAGCTCTGACTGAGTTCAGAAGGAATAAAATAGCCATGGTTTTCCAGCATTATGGACTTCTACCACATCGTACGGTACTTGAAAATGTTTCTTTCGGTCTAAAGATAAAGGGTATAAAGGAAACTGAAGCAATTGAGAGGTCTGAAGTAGCTGTGGAAAGGGTTGGTCTAAAGGGATGGGAAAATTACTATCCTTCTTCTTTGAGTGGAGGGATGAGACAGCGAGTTGGTATAGCAAGAGCTGTAGTAATGGATTCTCCTATCCTTCTGATGGATGAACCCTTCAGTGGACTCGATCCTCTGATAAGACGTGAAATGCAGGATGAACTTATCAGGCTTCAGGAAGAACTTCACAAAACAATATTCTTTATCACACATGATCTTGATGAGGCTATGAGGTTGGGTGACCGGATGGCTGTAATGAAAAACGGGAATATTGTTCAGCAGGGGGCGCCTTCGGAAATACTTGCTAATCCTGCAGATGAATATGTCTCCCGGTTTGTCCAGGATATAAGAAAGCGGGTTGAGATGGCTGATACAAAAGCGAAAAATGAATCATTTAGCGAGAAAGAAAACGAAAAGCTAAAGCAGGAAAGGAAGATTAAAGATGTTTCCTGAGTCTCTGGAATTCCACGTAGCAGGTTATGTCAATGATTTTATCGATTGGCTGCTTCATACTTATGCTCCTACATTTGACAGCATATCCAGCGGCATTTCGTTCTTTCTGAATATTGTATATTCGACCATTTCAGCGCTCCCATGGTGGGGTTACATTCTTTTGATAGCCTGTCTGGGGTGGATGGTCTCCAGAAAGGTAATTCCAACAATCATTCTTGCATTGATGCCGATGATAATTGGTGCTTTCGGTTTATGGGAACTGGCAATTGATACACTTGCTGTAATTATTACCGCGGTTTTTCTGTCTCTTCTTATCGGCATACCCATCGGTATTCTTATGGCAGAGGTTGACAGGGTAAGGGCTTTCATGAAACCCCTGCTGGACGGAATGCAGACGATGCCCAGTTTTGTCTATCTAATACCAGCCATGATGCTTTTTGGACTTGGTAAGGTGCCTGCAGTTATTGCTACACTAATATATTCAATGCCACCAGTCATAAGGCTTACTAATCTTGGGATCAGGCATGTCCCAAAAGCTACTCAGGAGGCTGCCCTTGCCTATGGATGTACAAAATGGCAGTTGTTGAAAGAAGTTAGAGTACCTCTCGCCATGCCAAGTATAATGGCTGGTGTTAACCAGACTACAATGATGGCTCTTGCTATGGTTGTAATATGTTCAATGATAGGTGCAAGAGGACTTGGTCAGGAAGTACTTCTCTCAATAAACAGGATCGATGTTGGTCATGGTTTTGAATCAGGTTTCAGCATAGTTATACTGGCTATTGTTATTGACAGAATAACTCAGGGGTTTGCAAAACGATGGGATCCAAACAGAAGGTAATAGCCAATTTTATGCCCCTCACCCGATCTACTTGGGTGGGGGCTTTTTTAATATCCCTGTTTATTGTATAAGTACTTTGAGAGATAAATTCTTTTTCAAATGTAAGGGAGGTATTCGATGAGTTTTACGTTGAAACTTTCATCGGGGAAAATGCTGAATTTCATAGAACCCATCTCAGGAAGGGTCTTACTTGAAAAATACAGATATACCAATAAGGATAATATAGTGGCATGGAGAGTGAATAATTATCTCAGACCCTTAAACTGGCTTGTTGATTATGACTGCAGTATCGAATTCATTGATACTAGTACTTTTGAGGGTATGGAAGTTTACAGAAGAACCCTGAGCTTTCTTCTTGTATTGGCTTGCAGAGAAGCCCTGGGAAAGGATATTGTGATAAGGCATTCAATAAGTGATGCATATTACTGGGAATTTGATTATAGTGAGATATCTCCTGATGATATTGCATCAATAAACTTGTTTCTTGACAAGATGGTTGAAGCAGATATTCCTATCGAAAGAGAAGTTCTACCTCTTGATAAAGCAATGAGAATAATGGAAGAACAAGGTAGCAGAGAATGTGCAAATCTTTTCCTATGGAGCTCAGTGGATCCGGTGGAACTTTACAAGTGTAAAAATACCTATGGTTTTTATTATGCACCACTCGCTCCTTCCACGGGGTATCTGAAAGTTTATCAGATCAAGAAATTTGATCGTGGTCTGGTACTTCAATTCCCTACGGTTAATTCACCCCATAGGGTTCCCTCTTTTTCTGGTTCAAAAAAACTTTCCGGGGTTTTTCTTGAGTATGGCCAATGGCTTCAAACGCTTGGATTAACAACTATGGATAGCTTGCATTCGAGAGTTGTAGAGGGGAAAGCACTTGAACTTGTGTTGGTATCTGAAGCTCTTCATGCTCAAAGATTAAGTCGAATTGCACAGGAGTTCTCTTTAAGGGATATGAAACTCATATGTATTGCGGGTCCATCGGGTTCAGGAAAGACAACCCTTGCTCAACGCCTGAAAGTACAACTTCAGGTTTCGGGAAAATATCCGGTAGTAATTTCTCTTGATGATTTTTTTCTTGACCGGAAAGATACTCCTCTTGATGAAGCTGGTAATTATGATTTTGATACACTCGATGCAATTGATCTTGAGCTGTTAAACCATGTACTTTACAGGCTTATAAATGGTGAAAAGGTTAATCTGCCCGTTTTTGACTTTGTCGAAGGTAAAAAGAAAGCAGGGAAAGATATTCAACTTGACGGTGATAACGTTCTTATCCTTGAAGGTATTCACGGGTTGAATGAAAAAGTTTCAGCAGGGATACCAAGGGCTGAGAAATTCAAGATATTTGTATCTCCGCTAACAGGGATCTCTCTCGACAGGCATAACAGAACAAGTACTACAGATAACAGATTATTTCGAAGGCTCGTAAGAGATCATAGGACGCGTGGTCATTCTGCGGAGAATACTCTGATACAATGGCCTTCTGTTATAAGAGGTTCAATGAAATATGTCTTTCCTTTTCAGGATGAGGCGGACGTAATGTTTAACTCATCCCTTCCTTATGAGCTCGCAGTTTTGAAAAGTTACGTGGAACCTGTTTTACATACAGTTCCTCGAAATTCAAAAGTCCACGGAGAAGC
Source organism: uncultured Synergistales bacterium (assembly GCA_964410915.1). Lineage (GTDB taxonomy): Bacteria > Synergistota > Synergistia > Synergistales > JAFGMB01 > CAZFJG01. The sequence goes on along the minus strand of CAYPIU010000002.1, from coordinate 119,526 downwards.
CCGTAGATTACTCTCAATGTTGCGTTTTATACCAATAATTCCATCTGAAAATATTCCAAACAATTCCATACTAAGAGAATTTACAGGAGGAAGCTGTTTTGAAAATTAAGAGTCGATCCATTGGATTTACTTTCCTGATGTCATTGTTTGTCTATGTTGCACTGGTTATATTTATTGTTCCTCCCGTTCACACAAGTGAACTCTTAGATATTGTCAGGGAAAATAGAGCAGAACTCGAAAAATCTATGCCTGGAATTCAGGTGTTAAGCATCAGCTATAATAGTGAATATTCTCCATCAAAGCTTTCAAATATTGTCTGGATATGTTTTAAGAATCAACATCTTTTCACTGGTTTTGATAAAAGTGTCAGTACAATATTTCATGTTTCATCATGCGCTACAGGTAAAAATCCAGGACAGAAGCAAAAAGAAGGGGATATGAGAACTCCGGAAGGCAACTTTACAGTTCAGCAGATACAGGATGCATCATGGTGGAAGCCCTATACGGATAGTCAAACGGGAGACACAACTGGTTATGGTCCCTATTTTATCAGGATAAAGACGCCAGGATGGCGGGGAATTGGTATTCACGGGACTGATGATGATCATTTAGATGAAATAGGTACAAATGCAAGTCATGGTTGTATAAGGTTAAAGAATGACTCTTTGATCCAGGTTAAGAATATGGCTGAAGTTGGTCAGCAAATAATAATTCTGCAGTAGTGCCGTAATAGGGAGGTTCATGGTTTGAGAGTCACAATGTCTGATGTAGCTAACTATGCTGGAGTAAATAAGGCAACTGTAAGCAGAGCACTGAAAGGTGATTCCAGGATATCAGCAGCGACAAGGGAAAAAGTGTGGGACGCTGCAAAATCTCTGGGGTACGAACCTGATGCAGGGGCAAGAGGTCTTTCAAGTCATTATACAGGAATGGCCGGAATAGTATTTACAAAATTGGGTGAGACCTGGACGGGGGCATTTCTGGAAGGACTTGAGAGGGTCCTGTTCAGGCAGGGTATTGATATTTTAGTTAAAAGTACCGGGGGCAATCGTGAGCAGAGATCTAATGTTCTGCGAAGTTTAAGGTCCCGCAGGGTAGATGGTATTATCTGGGTGGATAAGGAATATCCTGGCAGGAATGACAGTTTAATCCCAGTTGTGTCAGTAGGCCCGGGGAGAGAAGGACTTTTTTCAATATCGCCTGATCTTCAAAATGTTTCAGAAATGATCGAGAAAAGTGGCCCTGATCGAAAATGGCTTTTTTCTGTGCCTGGAAATGGTTTCTTTCACAGTGTTATTGAAAGGCTTAAAACTGTTGAGGGCATTTCGGGTAACATGATCTCGATAATTGACCATTTGCCGGGGGCAGCTGAATCTGAAGGTACAAATACTGTAGTTTGTGGTTTCAGAAACAAGATTGTCCCAGGTGTAAGTTATGTTATGGATTTTCACTTTTTTGAAATTGGTTCCATTGCCGGACGCTTATTCTTGAATGCAGTAAGATCAAAGGGAGTAAGACCGGCAACCGTTCTTGTAAAACCAACAATTTTACCTCCAGAATAAAAATCAGTGCTTTTTAAATCATGGATTATCGCGGTCTTCATAATAAACTATAGTACACATACAGATTTAGAAGTGAATAATAGTTGACAACACTGTAAGGTTATGTTATAAACATACTGCAAGTTATTGGAGAAAAGAATTTCATTGATATCATTGATCTTGAACAGGAGGATTTGCTCATGTGGATAAAAGATATAAAGGGGAACTGGTTAATGACCAGTATGGAGGCGCTCGAAGTAAATGACTTTTCCTCAAGTTCCCTTAGCCAGGGAAAAAGTATAATTTCTTCACAAAAAATAGAACCTTCTGTTCCCAAAGCTTATTCGATTTATATGCTTTATAAAAAATCTCTCGTTGAAGCAATTTAGTATCCCAATTCCCCCATTTTTATAATATAATTCTGCAGGGTCATCTTTCTGGATGACCTTTTTGTTGTGAAAAAGCCGTTTTCAGAACAATATGTAAATGGTATAATCATATCTTATGGCGTTCTTTTGATAACTATTATCACTTGAAGCGTCAGGCGATATTCCTAAGGAGGTAAATTTTATGTTTACTGCAATTCCATCAGAGGGCATGGAAACTTCAGCATTAATGGCTGCGAGGTTTGCCAGAGCCCCCTATTTTCTTGTTTTTGATGAGAATGGTAATATTACAGACTGTATTGCAAATGATTCAGTCAGGCTTGCTCACGGAGCTGGAGGTAATGCAGTTAAGGTTCTTTCGGAAAAAGATATCGATGCTGTGATAGTTCCCCAGGTAGGTCCGAATGCAGCGGTTGCCCTTAAAATGGCTCAAATACGGGTTTATGAAACTTCAACTGATACTGTTGAGATAATAATCCAGAAATATATTAAGGGTGATCTTAAGGAATTAAGCTTATAGTCAGGAGGAAGTATTATGGAAAATCAGAAATCACAGGCAGCACCTTGCCAATCCCAAATACTGAAAAGTAAAAAAGAAGGGATCAAAAAAGTAATTGCAGTTGGTAGTGGAAAGGGCGGGGTAGGCAAGAGTTCCATTGCATCACTTCTTGCAGTTGCGCTTGCAAAAGATGGGAATAAAGTCGGGATCCTTGATGCTGATATAACAGGACCTTCCATTCCTAAACTTATGGGAGTTAGTGGCAAGTTATATGGAAACGAAACGGGAATAGTTCCGATAAAGACAAAAGAACTGGGAATAAAGATCATGTCCGTCAATCTGCTTCTGGATGATCCATCAAAGCCAGTAGTATGGAGAGGTCCTTTAATCGGTGGTGTTATAAAACAGTTCTGGGAAGAGGTTGATTGGGGAGAACTCGATTATCTGGTTATTGATCTACCACCAGGAACAGCAGACGCCCCTCTTACAGTAATGCAGACCATTTCCCTTGACGGTTTCCTCCTTGTAACATCACCACAGGAATTATCGGTTCTTGTGGTTGAAAAGGCAGCTAATATGACTGGTATGCTCGATGTACCACTGCTTGGAGTTATCGAAAATATGAGTTTTGCAGTTTGTCCACACTGTGGTGAATCATTCAATATATTCGGTCCCAGCCATGTTGAGGATATAGAGCAGAAATTCAATACGCCTGTAATAGGACAGGTACCAATAGATCCGGAAATAGCCAGATTGGGTGATGCAGGCGAGCTTGAGCATTACGAAAACAGTGATCTGTATTCCAGATTAACAAAAGAGTTGAAAGTTTCAATCAGTGAAAAGAAATTGTAAAAGATAGAGAATGCTACAGTCGTGGGACTGCCTTAAGATTCTCCGCAGTTCCACGACTGTATTTTACATATCCATTTTTATTCCCTTGCAGACATCAAGAACTTTTCTCCATATTGATTCAATTTCGGGTTTCATCTCAAGTAATGGTATTTCTGTTCTGGCGACAGAATCAATAATTTCCTTTCTGAAGGGGATTTCCCCGAGAAGATCCCAGCCTTTTATTCTGCATTCATCCTCAATTTCAAGTTTATGCTGTTCGGAAAGATCTGCTTTGTTTATTATGACGGCTACAGGCACATTTAGTGAATCACACAATTCTCCGAGTCGTATCAGATCATGTTTACCTGACATCGTTGGTTCAGTAACTACAACAGCGAGGTCTGATCCAGTCAGTGAAGATATGGTGGGACATGCGATACCTGGAGGTCCATCTACAATGATAAGTTCCTTCAAAAGTTCTCTTGCTGTTTTCAGTGCCCTGTCTCGTAGTATTTGAACAAGAAGTCCTGAATTTTCACCACCAGGATTCAATTGGGCGTGCCAGAAGGGACCATGTTCAGTACGGCTGAAATAGTATTCTCCCTGTTTAAAGTGTTTCATAGTTATGGCATCTGTGGGACATATAAGTTCGCATCCACCGCAGCCTTCACAAAAAGTAAGGTTTACGTGTGCTTTACCTTCTGTGATATTTACAGCGTCAAATCTACAAAAATTAAGGCATTTTCCGCACCCATCACATTTTAAAGGGTCTACCTCAGCCATTTCCATCCCAAGAAAATCAATCGTTTTTTCTGTTAATGGATGCATCAGGATCCAGAGGTCAGGAGCATCTACATCGGTATCACAAAAAACAGCATTCTCTGATGCCAGGGAACAAAAAGATGAGGTAACCGTTGTCTTGCCGGTACCACCTTTCCCGCTTACTATGACGATCTCTAAGGGTTTCATAAGGCTAACTCCTTTTCAAGGTAGGTCCATATTGATCTGGTGCCCTTCTGCCAGTCTTCATCAATGAAGTAGGGACTTATACCTTTGGCATAAGACTCTGCAACTTTCCTTGAAAATGGGAAACGGGCAAGTATAGGGGAATTATATTTCCGGGAAAGTGATTCAATATCTGTTTCAGCAATATCAGATCGGTTAATTACTATACCCGTTGGTACCGAAAGGTTTTGACACATCTGCAAAGTAAGTGAAAGGTCGGCGGCACCAAAAGGTGTAGGTTCTGTAACGAGCAAAGCAAAATCAGCTTTTTGAACAGTTGCAACGACCGGGCATGATGTTCCCGGGGGAGAATCGATGACAAGAATATTGCCCATAGATTCTGCAGATTCTATAGTTTGTTCTATTACTGGGATCGTATTGATCATTCCGACATTGATACTTCCCTCGAGTAAACTTGTAAAATCAGATACACCTTTCCTTATCTGGCCTATGATGTGTGGAACTTCATTTATTGCTGCTGTTGGACAAACCATATTACAGACTCCGCAATGATGGCAGAGTTTCGGGTTAAGAAAAGGTCTTCCATGTCCTATATCTGTTATGGCACCGTATCGGCAGTAAGTACTGCATTTAGAACAGCTGATGCATTTATCATCGTCAATGTCAGGTATTGGGACAGTAACTTTTTTCATCAATTCTGTTTCCATGCCTAAAAGTATGGCAAGATTTGGTTCTTCTACATCAGCATCAACTGCAATTACATTAGATGAAGCTATAATGGAGGATGCAACACAACTTTTACCTGTTCCACCTTTACCGCTTGCAATTGCGATCTTGATAGTATTTTTATTCATCGGTATGGTGACAAGCTCCTGAAGAACTTTTGAGTGTCCCCGCCATATAATTGGATATTGTTTCCTCGATCTCTCCGGATTCAACAATAAGCGTTTTTATTCCATACTGACTAAAGTGCTGTTGAGCTCTGGGTCCCATACCTCCTGCAACTACAAGATCGACTTTCTGTTCGCTCATCCACAGAGGTAAAGCTCCGGGAGAATGGCCTGGATTGGGTTCTTTCTCAGTGCTGACTATGTGTCCGTCCTCTATTGTTATCATGGTGAAATATTCCGCGTGTCCAAAATGTGGACAAACCTGCGTTCCCTTTGTTGCAATGCTGATCTTCATCCTTGAATACCTCCTGTGTTATAGTCAGGTTCGACTGTTTGAGCAGTACATTCCTGTATTAAAAAAGGGGGAGAGCAAGCCCTCCCCCAGTAACTGAGCCTTTTCTATTCCTTTTCTTTGGAAAGAGAATCCAGTCGTGCTTTTATTTCTTCCATATTATCCTCAAGGTATTTCAGCTGTTCCTCGAGATATGCCTTTTCGTCCTGTCTGGAAGTCTCCGGAGTGGTATAAGGATCAGAATAACCATATGGAGCGTTTTGATATGCTCCCTGCCAGTATCCAGCCATAGATGATCTCCACCCAAATCCCCTTCCAAAACCGTATCCGCCAAAAGCTCTAAATCTTCCTGCTCCACAGGGGCCTAAACCTCTTCCGCTTCCAGGTCCGCGTCCCCAGGGTCCTGTTCCATTAAAACCGGGCATAAATTAAACGCCTCCTTCTGCATCTAATGATACTTGTTATCAATAAGATTATAATATAGAAAATTGTCTTGTCAAGTGGAGTAGTTGCCATCAAAATCCTTTCAGGGTTTCTGGCATCTCCTGCCTCTGCCCCTTCTTGCCTGTCTGCCCTGGCCAGGTTCGAAATTACCGGAAACACATTTATTTCTGCAGGCTATATATATATCATCAGGAGATTGAGTTTTACTGATATCCTTTTGGCAATCTTCACATATTCCGCAAATCTCGAAGGTCTGGGGAAGAATAGTAAAGTTTTCTTCCTGAGCCCATTCTCCAAGGATCTTCTTTTTTTCGTCGCTTACTCTGGTATGAATAACCTTTCCGCAGCAGCGACAGTAAAAATGCAGGTGGATCTTTTCGTCTGAAATTTCATATCTCCTGAATCCTTCCTCTCTGTTTGAAAGGTTTAGGATATCCATCTGGTTCAACAATTCCACAGTTCTGTAAACTGTCGCTATACCTATAGAAGGGTCTTCTTTCTGGACCATTTCAAGAAGTTCCTGAGCGTTTGGATGTTCTCCAATATTTTCAAGAAGTGTTCGAATGATCATCTTTCTCTGATTTGTCAGCCGGAAGCCGGCATTTTTAAGTGTTTCAAGATATTTTTCAACTTCTGGATTTATATTGTTTAATGACATGTAATCACTCCTATATTTCAATTTTTTTCCCCGAAGGAGCCCATTCTATGTTATCAAGGTAATCTGAAAGTGTAAAAGCTGAATTAATGCCAGTACAATGATTGGGGAACCATTTCTCGACCTTGAATCTGTCGCGCATCTGAGCTGCGCATTTTCTGACAAATTCATCTGGTTGCGATTTGAAATGCATACCTCCAATTACAGAGTAAAAAGAGTCGGTTCCTGTTAAACTCGAAATGTATTTCATTATATTAACTATACCGGCATGAGCACAACCTGACAAAATACTGTATCCGAACCTTCCTTTTACAAGCAGGGAAATGTCATCCTCCATTGGGTCTGAAACTATTTCTTTATTATCATCCAGAACTACAAGTCCATTGTCAACAGGAACAAAATCAGGATCTCTGTTTTCAGAAGGAACTGGTATGGCCCATACTCCTTCAAGTATTTCAGTGACATCTTCAATTGGTTTAAAATTCATAATATTCCTCGATAAAGATGTACCGTTATATTTTATCTCTCCCAGTCTATTTGAGTAGCGTTGCTTATCAAACAATTCATGAGCCCAGACAGGAACACGGCTGTTTCTGAGGAGAAACTGGTTCAGTCCCCATGTATGGTCATAATGTCCATGGCTTAATATTATATGATCGATAGACTTCACAGGAATGCTTAGTTCATTCATGTTATGCAAAAGGGACCATCCCATACCAGTGTCGAAAAGGATACGTCCCCTGGGGGTCTCAAGACAGGAACTAAGGCCATGTTCACCTCTCAGCCTTGGGTTACCGCAATGATCGTCAACTATCACAGTAAGGTTCATCAGCTGCACCTCTTCATAAATTATCTATTTTAATACTATATCTTTATTTGATGGGTATTTAATTGTATAACTGACTTCAACGATCTTTCTTTCACCAGGGGCCATATTAAACTCCCAAGATAAAAGATTCTTCTTGGATATTTCAACAGGCTCAGGATCAATTTCAATATTTTCTATCTGAATATCATCTCTTGCTGAAACAGGTATTCTATCTTTCAAAATCAGGTCGATGGAATCCTCAAGTCCATTAAAGATCTCTATTATGTAACCACGCTTCATTCTACCCTTACCTGTCCAGTTCGTTTCTTCCTTTGTAATATAATTATCTTTGGTTATCGGAATAAGAGGAGTTTTCCCGAAAGGAATTTCGAAGTTATCTCCTCTGACATAGCCTTTAATTCGGGTAGATCCTCCAGGTTTACCATCTACAAACAGGTTTACACTGGCCGGGATTAAAGGTGTTTCAAGGTTTGTTATTTCTGCAGTGACCCATGGCTCTCCTGAAATAGCTGGTATGGCGACAATTGAAACATCTGTTATCTGTTTGTCACTGCCGAGGTATAGATTTACAGGCATTCCGGTTCCGGGAATTGATCCTCGAGATTGAATGGAAAGATCCGTAACATCCTCCAATAGCTGAATTTCTTTTGCAACGGGTATTGTCCTGTTAGATTTTAAAGTAGATAGATCGCTCGAAAAGCCGGATCTTTCGATCTCATTTAAAAAGTCAACTACCTGGGGTCTCAATTGCGGGAAGGTAAGGTTCGTACGGTGGTTGACAGTATGGAAAGTTAATCTTCCCTGGAAGTCAATACCTGTTCTTTGAAAAACCCTTGCCTGAAGTTCGATTAGAATATTTCCTGAAATACTGTTCAGGTTCATTTCATATTCAGGTTTCCAGCCTGCATTGGATGTCCAGGCCTGAAGGTAAAGATCACCTTTCCCCGCGCTGTTTATCGAAACATGAAAGTATTTCTCATTATCAGGTGGTTCCATGGAATTATATTTACTTTGAAGTACTTCTATCCTGTTACGATTTTTTTTGAGCTGTTCCTGTTTTTGAAGTAAAAGTTTCTCACTGTCGATACGTTTTTTCTGCAATCTGTCAATAAAGGATTCAAATTCACCATCAGCAATATTGGAAGGAGACAATTCCTGAAGGTATTGTATTGATTGTTCGAGTCCCTGTATTTCAGCGGTTAGAGATCGATTATCATTGATGATCTGTGATATGCTTGAGTCCAGATCTTTAAGAGAGGGTGGTATCCAGTCTATCACAGTTTTTTCCTGGATTTCGAAATTCGTGATCTCGATGTCACCTGAAGAGATATAGCGGATAGATCCTTTGTCAAAAGTACCGGGAATGTTGATATCATAAGGACCTAATGAACCAATTCTGAACTTTACCATTGCTCCATCCGGAAATATTTCTATAGAATCAGTTTTCATCCCCTGTGTTTCAAATGCAAATATCGGGTTAATCAGAAAAAAAATGAAAAACAAGGTAGATACTAACACCCTTTTAATCATAATTCCCACCCCTTTTCTTTCATTAGATCATTGATCTTTGATATTATTAAAAAACAAACGGATAATACCACAACCATATATAATATTATAATATACCAGTTTGATTAACATAATGTTCTCTGTTATGCTCGTTCAGGTTTTAAAGAACAGTCGCAGAAGCAGCGATCCAGACGACTGTTCAATTTTGTATTTCCGGGAGTGATCGAAATGCTTAAATGTGGAATAGTCGGGTTGCCACTTTCGGGGAAATCAACTATTTTCAACGTTATTACAAAAGCTGGTGCCGAGGTCAAAGCTTATGCCAGTGGGAAAACGGAACCTAACAGAGCGGTTGTAGCTGTTCCTGATAAAAGATTTGATTACCTCGTGGACCTTTTTAAGCCAAAGAAGGAAACGCCTGCTACAGTGGAGTTTGTTGATCTTGCCGGATTATCGCGTGATGCCAGTAAAGGTGCAGGTCTTGGGAACGCATTTCTTTCATTTGTTGGTGAATCTGAAGCTCTTGTGCATGTTGTAAGGTGTTTTGAGAATTCTGATGTACCACATCCCGAGATAAATGTTGATCCTCTTCGTGATATTGATATAGTTGAGACTGAACTGATCCTTAGAGATCTTTCAGTGATAGAAAACCGGCTTTCAAGACTTGCTGAAAAGAAGAAGTTAACAAAGGACGAGGAAGATGAAAAGAAGATGCTTGAGAGGTGTCAGGAGCATCTTATGGAAGAACGACCTCTCAGGGACCTTGGACTTGATCCTGAAAAAAGAAGAATGCTCAGCAGTTTTGCTTTTCTTACTTTGAAACCCGAACTTATTGTTCTCAATCTTGATGAAAATCAGACTGATGAACGATCTGTTCCAGGGTTGGAAAAGATCAGGGAAATGGCTGTTTCAAGTCAGACGCCGCTTGTAAAGGTATTTGGAAGTCTGGAAATGGAAATGGCGGATCTTGATCCTTCAGAACAGCAGGAATTCATGGAAGATCTTGGGATTATGGAACCTGGAAGAGAACGACTCATTGCTGAAGCATATAATTTACTGGGACTGATATCATTCTTCACAACGGGAAAAGATGAAGTAAAGGCGTGGACACTTAAAAAAGGCAGTACTTCGGTTGACGCGGCGGGAACGATTCATACGGATCTTGCCAGAGGATTTATAAGGGCTCAGGTTGTTCATTATGATGATTTCAAAGAATGTAATAATTCTTTTGCTCTTTGTAGAGAAGCTGGAAAACTGAAACTCGAAGGTAAAGATTATATTGTTCAGGATGGAGATCTTATAGAAATAAGATTCAATATATGATCTTAAGTAAATTGCAGGTTTAGAGCCTTAAGTACAAAATTTATAGGTAAAAAAGGAGCAGAAAAATAATGAATAATCAGGCACAGGTCAGTCTTGAAGAAATAATGAGTATGTTAATGTCCAGGATGGAAGCCTTAACTGTTAACCAGGAGAATATGAAAAGCAGGTATAACATTCTTGGCAGAGTCCTTTATAAAAAAGGCCTTATAAATGATGAGGATATCATGGATTCCATAAGGGAAGAACACAGGGTCCTGAAGGAACTTGGAATGATAGAGGAAATACCGGATGATGAAATACTCCAGCCTCTTGCCGACAGCATTCTCCAATGGATAAAGGGTGATGTTGATTCTATTAAGAAGAGTATTAAAGATTATGAGGATAAAGTAAAGGCGGCACAAAAGGCTGAACAGTCCAAGATCGATGTAGCATCTGCTGCAGATCTTGAGAGACTCAATCAAATGAGTGGGAAATCATCAAAGGGACAGGGTAAAATAATTCTTTAGACTTTTTGTGCGTTTTAAAATTTCTGTTCCATGCCAGGTTCGAGTTCGAGATTCCTGTTTGAAGATCTTGAGCCTTGCCTGCCGGAGAAGAAAATGATAGTATCTTATGCGCGAAATCAAGGTCGAACGTAGATCCTTCATTTTAACGTTACAGGTAATGCAGGCCGGACTGGCGGAAGTGGTAGACGCACGGGATTCAAAATCCCGCGCCCGCGAGGGCGTATCGGTTCGAGTCCGATGTCCGGCACCAATATGCAGTTTTAAACGATCCTCACGGCCAGTTCGATGAGGATCTTTTTTTCAACCTATTCAATGAAAAAATACCGGACGTAAGTATCCGGAACTTCTTCCTTTTAATATTCATTGACAACCTTCCTTAAAGCCAAAACTGCAAATATTTCTGAATTAACTCACGATAATATCCAGATCTTTATTACCAACCTTGTCACTGGCCAGTGACAGTGGCATAATTCATTAGTTACATTTTGAGGAGGTAAGCGAATGAATTGTAAGAGTGCTGAAATTTCCGCAATATCCTTTTATTTACCTGATGAAATTATTAATAATCAACAACTTGTTGATGAATTTGGGACTTGGAAGCCTGAAAAGATATTTCATAAGACGGGTATTAATGAGAGAAGAGTGGCCAAAAAAGAGCTTGTCTCCGATATGGCTGTAGCAGCAGCAGAAAATCTTTTTGAAGAGTATGATCTTGACAGAAAAGAAGTCGATTTTCTGATACTTTGTACAGAGACTCCTGATTTTATAATGCCGGCTACAGCGTGTATTGTTCATGACAGGCTGGGATTGAGCAAACATACAGGAGCTTTTGATTATAATCTTGGGTGTTCCGGATATATCTATGGTCTGGCCATGGCTAAATCAATGGTCGTTTCAGGGATCGCTTCAAAAGTGCTTTTGCTCACTGCAGATGTTTTGACACGATTTATCAATCCTATGGATAAAAGTACACGAACTATTTTTGGAGATGCAGCGACTGCGACTGTTGTAAGTGAGAGTAGTAAGAGTTATGGAATAGGCAAATTTGTTTTTGGTACTGATGGTAGCGGTTCAGGTGATCTGACCATCCCTGCCGGTGGTATGGCAATACCCAAAACTCAGGAAACCGGTCACGAAAGGAAAAACAGGTTCGGGAATGTTAGAACAGAGGAAAACTTTTATATGAACGGGCCGGAGGTTTTAAAGTTTTCCCTGAGAGAAGTCCCTCCTGTTGTGAAAAATGTTCTTGAGGAAAATGATCTATCAATTCCCATGGCTGATCTTTTTATATTTCACCAGGCAACAAAACTCGTTTTAGAACATATTCGTGACATACTTGAGATACCGGGTGAAAAATTTTTTATGAATATGGAAAAACTCGGGAATACGGTCAGCTCGACGATACCTCTTGCCCTTAAACAGGCCTCAAAGGAAAAAAAACTGAAGAAAGGCCAAAAAGTTGTTTTAGTAGGCTTTGGAGTAGGTTATTCATGGGGAGCATGTGTGGTTGAATGGTGATGATAAAGATAATTCGAAATAATAGCGAAACCTTATTCAGGATCTCGGTTTAACCAGGATCCTGAACCATTTCATTGGTATAATATCAGATCTGTTTGATGGAAAGTACACAGACTAATATTGAAAATCTTTCATCGGACCTGTAATTCTGTTTGTTGTTCATTTACCGCATATGATCCTGTTGTCAACTTTTGGGGCAGACCTGGATAGTTAATTGAGGTTGAACTTCTTATATACCAGGATTTTCTCACTTCTATGAGTTGCCTGAGGAAGGCTTAACTGGAGATCTTTAACAAGTTATAATTATAGCTTTAAAGCTTTCTGGTTTTGAGATTTAAAGGGAGGGCTGTTCTTGTCTGAAGTTGCACTATACAGGAAATGGTCTGCAGTTCTGAGAGAACAATTTGGAGAAAGAATTCAGAAAGTTTCTCTGGATATTGGAGCAGGATGTCCACACAGGGATGGACTCGAAAGGGGAGGCTGTATCTTTTGTGACTCAAAGGGCGGGGGAAGCGGTGCCTGGCTTGAGTCTAAAAGCATGGAAGAGCAGATAGAGACAGGGATCGACATTGCAGAACGAAGATACAAAGCAGGAAAAGTTATTCTCTATTTTCAAAGCTATTCAGCTACTAACCTCCCGCTTGATGTGCTTGAGAAGAGGGTCAGAGACGCTATAGCAATAGCAGGCGAAAGGATAGAAGTAGCAGGAGTTGCTCTTGGGACACGACCAGATATCGTCCCAGAGGACTTTCTTGATCTTCTTGAACGCCTTAGGGAAGAGGGGTTGCAGATCTGGCTCGAGCTTGGTATTCAGACAATTGATGAAAGTGGTCTTGAATGGCTGAATAGAGGACATGGATTTGATGAGATCGCTGATGCTATTGATAGAGTTAATCGAAGAGAAATACTTATCTGTGCTCACCTTATCTCGGGTATATCAGGTGAGGATAAATCGCAGTTATCCTCATCAGCTCTATGGCTGACAAAACGAGGGGTCCATGCTTTAAAGTTTCATCCATTGCATGTTCTCAGAGGAACAGTTCTCGAACAAATGTATATCAATAATGAATATGTCCCTCTGACTCTTGATGATTATGCAAAGAGGGTAGCAGAATCACTCTCATTACTACCACGGGAAACGATCATTCAGAGGTTGACAGCGGATGCCCGTCCACCATCTCTAATATCTCCAATGTGGATAACAGATAAAAACCATGTGATCTCCAAAATAGAAGGATACCTTAACAGGATAAATGATTACTGAGTTTTTGCATTTATGAAAAACATGTTTTCGTTTCTGACTTTCTTGATTTTCGTGTTGTGAAGTGATAATATCTTTGCCCGTATGGATGTTTAATCAGGGAGGTGAGTAAAACAATGGCACAAAAATGGAAAGATGATCTTACTGAACAACTTGCCAAGGCTTTTCTGGGTCTTGAAAGTGTTGAAGAAGTATATGACTTTCTTGAAGATGTTGCGACGATAGGTGAGATAAGAGCGCTTGCTCAGAGACTTGAGGTTGCAAGAAAACTTTCTGAAGGTGAGACATATCCGAATATTGCTCAGGAAACCGGAGCAAGTACTGCTACGATAAGCCGGGTTAAAAAATGTCTTGATTATGGTGCAGATGGTTATAAGGTAGTACTTGACAGACTCCAGGACAAAGGCTGAAACTGATCAGATCAGTATATAAGATATCTTGAAAATATAAGCTGGACGGGAAAAGATTTTCCCGTCCAGCTTATATTTTCAAGAGAAAAACATTTTGTAGTGTAAAAATTACCGTTTCCTAATTCCAGATCATTGGGAATGCAATTTAATTAAATCCAGGAATGGTTATTAATTAATGAAAAAACCCAAAACTATTCATCATGATACTTGAAGGAAACACTCAATCTAGTCCTGTACAGCTGTTGACCTTTTTCATCAATATGAATATCGAGTTTACATACCTCGGCTATACGTATATCCTTAAGATGTTTTCCTGCAGTACTCATAGCAGCAGAAGCAGCATCTTCCCATGATTTCTCGCTTGTCCCCACCAATTCTATTATTTTGTAAACACTCATTCTCGGTGCTCCCCCTTTTAATGTTTAATTTCTTTTGAGCATAACACCGTCAATTTAGAGTGTCAAACAGGGACTTGTTTATTGAAAAGAAACTGCTTTTCCGGCAATATATCCAGTTGTCCAGCAGATCTGAAGATTAAAGCCGCCGGTGGGGCCGTCAAGGTCAAGCACTTCTCCTGCAAAATACAGATTATCAACCAGCTTTGATCTCATGCTCCCGGGGTCAATTTCCTTAAGTGCTATTCCACCGCTTGTTACAATTGCCCAGTCAAATCCAAGTGATCCATTGAATGTCAGAGGTATTGCTTTTATTGTATTTACGATATTCTTCCTGTCCGATCTTTCCAGTTCATCAACTCTGATTTCATTTTCAACGCCTGATATGTTTAAAACAATTGGTATCAAAGCTGAAGGGAGAAGATCTTTGAGTGCACTAAATATAAATTTGCCTTTATGTTTATGAAAGTCTCGCTGAATTCTTTTATCAAGCTTATCATGGTCAAGTGCAGGTTTAAGATCAAGGTAGATATTTACAGGTTTTTTTCTGTAAGCGCTAAGCATGATTTTACTTGCGTCCATTACTATAGGGCCACTTATACCGAAATGTGTAAAAAGCATTTCTCCAAACCGTGATATGATCTTTTTTCTTCCGGTATATGCAGTTAGCCCTGTGTTTTTCAGGGAAAGGCCCATGAGATCTTTTACCCATGGTTCTTTAACCCTTACAGGTACAATTGAAGGTTCAGGTTCGACAATAGAATGTCCTGCAGATATTGCAAGGGTGTATCCGTCTCCGGTTGATCCTGTTGAAGGGTATGATTTTCCTCCGGTACAGATAATATATTTATCTGCCTGTATGATAGTATCTTCGAGTACGATCCCCTGCACCATGGAATCCTTTATTTTTATATCTCTGACCCTGGAATTCAAACGTATGGTAACGTTGTATCTTTCCAGAAATGATATTAGTACTTTTACAACATCATGTGAAATATCACTTGCTGGAAATACTCTTTTACCCCTTTCCACCTTTGTTTCAAGACCCATAGAATTAAAAAAACTTATTGTTTCCGAGGGCCCGAAAGTTGTAAAACCCGAAAAGAGGAAATTGCCATTCTTACCGTATTTATCAACAAGATCACTAACATCCGGTTCAAAGTTGGTTATATTACATCTTCCGTTTCCAGTGATCGCGAGTTTTCTTCCAAGTTTGTCATTTTTTTCCAGAAGTATTACTTTTTTCCCAGAAGATGCTGCTGTGGCTGCTGCAATAAGTCCAGCAGGACCGCCTCCAGTAACGGCAACATCGAAGTGTTCAGCTTTACTAAGATTCATGGTTTTCAGCTTCTTTCTTTTGTCTCTCTTCTAAAGCTAATGAGATCCGGTTTCTCGAAACATCGATATCTATTACTTTGCTGTTCAGTTTCTGACCTATGCTCAGGACCATAGAGGGGTGTTTTACAAACTTCTTACCAATTCTGCTTATGTGAATGAGACCATCATGGTGGATACCTATATCCACAAATGCTCCAAAATCTGTTACATTAGTGACGATCCCGGGTATTATCATTCCTTCTTTAAGATCATCAATAGACTGGATATCTTCCCTGAATTCAAATACAGAAAACTCATTACGGGGGTCTCGTCCCGGTTTTGCCAGTTCATTAACAATATCAGTTAATGTTGGCATTCCTGTTTGCTTATCTACATACTTTTTTATGTCGATACTGTTTCTCAGGCTGCTATTCTCGATCAGATCTTTAATTGAGCATCCGCTATCCTTTGCCATTCTCTTCACTGTATCATAATTTTCAGGATGAACTGCAGTCGTATCAAGAGGATCTGAAGCCCCGGGCAATCTTAAGAAACCAGCGCATTGACGGAAAACAGACGGTCCAAGGCCGGGGACCTTTAACAGATCATTCCTTGATCTGAAAGGGCCGTTTTCTGTCCTGTAAATATAAATGTTTCCGGCAACTGATTTCCCTATGCCGGAAACATAAGAAAGAAGATAACTGCTTGCAGTATTCAGATCGACACCGACTCTATTTACACAATGGATCACAACATCTTCAAGGCTCTGGCGAAGCATTTTCTGATCAACATCATGTTGATACTGTCCTACACCAATAGATTTAGGGTCGATCTTTACAAGTTCAGATAAAGGGTCCATAAGTCTTCGTCCTATTGATACTGCTCCTCTGACTGTAATATCTTCATTAGGGAATTCTTCTCTTGCCGCTTCTGAAGCTGAGTAGACCGATGCCCCGTTTTCGTTTACTGAAGTTACAATTACCTGGCTAAGATCAAGAGACCTGATGAATTTTTCAGTTTCCCTTCCAGCTGTTCCATTACCTATAGATACAGCTTCAATGGAAAACTTATCGACAAGCCTGCTTATTGTCTCAGATGATCTTTCCTTCATATTATGTGGAGGATGAGGGAATATTGTTTCGTGGTGAATAAGTTTACCATCACTGTCAAGACAGACTACCTTACAACCTGTACGGAACCCGGGGTCAATGGCAAGAATTCGTTTTCTGCCAAGAGGCGGAGCCATTAACAGTTGAAAAAGATTATCGGAGAAAACTTTTATCGATCGAATATCGGCTTTCTTTTTCATTGCTTTACGTAGTTCTGTTTCCATCGATGGCGCTAAAAGTCTCTTGTAGCTATCAATAATAGCTGATTTTATCAAAACTGGATCCGATTCGGTTCCTTTGAGGATAATATTTTCAATTTTGGAAATAGCTTCATTTTCTGGCGGTTGCAATTTAACCGAAAGGATCTTTTCCTTTTCTCCCCGGAATAGAGCTAATACACGATGAGAAGGGCATATGTTACATTTGGATGAAAAATCATAATAATCCCTGTATTTCTTTTCTGTATCCCTATCTTCTGCTATCACTTTTGAGTAGATCTTGCCCTTTTCAACAAAAAGTCTGCGAGTCATCTTTCTTACATTAGTGTTTTCATTTATTCTCGCAGCTATAATAAAACAGGCTCCCTGGAGTGCATCTTCGACTGTATTTATTCCAACTTCAGGAGAGATAAAATCATATGCCTTTCCCCGGATGTTAAAACCATTCTCCCTGATAATTTCATCAGCAAGTTTTTCAAGACCCTGCTCTATTGCCACAGATGCTTTTGTCTTTCTTTTGGGACGGTAAGGAAGATAAATATCCTCAAGTCGAGGTAAAGATGTTGCCTTTTCTATATTTTGTTGAAGTTCTTTTGATAGCAGATCTCTTGCTCTTAATGATCTGATAATAGTGTTTTTTCTCTTATCAAGTTCTTTGAGTTCAGTGATCCTGTCCCGGATTGCAATTATCTTTGTTTCGTCCAGGGAACCTGTCATTTCTTTTCTGTATCTTGCAATGAATGGGACAGTGCAACCGTCCTGAAAGAGGTTCACGGTACTTGTGACTTGTTCAGTATTAATCTCAAGTTCTTTAGCTATCATATTGCTATATGTCTCAGGCATGTATAAAGGTTTTCCTCCTTAAGATAAAAATAAAAGCAGCATTAGGTATAAATATCGATTACAGCATTTTATCATTAAAGCTCCGAAGGAGAAAAAGATTCAGTTTTGATAATTCTCCCCTTCAATTTTGTGCGTAATTATATTTTGCAAACTGAGAAAATCCAAACTGCTTGAAAATAAGTAATTAAAGATATAAACTATTAAATACGTCATCATTATCGTTTTAGTGCTTTTTCATTGTCCAGAGCTGATCAATCTATCAATCCATGTACTGAAGGGGGTAGAATTATGGAAGTGCTTAAAGTTGGGGCAAGTTCCCAACCCAAGACTGTTGCAGGGGCCATGGCTGCAGTCTTGAGAGAGCAGGGTGCTGTCGAAGTTCAGGCTGTTGGAGCAGGCGCTGTCAACCAGACAGTTAAAGCAATTGCTGTTGCAAGAGGTTATGTGGCGCCAAATGGTATAGACCTTATATGTATTCCTTCCTTTGCAAAGATCATGATCGATAATGAGGAGAGAACGGCGATAAAATTCCTTCTTGAAGCTCGTTAACAGATTTATTTGATTTTATGACAGAGTGGTGGGGGTGTTATTGCTATCCCCACCTTTTTATTGATTATCCTCTTTTTCTTTTTGAGATCTCTGGATTAAAACTGATATTATCTTAATCTTAAAAAATCTTCCCCTTGCCAGTGAACTTTCATTTGTCCTGTTTTGACTGTTAAATACTTGCAATTCTGCATGTTTTAACGATATACTAATTAAATAACATTATCGGGGGATATATCACGTTTAAGGTGAGACGATCGATCTCAACATTTTACTGTTTCGAGGGAGGCAGAATTCAATGGAGGTACTTAAAGTTTCTTCGAAATCCCAACCCAAATCTGTTGCTGGTGCAATAGCGGCTGTATTAAGGGAAAAGGGTGCAGTTGAAGTTCAGGCCGTAGGAGCAGGCGCTGTTAATCAGTCTGTAAAATCTATTGCAGTTGCAAGCGGTTATGTAGCACCGAATGGAATTGAGCTTGTCTGTATACCTTCTTTTGAGAAGATCGAAATTGAGGGGGAAGAAAGAACTGCTATAAAGTTCCAGCTGGAGTCTAGATAGCAATTATTCAGAAATAGATTTTCAAAGGCGTGGCCTTTAATCGGTCACGCCTTTTCTGTAGGTCTTGTTTGTTTCAATACCTTCTTTATAAATGGAAAGACACAGGATGCTGATGTATAATTGCATCCTTGTGGAACGCATGGAAATCTTACAGCATTCTGTTAACTGAACGGAGGATCGTTTGATGTCTACGATAAAGGCTCCAAGAGGAGTAAGAGATATTTTACCTGATGAATCCTGGAAATGGTCTTATGTTCTGGATAAGGCTAAAGATATTGCAGAAATATTCGGCTACAGGGAGATCCATCTTCCTGTTTTTGAACATACAGAACTTTTTTCCAGAGGAATAGGAGAAACAACAGATGTAGTCGAAAAGGAGATGTATACTTTTCAGGACAGGTCTGAGAGAAGCCTGACTCTCCGTCCAGAGGCGACTGCGTCTATGGTACGTGCTTATAACCAGAACAAGTTCAGTAATCAGCATCAACCTGTAAAACTCTGGTGTTATGGACCTATGTTTCGCTACGAACGTCCACAGAAAGGAAGATATCGTCAGTTCTGGCAACTGGATTTTGAAAGTCTGGGTTCGGATCATCCCTTTGTCGATGTTGAAGTAATAAAACTCGCTCTTGACCTTTACAGTCACCTTGGGCTTTCAAATCTTGATGTACTCGTTAATTCAGTAGGGTGCCCACAATGCAGGCCTGCGTACAAAGAAAAATTAAAAGACTATTTCAGGGCTGATCTTGATCGGCTTTGTGATACATGTAAAACCCGATTTGAAAGAAATCCGCTCAGGATACTAGATTGTAAAAAGCCTCAATGCCGGGAGATAACAGAAAAAGCACCTGACATATACTCAAGTCTGTGTGATGATTGTCGCGAACATTTTGATAAAGTGATCAAGGGACTTAAGCATCTTAATATCCAATATCACCTTGATAAAAGGCTCGTGAGAGGTCTTGATTATTATACTAAAACTGCTTTTGAGATCCTTTCAGGAGAACTTGGCTCTCAGAATGCAGTATGTGGTGGCGGCAGATATGATAACCTTTCAGATGAGGTTGGAGGTCCCCACCTTCCTGGTGTAGGATTTGCAGCAGGACTGGAAAGGATAGTTCTTGTAATGGACCAACAGAAATGCAGCTTCGGAGAAAAGCCCGGTATTAATGTTTATATAATAGCAGCCCAGGAGGAAACACGTATTGATGCTTTTTCCCTTATGTCCGAATTAAGAAGTAATGATCATGTATCTGCCGATATGGATTATATGAACAGGGGTATGAAGGCTCAATTTAAGGCTGCTGTCAACAAAGGAGCATCTTTTGTATGTATTCTCGGGGAAGATGAAGTCTCTAGAGGTGTTGTTACTGTTAAAAATCTTGAAACGGGAGAACAGGATCAAGTAGGTAGAGATAAACTGGTCAGTTTTCTGGAAAAGGAAAATTGTTAATGATGATGAAAGTTTTATTGGAGGTATATAAATGGCTGACAATGTAGTGATCTTTGATGAGAAATGGAAAAGAAATATCTATTGTGGAATGGTTTCAGAAGAAAATGAAGGACAGGAAGTTCTCCTGAATGGCTGGGTCAGAAAAAGAAGGGATCTTGGCGGTATAATTTTTATAGAGCTCTGGGATTATTCTTCAGTGGTACAGATCGTAATTAATCCGGAAGATGTCCCGGGTGTTCATGAAACAGCCAAGGATCTCAGGAGCGAATTTGTTGTTGCAGTGAAAGGAATAGTTCGTAAAAGACCTGAAGGTACAGAAAACCCGTCTTTAAAAACCGGCAGGATTGAAGTTGCAGTCAATGATCTTATACTTCTTTCACCTGCGGCACCTCTTCCTTTTGCACTTTCTTCCGCTGAAGATAATGTTGATGAGAATCATAGATTAAGACACAGGTACCTTGACCTGAGAAGAGATAAAATGCAGAAAAATATCAGAGACAGGTACAAGATGACAATGTTTACTCGAAAATACCTTGATTCAAGAGGTTTTATCGATATAGAGACTCCTGTCTTAACGAAGTCCACTCCAGAAGGTGCTCGTGATTACCTTGTTCCAAGCAGAGTTAATCCGGGCAATTTTTACGCTTTGCCTCAATCGCCCCAGATCTTTAAACAGATACTTATGATCAGTGGTTTTGACAGATACTACCAGATAGTCAAGTGTTTCAGGGATGAAGATCTTAGAGCGGACAGACAACCTGAATTTACACAACTGGATATTGAGATGAGTTTTATAACAGAAGAGGATATTTTCGGGCTTATGGAACCTTACATGCAGGGACTCCTTAAAGAGATCAGGGGTGCCAATGTTTCAGTTCCCTTTAAAAGGATTGGTTATAAAGAAGCCATGGATCGTTTTGGTAGTGATAAACCGGATCTCAGGATACCTTTTGAAATTAAGGAACTTTCCGCAGTATTTGCAGAAATTGATTTTGCTCCATTTCGTGAGATTATGGAGGATGGAGGCTTTGTAAGGGGGCTGCCACTTAAAAATGGGGCAGGCCTTTCCCGAAAGGAGATTTCTGCAGTAGAAGAAAGAGCTAAATCACTTGGTGCTGCTGGAATCGCTCCTTTCCAGGTCAAAAATGGTGAACTTAAGGGACCGCTGGTTAAGTTCATGACTGATAAAAATTGTCAGGATCTTGTTTCATCTGCGGGTATTTCAGATGGAGATGCCTTGTTTGTAATGGCTGACAGAAAATGGTTGAACATATGTGAAGTTCTCGGACAGATGAGAATAGAACTCGCCAGAGAGCATGATGTGATTGATACTGAAGGATGGGAATTCTTATGGGTGGTACATTTCCCGCTCTTTGAATGGGATGATGACGATCATAGATGGACGTCTGTTCATCATCCATTCACAGCGCCTCTTCCTGAAGATTTAGGTTTTCTTGATACTGATCCGGGTGAAGTCCGTTCAAGAGCATATGATCTTGTACTTAACGGTAATGAGGTTGGTGGAGGGTCTATAAGGATACATGATCCTGAGGTTCAGGCGAAAATCTTTAATTGTCTGAAAATGAATCCAGAGGAAGCCCGGGAGAGATTTGGTTTTCTTCTTGATGCACTTGCTTCCGGTACCCCCCCGCATGGGGGAATAGCTCTTGGAGTGGACAGGATTGCAATGCTTCTCAGTGGAGGAACATCGATCAGAGACGTAATAGCTTTTCCAAAAACAAGAAGTGCACAATGTATTATGTCTGGAGCTCCTTCAGTAGTAGATGAAAGACAGCTTGAAGAACTTAAAATTGCCATTCTGAACGAAGATGATGGATAATTGACAGCCAGAGGACGAGGTATTTCTATTAAAGGGAAATATTATCCATGGATATACTCACTGTCTATTCATAAGGGAGATTTATTTTCAGGTACCCTGGAGACTGAGGGATGGGAAGCGTCCCATGAAATGTATCAGCTTTTTTTAAAAGAGGTAAATACAAAATGGATTGCGTCATTAAAAAGCGGCTTCGATATCGAGTTTAACAATTGCGGTATGGCTTATTTTGAATCGGGGCATTCTACACATGTATTGCTTAATATCCATGGTTTGTTCCGAAATGGAACAAAGAGATCAATTGATGTTTAACAACATGATCTTTTTATTGAACAAAGGGAAAACTCAGGGGTACCTCATATATGGGGTACCCCTGTTTTGTATCAGATTTAAATGAAAACTGGCAATATCCGGGAACGGGTGTTATTTTTGTTAAAGATATTTCTTTCTATAAGTGGAAAGAAACCATCTCATTTCTCTTCTTAATGTATAATATTATCAGTTATTCAAGTAACAGTTATCGAGGGAGGCTCGCAAAGACAATGAAACTGGATCTTACACTTTTGAATTATTTTTCCGAGAAAGCGTTGAAAGTTGGAGTTTTTATATGGATTTTACTTGCATTTGTTATTCTTTCCTTTGTTCCGGTAAAGGATAACATGTTCTATTATCTGGATAATGATAATCTTGTAAAATATATTGCTCCAGGTATTAGAACGGAGCTATCGGGACAAGGGAATGTTACCTTTGACATTGAGCTGTTGACCTGGAAAATTAATGAACAGAATGGATTCAATAATTCTATTTTCCAGACTATTGCCCACAAGGCCGTTTCAAAGTCTTCCAGACTGCCTCTAAGTATGGATGGATTCAGAAATATAGTTAAAGCTGATGTGGCGCAAGACCTCATTAGATCAGGAGAGATAAACCAGAATGATCATTTCAGGGTGGATATCAACGTCAGGTAAATAAAAAGATCTTACGGAGGAATGTCCTTTTTTGGGACAAAGGAAGGAGATTTATTAATATGGCAAAACTTCAGTTTCTCGGGCATGCAGCTTGTTATATTGAGGGGACAGGGCTCAGAGCTTTAGTAGACCCTTTCCTCAGCGGAAATCCATCTGCTACGGTGGGCCCTGAAGACTTTCAGCAAATTAATTATATCTTTGTTACTCATGGGCATGATGATCATATCGGGGATACAGTTGAAATAGCAGGGAACAGCGGAGCTATTGTTGTTGCCAATGCTGATCTTTGTCGTATATTTCAGCGAAAAGGTCTGAAAACCCATCCCATGCATATTGGCGGTACATTTAAATTTCCTTTCGGAATGGTAAAAATGACTCCTGCCCTTCATGGTTCCGATGTCCAGGAAGGTGATGATCTGCTTCCTGGAGGTAATCCTGGAGGTTTTCTCATAGAGGTGGATTCCAGGAAAATCTACCATGCAGGTGATACAGGTCTTACAATGGATATGCAGCTGTTACGTCAGGAAAATATAGACATTGCTCTTCTTCCTTCAGGAGGCAATTTCACCATGGACATGGCAGATGCTGCAAGAGCCGTGGAAATGATCAGACCATCCATTGCTATACCTGTTCACTACAATACGTTTGATCTTATAAAGGCTGATCCTGAAGAATTTGTTGCAAAAGCCAGCAAGTATGCTGAAATTAGAATTATGAATGCTGGCGATATTTTAAACTTTTAAGATATCATCCCATGGATGATATCAGTGATCAATATCTAAGATCATCAGAGGGATAATATATTCTTTCATCGAGAAGCCCTTCTGCCTGGTCTTTCAGTGCATTGCTTACCTCATCACCAAGTTCGAAAGCTAATATGGAAGTTATGATATGGACCAGGAAAAGAGGTCCAATAATGCTGCTTCCAAATGTAGGACTTTTGTCGCTTACATAAAAGCAAAGATCTGCGTATTTACATACAGGAGCAGCAGGGCTATCGGTAATGGTAATGACTTTAGCCTTCTTTTCCTTTGCTTTTTTTACTGATTCAGTCACCTCTCTTACATAACTGGGCAATTCGCAAACGATCAGGAGGTCGCCTTCTTTAAGAGCTCTTGCCTGTTCTATTACAGCGAGTGATCCCCTACGCATCAAAACGCCTTTCAGTCCAAGTTCCATTAATCTCGTAAAAAAAGATTCTGCTATTAGGGCAGAAATTCCCCACCCGAGGCAATAGATATCCGCGGCTTCAGCGATCAGGGTCCTGAATAATTCGACTTTGTCTGAAGTTATCTGTTTCCAGGTATCATCAATATTAACATGTTCATATTTATATATTCTCTCGGCAATATTTTCTGGTCCTGCATCTTTCGTTTCCAGAGTTGCCGAGGGATTGATCTGTTCAAGAACTGCATTCTTAAGTTCCTTTTTTAGTTCAGAATAACCTGAAAATCCTAACATTCTCGACACTCTGACCAGTTGGGCTTTGGATACTTCCAGATGATCAGCCACATCACCGATAGACATAAAAGCTGCTTCTCTCATATGCGAGAGAAGGTATTCTACGACTTTTCTTGCTTTTGTTGGTAAAGATTCTACTTTGTTGCTCAGATGGGATTGAAGTTGCCTGTTATCCAACAAGAGCACCTCCTGAACTATCTATAAAAGATTATGGGTTAGATGCACTCAAGTTTAGTCTATGAGCAACCTGTAGTCAATTTACAGCAAGTTTTAAACTATGATAAATGGTGTAGATCCTCATCGAAAGCCAACGTTAAATATAACTGATCTTTGCCTTTATTTCCTGGACGGAAAAACCTGATATATCGGCAAGAGACCTGATCCCGAAGTTGTTATGACCCTGAAGCATGGATATATTCCGGCGAGGTATCTTCCATGGTCCTGATGGATCATTGCCCGTAATATCGAGTATAAGCGAAAATGCCCTGGCCATTTCTCCGAGTGAAGGGTGATGTGGCCCTGCTATTACAGAGTTATTAAGACTTGGTGTTTCGTGGAGGCCGATCCTTTGTATCTTAAAGCCAAGGTCGATAGCCCTTCGATGCACCTTTCCTGACCAACGAACTGCATTTTCAATTGATAAGGGTGTATACTCTCCCTTTAAAAGGAGTTTTTCCAGTTGCGTATTTTTCAAAACCAGACATGGATAAATTCGAAGTGTCAGGGAGCTGTCGCCTGAGATAGATGCCAGAGTTTCAAGATCGGAAAAGGTGCTTTCTTCAGTCTGATGAGGCAGGCCGATCATTAACTGTGCTCCAACGTTATATTTCAATTTGAGGAGAGCCTGAATAACTGTAATGACGTCAGAAGCGGCATATCCCCTTCGGCATTGTTCAAGAACTTCGTTATCCAGGGAAGAAACACCGAGTTCAATCATTGATACAGGATAGTTTTTAAGCAGGCCCAGAACTTCATTTCCAAAACAGGTTGGATGTGTTGAGAATCTCACAGAATTATCAGGACCGGTTTCCAGTACGGTATCAAGATATTGCTTTTGTATGTCAAGAGGTAGACATGTAAAACTACCTCCGAAATAACATATTTCAACACTTCTGTTTTTCCCGACCCTGGAGACTTCGGATAAGATCTGACATCGATCTGGTTCCTGTATTTCCCCGGTAATTGCATGTTGATCACAATAAATACATCGGTGGGGACAACTTTTATTAGGGAGAAAAAATGATTTTCTGATCATTAATAGCCTTCCTTCCATTCGGGCCATATTACAGACCAGGCAAATATATCAGCCTGGTGTTCAAAACTGGTCATTGGAGTAGCTGTTCTCATCCAGAAAGATTCTCCCTTCTTATGGTTCAGAAGGTGATAGAGTTCATGAAAAAGAGCAAAGCGTCTCCATATCAGTGGAAGCATACTATTGATATATATAATAGCTTTTTTCCCTTTTGCTACATGTAATCCCCACATTCGGGGACTCATTTCAACATATTCTATATCAAGTTGCCTTCCACTTTGTTCTTCTGCTTTTACAAGGATGTCAAATTCATCCAGACCTGACCACTCTAAGGCTTCATCAATAGCCCATTCAGGTAAATATTCCGGAGGAGAGGGGTATTCAAATCCAGGGGTTTCATATTCCCTTTCCAGAGGTCTCATCGTCTTTTTCCCACTTTTCCAGCGCTGCGTCTATTAGTCTTTGAACAAACTGTAGTTCAGTATTACTCAATTTCTTGCTTCTATACCATACTTCAACATCTGCCGATTTATCAAGGATCTCTTCGAGATGAAGTCTCCCTCTCTTATCCGATGGCATTGACTGGACCAGATCCGTTACCTCTACGTCAAGTGCTTCTGCAAGTCTGTTCAAGACTTTCATTGAAGGAAGTCTTCTGTTGCTCTCGAGGGCCTGAATGTATATTCTGCTTACATCTGTCTTATCGGCAAGTTGTTGTTGTGTTATATAATTTGACTTTCTCAATGTTTTGATACGCATCCCCAAACTCATAACCGAACCTCCTTTAATATGCTTTCTTAAAATATATATCATTGAATGAATGTTGACAAGCTGTTAAGAATAAAAGTACAAATTTCTACTCGAGCAAGTTCTTATTAGAAGCTATAATAAGCAGGGAAAATACAGGGAGGGTTAAACCATGTTATTCCGTCAGATGGAAAGTTTTACAGCAGTGATCGAAAAGGGCAGCATTTCCTCGGCTGCTGCTTCCCTGGGAATATCTCAGCCAGCAGTAAGCAAACATATATCAAGCCTTGAGAATGAACTTGGAGTAAAGCTTTTCAAGAGGGGCCATAAATGTTCGCTGCTTACCAGGGAAGGGGAAATTGTTTACAAGTATTCAAAAAAGATCCGAAGCTCAGTAAGGGATATATTGAAAGAAGTGGCAGATGCGTCAAATGAGGTATCGGGTAATGTTTCTTTAAGTGCGAGTTCCATACCAGGTGACTTTGTTCTTCCAGGATTGCTTGTCGATTTCTCTGCCAGGTATCCTGGTATAGAGACAGATGTTAACATCTCTGATTCAAAAACTGCCCTTGAACGTCTAATATCCCGTGATGCTGACTTTGCTATCATCGGAGAGGAAAAACATCCTGCTGGTTTTGAAGTCCATCCCTTTTTTGATGATGAGATTGTTCTGGTGGTAAAGCCGGATCATTTTCTTGCAGGAAGAGAAACAATTGCCTTGAAAGAGCTTTCAGAACTTGTTTTTATAGGAAGAACAGAGGGGTCTGGAACAAGGAAAGTCCTGGAAAGATTCTTTCACCAGCAGGGAATAGATATGATTTCAACGAGGTTGAACTTTGGACATGTCATGGCAGTTGTTAATGCTGTGGAAAGTGGAGCAGAAGCTGGTATAGTGTCAAGAAGAGCTGTAATGAATAACAGGAGTCTTGCGGTAATATCCCTTGATCCTCCGCTCAGGCGTACTTTTTATCTTATACATGGAACTGTTTCTACAAACGCAATGGGTGTAATGCTCGATTTCTTGTTGAATATGAATAGAGTAAAGCAGGATTCAGATAATCTATTATAAAATCTGAAACCTTGACATAAGAGTAATTTAACGGATTTACAGGAGGGTTAATATGTATACAGGTACTTCCTCAGAAGAATCTAAAGCAGTCGAAAAAGTCAAAAGTTTTCTCGACAGGAATGGATATGAGGGTGAAATATATTTTACCGAGGATACTATTTTTACAGTTGAGGATGCTTCCAATGCTGTTGGCGTTTCACCTGAAATGATATTGAAAAGTCTTGTCCTGGTTGCTGATGAGCAGCCAGTTCTTTCTTTGATGTCGGGAGTTAACAGGGTTGATCTTAAAAAGATAAGAAAAAATCTACAGGCAAAGAGAGTCAAAATGGCCAAACCGGAATATGTCCTGGAATATGCGGGGTACAGGATAGGTGGAGTCCCTCCGGTAGGGTATCCGGAAAATCTGCCTGTATTTATAGATGAAGATGTTTTAAACTATGATACTGTCTGGGCTGCAGCAGGTTCTGATCATAGTTTTTTCCCCGTTTCGCCCTCTGAACTGGCGAGACTGACTTCAGGTAGTTATAGGAATATTAAGAAACTTTGAAATAACAAAATACTTACAGGCAGGATAACATTCTATATCCAGAGTACCCTGCCTGTAGATTAAACTTCTCTATAAGCGTTTTTCGGGTGCAAGTGCTTCAAACCAGCCATCAAAAGTCCTGTTCAAAACTATAGATTGTAATGGTTTTATGAATATCTCTGCGTTATTATGAACTTTTGCCTCAAGAACATGACCTGAAAGGGTGGTGTGT
Organism: uncultured Synergistales bacterium; assembly: GCA_964410915.1. GTDB lineage: Bacteria > Synergistota > Synergistia > Synergistales > JAFGMB01 > CAZFJG01. The sequence continues at coordinate 91,134 of CAYPIU010000002.1, read as the reverse complement.
TCTGGACGGTTGAAGACTCCATGAAGATGTACGTATATTTTGTCTTTTTTGTAACTGATATCTCCATTAAGGGATGATATTTCCAGGGTTTCCGAGTATTTCTCATTGACGTATTCATTTCCTGTAAACCATCCGAAAATAACTGAATCTACCATCCCAAGCCCATTTGTTACAACTGCAGAGTCAATGTTGTTATCTGTACAAACCTGAGATATTGATTGATGAATGTCATCTCCCTGTGACAATCTCAACACTATCATTTCGTCAGTAGCAGCATATCTCATATTGTCATCTCCCTTCTTGTCCCTTAAGGTCTTCCTCGATTATCATTTTATCACTTCGCAGTGGAATTTGTTTGCATATGATAGAATTACTCTCGTTGTTTTTAATTTCTTCATTCCTTTAACTGGGGGCCCAAAATGGATATCTTTAAACTTGTTCTTATCCTTCTTACAGGAGTGGCTGCAGGATTTTTAAATGTAACGGCTGGAGGGGGCAGTCTGCTGGTGCTTCCAATGCTTGTATTTTCCGGACTTGATATGTCAATAGCAAATGCAACGAACAGGGTTGCGATACTTCTTCAAAATCTCGTCGCTGCTGGAAACTTTAAAAGGGGGAAGGTCCTCTCTTTCAGAGAAGCTGTTTTTTTTGCCGTTCCTGCTTCAATAGGTTCTATTGTAGGAACTTCGCTTGCCATAACCATGGATGAAAAACTTCTTAAGATTGTAATAGCAAGCCTTATACTTGTTATGGCGTTTTTGCTTGTCTTCAAGCCCCGAATGTGGGAAGAACAGAGACAGCAGTCTTTACCTGACTGGGTGATCTTAGCAGCCTTTTTCCTTATAGGTGTCTATGGTGGTTTTATTCAGGCAGGAGTAGGCTTTTTCTTTTTATGGGGGTTGGTGGGACTGGCTGGTAAAGATCTTGTTCATTCCAACGCTCTCAAAGTAACAATAATTGCAATATATACAATGATAAGCCTGGGAATATTTTTTATGAATGGAATGGTAAATCTTAAAATCGGGCTTATACTTGCTCTTGGTTCTATGACCGGTGGGTATCTTGGAGTACGATTCAGTATAAGCAAGGGGAATAAATGGCTGCGTTTCATTCTTACAGGAGTAGTTACTGTAAGTGCTTTAAGAATGCTTGTAAGTGCACTTTCCGGAATGTAGATATTTGAAAACAAAAAAGAAGAGTCAGGTTAATTCCTCCTCGACCCTTCTTTTAAAATTTACCGAGAATATATTTTGCAAGGTTATCGTCTTTCAAGCCTGCACCTATACCTACAGATAGTTTCAGTCTTGCATGAAGCGGATTCAGATTCCCGCCGTTAATAGCACCGCTGTCCAGTAATCGGCTTACACTTCCTTCGAATTTGAACATCCTTCTTACATGACCCTTCATACATCTCGAGGTAAGAAGTACAGGTATCTTCGACTTAAGCAGTGATTTTATGTGTGGAGTCCAGTTAGGAGGAACATTACCATTACCAAATCCAGCAACTACAAGTCCGTCTATGGAATCTCCATGATCTGAAGCAAGAGAATTTATAAGATGATCACTGGATCCCAGGCAGGCCCATAGCATTTCAACATTCCTCGCTGGAGAAAAATCCCCTTCAAGGACCTTACCTCTTTTATAAGCTCTGAGGATCTCCACATCCTCACCAATGATCTCAGCGATAGGACCTCTATCAAGGGCTGTAAATGCTGCTCGCCTGTGATTGTTGATCTGGGTTACCTCTGATGCCGCAAAGAGTTGATCCTGAAAGCAGACCAGTACGCCAAGACCCCAGCAGGCCTGGGACTGTACCACATTTATTGCCTGAATAAGATTTATAGATGCATCTGAGCCTATCATTTCTGGCGGTAATATTGAACCTGTAAAAATAACAGGCTGTGGATATGCCCAGAGAAGATCTGTGAGGTACGACATTTCTTCAATACTGTCAGTTCCACTGACGACAACTATACCGGATATGCCATCAATTACCAGGTCATTGAGAATATGAATAAGATCAGTAGTCATTCTCATTGTATAATGACTGCTTGGCTGATGGCTCCAGTCAATTATTTCGAGGTTTACAGAAAGGTCTTCAGGTATCCATTTTCTGATTTCTTCCTCGGACAGATTTGTTTCATTTCCATTCTGTTTGCCGGAAAACTGCATTCCGATCTGACCGCCTGCTATTACCAGTGCGATTCGTTCTCTTTTGGGCATTAATCTTCCCTCCAGGAGAGATAATACTGTATCTTGTTATCAGGATACATAAAAGTTGATATTTGATCTCTGTCGGTCAATAGCCGAGATTTTCTCCGACAATTATTACATGAGAATCCCTTCCCATAGTTGCTCTTTCAAGAACCAGAAGGGCTCTGCATACCCTTTTAGGTGAATCACAATCCATACAGTAACCTGTTGTGGCGCAGGGAGTGTCTATTCCGAGTCTTATCGCGTTAGGTGGTGTTGCTTTATCTCTGACCCTTTGGATCGCAGACTGAAGATCTCTTTCGATTTTATTTATTCCGATAACAAATACTATCTTGTTATCGCCCCATGACATAGCACTTACCCTGTTTCCCACACCGTCAATATTTACAAGCATTCCATCAAGGGTTACTGCATTTGAGCTTGTGAGTATAACATCTGAAAGGTTTTCTTCTTTGAGCCTGGATGCTTTTGTCTCTGGTGTAAGGGAAGGGTCCCAATGATGGAAAACCTGGTTTCCTCTATCGTTCAGTAGTTCAAGGGCGCCGATCTGTCTGATCGTTACACTTCCCGGGATCCCTACTGATGCGTTTCCCGGTATAAGTGATTTTAATTCGTCAAGTGCTTCCTCTGCAGTAGCAACGTATTTGGCATTATGTCCGTTGGCCTTGAGAGAATTGACTACATTCTGGCCAGTTTTCTTGTTCTGATCCCTAAGGCTTTCAAAAAAAGTAGACATATCTTTCATTAACATGACAACTCCTTTTAAGTTTCTACAGGATATAACTCCGGATATAATGGCAGAGTCGGACTTTTTTGTCTATAGCTGTCAATTGGTACTCATTGTCAAGACTTGATAAAACTATGCTTAAAATCTTTTTGCAACATTAAACAATGCTTTTATTTTTAAATGTCAAGTTAAATGCCTTGACAGAATGTTTGTGGCTAATTATAATTACGCGTACCTTAAAACAGGAGGTGCTGTTTTGAGCGATGATCAAAACCAGAGAGAAATATCCACTCTGGAGAAAAGGATACATATGACTTTATTTTACGATCTTTACTCTCCACTTTTAACGGGAAAGCAGAGGGAGATATTTGAGCTTCACGAAATACTTGATCTGTCGTTATCTGAGATATCTGAAAAACTCGGAATTTCAAGACAAGCGGCGCATGATGTCCTTAACCGCTCCTGGGAAAAACTTGAAAAGATTGAAATAAAGCTTGGTTTTTCATGTAAATCTGAAAGACAGAAAGAATTGATGACCGGTCTGGAAAAACTGATGGAAGAATATTTTTCTGATATTCCTCAGGACTTTTACAACAGGGCTCTTAAGATTATCAATACAGCAAGAGGGGAACTATAATGTTTGATTCACTAAGAGGAAGACTTGAAACTATTTTTGACGGACTAAAAGGTAAGGGCAAACTTTCTGAAGAAGATATAAATGCTGCGCTTAGAGAAGTCAGGAGAGCCCTCCTTGAGGCTGATGTAAACTATAAAGTCGTGAAGTCCTTTGTCAGCAGCGTAAGGGAACGTGCCACAGGCCAGGAAGTGCTTGGTTCAATAACTCCAGGTCAGCAGGTAGTTGCGATCGTATATGAAGAGTTGTCTGCTCTTATGGGAGAAGAACCTTCTCCACTTTACATTTCGCCAAAACCTCCCACTGTTTATCTTATGGCTGGTTTACAGGGAAGCGGTAAAACCACTACCTCCGTTAAACTTGCCAAACGGCTCTCCAGGGGGCATAAACCCATGGTCGTAGCCTGTGATCTTAGAAGACCGGCTGCAGTTGAGCAATTAAAATTTCTTGCAGATCAAGCGGGGGTTGATTTTTTCGGACCTTCTGATCAGGAAGAGAGTGTTCTTCAGGTTGCTTCAGATGCTTTGAAATATGCTTCTGAACACCTTGTCGACCTGATCATATTTGATACCGCAGGAAGACTGCATGTCGATGAAGATCTTATGGAAGAGATAAGGGAACTTAAGGAAGTCGTTAACCCTGATGAGATCCTTCTTGTTGTAGATTCAATGACAGGTCAGGAATCGGTTAAAGTAGCAGAAGCTTTTAATGATAGTCTCAGTCTTACGGGTCTGATCCTCAGTAAGGTTGATGGAGATGCGAGGGGGGGAGCCTCTCTTGCTGTTAAAGCTTCGACAGGTGTCCCTGTAAAATTCGCAGGTGTAGGCGAAGGGATAGAAGCTCTCGAGATCTTTGATGCGAAAAGAATGGCTCAGCGAATTCTTGGTATGGGTGATGTTGAAGGGCTTGCGGAAAAGGTAAGAAAAGCATCTTCCGGCAAAGAAGCAGAGGAAATATCCCGTAGTCTCAAGAAAAAACGTTTATCTCTTGAAGATATGCTTGTCCAGTTTGAACAGCTCGAAAAAATGGGTCCTGTCGATAAGATCTTTGATATGATCCCTGGAGCTTCGAAGATAAAAGGTTTAAATAGCGCAGATATTGATGAAAGCCGTTTGCGTAGGACAAAAGCGATAATCCAGTCCATGACTTCAGAGGAAAGAAAGAATCCTCAGATAATTAAGGGAAGCAGACGCAGACGTATTGCCCAGGGTTCCGGTACATCCGTTCAGATGGTCAATCAGGTTTTGAAACAGCATAACCAGATGAATAAAATGTGGAAAAGTATGGGCAAGGGTAAAAAGAGAAAGCAGTCCGGACTTCCGGGCAATTTCTTTTAATTTAGAAAAATCCCGTACATAATAAGCTCACGGGTTTTTTGGGTGTAATTCAGTATAAATTAACAGGAGGTGTATTAAATGGCAGTGAGAATTCGTCTGGCAAGATATGGTCGCAAAAAGAAGCCTTTTTATCGTCTTGTAGTTGCAGATTCAAGGTCTCCAAGAGATGGACGTTTTATTGAAATGCTCGGGACCTATGATCCAATGTTGGATCCGGCTGAGATTAAGGTTGATGAGGATAGAGCGGTACACTGGTTGAGTGTTGGTGCTGTTCCTTCTGACACCGCGCGCGGTCTGCTCAAAAAGAGCGGTGCATGGGAGAAATTTCAGGAATCGAAAAGACAGGCTGATTAACAATGCCGGATTATCGTACTCTTGTCGAATATATTGTCCAGCGTCTTGTAACTCACCCGGATGAAGTTCATGTTGAAACTGACACGGATTCCCGAGGTGTGATAAAAGTTACGATCAGGGCAGCTCAGGATGACATAGGAAGAATCATCGGCAAAAGAGGTGCAACTATCAATTCAATTCGTTTGCTGACAAAGGCTTCTGCGGTTAAGTCCAGTGATCGTGTAGACGTTGATATTGAGGAGTAAGAGGTTAGGCAACTTGGAAAATCAAGGATTTGTTACCATAGGCCGGATAACAGGAAAGCATGGTGTAAGAGGAGCAGTAAAACTTTTCCCCTTAACTGATTTTCCCGAAAGGTTCCTCGAAATGAAGGAATTGCGTCTTTATGACAGTAAGGGAAGACCTGTTATCGTATTGAATATTTCAAGGATACGCTTTCTCCCTGACAAAAGATATTATCTGGTTGAAACTAATGAGATTAAAAATCCTGAGGAAGCAGATTCTGTGAAAGGGCTTATGGTAAAGATTCCCCTGGAGGAACGAGTTGAACTCAAGGATGGGGAATTCTGGATTGATGACATTGTAGGTCTGAATGTCGTAATGGCAGATACTAACGAGAAATTCGGCGTTATTGAAGACGTAATTACTAATGGGGATTCAGATCTTTATATCGTAAGAGATCTTGATGATCAGATACATTACATTCCAGCTGTCAGGGAATTTGTAAAAAAGATCGATATACCCAGTGGTTGTATTGAAGTCGATCTCATAGAAGGGCAGTGATCCTGACCTTATGAAGATAACTCTCATTACAGCTTTTCCGGATTTCTTTGAAGCCTTTTTTTCAACGAGTATCATTGGCAAGGCAGTAAGCAGAGGATTAATTCAGCCTGAAGTTATTGACCTGAGAGATTTTGCAGAAGGTAACTACAAACAGATAGATGATTATGCATATGGCGGCGGCGGTATGGTTCTTATGGCAGAACCGTTAAAGAAGGCCCTCAAAGCTTCTTCTCTAAATGATGATTCTCTGGTGGTCTATCCAAGTCCCCAGGGAGCAACGCTTACTCAGGAAACAGTCGAGACTCTTTCTTACCTGGAGCAAATTGTCATAATATGCGGTCACTATGAAGGAATCGATGAGCGTATTAACAGAAAATATGTGGACCTTGAAATTTCAATAGGAGATTTTGTTGTTACAGGTGGCGAGATCCCCGCTATGGCGATAATTGATGCCCTGGCAAGACAGATACCCGGTGTGGTTGGTAAAAAGGCGGCAGTGGTCGAGGATTCATTTTACCGTGGGATGCTTGATCATCCTCATTACACCAGACCGGCTGTCTGGGAAGGGGAGAGTGTTCCTGAAATCCTACTTTCAGGTAATGATCGTGAAATTATTAACTGGCGAAGAAAACAGGCAGTTGAAAGAACTCTTTACAGAAGGCCGGATCTGTTAAGCAGAGCAAATATCCAGCCCTATCTGGAAAAAGGAGTATATTTACTCTTGTTGGATTCTTCTGTTTTCAGGAAACAAGAAGATTCGGAAGCTGATTTATTCAAAAGTGGTCTGGATGATATGGTAAGTATCTGTAGATATTACGGAATAAAAAGAACATTATACATTAATCCGGACTCTCTTACCCGAGATATTTTAAAGGGAAATAATAAATACCTTAATGACAATGTAAAACAAGATCCTGAACATTCAGCAGATGATCCTGAACAAAAAATCAAGTGTGTTCCATCTTTCAGGTCTTCTCTGAATTGGATCAGAAAAAAAGAAAAGGCAGATCCCTTTACGATCCTGCTTTCAAAAGAATTAGAAAAGGGATCAATGCATTGGATCGACGTCAAGAGACAGCTGATAAGATCAGAAAGACCTGTCGTGTTCATATACTGTCTCGATGAGTTCAGCGTTTGTAAAAACCTATCTTTTGATGTTCTTTTGCAGCCTGTGAGAGCTGAAAATACTTCATTATTGGGTCATCTTTCACATGGAAGTAATATAGCAGTAATTTTGGACCGGTTTTTTGGTTTAAGATAAGATCTATTGAAATAAAAATTTATGGATACAGATTTAATATCTGTTAAGCAGGGAGGTTTGATCATGGATCCCAGGATTAGTCTGGTAGAGAAAAAATTCCAGAAAGAAGGAATTCCGGCATTTGGAGCTGGCGATACAGTAAGAGTTCACGTCAGGGTTTCAGAAGGGAGCAGGGAGAGAATCCAGGTATTTGAAGGGGTTGTTATTGCCCGTAAACATGGTGGTATCAATGAAACCTTTACAGTCAGGAAGATCTCAGGTGGTATTGGTGTAGAAAGGATCTTCCCGTTGCATTGTCCTTCTATCGATAAAATTGAGCTGAAGAGGCAGGGACGTGTAAGAAGAGCCAAGTTGTATTACCTTCGTAGTAGAAGTGGAAAAGCTGCAAGAATACGCGAAAAGAGATTTTTTCAGTAATCAGTATTGACGCTTTTGCCTGAGGCTATTATAATTACTTTCGCTGCGCGGGGGTGGCGGAACTGGTAGACGCGCTAGACTAAGGATCTAGTGGCCCAATTACGGCTGTGGGAGTTCGAGTCTCCCCCTCCGCACCATCAGAAAGATAAAAGGGAACGCTTTAGCGTTCCCTTTTTTTTGCATTTACATCCAGTATTGTTAACTCTGAATTTTTTATCAACGTATGCTGAATTGAGTTTAAAATAGTATCTTTTAATAATGGATCAGATATCTATTTACAGGAATTCGCCTTAATGTATAGTTAGTTATTATCTTTACTGAACAAAGCAAAGTACTCTGGGAGTGAAATCTGATGATCGTAGAGGACAGTATGAGTAAGCTTCTTTCCCCTGATAAGATAGTCCTGGTTGGGGTTAGCGACAATATCAACAAACTTTCTTCAAGGCCATTACGGCTCCTCAAAGATTTCAACTATAGCGGTGAAGTATATCCTGTTGTTCCTGACCGAAATGAGATCATGGGTTTAAAATGTTATCCGGACATTACGAAAGTGCCAGGTGAACCTGACCTTGTCATTTACATGGGACATGGTGAAGAGCTTGAAAGCATTATTTCAAAGTGCGGGTGCAAGAATATAAAGTTTCTAATAATTATGAATTCCAGAATGTTTGAAAATAAAAATAGAGAGTTTGACAATCAGAAACTATTACATAAAGCAAAAGAAAATAACGTAAGGCTTCTGGGCCCTGACAGTCAGGGTATTGTTAATTTCTCAGATAATATTCCCATGACCTTCTCTCCTGTGATTCCTCCTGAAAATGAAAACTGCGGTGGAACAGCCTATATTTCACAAAGTGGTACATTTGGTTTTGCTTCCTATTCGATCGCTGCTGAACAGGGTGTTAATTTCAGATATGTAATAACTACAGGTGGTCAGTTAGATCTTGATATTGTTGATATGGCAATGAGTGTTTTGGATGATCCGGGGGTAAACATGGTTGTTTTTTATATCGAAAGGCTTCATGACGGACGGAGATTTCTTTCTTTTATAGAAAAAGCAAGATCCCGGAATGTTGCTGTAGCGGTATTAAAAGCGGGCAAAACCAGAGATCGGTATATCGACATAAAAAGCTCAACAGCCGTCTTAAGCAGCAGCAACAGGGTCTGGGAATCAGCAATGAGACAGCATGGAGTTATCGAGATCAGTGATATTAATGAGATCGCAGGTCTTGCCTGTCTATTTGATCAGCCAGTAAGGCCAGTGGGTAACAAAGTAGGAATCCTTTCAAATTCCAGTGGTGCGGCCCTTCTTATGCAGGATCACTGTATCGAAAAAGGGCTTGCAGTTAACAGGGTATCTTTTGAATTCCCTGAAAGTACTTCTGGTTCCGGATTAATTGATCCGCTTATATCTAATCCATTTATCCTTGATAAGGAAGTAGTCGAGAATCCTGGAAGATTTTCCTGGATTCTCGAGAAAATGATGGATTCTGATGATATTGATATTATCGTCGTTATCATTTCAATGATCATGCCCGAGTTTTCTAATCAGATACTGGGATCCATAAGGAAATCCTTGATTAAATGCAAAAAACCTGTCGTATCTATCTGGCTCCCTGCAGGCAATAACAAGTCAGAAGAGATCTACAGATTAAGAAAATATGGATTGAATGTTTTTGAGAGCTTTTCTGAATGCTCTCATTCTCTTGGTTCTTTTGTAAGGTGGTCCTGTCTAAAACAGGATCTGAAGCAAATTTCAGAACCCGTGAGATCTATATCCGAAAGTGACTTTCCAGCAGAACTTACGGAATACACTGCCAAAAAACTTCTCTCAAAGTTTGATATTGAAACAACAAGAGAATTCTTGTGCCAGACTCTTGAAGAAGCGATATATTCTGCTGACATTATAGGTTATCCGGTAGCTTTGAAAGTAATGTCCCCTGATATACTGCGTAAATCCGAGGCAAGGGTTATTGCTCTAAATCTGAATAATGAGGAAGAAGTCAGGAATGCCTATGGAAGAACCCTCGAAAGAGCGTCAAAAAGCAACCCTGGTGCCAGGATCACAGGAGTTCTTGTTCAGGAAATGCTTCAGGAAGGTATCGAGTGTATGGTCGGAGCAAGGAGGGATCCTGTATTCGGGCCTGTTATCTCCGTGGGATTAGGAGGTATTTATGTGGAATTCCTGAATGATTATTCCACCATGCTTGCTCCAGTCTCTGTAGATAAGGCCTCAGATATGATCAATGAATTAGAAGGATCTCCTCTGCTAAAGGGTATATGGGGAAGAAAGGGATTTGATACACAAGCTCTGGCAAATATGGTTTCACGGATCTCGAATATAATTTATTCACATGATTATATTCTGGAAATAAATGTTAATCCTGTATTTGTCAGAGAGACAGATGCAATTGTAGTTGATGCTTTTATTGTCAGGAGGCGGGTTTAAATGATCTTCTTCTGGCTCATGACAGGATATCTGTTTGGTTCCTTACCATTCGGATATATTCTGTTCCGATTAGCAAAAGGGGACGATATCCGAAAGTATGGTTCCGGAAACATTGGTGCCACAAATATTGGACGTATGATGGGTAATTCCTGGGCGGTACTGGTAGCTATGGGAGATTTATTCAAGGGGGGGATCGCTGTAATCCTTGCATATCTATTGGGGTTTAATGATCCCTGGATTATCTCTATGACCGGACTTGCAGCAGTATTGGGGCATAATTTCCCTATATGGCTCAACTTTCATGGAGGTAAGGGTGTTTCAACAACTTTCGGTGTTGTAATCTTTTTCATACCTCCAGTTTCTTTTATAGTAGCTGCTGTTGGAGGACTGATATGGCTTTTTACTCTAAAGATATTCAGATATGTATCTATCGCGTCTCTTCTTTCACTTTTCTCACTTCCTCTTGCTTTCTACGTGGCTGGTTCCGACAGAGCTTTTATTATAATTTCACTCCTTCTTGCATGTATTTCATGCTTTCAGCACAGATCTAACATATCCCGGATCATCAAGGGTACGGAGATGAAGGCAGGAAACAAAGAAGATCGACACTGAAAACTGCTTCGGATAAAATATTTACCTGTTTTCTTGACTAATACTGACCATGCAAATAGAATAGCAATATATAAAGAAAACTATTGAGGAGGATATATATGCAGAGTCTGACAGAATTGATCGAAACCCATATCAATGAACTTTTGCAGCAGGACGATTGCCGGGATTCTGTATTTCTCAGCAGGAAGGATCTTGCAGAATCTTTTGGATGTGTTCCAAGTCAGATAAATTACGTTCTCCGTAGTAGATTTACACCTGAAAGAGGATATCTTGTTGAAAGTCAGCGAGGAGGACATGGATATATAAGGATAGTAAGGATCTGTTACGAACAACCCGAGGACAGGTTGAATCACATTGAAGAAATAGTGGGCGACACGATCAGCGAACAGGAGATTAAAAAACTTCTATATTCCTTGCAGGTTCGCGGTATGATAAGTGCAAGGGAGAGGTTATTGATAGAAGTTTCCCTGCGATATTCAGAAGAATTGAGCACTAATGTTTTTGATATTTCTCCTTACAAGAAAAAGGTTCTTCAGTCACAGCTCCTGAAAAGAATGCTCAGAGGTCTGGCCCTGTCCTGACAGGAGGGTATATGAGAGTATTTTGTGATAATTGTAAGAAAAAATATGCCACGTTCCACCTTAGCCAGGAAGTCGGTGGTAAATACTCTGAGATAGATCTTTGTCTGGATTGTCTTTTCAAGATATTTTCATCCGGTGAGCTTTTCAGTTTTACAGGTGAAAGCTTGTTTGATACGCAAGATTCAGAAGATCATTCTGGAATAGAAATTTTATGTGATTTTTGTGGTGTTACCTATTCCAAGTATAAAAAAGATAAAAGTTCAGGTTGTCACAGATGCGTAATATCCTTCTGCCAGTATATTGAGCCCCTTCGCGAAGGGTTTGACAGAGATCCGGAAATTTCAGGTGATTTCGAAAAAAAAGATATATGGTCTGTCAGAGCAGCCTGTAAAAAGGAACTTGAAAAAGCCATTAATGACGAAAATTATGAATATGCTGCTATTTTGAGGGATAGGATAAAAGAAATCGATTCATTGAAGAAATGATCTGGATATATTTTAAATTGTTCCTTTTATCCCTTTCCCAGGGGTTAGGTAAAATACTTGTGAATCTGAATAGTTCCATTTCTGGTATTTTTTCAGGGATCTGAGACAATTTAAGAAAGGAGCTTGCCGAATGTGGCAGTTTTTTACAGAGCGAGGTAAAAAAGTTGTTCAGCTCGCTCATAGAGAGGCATTAAGATTGGGTCATGATCTAATTGGAACAGAACATATACTTCTTGGGCTGATCGCAGAAGGTGAAGGAGTTGCTGTTCAGGTAATTCAGAACTCTGGTGTTGATACTGAAGCGATGAAAACTGCGATCGAAGAAATGATTGGTACCAGGACAGCAAAACTAAGGCCGGTAGATCTTCCTTTGAGTCCAAGGGCTAAGCGTGTTCTCGATCTTGCAATAGGAGAGGCCCGGAATGTCAAGGTAAACTATGTTGGAACAGAACACATACTCCTTGGTCTTCTTGCAGAAGGCGAAGGAATTGCATACCAGATCCTGTCTTCAAATGGCATTGAAATCGATTCGGTCAGGGAAGCATTGAAAAACTTTTCAGCCGGTTCCGAAAAGAATTCTGAAGATCTTTCAAATTCATCGATATCCGGAAAAAGCAAGTCGCGTTCTAAAACTCCCAGCCTTGACCAATTGGGCATTGACCTTACTGAAATGGCAAAGAAGCATCAACTGGATCCGGTTATTGGAAGAAGCGGGGAGATAAAACGAGTTATTCAGATCCTTTCAAGAAGGACAAAGAACAATCCTGTCCTTATTGGTGATCCTGGTGTAGGTAAGACTGCAATAATTGAAGGTCTTGCTCAGAAAGTCATATCTGGAGATGTCCCGGAACCTCTACAGAATAAGAGAGTTGTTCAGTTAAATATGGGCAATCTTGTTGCCGGCACAAAATATCGTGGTGAATTTGAAGAAAGAATGCGCAAACTTGTCAAGGAACTTTCAGAGACAAGAGAAGTGATAATATTTATTGATGAGATCCATACTATAGTTGGTGCTGGGGGAGCTGAAGGTGCTGTGGATGCGGCAAATATTCTTAAACCTTCTCTTGCCCGCGGAGAATTTCAGGTTATAGGTGCTACTACAATGGATGAATACAGAAAGAATATAGAGAAAGATGCTGCTTTGGAAAGGCGTTTCCAATCTGTAAAGGTTGAAGAACCTGATATAGAAAGTTCTATTGCTATACTTAGAGGTCTTAGAGACAGATACGAATCTCACCACAGGGTAAAGATCACAGATGCGGCGCTTAATTCCGCTGCTACCCTATCAGCAAGATACATAAGTGACAGATTTTTACCTGATAAGGGTATTGATGTTATAGATGAAGCAGCCGCCAGGGCAAGATTGCAGACTCTTGAACTTCCTCCGGAATTGAGGACTTATGAGAAAAAGCTTGACCAGGCATGTAAAGAAAAGGAAGCGGCAGTAGATGCCCAGGAATTTGAAAAAGCTGCATCTTTTCGGGATCAGGAACGGGAACTTTCAGAAGAACTTGAAGAAATGCGAAAGAAATGGCATTCAAGCCGGGACAAGGTTGAGCCGGTAGTTGATGCTGAAGAGGTTGCGGAAATCGTTTCCGAGTGGACGGGTATTCCGGTTCTTCATCTGACAGAAAAGGAAAGTCAGCGACTTATGAGAATGGAACAGGAAATTCATCAGAGGCTTATCGGTCAAGATGAAGCAGTTAGTGCAGTTGCCAGGGCTATTAGAAGAACAAGAAGTGGAATAAAAAATCCAAGACGACCAATAGGTACTTTTCTTTTTCTCGGTCCCACTGGTGTGGGTAAAACAGAACTGGCAAGATGCCTTGCCCGATTTCTTTTTGGTAGTGAGGATTCAATGGTAAGAATGGATATGAGTGAATATATGGAAAAGCATGAAGTTGCCAAGCTTATCGGTTCTCCTCCTGGATATGTTGGATATGAAGAGGGGGGGAAACTGACAGAGCTTATCAGAAGAAGGCCTTACTCAGTGATCCTTTTCGACGAAGTAGAAAAGGCCCATCCGGACGTTTTCAATATTCTTCTTCAGGTTATGGAAGATGGAAGACTGACTGACGGGCAGGGTCATTTAGTCGATTTCAGGAACGCTGTGATTATTATGACAAGTAATGTCGGAGCCAAGGATATCTTTAAGTCAAGATCCCTTGGATTTGCCGATAATTCATCAGATGATTTTGACTGGGACAGAATAAGCTCAAGTATAAAGGAAGCTGTAAAAAGAACCTTCCGTCCCGAATTTCTTAACAGGGTTGATGAAATGGTGATCTTCAGAACGTTGAAGAAAGAGGAAATGTTCAAGATCTTCGATTTGATGATGGCAGAATTAATGGAAAGACTTAGTGAGAAAAATATTAATATTTCCGTTTCTTCAGGGGCCAGGGAGTTTATTCTTGAAAAGGGATATGACCCTAAATTCGGGGCACGCCCCCTTCGGAGAACTATTCAGCAGCTTGTTGAAGACAGACTGGCTGACATGATCCTTGAGGGAACCCTTTCAGATGGAGTTAAGATCAAAGTCGGTTTAAGCGGAGAAGAACTGGCCTTTTCAAAAAAAGAACCTGAGTAGATGTATTGGAAGATCGTAATATTTTCTGCATTCATTAAAAATCTAAATTGAGGTGTTTTATATGTCCTCCTGGCTCTTGAAAGGTAAAACATCAGTTCCTTTTCCAAAGTGGGCGAGATTATTTATTGCTGTTACAGGTTTCGCCCTTCTTGCTTACAGCATTAATACTTTTTTTTCCTCTGATATGCATAAACTGCAATATACATTCCCATATACTGTTATCGCATTAGGGTGTATCTTTGTGGCGGGTTTTGAGAAAAGGATATTTTTAACAGAAGATGGCATTATCAAGGAATTCAGGACATGGGGTAGCAAAGGACGTGATCTTATACCCTGGGAAGAAGTAACTGCCGTAAGGATCTCCAAGTCGGCTGAAAATAATGTTGCAACTTTTGTGCGAGATAACAAAAATGTCACTATAACCATTGAAAAAAATAAAAACCTGGAGCTTATGGATATACTGTCCTCCTATCTTCCGGAGATCTCTCCTGAACAAATTGACTGATCTTTGAATTATGTACCTGAAACAGAAATTTAGGTATGGTTGCTCTTATTCAGAAAGGGTAACCTTACCTGTTCTGTCCATATCTTGACTTTCTGTTAGTTTGCAGCTCATGGCGCGGTTTTGCCTTTATTGAATATTATGGAATATGGTAACTTTCTTTCCGTTCCGCCAGATATCCGGTTAATTATATTATTCCTCCAGATAAGTTGAGATGAACCACCGCCGTCAAGGTTCAGGGCTTCTTCAATTCCCATTGTTTTTAACAGAGAGGCTGCTTCATGTAAAGTTGCTCCCCTGCTGTGCCAGGAACTTCTTCCATCAATCACAATAAACGAGAGGGATTTTCCGTCATGCCCCACAATAGTACGTGGATGACGTTTGTCTGTAATGTTTTTTGAAAGCCCTTCGTTATTTCTCACAATTTCTCCATTTCTTATTATCACAGGACCTCCTTGAACCATATATTCTGATCCAGCCATAGTTGGATCCTGCCATTTTATTGATATTGTAGGAGATTGATCTTGTGCTATCATTCTCATTTTCCTGATCGAGTAGCCTCTTGCAGCAAGTAGATACCCCTCACGCGGTATAAAGTGATTTGTTTGATCCCAGGGTTTTATTTTTATGATCCGGCCGTTATTAACGGTAAATTCCAGGCAATCATCGGGAAGGTCAGTTGCATACGTGCCTGAATCGGATGTATATAGTGCAACCCCGTTGGCCGGAGGTGGAGTATTGAAAGTTGAGATCCGAATTCGCTCTTTACCTGATAAAAGTGAGGACTGAAACTCTCCGTTACCAAAACTGATTTTCCCATTGCTGTTCCAGCCTATGGCTGAACGGCCATTTAAAGGTCCACTGATCGGTATAGAATCAATAACAAGAGAACCTAATGGTGTTTTACCATAGAAAAAGCCTCCATTTACTGCTGCTTCTGCACCCATATACCCAGACATCCAGGATAAAGGTAATCTATAGCCGCTTATCTTCGGAGCTGTAATTATCTCTGTTTTAACTTCTACCGGATCAAACCGGAGGGCTGTCCAGAATAGAGCTTTGCTGTAAATATTGTCTGCAGGAATGATCTTGCCATCAAATCCTGATTTGATACTCTTCATTTTTTCCCATGCTTTTCCATAGTGGCGGAAAGGACCAATGCAGAGGTTGTATGAACAGGAATCTCTCTGAATAAAAACATTTTCTCCGGTTTCGACAAATAGTTTCAATTGGTTTTCTGCTGTTTTTTTCTTAGAAAACTCAGCGATCTTTATAGTCCATTTGCCAGGTGGTTTTCCGATCCCTTCTCTGTGCATTATAAGATCAATATTATTGTTTTGGATCGTAAGGTCCCAGGTCATAGAGATCTTGCAGAGTTCCATCCAGTCAGCAAGAGAATGCATCTTTTTTTCTGAGAGATCTGATGCAGGATCCTTCAACAGGTTCTCTGGAAAAGGTGGGTCTATCTTTTGTGCCAGATTGATATATGGCTGAATAAAGGTAGGGATATCACTATATTCCTCAACGATAAACAACTGCGATAGAGTTGCTTCATGCTGCAAACCCATAGCTTTAAGGCCAAAAAGAACTGCTTCAGCAACAGTGGCTTCTAAATCAGGATAGAATCGGTCTCCCGGATATATTATCCCGAGTGCTCTTGCTGTTTCAATATAAGAATAAAATGGATGGTCAGGGGAAACATCTGAGAAATGAGGTAATTTTGTTGAAATGGGAATATTCAGTGTACTTAATATATTGGCAGCCATTTGACCTCGTGTTATTGCTATCCCATGGTTTGCCAAGAAAAATATCTGAAATATTACAAATACTGTTGCAAAAATCTTTTTTTGGAAACTCTTTTCCTTTAATAACACGAGAGAATCACCAACCTTTATAGGTATATTCATTGATGATACAACAGAAAACAAAAAATTTCTGTTTAATAAATGTTGCATAAATGTAGTTGACAGACTTGATAAGGGTTCGTATAATTGTCGGGCGCGGATAAGGGGCTATAGCTCAGTTGGGAGAGCGCTTGAATGGCATTCAAGAGGTCAGGGGTTCGAGTCCCCTTAGCTCCACCAGAATATAACATAACCGCCCCTCATGTTGTGGGGCGGTTTTTTCTTTTATTGTTGTAATTAGTGGTGTAAGATAAAAATAAATCCGGGACATTCTCCTGGAAGGGGGATAACAATGTCACCTAAAGGGTATCATTTTATTGTAGAAGCATCTGGATGTGGGGAAATTATTGGTAATGTTCAGGAAATGCAGAAAATACTTGTCGAAGCAGCAAGACAGGCAAATACACAGGTATGGTCTGTTTCATTTCACTGCTTTCCTCCAAATGGAGTTAGTGGTGTAGTTGTGATCAGTGAATCACATCTTTCTATACATACATGGCCTGAAGAAAACTATATGGCTCTTGATATATATACTTGCGGGGAGCAGAGTTTACCTGAAGTTGCTGTGAAATATGTCATAGAGCAAGTCAAATCGACCCATACTCATATTACCGAGATCACTCGGGGATTAAACGATGACGGAGAAAAAGAATTCTACCACTCCTTCATAACCTGGGAGGAACGGCGTAATAAAAACAATAAAGGATAATTCTTTATTTCAGGTAACTGTTCCAACTGACAGTTACCTGATTTGAGGTATTTCAGTCTTTTATATTATCTGAAAAAGTCGAAAAGAAGCCCCATGGGGAACCCGGCTATCTGGGTTTTGTTATATTTGGAGTAAATTCCGCTCATTCCGTCTTCCAATCCTTTCGAATGAATGCCTGAGTGTATTGACTGAGATGCTTCAATAAATGCAGCCAGCTTGTCACATGCTTCAATTATCTTTCCGTCCATAGGGTTCCAGCAGTCTTCATTGTATTTACCCTGAATCATCTTTTCACTGACTATTTTTACTGCATTGTCCCTGCCGAAACTTATTTTGTTTTCAAATTCATACTCTGTAAAATATCGGATTTCTTTATGCCATGATGAGGGGATCAGTGGGAAGATACTTTCTTCCATTGCCGATCGTTCATACATCTTTATCATCTCGTCAAGGCCCTCTACAGATTTTTTAACAGGGGAAATAATGTCTCTCGTCAGGACTTCCGGTATATCGTGAAAAAGTCCGCCATAAAAGTTGTTATATTTTCTCTTCGGACATGCACCAATTTCCATTGATACCAGATAGGATAAAATTGCTACAAAGAGCAAATGGCCAAGGACGGATGTTTGAGGTATCCTGGGCGTCTGTGCCCATCTTTTCTGGAATCTTAGTTGACCAACAAGAGCTATGAATCCGTAGATACCCTTTTTATCGTCAGGTAGTTCAATACTTGTGAGCATTTCTCTGACAGCTTTCAGGTCTCTGTGCTCATTTATCTGGCTATTGATCTCTTCCCGTGTTTTTTCAATTCCATAAAGTTTTTTACTCCAGTCATATATAAAGTCAAATTCCCATTTTGTTGCAAGATAATGAGATGCTCTCAATATCTTTTTCTCGAGGTATTCTTCATTCGAAGAAAAATAGTTGATAAATCTTTCAGTTACATTTTCAGGAAGAAATTCGAAATCTTCAACAAGATGTTTTTCAAGAACCCATTTGTTCAACCTGTCCCGCTGTTCCTTATCTGCCATTAGTTTATGGAACACAGGAGGTTTTATATCAGTAACCACGACCCTGTGAAGAAATTCAAATATTCCCCCTTCAATAAGATGTATCCAGTCAATTCTGCTTCCGGAGTATTCTTCCTCGTATTTTGCTATTACATAAGCAATAATGAATTTATGTGCCTGTTTGGCCATTTCGGTGAATTGTGCAGGCCTTGGGTGATCATTCCATCTTTCTATGTTTGAGGCTGAAAAGATCCTTTCGATCAGAGATCGTGTAATCAAAATCCATTTCACTCCTGTCCTTTATATCTTAGCAGTTAAAACTTTGACATAGGGTTTGCTCGAAAAAACGGCATCTAATAAAAAGATTATATTGTCATTTCATTTAACATGCAAAATTACAGTTTTCCGGTTTAAAAGTGTATGTGTTTTAAAATAGAGATAGCAGATCGTGTTATTGAGGTCCTGTTTTCAGGGTTTATATTCACCTGTAAAATATTTAATACGATGACAGTAAAGACTGGTAAAATTAGAAGGAGGCAATGAATGGAGGAATCTTCAATGGACGAGACAGATCCAAAACTCGAAAATGAGGGAAACGGAAATTCTAAACCACCCGTAACAAAAGAAATATCAAGGAATTTCTTTGCAGGGATTCTTGTTTTTATCCCCTTAATATTTCTTTTGCTTATTATCAGGTTTTTTGTTGAGACAGTTCTTATGATAGGCACGAATATTCTTGGTATTACCAAATCCTTTGAAATGACCGCCATAGTTGCAGTTATAACAATAGTGTTTATAACGTATGCAGGATACAAGTTCCGTAAAAGGGAACAGTGGCTATTAAATTACCTCGAAACACTGATAATATCCATACCATTTCTTGGTTCATGGTACAAGATCATGAAAGATCTCATATCTTCTTTCAGCGGTGCAGGGCAGGTTGAGGGAAAATACCTTGGTGTGGCTAAAGTTCCAGTAGGTAACGGTTATGTGATTGCTTTTGTGACCAAAAGACAAAAGATCAAAGAAAAAGTTCATGTTACATTATTCATGCCTACATCTCCCAATCCGACATCCGGTATAGTGCTTTTTTTTGAGGAAGAGCAGATAGAGTATTTGCCCATGACTGCGGAAAAGGCTTTTACAAAAATAATTTCACTTGGTGTAAGAGAGTAATACTAATATCCAAATGGCATATGGAACCGAGAATAATTTCAATTACCGACAATATGTTGATCAATTGCAGGAATTATTTCATTGTTACATTTCCGTTACATTAGTGGAATATTATTGTTACACGTAGCAGGTAGACTTCCATTTGTCCACTGAGACAAATATAAGGGAGGTTTTTTCAAGTTATGAAAAAAATGGCATTGGTTATCGCAGTTTGTTTAATGGTAATGGCTTTTGCGGGTGTGGCTTTTGCAGGCGAGCTCGTTATCAAGGGGTCCACCACTGTTCTTCCTATCGCACAGGCTGGCGCTGAGAAGTTCATGGAAGCAAACAGCGACGTGAAAGTCAGTGTTTCAGGCGGCGGAAGCGGAAATGGAATCAAGGCCCTTATCGATGGTTCCACCGATATCGCTGATGCTTCCAGGTTCATCAAGGACCAGGAAGTCAAGGCATGCTGCGAGAAGGGTATCTATCCAGTCCCTCATGCAGTAGCAATGGACGCAATTGTTCCTGTTGTACATCCTGACAATCCTGTTAAGAATCTGACCCTGGATCAGATGAAAAAGATCTACATGGGCGAGATCACCAACTGGAAAGAAGTTGGCGGACCTTCAATGGCTATTGCTGTTGTTGGAAGAGATACCAGTTCCGGAACCTATGAAGTATGGGAAAAGCTCGTAATGGACAAAGAGCGTGTAACCGAAAGAGCTCTTGTGGTTGCTTCCAACGGTGCTATGGTGCAGACCGTAACTAAGAACAAACTTTCTGTTGGTTATGTCGGGATTGGGTATCTCAGTGATGAAGTAAAAGGTCTTACTGTTAATGATATAGAAGCCACAGTTGAAAATGCCAAAAATGGTGTGTACCCTGTTTCACGCTACCTTTACATGTTCACTAACGGCTGGCCAAAGGGTGATGCCGGTAAATTCATCACTTTCATTCTCAGTGCAGCCGGTCAGGAAATAGTAGCCAACGAAGGTTATGTGCCTGTACGTTAACAAAGCCGGTTTAGGCAAGGATAATATTTAACGCTGATGTAAATTAAATCCTTTAAAAGCTCTGATCCCAGAGTCGTAACTCTAATAAACCTGCTGTATGTCCTTCATTTAATACCCATGAACAAAAAGAAGGTCGCAGCAGGTTTTTTAAATTCACGTAAAAGGTGTGGATATTAATGAAAGGGGAAAAGATTCCGGCTATTATTATCCAGGGTATTTCGAGTCTTGGTGTAGTGGTCATGGTATTCATTCTGTTCTTTCTTGTGAAAGAAGGTGTTCCGGTGCTATCCGAGGCTACCATAGGAGATCTTCTTTCAGGAAAATACTGGTATCCTACAGAAGAACCTGGAGTATTCGGGATGCTGCCATTAATTCTGGGGACACTTAGTGTAACATTTCTCTCTTCACTGATTGCCGTACCCTTCAGTCTTCTCGTTGCAATTTTCATAGCTGAAGTTGCACCTGACTGGATGCATGATGTTCTGAAACCGGTTTTGGAAATTCTGGGCTTCTTCCCTTCTATTATTCTTGGATTTCTTGGAATGATCCTTATCGCACCCTGGCTTCAGGATAAATTCACCCTCATTACAGGGCTCAATATGTTCAATGCTTCATTACTTTTGGGAATAATGGTTCTCCCTATAGTAAGTTCTCTTTCTGAAGAAGCCCTTTCCTCAGTACCCCGGGAACTTCGTGATGCTGCTTACGCTTTAGGTTCGACGAGATGGGAGACTATAAGTAAAGTTGTTTTCCCGTATGCCCTGCCGGGTATTCTGGGAGGTACCCTGCTTGGCATAATGAGAGGTCTTGGAGAAACAATGGTCGTCCTTATGGCTGCGGGAGGCGCGGCTATTATCCCAAGGTCGATCTTTGATCCTGTCCGTCCGCTTACTTCTACGATTGCAGCTGAGATGGGAGAGACACCTGTTGGTTCCGTTCACTACCATGCACTTTTCTTCGCTGGCCTGATCCTTCTTATAATGACCCTTATCATTAACTTTCTTTCAATGTGGATAGAGTCAAAGGGGAGGCTGAATAAATGATGAAAATGCGACGTTTCTTCGACAGGATAATGACAGTTATATTCTGGATGTCAGCCATTTCAGTAGTAATGCTTGTTATGGCAATAGTGATGTATATTTTTGTCAATGGATACGAGTCTATCTCATGGGAATTTATCACCCAGCCACCAAGGGATAGTATGACAAAGGGAGGAATAAGTACTCCCCTGATAGGTACCATCCAGCTTGTATTGGTTTCCATGTTTTTTGCAATGCCTGTCGGGGTTGCTACTGGACTGTATTTTGCAGAATATTCCAGAGGAGATGCTTTTACCCTTATGCTTGGTCTGGCAGTCAGATGTCTTGCGGGAGTCCCGTCTGTGGTGTTCGGACTTTTTGGTTTATCTCTTTTTGTTGTCCTGTTGAAATTCGGTTCCTGTTTGCTTTCCGCGGGTCTCACTCTCGGTTGTCTTGCATTACCTTTAATAGTTACAGCCACTGAACAGGCTTTTCTTGCAGTCCCTCAGGAATACAGGGATGGTTCGTATGCTCTTGGGGCGACGAAATGGCAGACAATATACAAGGTTGTATTTCCTGCTGCTATGCCTACCATAATTACTGGTGCTATACTAAGCATAGGCAGAGTTGCCGGTGAGACAGCGCCAATAATCTTTACGGGAGCTGCTTTTTTTACTCCGGATATCGCTAAAAATATTTTTGATGAGGTGATGGCTTTACCTTATCATATTCTCGTGCTTGCAACAGCAGGTACTCGTATAGAACAGACAAGGCCAATACAGTATGGGACTGCGCTGGTCCTCTTAATAGTAGTTCTTGGAATAAGTTCGGTAGGTATATATTTCCGTAATCGTTTCAGAAGATCGACAAGAGCTTAGAAAAGGAGAAAATTCATGACGGATATACAGTTAAAAGTTAAAGATCTGAACCTTTATTATGGTGAGAACCATGTCCTTCAGGACGTTTCTCTTGAGATATTCAGGAAGAAAGTCACCGCTCTAATTGGTCCTTCAGGTTGCGGAAAGAGTAGTTTTTTGAGGTGCCTTAACAGAATGAATGATTTTATAAGGGGTGCAGGTGTAAAGGGACTTATCGAACTTGAAGGTAAAAATATATATTCCAAAAATACTGATGTAATATCTCTTAGAAGGAACGTAGGAATGGTATTCCAGAAACCTAACCCATTCCCAATGAGTATTTACGACAATGTAGCTTATGGCCCGAGGCTTCATGGAATCAGAAATAAGGAAAAACTTGATGAGATAGTTGAAGATAGTATCAAGGGAGCTGCTCTCTGGGAAGAAGTTAAGGATAAGCTTTCCAGTTCAGGCCTGGGATTATCCGGGGGGCAGCAGCAGCGTCTCTGCATTGCAAGGGCTATAGCAACTCAGCCGGAAATTGTTTTAATGGACGAACCTACAAGTGCTCTTGACCCACTTGCCACAGCCAAGATAGAAGAACTTATCCGTCAGCTGAAAGAAGATTTTACTGTAATTATTGTTACACATAATATGCAGCAGGCGGCAAGAATATCTGACTATACTGCCTTTTTTCTCCTTGGGGAACTTGTAGAATGCGGTTTGACTACTGATATATTTACCAGTCCGAGTGATAAGAGGACTGAAGACTATATTACCGGGAGATTCGGTTAGGAGTGGAGGACAATGAACACGATCAACACACGTGCATCTCTGGAAGAAAGTTATAACGAAGTAAAAAGAAAAGTGCTCAAACTTGGCAAAATGGCCGGTGAAGCACTTTCCAAATCTGTATGGTCACTCAAGAACAAGGATTCTGAACTCGCAAAAACTGTGATTGAGATGGATGACAGTATTGATAGTCTGAGGTACGAGATCGAGAATGACTGTTTAAAATTTATTGCAAGGTTTCAGCCTTTCGGAGAAGATCTCAGAGCGGTTTCCTCCTGCATGTATATGGCGAGTGACTTAGAAAGGCTTGGAGATTATGGGACCAGTATATCCAAAACAGCGATAAGATTATCAGAAGAGGAATACATTAAGCCTCTTATCGATATACCTCGAATGAACGATGTAGTTAAAGTTATGCTTGACAAAAGTCTGGAGGCATTTGACAGACGTGATATAGACCTTGCAAAAACAGTTTTTGCCATGGATGACCAGGTAGATGATCTTGAAACGCAGATACTCAGGGAGCTTGTTCTTATGATGATAGAAAGATCCAGCAGGATTGAACAGGGGTCAGAGCTGTTTCTTGTTGCTCGCAGCCTTGAAAGAGCTGGAGATCATATTACGAACATTGCTGAAAGGATCCTTTACATCTCTACGGGGGAATTTGCTTCCGCTTCGAAGTTCAGGCGGCCTATAGAGAGAAAGTTCGATTAGGGGTTGCTGCCTATGGCTGGGGAAAATATATTAGTTGTGGAGGATGAAGGGGCTATTGTTGAAATAGTTACACAAGCATTCCGCAGGCATGGTTTTGAAGTCCAGTCAGTGAATAACGGAGATGCTGCTCTCGATCTTGTACAAATGCTGCGCCCCGATCTTATAGTACTTGATATTATGCTTCCTGAAATGGATGGGTGGGAAGTCTGCCGAAGGCTGAAGGCAAGTTCCGAGACTAAAAATATTCCAGTTATTATGCTGACAGCCAGAAGGGAAGAAAGGGATGTTGTCGAAGGTCTGAGTCTTGGGGCTGATGATTATATCAAAAAACCCTTTTCTCTTCCGGAACTTGTTGCGAGAGTCAAAGCTATTCTGAGGAGAAGTGCAGGAGAAGATCCCGTACCGACCATTGTTAACGGGGATATCCTTATAGATATCGAAGAAGAAACTGTTTATTTAAGGGATCGAGTGATAGATCTTAGTCCTACCGAGTTCCAGCTTCTTGAGTCTTTATGTCGAAAACCGGGTAGAGTGGTCTCAAGGGAAGAACTTCTTGCTAGAATATGGGGTTTATATGGCGGAGATACCAGAACCGTAGATGTCCATATTTCCCGGCTGAGGCAAAAACTTGACGATCTCAATAAACCCAAACTGATCATCCAGGCTTTAAGAGGCAGGGGATACAGACTTTCATGGGAGGAATGATTTGTGAAAAATCTAAAGAATCAGCTCCTGTTTATCTTTGCAGTTATCACGGTATTTGCCTTTGCCATCAGCTGGATCATGCTCGGTGGAATATTGAAGGACAGAATAGTAGAAGAGGCTCGAAGTGAGATAAGCAGGCAGACTGCTGCACTGGGAAACTTTATCGATGCTAATGGATTAGAAAGCCTCAAAGTTGATCTTGATAACTGGAGAGCAATGATAGGGGGCAGGCTGACAGTAATTAGAAGGGATGGCAAGGTTATTCTGGATTCAGATGTAGATCCCTCTAAACTTGATAATCATTTCAATCGTCCCGAAATACAAACAGCTTTTAATGAAGGAAATGGTACGAGTCTGCGCTATAGCAGAAGTCTGAATGCGGATCTTTTGTATGTTGCCCAAAAGTCAGAAATTGATGATGAGCCTGTGGTCGTTAGAATAGCATATCCTATGGAAACGCTTAAAAAGGCGTTTCTCCAGGCCCGGAACAGGTTGATAGTATATATTCTTATGCTTGTAGCTGTAGTAATATTACTTGAACTTTGGGTAATTCGCCGTTTCTTCAGGCCACTTGAAAATATCATAAAAGTCGCATGTCAGATAGCAAGAGGTGAGAAAGGCCATTTTCCTCTAATGAAAGATACTGAACTTCAGAAGCTTTCCAATGCACTTGACAGTATGTCAGAAAACCTCAGGTCAACAATGGATGATCTTTCGATGGAACGTGAAATGTTAAACAGCATAATCACTATAATGCCTACAGGCGTGATCCTGTTGGATAAAGGCAGAAAGATCAGGTTTATAAATGAAACAGCCATAAGTCTTCTTGGAATTCAGTCGAATGTCCAACAGGGTGAATTCATTGAAAGGCTGATCCCCTATCATGATATGTATTCTGTAATGGATAATGCAGATAATGGCCTAGAAAAATATGAATATCTCAATATACCTGAAATGGGGAATAAATATCTGAGAGTTTCAGCAAGTCCCGCAGGTACGGGAATGTTGATAGTACTTAATGATCTGACCCACGAAAGAGAGCAGGAAGAAGCCCGAAAGAATTTCATAGCGGATGCAAGCCATGAACTTCAGACGCCTCTAACCACCATAAGAGTTACCGCAGAATACCTTGTTGATATTCTTGAGGATAATGAAGAGGCTGTAAAATATCTTAATACAGTCATAAAACAGCAGGAAAGAATAACAGGTCTTGTTGATGATATGCTTTTACTTTCCCGGATGGAATCTCAACCTCCTTCCGAAGATAAGGAAAACATCGATATATCATTACTTCTGCAGGCTTCCATGGAGGAATATGCAAAACATCCTTTTGCAGAGAATATAAAGATCAATGACATTATCGAGAAAGAAGTGGTAGTTAACGGGAGAATCTCTGATATTACTCGTGCGATCAATAATGTCCTAGATAATGCAGTTAAATATGTACATGAAAAGTTTAAGGATGAACCTGGTGGGGAGATAACTCTCATTCTTGAAAGTAAGGGAGACAACCTTTCACTCAGGATCTCTGATAACGGGGTAGGGATAAGTCCTCCGTCTGGGGCAAGGATATTTGAAAGATTCAGGCGGGGAGATCAGCATAGAGCAAGGGGCAGCTGGGGTAACGGTGGCTATGGACTTGGACTTGCTATAGCGAAAAGAGTGTTTGAAGCTCATGGTGGATCGATATATCTCCTGAATGGGAATGACGGGGCAGATTTTGAGATAAATCTTCCTGTTATTCAGAACAGATCTGAAGGGTAGATATCCTTAACAAAAATCCCTGATAAAAAAGAGGAAGGGCTTAGCCCTTCCTCTTTATTCTTTATGGTAGCCCCAACGGGATTCGAACCCGTGTCTCCACCTTGAGAGGGTGATGACCTTGACCACTAGTCGATGGGGCCTTTTGGCTGGGGGACAGGGATTCGAACCCCGACTTTCTGATCCAGAGTCAGACGTCCTGCCATTAGACTATCCCCCAAAGATATGCTGCAAACACAGCATTGGGTATATTACCATTGCAGATTCGAAACTTCAAGTCCTGTATAACAGAAATCAGGCAATATTAATCAATTTCTTTTCGATTTTCAGGAATAACAATTTCTGATAAGTCTTTCTTTTTTGAGATACTCTTGATTGACAAGACTGGCTCGGGGTAGTATATTCCCTGATTATTACAGTGATTCTAATAATTCGCGATGAAGAGGAAATTAACCTGATCAGATCCATTCAGAGAGAGGGAACCAGGGCTGAAAGTTTCTTCAGGACAGATCAGGTGAAAACCACCTCTGAGCGGGTATCGAAGCCTGCTAAAGGATAAGATGCCGGGGTAAGCCCCTTAAAGCTGAATTGAGTGTCCGGTTGTTAGAATGAGATCGGGAACTGGAGTGGAACCACGGTCAAGCCTGTATCGTCTCCAAATGACGTTACAGGCTTTTTTAATGGAGGTGTAGTTCATGTCTGGAGGAATTCTTGATAAGTACGAAAGGTTATTACCTGTAGGTGCAGATACACCAAGGCTGTCTTTATGTGAGGGGAATACCCCTTTGATCTATCTCAAAAACCTTAGTCAAAAGCTTGGGGTAGATCTAAGAGTTAAATTTGAAGGGCTCAATCCGACCGGTTCTTTCAAGGACAGAGGAATGGTAATGGCTGTAGCGAAGGCAGTAGAAAATGGAGCAAAGGCTCTGGTCTGTGCTTCAACAGGTAATACATCAGCTTCAGCAGCTGCTTATGCTGCTCATGCTGGTATACCATGTTTCGTTATTTTGCCTGCTGGCTACGTCGCAATGGGAAAGCTTACACAGGCCCTGGTCTATGGAGCAAAAGTAATTTCAATACAGGGGAACTTTGACAAGGCTCTTGAGCTTGCAAGACAGGCCTCGGAAGAAATGGGGCTTGCTATTGTCAATTCGGTAAACCCATATCGCCTTGTTGGCCAAAGGACAGCTTCCTGGGAGATATGTGATGAGCTTGGAGATTCCCCAGACTGGCTTCTTATCCCTGTTGGTAATGCAGGCAATATCAGTTCATATCATGCAGGTTTTGAGCAGTATATAAAAATCGGAAGATGTTCAAGTCTCCCACAATTAAAAGGTATTCAGGCAGAAGGTTCAGCACCCCTTGTAAATAAATGTAGTGTCGATAATCCTGAAACTGTAGCAACAGCTATCCGCATAGGACATCCTGTTAGCTATTCAAAAGCATGCAACGCAGTCAAGAGAAGTCATGGTGAATTTATGAGTGTTTCCGATGAAGAGATCCTCGAAGCTCAGAGGATACTTGCTGCAACTGATGGTATTTTTGCTGAGCCGGCTTCATGTACTACCATCGCTTCACTTTTAAAGCTTGCTGACAGGGGAATTTTGCCGTGTGGTAAGAAGATCGTTTGCATTTTGACAGGCAATGGGTTAAAGGATCCTGATGCCCCCCTTCCAGGTCTTAAAGGTCCTCAGGAGATCGAGGGTTCATGGGCAGCTCTGAAAGAGGTTCTTTCCAATGAGACTTCCTCTTAGAGTTAAGGTCCCGGCCTCAAGTGCGAATCTTGGTTCTGGTTTTGATACGGTAGGTCTTGCTCTTTCGCTTTACAATTTCTTTGACGTTCTTGAGACAATGCCGGAGGGCGAGTATTCCATAGATATAATTGGAGAGGGAAGTACTGAGCTGTCAAGGGATATTGGTAACCAGTTTATCCAGAGTTATGAAAAGGCATGTGATAGCTGGGGTATAGCTAAAAAAGGACTTCGCGTAAGATCGTCAAATGCCGTACCCCTGGCCAGAGGGCTTGGCAGTTCTTCCACAGCTATTGTTGGTGGTGTGATGATCGCAAATCTGTTCCGGGATGTTCCACTGTCCAGGGAGGCTCTACTTCCTCTTATGGTAGAGGCCGAGGGGCATCCGGACAATGTTGTTCCATGTTGCCTTGGTGGAATGGTTGTCAGTTGCTGGGATAATGGAGAACTTAAATTTGTAAAAATGCCCCGGTTACCTCAAGATATCGTTGCAGTTGTTGCGGTGCCCGACTTTAAGGTAAGTACAAAAGATGCAAGAGAGGCGCTTCCGCAAAACGTATCTATGAAGGATGCAGTTTTTAATCTAAGCAGATCTGCGCTTCTGGCTGCTTCATGGGCTACTGGAAAATTTGATAATCTTCCATGGGCAATGGGTGATAAATTGCACCAGCCTTTCAGATCCAAGCTCTTTCCTGGTGGAGAGACTATTCTCAGGGAGGTAAAAGAGATCCCAGAGTGTACTGGAGTCGCAATAAGCGGTTCAGGCCCAAGCGTAATTGCTTTTTCAAACGGTTCAGGGAATCCAGTTGCCAAATTAATGTGTTCAATATTTACGAAATATGGCGTCCGTTCTCGATTTTTTGTGTTGGATGAGGATTACCAGGGTACTGTAATTGAAAGTCTACCTGGCTTGAGGAGGGAAATCTGATGAGAATGCGTGTTTTAGTAATCAGTCTCGACCTTTTTTCAACTCAGGAAAGAGCCAATAATATCATTGAACGTCTTAAAAGGATCCATAAAGAGGAAAACCTTGTTATCGTCTTAAAGAATAATTCAAACCAGAATCAGTCATTTGGAAGCCCTGGTATTTCAGACGAGGTATTAAAAACTGGAAGGGACATATTACATCAAATTCATTCCGGTCTGTTTAACGTTTCTGTAATATATTCACAACTGATGGAACAGTACGGGATTTCTTCTGTAGCGATCGGGGATAGTGATATTGGATTGGAGATAGATGACCGGGACATAAAGGTAGCAGTTTCAAAAATCGATACCAGTTTATTGACTCAAAGTATTCGGTCAGGTCAAGTTCCAGTGATCAGTGGTGGTTTTACCCAATTGTCAAGGGATGGAAAGATATCTGGGAACAAAGGTGCGTCGGATCTTCTTGCCGTTGCTATTGCATCCAGTCTGGGAACAGAAAGATGTGAATTCTGGTCGAAGGATACAGGAGTATATTCAGGAGATCGTAGTATTGTGGTAAATTCGCAGAAGATTGATGAGCTTAATACTGATGAATGTATGGAAATGGCTGTTCTTGGTTTTGTATTACCGGATATGGAGGCTCTTGAACTTGCTCGTAAGACAGGAGTAAATATATTTTTTACAGCACCTTTTTCTGAGGAGGGGACCTGGATAATGGCAAACAGGGGAAATGAAAACAATAATGTAAAGGCTGTTGCATATGACACAGATACCGCCAAGATTGCCGTTCTTGGAGTGCCTGACAGACCGGGAATAGCTGCAACCATATTCTCTGCTCTTTCTGAAAATGATATTAGCTCTGAAATGATAATCCAGAGTGTTATGAGAGGCCAGATTAATGATATTGCTTTTCTGGTTAAAAAGGCTGACATAGAAAGGGCAATAACAGTCTGCCGTAATCTTGCAAGGGAGACCGGGGCTCAGGGTGTAACATTTGACACCGAAATAGCGAGAGTTTCAGTAATTGGTGCCGGGATATCCAATCGTCCTGATATACCCTCCAGGGTATTCTCAACACTCGCGGCACATGAAATAAATATTGATATGATAGCGGCTACTTCCATATCCATTATATGTGTAGTATCCGAGCCTCAGGCTCAGAAAGCGGTACAGGCACTTCATTCAGAATTTATCGAATGATCATTGATGTATGTTCTGGGGTGATCACAGGAAGTCTTTCGGGATCTCATTAACAGTATATTCAGGTTACGGTATTTTATTTCCTGTTTGTTTCAAATAATGTAGAATAACCTGGGAATACAGAATAAAGGAGATGAATTTATTGAAAAGACACATCCCTTTTTTAACTGTTATATTGCTGTTGTTTTTTCTGGTCTCTTCAGTTATGGCGGAAGAGATGAAGCTTGATTCAGACCGAATGGAGTATGATCCTGATAAGGGCAGTGTATATGCTTCTGGTAACGTCCTTTTCACAAGGAACGAGCTTGATATCAATGCTGATAGAGCAGAGGGTAAGATAGACGGCTCATCAGCACTGTTCTGGGATTCTGTAAAAGGAGAAGGTTTTCTAAATGGTGAGTCTGTGAACTTTGTCTGTGACAAATTGCAGGCTGAGTTTAAGGACCCTGTATATTATTCTCTTAATGGTAATGTTGATGCAAAGATCGGGACCAGGCATATTATTGCAGATTCTCTTGATCTTTCTGGTAATGATCTGGAAGCATTTAAGATCAGTCACTTTAGTGATTCCGAATCAGGAATAACTGTTTCAGGTGAAAAAATGGAAGGGACTATCGTGGAAGATCTGATAGAAGATATGATCGTCGAAAAAAATGTTCGCCTGACTCTTGAAGGTAATAATGATCAAAAAACAGTTATAACTGGAGACAAGGCTGTATATTCAAAACAGAGGGGTACGATCGTTGTTTCAGGAAATGCAAAAGCTGTTCAGAGTGACAGGATAATCACCGCCAGCAACCTTGTATTTTTTCCTGGTACACAAAAAATAGAAGCTACTGGTGATCCCCGGATTGTTTTCAGGATGAACGGAGATAAAGAAAAGGAATGACTGTACAACTCTCTGCAGTTAAACTTGAGAAGTCATTTAAGGGCAGGACGGTTGTATCTGAAGTCGATCTTCAGGTAAATATGGGAGAAATAGTAGGGTTGCTTGGTCCAAATGGAGCCGGGAAAACTACTACTTTTTATATGATCGTTGGCCTGATAAAACCGGATAATGGAAGTATCCTGCTTGATGAAAAGGATATTACTCCTCTTCCTGTCTATCGAAGAGCGAGGAACGGGATCGGCTATTTACCCCAGGAAACTTCTGTGTTCAGAAATTTGAGTGTCAATGAGAACATTACTCTTGTGCTTGAAGAACTTGGATGCAATGCTCTGGAAATTCGAAAAATACGTGATCAGCTCCTGAATGACCTTGGGCTTTCTGAAATTGCAGATGTTCCCGGTTATGCTTTAAGCGGAGGAGAGAGAAGAAGGGTTGAGATAGCAAGATGCCTGGCTATAGCACCCGATTTCCTTCTTCTGGATGAGCCTTTCAGTGGTATTGATCCGATAGCGGTTTACGATATTCAGCAGATAATTCTGAGTCTCAGGGCTAAGGGTTACGGGATCCTCCTTACGGATCATAATGTCCGTGATACTCTTGCAATTACAGACAGGACATATCTTATCCATCGAGGGCAGATCGTTATTGAAGGATCCCCGGAATATGTAGCTGAAAGTGAAGTTGCAAGAAAGTTTTACCTCGGCGATCGTTTTTCCTGGTGAACAGAAAGTATCCGGTCCCATTCTTTTTGTTCTAAAATGTTACAGAGCTCATTTACAGCATTAGAGACCGGAATACTCAATGATTCTGAAGGTCCTCGGTATTCGGGTTGAACACCGATAGTGATGATCTTTGGTATATTAAGATCTTTTAGAAGCAGATCAAGTGGGAATCCATGAGTTGTAAAAGTTATATTCGAGAATTCTTCAATGCTCATTTTTCTGTATTCTCCCGGCTCAAGTCCCATATCTGCCGTATCAATGATTATCAGAGTTTCAGGGCTGAGCCTTTTTAGTGGAGCGACATAATTTTCTGGAACAGTTTCGCAGTTATAGATCGCCAGCCATGGCAGATTACGTTCAATTAATTCGTTTGCAATTCTGGGTCCGGTACCATCGTCTCCGATGATAGAATTTCCAATTCCCCAGAATACAATAGATTCTGTCATTATAGATTACCCCTTTTCAGATTATGGAGGCAAGAATGCATAACAAGCTTCCTCGAATGGTCCGCAATGCAATGATAATGATGATTGGAACTTTTGCAAGTAGAATACTCGGACTTGTGAGGGAGATCATTATAGCTGCCTTCTTCGGTGCTTCAAGGCAGCTTGATGCTTTTTATATTGCTTACACTCTTGCAAATCTGTCAAGGCAGCTACTTGCGGAGGGGGCTTTATCTGCGGCATTTGTACCTGTTTTTTCAAAAACCCTTCATAAGGATGGAGAAAAAAGGGCCTGGGATCTGGCAAAACAGGCTACTGCAGTGCTTTTCATTGCCGGATCAGTTACAGTAATTCTTGGTATCCTGATTTCACCATTGCTCGTTTCTCTTATGGCACCTGGTTTTGACGCGGGTAAACACCATTTAGCCATGTTATTTACCCGCTCCATGTTCCCCTTTCTACTTTTTGTTTCCATGGCGGCACTTGCTATGGGTGTGCTGAACAGCATGAACTATTATTTTATTCCTGCAGTAGCACCTGCCTTAAGCAATGTAATATTTATTATTACGGTTTTGCTTTTTGCATCCCGTACAGGTATATGGAGTCTCGTATTTGCCGTCCTTCTTGGTGGTTTTTCCCAATTTGCTCTGCAATGGTTCTGGACATACAAAATTGATATTTTCCTCTGGCCGGCAAAGCCGCGCCGTAATGACAGTGAACTCATCCAGATGATGAAACTCTTTTTCCCCTATGCCGCGGGTCTTTCTATAAATCAGTTGAATCCTGTGATCAGCAAGATCCTGGGCTCATTTCTCGTCGATGGAGCTATATCTGTTCTGAACTATGCCAACAGGATAATTCAGCTTCCTCTGGGGCTTTTCGTGGTAGCTATTTCACAGGCAGTTCTGCCGGAACTATCACGAAGTACACTGGATAGTGAAGATACTTTCGGGACTCTTATGGCCCAATCGGTTCGTTTCACACTATTTATTGTTTTACCAGCCACGGCAGGCCTGATCTTTATATCCAGCGAAATGGTTAATCTTCTCTTTCTGAGAGGTGCATTTGGGGACTGGGCATGGAGGGCCACTTCCTCGTCGCTTATGATGTATACTTTAGGACTTCCAGGGATGGCATGCAATACAGTACTAATGAGGGGGTTATATGCTAAAGGATTGCCAAGAGCTGCTGTTGCAGTTACTATGACAAGCCTGGTATCCAATATATTTTTCAGTCTGATCCTGATGCAGTTTATGTCATACAATGGTTTAGCCCTCGCAAATTCTATTGCATTTACGCTTTCTGCCTTTACAGGGTGGATTATAATTCATCGCCAGCTAAAAGGAGATTTTCACGTTATTTCGTTGAGCTGGATCGTCAAACTGTCATTTTGTCTTGTAATTATGTTTACTTTTATTATGCTGGTTAAATTTTTCCTGCCCTTCCCTCCTTATGGTTCTACAGTCATAAAAATGGTCTGGATTGTGACTACTATCAGTATTTCAGTTGCTGTTTTCGGGATATTGACAATGTTCTTAAAGTTTGATGAGCTTGATTGGATAAAACATGCTCTCGGAAAATAAATTATTTAAGAATCCCAATATATTTATATTCAGGTATTAAGGAGGTACAAGGATGGATAGATCCGTAAAAACTGTCCTATTTGTTGTTCTACTTGTTTTTTTTGTTTCATTTACGATCCTGACGGGAGTAACTTCTGTCTTTTCAGAGGAACTTCAAGAGGCGCTTGATGCCAGGACGTGCCTGATATGGATAGAGGGGCAACAACTGGGGGAAATGATAATTGGAGCCCGGGCCCAGATGGGTTTTATACTTGTAGACTCAAAGCTTAAAGATCTTGTTGCTGGAAATCCGGACGCTCCGGACTGGCTCAGGTGGCACAGTTCCCATTTCGGTACAGGTCCCGCAGGCAGGGAGCTTTTTATAATTCGTTACAAAACATTTAAACCCTGGGATTTTGATCCTGAAAAAGTATTCATAAATGGATCCCAATTGCAGCGGGAAGATATTGTTACCAGAAAGGCATTTACAAGACAGGGGCTTTTGCCGTCCGACGTTTCGGGTACTATAGCTGTATTTGCTCCACTGGGAAATATGAAGCAACAGGATAATGTAAAGCTTTTACCACTTGCTTATGGTGAATATTCGGGAATATTGGAAATTCCCTTGAGTGTGGGTAAGTGACCATGAACAGGGGATTTATTACTCTTGGCATAGAGACCAGTTGTGATGACACTGCTGTTGCTGTACTTGAGGGACAGAACAATGTCCTTTCTGAATTTGTCTCCAGTCAGGTCAATGATCATGCACCATTTGGTGGAGTAGTGCCCGAATTTGCTTCAAGAAAACACATGGAGGCTATTCTTCCATTGATAAGGGCTGTTTTGAAGGAAAGCGGTATTTCCTGTCCTGAAAATGAGATCGATCTTGTTTCAGTAACTTCTGGTCCAGGTCTGATGGGTTCTTTACTTGTTGGAGTTATGGCAGCGAAAGGTCTTGTTCAGGCATGGGATGTTCCGCTAATAGGAGTTAACCATATTGAAGGGCATATCTTCGCTAATATAGTAAATCATCCAGAGCTGAAACCTCCATTCCTGAGCATGGTGGTTTCTGGAGGTCATACAGAAATAATTCTTGTCAGGGCTTTTGGCGATTACAGAATACTTGGAAATACAAGGGACGATGCTGCTGGTGAAGCTTACGATAAAGTAGCAAAATTACTGGGACTTGGTTATCCGGGTGGTCCAGTTGTAGACAGCATGGCCTCAATAGGTTCATGTTCCAGATACAATTTCCCGGTGCCAATGAAAGGGCGAAATGAAATATCTTTCAGTTTCAGTGGTCTGAAAACAGCAGTATTATGGGAAGTTAAAAAGTTGCAGGAAAAAGGTTCAGAAATACCCGTAGAGGATATTTGCGCATCTTTCCAGAGGGCTGCTGTGGATTCACTGGTTGAAAAACTTGAACTTGCACAGGAGTTTACGGGAATTGATCAAATAGCTTTATCCGGTGGAGTAGCATCAAACAGTCATTTAAGGAAAACTCTCAGTGAAATTTCTCAAAGGAAAAAGGTTGATTTTTTTCTCCCTCCCCCGGGGCATTGTACTGATAATGCTGTAATGATAGCAGCAGCTGGATACAATGCTTTTCATAGAGGTGAGAGGTCTGATCTGACGCTTGCTCCCTCCCCATCCTGGCAAATATCAAATCATATGTAATCATGAATAAAAATGATAAAAACAAAGAAAAGTAAAAATAATAATCAATAAACGCACTTATTTAGGCCTAAGCGTTGTTGAGGAAAAAACTCACAGCAACTAATATCAATTGCGATGATTAGCACTCGATGGTTTTGAGTGCTAATACTTACAAAGTCAATAAATATTCACAGGAGGGATGTTTTAGATGAACCTGAAACCTTTAGGCGATCGAATAGTAGTTAAAGTGGTCACACAGGAATCAAAGACCAAGGGAGGAATTGTTCTTCCCGATACTGCCAAGGAAAAACCCCAGGAGGGTGAAGTAGTTGCAGTAGGAAGTGGAAAAGTTCTTGAGAATGGCCAGAAGCTTCCTCTCGAAGTCAAGGTCGGGAACAAGATAATCTTCAGTAAATATGCTGGAACTGAAGTCAAGGTTGAAGGCGAGGAACTTGTTATTTTCAGTGAAAGAGATGTTCTTGCAATAATTGAAAATTAGTTTTTTTGAATAATATTTACAAATCCAGGGAGGTCATTTAATAATGCCAAAAACTTTATGTTTCGGAGAAGAAGCCCGTCGTGCAATGAAAGGCGGAATTGATAAAGTAGCAGATACTGTAGCAGTAACCCTTGGTCCCAAGGGAAGAAACGTAGTTCTTGAGAAGAAGTTCGGTTCTCCAACCATTACCAACGACGGAGTTACCATTGCAAAGGAAATAGAGCTTGAAGATTCTTATGAGAACATGGGTGCCCAGCTTATCAAGGAAGTTGCTTCCAAGACCAACGATGTAGCTGGAGATGGTACTACTACTGCAACAATTCTCGGTCGCAGGATCATTACCCAGGGAATGAAAAATGTAGCAGCTGGAGCCAACGGTATGTTCATGCGTTCAGGTATTGAGAAGGCAATTGAGCATGTTGTTGATGAGCTTAAGAAAAAGGCCATTGATATCAAGGATCGTGAAAGCATTGCTCAGGTTGCTTCCATTTCTGCGAATGATAAAACAGTTGGAAATCTTATCGCGGATGCAATGGACAGGGTTGGTGAAGATGGTGTCATAACTGTTGAGGACAGTAAAACAGTTGGAACAACCCTTGAAGTAGTCGAGGGACTTCAGTTTGACAAAGGGTATCTTAGCCCGTACATGGTTACTGATACAGAAAGAATGGAAACAGTTTACGATGATGCATATATACTTATAAATGATGGTAAGATCAGCAACATCAAAGATCTTCTGCCTCTTCTTGAAAAGGTTGTTCAGACTGGAAAGCCACTCCTAATAATCTCAGAGGATGTAGAGGGTGAAGCACTTGCAACTCTGGTAGTCAACAAGATCCGTGGAGTTATGCAGGTCGCAGCAGTTAAGGCACCGGGTTTCGGCGAAAGAAGAAAAGCCATGCTTCAGGATATTGCTATTGTTACCGGTGGTGAGGTTATAACTGAAGAACTTGGCAAAAAGCTCGAGAATGCCGATGTCGACATGCTTGGTCGTGCTAAAAAGGTTAAGATAACCAAAGAAGATACAACCATAGTTGAGGGTGCCGGAGATTCTGAGCAGATCAAGAGCCGTGCAGCCCAGATCAAGACTGAGCTTGAAAATTCCACTTCAGATTATGATAAGGAAAAACTGCAGGAAAGACTTGCCAAGCTGGTCGGCGGCGTAGCAGTTATTCAGGTCGGTTCAGCAACAGAGACAGAGCAGAAAGAGCTTAAACACCGTATCGAAGATGCTCTCAATGCGACTAGGGCTGCTGTTGAAGAGGGGATCGTAGCAGGTGGAGGAGTTGCACTTGTAAATGCAATACCAGCGCTTGAAAAATTTGTCGAATCCCTCGAGGGTGATGAAAAGACCGGAGCTGATATAGTTCTCAGATCTCTCAGTGCTCCTCTCCATCTTATATCCCAGAACGCCGGTTTCCAGGGCGATGTAGTCGTCGAGAAAGTTATGAACCTCAAAGGCGGAGAAGGACTTAATGCTGCAACTGGTGAGTATGTAGATATGATAAAGGCTGGTATCATCGACCCAGTCAAGGTTACAAGAAGTGCACTTCAGAACGCCGGTTCAATTGCAGCAATGGTACTTACGACTGAAACCCTTGTGGCTGACAAGCCGGAAGATAAGAAGGATCAGGCCATGCCCGGCGGTATGGGCGGCATGGGCGGCATGGGCGGCATGGAGGGAATGTATTAATTCTTTCCGGATAGCTCGTCGTTGAGTTACTATATATGATCTCACCCCCCTGGTAATTGACCAGGGGGGTTTTTCTTTCTTCTCTTTTATCTGGTAAGATTATTTCTAAAATCAGTAAAGAAGACAGTGTCGTTTTTTCTGGAGGTTTTTTAATTATTTTAAAAGATATGATCTCTGAAGGAGTTGAAGCAATGGACAATATATTGATTCTTGACTGTGGATCACAGTATACCCAACTCATTGCCAGAAGAATAAGGGAACTGAAGGTTCATAGTATGATCCTGCCCTGGGATACGGAATTTGAACGTATCATGGAATTGGCCCCTTCCGGTATAGTAATATCAGGAGGTCCCCAGAGTGTACTTGATGAAGGAACAGCATCGGTTCCGGTAGAGTTGTTCAAAATGGATATTCCCGTATTAGGTCTCTGTTACGGTATGCAGCTGATGGCTAAACTTTTAGGTGGAAAAGTCGTTTCAGGATCTGGAAGGGAGTATGGCAGAACAGCAATAACACTCGAGAAAAACTTTAGCCCTATCCTTGAAGATCTTCCAGGTTCCTTTGAAGTCTGGATGAGTCATGGTGATCATATAATGGATCTTCCTCAGGATATGAAACTTCTCGCAAGTACATCAGATGGGGTTCCGGCTGCCATGGGTACGTCTAATGGAATGTTAAGCGGACTGCAGTTCCATCCGGAAGTTGTTCATACGCAGAACGGGATGGATATCCTCTCCAATTTCCTTTTTAGAGTGTGTAAATGCAGGGGAGACTGGGACCTTGAGGACTGGATCGAGAATATGAAAGGACAGATACATGGATCAACAGGAAATACTTCCATTATCTGCGGTTTGTCAGGTGGTGTTGATTCGACAGTGGCTGCGGTGCTTACTCATGAAGCAGTAGGAGACAGACTGGAATGTATCTTTGTAAACAATGGTCTTTTAAGAGAGGGTGAAGCTGAAGAAGTAATAGAGAATTACAGGAAGCTTAACCTTAAGGTTCATTATGTTGATGCGTCGGATAAATTTATAAATGCTTTAAAGAATGTTACTGATCCTGAGAAGAAAAGAAAGATCATAGGTGAAACTTTTATAAGGGTGTTTGAGGCAGAGGCTAATAAATTCGGTCAGGCTGAGTGGCTTCTTCAGGGAACACTTTATCCCGATGTCATAGAAAGTGGAAAGATAGGTAAAGGTTCTGTTGTTATAAAAAGTCACCACAATGTTGGCGGTTTACCTGAAGATATGGACCTCGAAGTACTTGAACCTTTGAAAGACCTTTTCAAGGATGAAGTCAGAAAAATTGGAAAGATGCTTGGAGTTCCTTCGGGGATTTTATCGAGACATCCTTTTCCCGGTCCAGGATTGGCTGTCAGGTGTCTTGGCGAAATTAACAGTGAAAGGCTTGAGACACTTAGAAAGGCAGACAGGATCTTTGATGAAGAAATAAGAAAGGCTGGTCTTTATGAAAATATATGGCAATCTTTCTGCGTTCTGCTTCCAGTAAGGACGGTAGGTGTTATGGGCGATTCAAGAACCTATTCCGAAGTCATTGCTTTACGGGCGGTTGAATCGCAGGATGGCATGACCTCCGACTGGGTCAGGCTTCCTTCAGATCTTCTTGATACTGTTTCAAGGCGGATCTGTAATCAGGTACCTGGAGTGAACAGAGTAGTTATGGATGTGACAAGTAAGCCGCCATCCACCATTGAATGGGAATAACCCTGACATAATAAAGGGGTGGATATTTGCAAATATCCACCCCTTTATTATGTTAACTTTAAAGTAGAAAGTAGTATACTCTATTCATGGCAGAAGTCTTAAGAATCTGTTGATCCGGAGGTGAATTATCCTGGAATCCGAGAATGACAGAAATGGATTCGAAAATGGCAGAAATATGATCCATAAAGTTAAAGGCTGGTTTATTCCCTTTCTTGTAGTTTTTATCTTCCTTGCAGGGCTTTCTTATATTATCAGTATCAATCTATTGAAACCTCTTGCATGGTCGGCGCTGCTTTCATTCCTTGTGTATCCTCTATACAGATTGTTATATGAAAAGATCTTCAGGTCCAGGTGTGCAAATATAGCAGCAGCTTTAACAACTACATTCTTAATATTCTTAATAGTTGTTCCTGCTATAATGGCGGGTTTTGTAATGGCAAGGGAAGGAGTCAGGCTTTATTCAGAGATCGCTGATTTTATGGTGCATACAGGAACAGAAGAAATTAATATTTCTAAGATGATCTTTCCGAAGTTCATTCATGATTACTTAAGACCTTTTCTGGAGCAGTTTAGTTTCCTTGGCAATATTTTTGAACAGGCTGGCAGATGGGTTGCTTCATCAATAGGAATAATTTCAAGAGGTTTTCTCGGCAATGCCATAAGAATAGTTCTTCAACTTGTTGTTATAGCTGTTGCGACATTCTTTTTGTTGAGGGATGGTCATCTTATAATGGATTTTGTTAAGGACATAACACCACTTCCTTATAATGAAAGAGAAGCGTTTTTCGACCGGGCCAAACGTATACTTCACAGCGTAGTGTACGGAATAACATTAACTGCAATATTACAGGGTATTCTTGGAGGACTTGGCTGGAATTATGTAGGGCTGCCTACACCATTGCTTTTCGGAGCACTTATGGCTGTTCTGGCAATGTTTCCTCTAATAGGGACACCTCTTGTGTGGATCCCTGGTTCTCTTTATCTTTTATATTCAGGTGACTGGAAGGGAGCCCTTATCCTTTTTGTATGGGGTGCTCTCGTAGTAAGCCTTATAGATAATCTTGTTCGTCCATTAATCGTTTCTGAGGGAAGCAAGATCCATCTGTTGATAATATTTATAGGTGTTGTTGGTGGATTGACAACATGGGGCTTCATTGGACTTTTTATGGGACCCCTGGTAGTCTCACTCTTTGTTTTCATGCTTGACAATTACAGGAAGCAGTGGAAGTTTCATCTTAACAGAGAGTAAAGTTTTCAAAGTGAAGAAAGGAGTTTCACAATGCCACTGGTTATTGCGGTTTCAGGTTTTAAAAACTCCGGAAAGACAAGCCTTTCAAGGGAACTTGTGCTTAGACTTTCTGAAAAAGGTTTTAAAGTCGCTTATGTAAAACATACTCATGAAAAAGTTTTTTTATCAGGTAACGGTAATGATACAGGAGATATTCTGTCAGAGAGTGTACCTTCTTTTCTCTGGGGTCATGAAGGGATCATCTCTGAAACCCCTGGTATGGAGTTTTCGGAAAACAATCTGAACTCGGAGATATTTCACCCTTATGATATTGTTATACTTGAGGGCGGAAAATCCCTGAACCTGCCTAAAATATGGGTTGGCCCATATTCTGAGGACAAAGATATTCCCGGGATTATCTGTTTTTTTGAACCTGTTGAACCATTACCGGGGGGAAAATGTTTTTATAGAGGTCAGGAGCCAGATCTGTCAGATTTTATTGCAGACCTTTCATGCAGAATTAATACTGGAATAGAGATCTACATTAAAGGCAGGAAAATACCTGTTAAGAAATTCGTTGCAGATATCTTTACAGGTTCTATTATTGGTATGCTAAGTTCATTGAAAGGGGTTAATTCACTTGAGGATATTTCAGTTTTTATAAGTAAAAAACGGAGTTAGGATTTTCTTTGATCTGAAAAGTTTTTTTACCTGTTTAGCTTGTGTTTCGGTGCAGTCGTGTCTATAATTATGGTCGCTTTATTTTTTCAGGCTCGCCCAGGTTGCGGTGCTGAATTGGTTTTATGTTTTAAAATTAAAAGGAGGTTTCGTTTATGGCGTTGCAGTTAGTGTTCCTTGTAGGCGGTGCTGCTTTTCTGGCATTAGCCTATTCCTTTATTGCCTACAGGAAAGTTGATCAGTTCGG
Source organism: uncultured Synergistales bacterium (assembly GCA_964410915.1). GTDB lineage: Bacteria > Synergistota > Synergistia > Synergistales > JAFGMB01 > CAZFJG01. The sequence goes on along the minus strand of CAYPIU010000002.1, from coordinate 49,330 downwards.
AGTGGATGACAGTAGGGTTAATGAACTTTCACAAATTATTCAAAAGGGTGCCATGGCTTTTCTGTCAAGAGAGTACAGATGGCTGACTCCTTTCGTTATTCTTGTTACCATTCTTCTCTGGCTGAATATAGGAATGTCTACAGCGGTTTCTTTCCTGTTCGGTGCTCTTGCCAGTGCTCTTGCCGGTTACATTGGCATGAAAATTGCAACAAAGGCAAATGGTAAGACTGCTTTTGCCGCAAAAAGCGGTATTAATGAGGCCCTTGGCGTTGCGTTCAAGGGAGGAAGCGTAATGGGTATGGCAGTTGTAGGACTTGGTGTTCTGGGTATCCTTATCTGTTATGCTCTCTTTCGTGACCCTTCAACGATTACCGGTTTCGGTTTCGGTGCAAGTTCAATAGCTCTTTTTGCCCGTGTTGGTGGGGGGATCTACACAAAGGCAGCTGATGTTGGAGCTGACCTTGTAGGTAAGGTTGAAGCAGGGATCCCTGAGGATGATCCCAGGAATCCTGCTACCATAGCGGATAATGTTGGCGACAATGTTGGTGATATCGCAGGAATGGGTGCAGATCTTTTCGAATCGTATGTCAATTCAATAATTGCTGCTATGGCAATTGGACTGACGATCTTTGGCGGGCAGGGTATTCTGTTTCCCCTTATGCTTGCTGCTATTGGTATAGTTTCTTCAATAATTGGTGTCTATTTTGTTAAGGTCAAGGAAGGCGGTAATGCCCAGGTTGCGTTGAGGATAGGAACTTTTGTTACAGGTGGGCTTATGATCGCAGGTTCTTTTGTACTGACAAAAGCCATTTTCAATGAGCTTAATCTCTTCTGGGGAGTACTTTCCGGCGTAGCTGTCGGTGTTTTGATCGGTTTTATCACTGAAGTCTATACTTCCTCAGCCTATAAACCAGTTCAGCAGATAGCAGCTTCAACTGAAACAGGTTATGCAACAACAATACTTTCCGGTGTTGCTGTAGGCATGAAATCTACTGTTATTCCTGTTTTGCTTATTTGTACCGCAATACTTGTATCCTATTTCTTCTCAGGATTGTACGGTATCGCCTGTGCAGCTGTTGGTATGCTTTCTATCACAGGCATGAGTCTTAGTGTTGATGCTTATGGCCCAATTGCTGATAATGCTGGTGGAATAGCTGAGATGAGTGATCTCGATCCTGAAGTCCGCAAGATAACTGATAAACTTGATGCTGTAGGAAATACTACTGCTGCAATGGGCAAGGGACTTGCTATTGGTTCAGCAGCACTTACAGCTCTTGCACTTTTCGCAGCCTATGCACAGGCTGTTGAACTTGCAGTTATAGATCTCAATAACCCTAAAGTTATGGTAGGACTTTTCATCGGCGGAATGTTGCCTTTCCTTTTCAGCGCTCTCACCATTCAGGCCGTAGGTCGATCAGCACAGGCTATGATTGATGAGGTCAGGAGGCAGTTCCGGGAAATTCCAGGAATCCTTGAGGGCAAAGGAAGACCTGAATATGAAAAGTGTGTTGATATTTCTACCGCAGCTGCTTTGAGAGAAATGATAATTCCAGGTCTCCTTGCTGTAGCCACACCTATTTTTGTCGGTTATGTGCTTGGTGCTGAAGCTCTTGGAGGTCTTCTTGGCGGATCTATAACCACTGGTGTTATGCTTGCTATCTTTATGTCAAATGCTGGTGGAGCCTGGGATAATGCAAAGAAATATATAGAGGAAGGGCATCATGGGGGCAAGGGAACAGAGAATCATGCTGCTTCCGTTGTTGGTGACACTGTTGGGGATCCTTTTAAGGATACCTCAGGGCCGAGCCTTAATATACTGATCAAGTTAATGTCAGTTGTTGCTCTGGTAATTGCCCCGCTATTGATATAATCTTTAAAAAACAATAAATCTATTTTCTGTTAATGATAGAATCAGAGGGGTGGGCTTTAGAAGGTCCACCCCTCTGATTCTACAGGAGGAGTTAAAATGAAATCTGATTCTGTCAGGGAAATAAAGGACAGATTGGACATTCTTGAACTTATAAGTGATTATGTGAGACTTAAAAAAGTCGGCAAGAATTATCGTGGGTTATGTCCTTTTCATAGTGAAAAAACTCCATCATTCTATGTCTCACCTGAAAGACAGACATATCATTGTTTCGGATGTGGAGCAGGAGGAGATCTCTTCAGTTTTATAATGGCTGTTGAAAACCTCGAATTTAGAGAAGCTCTTGAGATGCTTGCTTCAAGGGCAGGAGTCACTCTTGAATCTTCGGCAAACCGGACCTCTCGACGATCTCTTTTTGAAATCATGGAAAAAGCTGCTGGTTTCTTTTCCAACTCTTTATTATCTCCAGGCGGTATATCAGCTCAAAAATATCTTGAAGGAAGATCTGTAAATAAAGAAATGGCTAAGGGTTTTGGAATAGGTTGGTCTCCTGCCGGATGGGATAATCTGTGGTCTCTCCTGAGATCTCAGAGTATATCATTGAAAGAGGCTATGGATTGTGGACTGGTTATCGAAGGTACAAGCGGTCCATATGACAGATTCAGGGGTCGCGTAATGTTTCCTGTAAGAGATATCTCTGGACGTGTAATTGCTTTCGGTGGCAGACTTGTAGATGGAGAAGGGGCTAAGTATATTAACAGTCCTGAAGGAGTTCTTTTTCATAAAAGAAGTACACTTTATCTTATTGACAGGGCCAAAAAAAACATACAGAAAAAAGGTTACGCAATTGTTGTTGAGGGTTATATGGATGCCGTAAGAATGCATGATCGTGGTTTTGGGGAAACGGTTGCATCTTTGGGAACATCACTTACAGAGGAACAATCGAAATTATTAAAGAGAGTAACAGATAAGGTCTATATTTGCTTTGATTCAGATTCAGCAGGTCAGGATGCAACTATAAGAGGGATGTATGTTCTTCAGAAAGAGGGGCTTGAAGTAAAGGTCGTAGATATTCCGAAGGGAAAGGATCCTGATGAATTACTTCTCTCCGATAATGGCCCTGACCTTTTTAAGGAATCTATCAAACAGGCTCGCCCTCTTGTTCTCTATCATCTTTATGTACGTAAACCCAGGTTGTCCAAGGATGGGTCCTACAATGTTGCAGTAAGAGAACTTCTTGAAGGAATTGCGAACCTGCCCATGGAAACAGTTGTTCCTTATATTAACCATCTATCCAGAGAGCTTCAGATCCTTCCTCATCTTCTTCAGGAAAGGCTTATATCCATCAAAAAGGAATCCCGAAATAAAATACGTTCAACAAAAGATACAGATGTCAGAATAACTGAACTATCCGCAACATTACCGGTTGAGGAGCAGATCGATAACCTGGAGGGAGCTTTATGTTATCTCTTATGGAAAGACAGATCCTTTCGAATGAAAATTAATGCAAATGAAGTGATTCCTCTTATCCGTAATGAAGAGGTTAAAATGCTTGTTCATGCCCTTGTTTCTGGAGATGATCCTGATGATCTGGAAGCTGTCTGGCATTCTACCGGCGAACAGTTTCCCATGCAGGTGATTGCTGCTGGAGGAAGTTTTCTTGAAGAACTTGAGGGTAATGATGATCATGGAGAGATTATAATACAGGCACTGAAAAAGAGAAAAACAAAGAATCGTTTCAGAGAAATAAGTGGACGAATGATAAAAGGTATAGCTACTGATAATGAGATAAGGGAATATTTCAGGATAAAACAGGAATCTAAAGATATTATATTATAATTAAGTATATTATTGAAAACTTCTCTGAATATCTGATATACTCTCTCTGTTGTCATGAACTGGAGGTATTTCATGAGGATTGATAAGTTCCTCAAATTGTCAAGACTGGTTAAAAGGCGCTCTGTGGCTCAGGAAAAGATCTCAATCGGTGCTGTCAGAATTAACGGTAGGGTCTGTAAATCTTCCAGCCATGTTCATAAATCTGATTCTGTAGAGGTAGCTTATACAGCAAGGGTGCTACAGGTGGAAATATTGCTTGAAGATGAAAAAGAATTAAAAAAGCGTGGAAGTGAGCCATACAGGTTAATTAGTGAAACCAGGGTTGATCCTGATGAAAGACCATGGTAAAAAGGGTTGTGAAGAAAAACACAAAAAGGGGGTAACTGTAAAGATGAGCTCAATTATAGGTTTACATGCTCGTGAGATTCTTGATTCTCGTGGGAATCCAACAATAGAGACAGAGATATGGCTTGAAAGCGGAGTAATATCAAGAGCAGCAGTACCTTCAGGGGCATCTACAGGAACCTATGAAGCTGTTGAATTGCGAGATGGTGGCGAACGGTTTATGGGCAAAGGCGTACAGAAAGCCGTTACCAATGTCAATGAGGTTATCGCTCCTGAAATAGTTGGACTTGATCCTGTTGACCAGGGATATATTGATAATCTGATGATAGATCTTGACGGGACAGAAAATAAAGAAATTCTTGGTGCTAATGCAACTCTCAGTGTTTCTATGGCTATAGCTCGAGCTGCTTCTCTGGAACATGATCTTCCTCTCTGGTCATATATTGGCGGGCTCGGTCCTTTTCTTATGCCAACACCATTTATGAACGTTATTAACGGTGGTGAACATGCAGATAATAATCTTGATATCCAGGAGTTTATGATAGTCCCTCACGGGGCTGATTCTATTGAAGATGCGATCAGGATGGGTGTGGAGACATATCACTGTCTTAAAAAGAATCTTAAACAACAGGGTTTAAGTACTGGCCTTGGAGACGAAGGCGGCTTTGCTCCCAATCTTGATTCGAACAGGCAGGCACTTGATATAATAATTCAATCAATTCAGTCGGCTGGCTACCAGCCAGGTAGTGATATCAGTCTGGCTTTAGATGTTGCCGCAACTGAGATATATAAAGAAGGCAAATATCTTCTTTCAGGTGAAAATAAACAACTTTCTGCTTCTGGCATGATAGATTATTACAAAGAACTTTGCGGCAGCTATCCCATTATATCAATAGAGGATGGTATGGCTGAGGAGGACTGGGATGGATGGAAACTTCTCATGTCAAAGCTTGGTTCGGAGGTCCAGGTAGTCGGTGATGACCTCTTTGTAACTAATAAAGGCAGACTTTCAAAGGGTATAAATGAGGGATCAGCAAATTCCATTCTTATTAAACTCAATCAGATTGGAACTGTTACCGAGACTTTAGAAGTGATCAGACTCGCCTCGAATAAAGGTTTCAGTTCTATGATTTCCCATAGATCCGGAGAAACCGCTGATTCTTTCATAAGTGATCTTGCAGTTGCAATGTCTGTTGGCCAGATCAAGACAGGAGCACCTGCAAGAGTCGACAGGATCGAAAAATATAACCAGCTCCTCCGGATATCTGAAGTATCTGTAGAGGGTATACCTTTTGCGTCACTTGAGATGATCAAATGCCGCAAGTAAGTGGAAAAATTTTTTCAGGATCGACTGATTACTGTAATTCGACCGTTCAGCAACTAACTTTCGACAGGGGAGTTTCTAAAAATGTATCTCTGTAAGATATTATATTCTGATGGGTCGATCTATATATGTTTTTATGGGATCAGTATTCTTTTTAGAATCAGGATGAGATAAATATGAAGATAGCAGAAGCTACAGTAGCAAGGTTAGTACTTTATCATCGTCTTCTTGCAAAATTGCATGCCGAGGGACAGAAAGTCGTATCTTCTCAGGAAATGGGGAAATTGCTCAGCCTGAAAGCGAGTCAGGTCCGAAAGGATCTTTCATATTTTGGTGAAATTGGTAAAAGAGGTGTAGGGTACCACGTAGCAAAACTATATGAACACCTGGATGATATTTTATCCCCTCCCCAAAAATGGAGAATGGGTCTTGTTGGGGTTGGGCATCTGGGATCTGCTCTTCTCGGTTATAAAGCATTTGATACAAAAAAGTATGGTATTGAGATTCTTTTCGATAATGATCTCGAGAAGGTAGGTAATGAAATTTTCGGGATTCCCTGTTACCATATAGACCATGCTTGCCGGATAATCAACGAAAATAACATAGACGTAATTATTCTTACTGTTCCGTCAAATGCTGCACAGGACTGTGTAGATTCCATTGTCAAATGTAACGGTCTCAAGGGGATCCTTAATTTTTCACCCACATCCATAATAGTACCTGAGGACATACTGGTATATAACGTTGATATTTCAGTTGAACTTGAAAAACTTCTGTTTTATGTGAAGCAGATAATGTAGGGAATTTAAGCCAGTAATATTTCCGGAGATGTTTTTCCATGTTAGAATGTCTCTTGGCGTAAGATTTGTTTAGTGAGAAGGAGATGGTTTCATTGCAGGGCGGTCAGGGTAGTTTGATGGGGATGCTTTTCCCTCTCGTAATTTTTGTGGTAATCTTCTATTTCTTTATTATCAGACCTCAGAAAAAGAGGCAGAAGTCGCATGATCAGCTTATTTCTTCCCTTGGCAGGGGAGATCAGGTCGTAACTGCAGGTGGTTTCTGGGGCACTGTGAAAGAAGTAAAAGAGGATAGTGTTATCATTGAGATAGCAGACGGTGTCAAGGCAAGAGTTCTCAAAAGTTCAATTGCCAATAAACACGCTCAGGAGAACGAAACGTTATCAGATGCTAAAAAGTCACAACCAGAAGAATCTCCCGAAAAAGAGGATGAGTGATCCTCTCAAGATAATCTGAAAAAGCCGGAGTGGATGGCTCCCTGGAGCATCCGCTCCTTTTTCTGTGATCTTATAGATCCTTACCTGTCTTCATTAATTTTAAGAACTTATAACTGGCATACTTATGTAAGCTAAGGAGGTAGTATTTAGATGGTAAAAAGGGATCGCTGGCGGTTGATTATTGTATCTCTGGTTATAGTAGCCGCACTGGTGTCCGTCTTCCCAATAAAAGGGCGTATTAATCTTGGGCTTGACCTGAAAGGGGGAGCTCATATTCTGCTTCAGGCAAAAGGTACTGAAGCCAGTCCTCTGACGGACGACAGCATAGACAGACTTTTAGCAGTGTTGAGAAACCGTGTTGATCAATATGGTGTAACTGAGCCTGTTATCCAGAGAGAAGGAAAAGACAGGGTCATTGTTGATCTGCCTGGTGTAGAGGATCCTGAGGCAGCATTGGAACTGATAGGCAAGACTGCACTTCTCGAGTTCAGGAAAGTTATCCAGGCAACCACTTCTGTACCGCCGGGACCACAACGGGAGAATTATGATTCAGATGAGGAATTTCAAGAAGCATCTCTCAGGTGGGAAGCTGCCAGAGAAGAGATCCAGGCAATGGAAAAAGAACTTATAGCTCGCTCAGAGACAATGGAGGGAACACTCGTCACAAAAGATGATGAAGGAAGGTATTATCTTCTTGGATCTCCTCTTGTGAGTGGTAAAGATCTTCAGAATGCTCAGACACAGTATGATAATCTTGGTAGAGCTATGGTAACTATCGATTTCAATAGTGAAGGAACAAAGCTTTTTGACAGAGCTACGGCTGATAATGTTGGGGAGCAGATAGCGATAGTTCTTGATAATGTAGTCATATCTGCGCCTGTTGTTCAGGAAAGAATATCTGGTGGAAAAGCACAGATCTCGGGTGATTTTAGCCCTGCGGAAGCCCAGAGGCTTTCTATAATGTTGAGGGCTGGAGCCTTGCCTGTAGCAGTTGAAGTTCTGCAGAATAGATCTGTAGGTCCTACTCTTGGAGAGGATTCGATAAAAAGTGGTTTAAGGGCTGGTCTTATAGGATCTGTCCTTGTAGTTCTGTTTATGCTTCTTTATTATCATTTATTGGGAATTGCCGCAGATATCTCCCTTGGTGTCTCTCTGCTTCTTGTTTTTGCGGGACTGATAAGTCTGAAAGCTACATTGACATTGCCGGGTATAGCGGGAATCATTCTCACGATAGGTATGGCTGTGGACGGTAACATTCTGATCTACGAAAGAGTAAAAGAGGAGCTAAGCTCCGGAAAAACTCCGAATGCCTCAATTGAGGCTGGATTCAGAAAGGCTTTCACAACAATTCTTGATGCAAATGTTACTACACTTATAGCTGCAGCCGTTCTGTATTATTTCGGGTCAGGCCCTGTGAGAGGGTTTGCTGTAACCCTTAGTATAGGTATTGTAGCGAGTGTTTTTGCTGCGGTTGTTGTAACGAGGGTTATGCTTCAGGTCATGATGCGGGGGAAACAGACTTCTTCCCTTGTGCGCAATAGATAGGCAGCTAAGGAGTGTGTGAAGCATGTTTAAAATAGATTCTTTAAATTTGGATTTTATGAAGTTCCGACGGTATGCCTTGATACTCAGCGCGATCCTTGTCATTTCAAGTTTAGGTATACTTATGACCAGGGGGCTTAATCTGGGTATTGATTTTGCAGGTGGGAACCTGCTTCAGATCGCATTCAAGGAAAATGTAGAAGTTGCTGAAGTCAGGAATGTCCTTTCTGAAGTGGGACAAAACAATGCAGTTATTCAGGCATATAGTGATAAAGGCGTTATGATAAGGATAAAAGCCGGTGAGGAATCCGTAAGAAAAGACGTCCTGTCGGTTTTGAGAGAAAACTTTCCTGGACTTGAGCTGCTCCGTTTTGAGAAGGTCGGTCCGACCATGGGGGCACAGTTCAGGAGTGAAGCTTTTATTGCTGTGATTCTCGCACTCCTTGGTATTCTTATTTACATTACAGTGCGATTCCAGTTCAGATTTGCAGTAGTAAGCGTTCTTGCACTTCTTCATGACTCGATAATTACACTTGGGATCTTCAGTCTTACCGGCAGAGAAATATCTCTTCCGTTCATAGCGGCCATTCTGACAATAGTCGGTTATTCGCTCAATGATACCATCGTTGTACTTGACAGAGTCAGGGAGAACTGGAAGAACCTAAAAAAATGGGGTATCGTTAACCTTTTGAATGTGTCACTTAACAAGACTCTTTCTAGAACAGTTAATACTTCTCTCACGACCTTTCTTCCAGTACTCGCATTCTTCCTTCTTGGAGGTCCGGTTCTTGCTAATTTCTCTCTTGCTCTGCTTATAGGGATCGTGGTTGGGACTTACAGTTCAATTTATATTGCTGCATCAGTTCTCTCTGAGTGGTATCTGCGAAAGCCTCAGAGTTGATTCCTTTTTTTCAGAACAATAATAAAAAGCAAGGAGAGGGGCTATAGCCCCTCTCCTTGCTTTTTATACAGATATGACAATGGTTTACTATCATCCAGCGGGGTATTAAAATAAATTCTGGTAACCATGATTATAAAAGGGGGGGTTCTATTATGGAGGCAATTCTTGACCTATTGTCAGAAAGTTACAGAATTGATGAGAGTGCTCTTGCATCCTGTAGAAAAAGGCTTTTGGTTCTGACCGATAGAGGTGTAATTACAGAATCTGAACTGGAGGATATACTTGAGGGAATTGCACAGGACCTGAATAATCACAAGACACGGCTGCTTTCAAGATTCAGCTCTGAAGTTGAAAGATTTTCTTCACTGCTTTCATCGGTTGTTTCCGGAGAGTAACTTTTCTTTTTAAAGGATGGGAAATGATATAGAAGAATATAGATTCTTTGGTTAGTCTGGATAAAACGTATATAATATAGGTCTTTTATCTTGTTTATATCTGTCAGGAGGGGTAATAATGAGAAGTTATGGTCTTGGTATTGCATTTGGTATGATTATGGCGGCTATTTTCGCTTTTCAGAATACCGCAGATGTTGTGGTTCGGTTTCTGGTATGGGAACGGGTCCTTCCTCAAGGTGTCTGGGAAGTTGCTCTTTTTGCTGCTGGAGCTGTAGCTATGTGGGTTATTTCCCTTTCTGCTTTTTTTGAGATCAAAGGAAGGAACTCACGACTTCTCAAGGATCAGAAGGAAACTATTGGAATTATGGAGCAGGAAGTCAAAGATCTTCGGGATGAAAGGAACACACTTATCATCGCATTGAGAAAATCCGGAGAATATTCAGATACAGAAAGACAACGATCTGGTGAACAGGGGTATACGTGGCAGCAAAATGTAGAATGCTATACCTGCGGGGCTGAAGAAACACTGGAAGAGTCCCAGGTTGAGTCAGCATCAGATGATGAAGCAGAAATCAAGAATGATAAAATCTGCTTTTCTGATGAAACCCCTGAAAATGAAAATCAAGCTGCAAATAATTCCTTTACTTATGAAGAAGAGTCGAAGGATACTTTCTAAGATTGCCTTCGTTATGTTCTTCTTCCAAACTTAAGATCTTCAGGCCATCAGAATCTTCTGTTGCTCTGGCCCGGAAAGTTCGATGTTCTCCACTTGTGGCATCCCTGTTAGAAATGTCGCAGTTCTCTGTATCCGAAGCCGGGCTAATCCAGGAATGGATAGATCCGAATCTGAGGAATGCTCTTGAAGATCTGAATCTTGGTAAAACTTCTGATTTTGGATATGAATCCTGGTTAAATAATCATGGATCTTTTGGCAATGTGGTGATCTACGGTGATTACGACGTAGATGGCATATGTTCAACAGTGTTGGCAATGGAGATATTCATGGCTATTGGTTGTCCAGTCAGGTTTTTCATCCCTCATAGACATAAACAGGGCTATGGTCTTCACCCGGATGTGATATCAGGGATAGCAAGCAGCAAATGCAATACTCTGGTTGTTGTTGATTGTGGTACTGGATCAGGGGATTTGCTGGATCAGCTTGAGGTTTCAGGGATTTCTGTTCTTGTGTTTGATCATCATATGCCTGGAAGGGTAATTCACAGACCTGGTCTGATAAATCCCCAGAACGATGGAAATATCCCGGCTCGTAACCTATGTGCGACTTCGGTCTTGTGGTCCTGGGCCTTTAAGCACAGGATCATGCCTGAAGAATGGTTGTTTGAAAAACTTGATCTGGTTGCACTTGCTACGCTTTCGGACTGCATGCCTTTAGGCATATTGAATCGTGCGTTTGTCAATGAGGGAATGAAAGTTATTTCCAGAAAAAAAAGGTCCGGACTTGAATGTCTGATCCGAAAACTCGATCTTTCATCTGATCATTTGACAGAGAATGATCTTGTAATGAAAGTGATTCCTTCTTTAAATGCTCCTGGTAGAATGGATTCAGCGGACCACTGCGTTAAATTGTTGGCGGCTTCCGGTCAGCATGATGAATATGTTAATGCAATTCTGGAGTTCAATAAGATGCGCAGGGATATTTCATCTACTATTTCTACGGATCTGCTTTCGAATCCTGATACGGATAAGGGACATGTTTTCTATTCAGATGAGTGGCATGCAGGAGTCATAAGCAGTGTAGCCAGCAATTTGTGCAGCGTTAAAAACAGGCCGGTAGTTCTTGGCGCGCCCGCGAATGGTTCAATACGAGGTACAGTCCGTGTACCTGAAGGAGGAGATGCCCTTAAAGCTCTGGAAAATGTTTCTTCTCTGCTGAACCGTTGGGGAGGTCATTGTTATGCAGCCGGATTTTCTGTAGCTTTTGAAAAATGGGAGCAGCTAAGGTTAGAGCTTGAAAACCAGTTTTCCAGCTATATTAATGAAGAGCCATTAGTAATTGCAATGGAACTTGATCCAGCGACTATTGATCTTGAAACTTTTTCTGATATTTCAAAACTTGGTCCATTCGGCAAAGGAAATCCCAGGCCATTGTTTTTCATGCAAAGGGACGGATCAGAAAGTTTAAAACCTCTGGGGAAGACTGGACTGCATTTCAGGATCAGTTCAGATTCAGGGGATTTTCTTGCTTTTAACTCTTCGGGATTGTGGGACCAGTATGATGATATCCAGGGGTGGATATATTACCCTGACCTCAATTACTGGCGTGGTAAGATTTGTGTCCAGTTTATCCTTGACAGGATACTGGTTCGATAAAATTGGATTGTTGATAATTTGATTTATTTTCCAGTAAAGCCGCAATAAATATTCTTCCAGATTAAGGGTGAAAATATTGCCGGACAGGAATAAAGAAAAGCACGGGGCTAAGCAGCCTGTACAAACTGAATCAAAAGTCAATGTCAAAAGAGAGCTGAAAAAGCTTCGTGACAGTTTTATGGGGCGAATTCCTCAGGAGCAGAGATCTGTTGCTGTAAAATTTGCATGGCATGAAGTCTGGTCAAAGATATCCCGATATCTTGAAAAAGAAGATCTTAAGTTGATCGGTGAATCACTTGTTTACGCAGCGAACGCACATGGTGAACAAAAGCGTTCTACTGGAGACCCCTACATTGTTCATTGTCTGAATGTCGCATCTATTCTGGCAGAAATGGAAATTGATGTTACAACAATTCGTGCCTCCCTTTTACATGATGTACTTGAAGATACAGATATTTCCGAAGATGAGTTTATATCCACTTTCGGAAACGAGATTTATGTACTCGTTGATGGAGTTACTAAACTGGGTAAACTTCATTTTCAATCTTTTGAAGATTATCAGGCTGAGAATTTAAGGAAAATGTTCCTTGTAATGGCAAAAGATGTTCGTGTAGTTCTTATCAAGCTTGCAGATCGTCTTCATAATATGCGAACTCTTGGTGTACTCCGAAAGGACAAGCAGGAACGGATAGCTAAGGAGACCCTGGAGATATATGCACCCCTTGCTCACAGGATGGGAATTTATCAGGTAAAGAGGGGGCTGGAAGATCTGGCTTTTAAATTTTCAAATCCGGATGTTTATTATGAGATCAAGCGAAAAGTAAGGCAGAAACTTCCTGAAAGGGAGAAAACTGTCAATCATGCGATAGAAATGCTTAATAACAGCTTGAAAAATGACAATATTCCTGCCCGTGTAAAAGGCCGGGCCAAACATTTTTATAGCATATATGAAAAGATGAACAGAAAACATCTTTCTATTGATCAGCTTTATGATCTGCTTGCGGTTCGAGTTGTCGTGAATTCTGTAGCTGATTGTTACACTGTTCTTGGAAGAGTTCATTCCATGTGGAATCCTATACCGGGGCAATTTGATGATTATATCGCCAATCCCAAGAACAATCTCTACCAGTCTCTTCACACAACCGTTGTTGGTCCTACAGGTGAACCTCTTGAAGTCCAGATCCGTTCGTGGGAGATGCACTGGCTTGCAGAATATGGAATTGCCGCTCACTGGAGATATAAAGGTGGTAACCATAAGCCGGATCAACTGGATGAAAAACTTACCTGGATACGTCAGGCTCTTGAAGGAGAACAGGATGACCGGAAACCCTCCGATTTTCTTGAAAGGGTGAAAGAAGAGGTGTTTTCTAACGAAGTTTTTGTTTTTACTCCTAAAGGGGAGGTTTTCAACCTCACTGTAGATTCAACGCCAATAGACTTTGCGTATGCTGTGCATACTGAAGTTGGACATAAATGTGTTGGAGCAATGGTCAATAACAGAATTGTGTCTATGGATTACAAGCTCAAAAATGGCGATATCGTAAAGATAATAACTTCTCCTCAGGGTTTTCCATCTCTTGACTGGCTTAAGATCGCAAGAAGCAGTAAGGCAAAGACCAAGATAAGATCATATTTCCGGCAGAAAACAAAGGAAGAAAGAGAAGGACATTCCCAGAAAGGGAAAGACCTTTTCCTCAGGGAAGTTCGTAAAAGAGATCTTTCCCGGGATATAGATATGGAGAAAATGACTCCTGCTTTCAATAAAGTTGCCAAGGATATGGGTTATGCCGGATCCGAGGATCTTTTTATAAGTATTGGATCAGGTAATATTACTGCTTCAACTGTTGTTCAGAAAGTCATTTCTTTTGTGCCTCATATTTCGTCGGTAAAACATGATATTGAGGTACCTGAAGAAGCTAAGAATAAAAGTGCAGGTAAACAGGACTCAGACATCATAGTGGAAGGTGCTGAAGGTGTGTTCGTGAATATGGCAAACTGCTGCCTTCCTGTTCCTGGTGACAAGATCATAGGATACAGTACCCGGACACGCGGGATAACTGTACACAGGACTGATTGTCCTAATATTAAGAACTCATCAGATGAAAGAACTATTGAAGTAAGCTGGGGAACTGTTTTGAATCGGAAATATCATGCTCGATTGCGACTTGAGGGGATCGATCGTTCAGGTCTGTTTTCGGATGTTGCCCAGAATCTTATGGCAGGAGAGTGTAATATTATAGCACTGAAGGCTAATGTGGTTGGAAATAATCAGGTGAGAATGAAGATAGAAATAGGTGTCAGAAACCTTGAACATCTTTATCAGGTTATTGCCAGACTAAACAATATTAAAAACGTTATATCTGTTTTCAGGGGGTAGGAAATTATGAGAGCTGTAGTCCAGAGGGTAACACACGCAGACGTTACGGTTTCTGGTAAACAAGTGGGAAAAATAAATAATGGACTTTGTATCCTCTTGGGTGTTAAGGAAGATGATACTGAAAAAGATGCTGTGTGGTTGGCAGAAAAGTTATCTGTTATGAGAATATTTGAAGACGAAAACGAAAAACTTAATCTTTCAGTTCAGGACATAAATGGTTCCATGCTTGTAATATCACAGTTCACTCTTTATGGAGACTGTAGAAAGGGAAGAAGGCCTTCCTTTATCAGGGCAGCTGGTCCGGAAAATGCCAGCTGGCTTTATGATCTTTTCGTTGACCAACTGAGGAGCAGGGATATAAAAGTAGAAACGGGCATATTCCAGACATATATGCAGGTCAATATATGTAACGACGGCCCAGTTACCCTTATTGTTGATACACCGGAGAGTGATTGATAATGAACTATAAACGATTTCCACTTGGTCCGCTGTTGACAAACGGATACCTTATTTCCGATTCAGGACAGAATGCAATATTTGTTGATCCTGGTGGTGATACCGGAGAATTACTCGAGTATATAAAATCAAGGGATTTAATGCTTATTGCTATATTGCTTACGCATGGCCATCTTGATCATATTCTTGGCATAGAAGGCCTTCTCAATGATAAAGGATTTTCATTTCCGTGTGTTTACATTCATCCCAATGATAGAGAGAAACTCTCAGATCCTGATAAGAATTTATCTGAATGGATGGACATTCCTTTCAGTACTCATGTAAATGCAATGGATATCAATGATAATGATATTCTCAATATAGGTGGAATGACTATCAAAGTAATCCATACTCCTGGACATACGGCTGGTAGCGTATGTTTTCATATTTCCGAGGGTGATGAAGAAGTTCTCGTTTCCGGTGATACACTTTTTGCATCAAGTATCGGAAGAACAGATTTACCAGGAGGAGATCATGAAGAACTGATCCACTCAATTGCTAAACTCGATCTCCTGCCAGATTCTTTGCATGTATTGCCTGGTCATGGTCCCGAAACAACAATTGGCCGGGAAAGAAAAATTAATCCCTTCTGGCCGAAGGGTTAAAGAAAATGAAAGTTGCAGAACTTCCCATGAATGACAAGCCAAGGGAGAAGTTGTTCAGACTCGGACCGTCAACTCTTTCATTATCTGAGCTTGTGGCAGTAATATTGGGGACAGGGGTACACAAAACAGATGTCCTTGAGGTAGCTGACTCGATTGTTAAAGAATATGGGGGAGATCTGAACCGTCTCTGTGTTTCCTCTGCAAGTGAATTTGCTACAATACCGGGTATAGGTCATGCTAAGGCTGCGGCTTTGAGTGCTTCACTGGAACTTGGAAAAAGGATGGCTTTTGATTCTGATTCTGAGGGGAGATCCTTTACTTCGCTTAAAGAAAGTCTGAAGAACTGGAGTGAAAAACTGCGTTATGAGCAAAGAGAATTCTTTGTTGCTGTTTATCTTGATATAAACAAGCATGTTATCGATGAGGACAGAGTTTCCTTTGGAGGTACCGAGGGGGCTTTTATCGACAGTGGATTTCTTCTCAAGCGGGCAGTGCGTCTTGGAGCAAAAGGGGCAGCCGTCCTGCACAATCATCCCGATGGTACACTTGAAGCAAGCAGGGAAGATGTAATGGTAACGGAATTTCTCTGTAGACAATTCAGGATACTGGACATACAATTCTTTGGACATTTTGTTGTAAGTTGTGGGAAACTCAAAAGAATATGCGGTAATAAAAATGATTAACATTTAACCAGAAGGTGAGTGAGGCCAGGTGTTCAGGTTATTTTCGGGAATTTTTGGTTCAGATGTAGGAATAGATCTTGGAACTTGCAATACTGTTATTTATGTTAGTGGACAGGGGATAGTATTTAATGAGCCTTCCTCTGTAGCTGTAAGAAAAAGGCAGAACAGTGGAAATTATGACATTATCGCTGTTGGAAGAGATGCAAGTCTCATGAGAGGTAAGACCCCCCAGGGTGTAAGAACTCTCCAACCCATTCAGGATGGAGTAATAGCAAACTTTGAGATGACTGAGGCTTTAATCAGGCATTTTCTAATGAAGGTCAGTGAAAATAAAGCCCTTTCACATTCCAGGGTTGTTATTTCAGTACCAGCAGAGATAACAGAGGTGGAGAGAAGGTCTGTAATAGATGCCACTCTTGGTGCCGGAGCGAGGGAAGCCTATGTTGTCGAAGAGCCGATAGCTTCAGCACTGGGAGTAGGGCTTCCCATACAGGAACCGAGAGGGAGCATGATCCTTGATATTGGTGGAGGTACGAGTGAAGTTGCAGTTCTATCAATGGGTGGTGTAGTGGTAAGTAACAGTATAAGGTCAGCAGGTAATAATATGGATGATGCCATATTGACCATGTTGAGACAGAATCATGGCTTGCTTGTTGGAGAGGCAAGTGCAGAGCAGATAAAGATCGAGATAGGATCTTCTCTTCCGCTTGATGAGGAGAAGGAAGTTTATGTAAAAGGCAGGGACCTTGCAAACGGGCTTCCAAAAGCTGAAAAAGTGTCATCTGTGGAGGTAAGGGAAGCAATTAATCCAATAATCCTCAAAATAGAGGATATGGTAAAAGTTGCCCTCGAAAAAACCCCTCCGGAACTTTCAAGAGATATTGTAGACCAGGGTGTTATTCTTACTGGTGGTGTAAGCCAGCTTTATGGTTTAAATGAGAGAATGGCGAGAAATCTGAATTCACCCGTTATTGTGGCTGAAGAACCGCTTCTTTCCGTTGCCAGAGGAGTTGGTAAGATCCTGGATAACCTTGATGAAATGAAAAAAGTTTTAATGTCAGTAAACAGATCTTCCATGTAATTTAATATATAGCTAAGACTGGAGATTATTCAAAGTGATCAATGAGATAGAAAAGCAGTGGATTCATGGACTTTGTGCAATATTGATCAGTCTTTTATTGCTTGTATTTTCATCGCAATTGAAATATGGCGGAGTGGTAGCAGATATGTCAACAAGAATTCTTAATATTCCAGAATATCCCGTCCGTAAACTAAGAGAGGGTATAATAGATCTCAGTATGTGGTTCCACAGTAAAGACAGGCTTTATTCCCGAGTAAGGATCCTTGAAGAGGAAAATACTCATCTCAGGACAAAACTTAATATCTCTGAGGCTGTTTCTTTGGCGAGGCAGATTGATCAGTCTTCAGATAGTGCGAGGGTAACGTTCAGGGCACCTTCAAGCTGGTGGTCTGAATTCAGGATCAATAAGGGTCTTTCCGATGGTCTCGTACCGGGTCAACTGGTGCTTCAGGACGGAGCTTTAGTTGGACGGATCGCCGCGGTTGAAAAAAGCTTTTCATGGGTTGAACTGATCAGTTCTTCCTCTCTCCTTGTACCTGCAGTGGTGGAAGAAACACGAGAAGTAGCAGTTGTGGCAGGGGATGACATGGGGGATATATGGTTGCTTTATCTGCCTGATAACTCAAATGCATCAGAGGGAATGACGGTCAGTACAGCTATAGTAAATGATATGTCACCTCCGGGTATCCCAATAGGTACTATTTCCGGAACTGACAGCTATTATCTTGGTGGGGCAAAGGCTATACCGCTGGAAATGAAGGCTGACCTTTCGAGATTGTATGAGGTATCAGCAATTTCATACGAGGAGAACGTTAATTGATGTCATACCTTTGTTTCTGGTTCCTCCAGGACTTTCTACAGGTTTTTCTGGCTGGAAATATACTTGTACCTGAGTATTTTCTCCTCTTCCTTCTTTACAGGTCTCTTTCAACGGAAGAGAGTTTTATCTTTTTCCTGTGGATTGCTTTTGCAGGAGGGCTTTTGTGGGATATCAGATGGACAGGTTTAATTGGATTGACTTCAGGTATATACGTATCAGGTCTTATTATGGCGAGATGGGTGTGGAGTTTTATTCCGGATACAGGAAAGACTGGCTTTATGCTTTCTTTTTTCATATGGTTTCCCATTTTTTTCGTATCCCTGGCCCGCTTGGTTGTCTGGGGAATGGGGAGGGATCTTTTGTTCCAGGCTTTTATGATACAGCAGGCTTGCATTATCCCTGTCCTGGTAATATTTGCTGTATTCCATTCCAGGAAAGTGGCCTCTGATAATGCCTGATCATAGAGAACAGGTTGATAGAAGGCTTACTCTATGTCTTTACTCAATGTCCCTTTTATTTCTAATGTTATTATTCTCTCTATATTTCTTTCAGGTTTTCAAAACGGACAAGTATGTAGAACTTGCCTCAGAAAATCGCCTCAGGATCCTGAGGCTTCCTGCTGATAGAGGGGAGATCTTTGACAGGAATGGAGTCCCCCTTGCCCTTGATGTACATTCGTTCAGTATAATGGGATACCCTCTTGATATACGAACTCATGACCTAATTCCGCAAGTAAAGGATGTTTTTGTAAGCCATGGTCTTCCATTGTCAGAATTACAGATCGAAAAGTCAATAAATGAGCAATTCCTTGTTCCTTACAGGGCCGTAACACTGGTAAGTGATCTGACGTTAAGTCAAATGACAGATATTATAAGTGATCCCCGTTTCCCAAAACAGTTGTTCCCAATGCAGGTGAGCAGAAGAACATATCCCGCTGGTGCCATGGTCTCGCATATACTTGGTTATGTTTCCGAGATCAACCAGAAAGAGCTTGTTGATACTGAAGGTAATTATCGAGGCGGTGACATTATTGGGAAAGACGGGGTAGAAAAAGCTTATGAACAAGTTCTGAAGGGCAGTCCGGGCAAGCAGGTCCTTGAGGTTGATGCAAGAGGGAGGAAAGTTCAGACACTTGAGTTTAATCCTCCCTTACCAGGTAACGATCTCGACCTTACCATTGACCTGGGAGCTCAGATGCTTGTTGCACGCCACTTTGAAAATTTTAAGGGAGCAGCTGTTGCTGTTGATGTAACAAATGGAGATGTTCTTGTCCTTTATTCATCACCTGCTTATGATAATAATCCCATGGCAAGGGGAATATCCCCTGAAGAATGGAGGCTGCTCTCAGTCAACAGAGATAGACCATTGATGAACCGTGCAATCAGTGGTCTCTATCCTCCAGGTTCAGTCTTCAAGCCTGTCGTGGCACTTGCGGCTCTTGAGGAAAAAACAGCTGATACAAGAACAAGTTATTACTGTAATGGCAGTTTTACACTGGGTAACAGAAAGTTCAGGTGCTGGAAGAAATATGGACATGGAAATGTTAACATGATATCTGCGATAAAAGATTCATGTGATGTATATTTTTACCAGGTTGGGTTAAAAACAGGTATAGATGTTCTCTCTGATTGGGCAACATCCTTTGGAATTGGTGAAAAGACCGGTATAAATCTAACCGGAGAAAAAGCGGGCAGCATCATTGACAGGAAGTGGAAAAGAAAGAATATTGGTGAGAAGTGGTATCCAGGCGATACAGTTAACTATTCCATCGGTCAGGGCTTCCTCTTGATGACCCCTTTACAGATTGTAAGAATGTATGCTGCGTTGGCGAATGGAGGAAGAATGTTAGTCCCACGGTTAGTCAGGAATGAAGAGGATTCTCGTAAAATTGAAATTACCGATTCGAATCTGGAAATAATTTGTAAAGCTTTGGAAAGAGTAGTTGAAGATGGTACTGCTACCTACGCAGGCGAATTCGGTGTTTCTATTTCAGGTAAAACTGGCACATGTCAAAATCCGCATGGCCTTGATCATGCTCTTTTTGCAGGTTATGCCCCTGTAAAAGACCCCAGATATGCAGTGGCAATAATTCTCGAAGCGGGAGAACATGGAGGTTCTGTTGCTTCCCCTGTAGGTGGGGAACTTCTTGCATATCTGGTAAAGCATGGCAGTAACTGATATTTCCCAAAGGGGGAGAAACTTTGAATAACAATTACGATGACAACAAAATATCTCTAAAGGGAACCGGAGGTTTTCTTAAACTTGTTATACCTGCTGATATGGAACATGATGATTTATGGCGGGGGATGGAAAAGATCATTGAGGAAGCTGAAGGCCTCCTTTCCAACGTGGGGATTATCGTTGACTTCAATCAAAGAAATGTAACGTTTGAGTTGTTATCATGTTTTATTAATGATTTTATCCTTAAATACGATCTAAAAGTAGGTAGCTGGTTAAGTAAGGATACTGAGACTCTAAACTTATTCAGGAAACTTGCTTTAAAATCTTCAGAAAACGATACGCCTGCAATGAGATCTTCAGGTAAAGGTAAAGAAGCTCTGATAATTAAAAACTCGCTGAGGTCTGGGCAAAGAATAGAACATCACGGAGATGTTATAGTTATCGGACATGTTAATGATGGTGCAGAGATACTTGCAACAGGCAACATTTCCGTATTTGGTAAACTGAAGGGGCTTTTGCATGCAGGATATGAATCAGATGAGGAAAACGTCATTACTTGCAATTGTTTCGAGGCAAAACAGGTCAGGCTGGGAGGAAAGCTCAGTACTGTGATCAATCACCAGAGTAATCTCTGGGGGAAACCGGTTATTATTTCACTTGAGAAAGACTCTCTCCATATGAGAGAGATCGAATGTTAAAAGAATAATTGAATGGAGGGATTTCCTTGGAATCAAGAGTGATAGTCGTTACCTCTGGAAAAGGGGGCGTTGGAAAGACAACTACAAGTGCCAATCTTTCAGTGAGCCTTGCCAGGGCAGGATATAAAGTGGTTGCTGTGGATGCTGACATAGGTCTCAGAAATCTGGATCTGGTTATGGGCCTTGAAAACAGGGTTGTATATAACTTTGTCGATGTCATTGAGGGTAGTTGCAGATTAAACCAGGCTCTAGTAAGAGATAAGAGAGTTGAAAATCTTTTTCTCCTCCCGGCTGCTCAGACCCGGACCAAGGATGCAGTTAATCCTTCACAGATGGTAGCTCTTACAGAAGATCTGAAAAAGGAATTTGATTTTGTAATTATGGACTGCCCTGCAGGTATTGAGGGTGGATTCCAGAATGCAGCAGCAGGTGCTGATGAGGGACTTATAGTTACTACACCCGAGATCTCTGCAGTCAGAGATGCTGACAGGATCATTGGTATGCTTGAATCGCTGCAGAAAAGTCCCAACAGATTGATAATCAACAGGGTCAGACCCAAAATGATAAAAGGTGGAGATATGCTTGAAGTAGAGGATGTCCTTGATGTTCTTGCAGTCAAGCTTATAGGTGTAGTCCCGGAGGATCCCAGTGTAATAAGGTCGACAAATAGCGGAGAACCCCTTGCTTTTGCAAATGATTCTCCTGCTTCTAAAGCTTTTGAGAATATCGCCAGCAGATTGACCGGAGTTGATGTCCCTTTTCTTGATCTTGAAAACATGAATGGATCAGGGTTTTTTACTGGTTTCAAAAAACTCTTCAGGTTCTCCAGATAGGAAAGAAGGTGTATTATGGGCATTCTCAAAAAATTGTTCTCGAGAAATTCATCCCGGGAAAAGGCCAAAAAACGACTCCAGCTTGTTCTCGTTCATGATAGAGCAGATATTTCCCCTGCTTTGCTTGAAGAATTGAGGATAGAGCTGATAGGTGTAATAAATAAATATATGGAAATTGACAGTGATAATATTGAGATGGACCTGGACAGGGACGACGGATCCGTTGCATTAGTTGCCAATATCCCGGTTCTGAGTATAAAAAGGAACCAGAAAAACAAAAAAGAAAAATAGAATAATGAGAGATTCTGTTCATGGATGATGTGCAGGGTAACCTGATCGATTATTTAAAAAATATTGACAAATTCTTTTGCCTATCTGTAATTATCCTGGTTCTGGTTGGCATTTTCAGTATTTATAGTGCTGGTAGTGGAGCTTCTGGAATAGGAAAGTCCCTAGCATTAAGGCAGAGTATATGGGCTGTTGTGTCAATATTCTCCAGCTTAATGGTCCTGATGATAGGCTATAAATGGTTTATGGACTGGGCATATGCTATATACGCAGTTTCTTTATTTTTTCTTGTCCTGGTTCTTGTTATCGGGGCAGTTACAAAAGGAGCCCAGAGCTGGCTTGCTCTTGGTCCTTTCCATCTACAGCCATCAGAATTTGGCAAAGTTGCATTTGCTTTAGCAATGTCAAAACATATGGTTAGATATACACCGGATAACCCTGTCAGGCTTGCAAAAGTTACAGCATTAGGAATACCTGCCATAATACTGGTACTTATTCAGCCTGACCTCGGCAGTGCAGCCGTATATTCTTTCATGCTGTTTACGGGGATATTAGTGGCTGGAGGGATCAACAGATATTCATCCAGCCTTTTTGCCGGGTGTTTAGCAATGCTTCCTGTCGGATGGCATTTCCTCAAAGATTATCAGAAGCTTCGGCTCACAGTTTTTCTGAATCCCTCAATAGATCCCTTAGGCGCCGGATATAATGTTATTCAATCCAGGATCGCTGTAGGTTCAGGAGGGTTCTTCGGTAAAGGGTATCTCCAGGGTATGCAGAGCAAACTTCATTTTTTACCAGAACCACATACTGATTTTATCTTCAGTGTCTTTGCGGAAGAATTTGGTTTTATGGGGACTTTACTGCTGATCGTTCTTCTGCTTCTTGTTTTATGGAGGATCTTTAATGCAGGCAGGAATGTTAGAGATATAAGAGTAAAATATTTTGTGGTTATGATAACGGCCTGGCTTTTCTTTCAATCAACTGAATGTATTGCTATGAGCATTGGATTAATGCCTGTTACAGGACTACCTTTCCCGTTTATAAGCTATGGAGGCAGTTCTCTTTTATCTATATTCCTGTCTTTGGGTATTATCGCAAGTATTCAACTTTCAACAGTAAAGATATTTAAATAGTTCAAAGAAAACTACTCTGGTGGGTGAATTTATGAAATATACCGATTTTCCGGAATTCAGTAGTCCTCAATGGGATCTGCTTGCTTCAGTACAAAAGCCATCTAGATATACAGGTTCTGAATGGATCGCTCAATCAAAAGACGAAAAAAATTATTCGGGGCAGCATTTGTCATTCTGTCTGGCATTCCCGGATGTCTACGAGATAGGTATGAGCTATGTAGGTTTTCAGATACTTTACTCATTCCTTGCTAATGATATAAGAGTTAATCCTGATCGTGCCTATTGTCCCTGGATAGATATGGAAGAAAAAATGAGAGCTGAAAGACAGCCTCTTTTTTCAACAGAGGGTAAAGTACCCCTGAAATCTTTTGATGTACTCGGTTTTACATTGCAGCATGAACTTACATATACAAATATTCTTACCATGCTCGATCTTTCCGGGATCCCGTTAAGGACGTCAGACAGGAAAGATGATGATCCTCTGGTAATTGCCGGAGGTCCCGGTGCACTTGTTCCTGAACCCTTAGCAGATTTTATTGATGTATTCTGCCTGGGAGATGGAGAAAGGTTTCTTCCTGATTTTATTGAAATGGCAGAAAAAACGCGTGGGGCATCAAGAGAAGAGCGTCTTAAAGAAATCTCTTCCATTCCAGGTGCATATGTTCCCTCTTTCTATGTGCCTGAATATTCAACTGATGGCGTAACTTTTTCAGGTAAACCCGTTCTTCCCGTTTCAAGAGTTATTGTTAAGGATCTGGATGATACGCCATATCCGGAAAATATGATAGTACCCAATGTACCGATTGTTCACGACAGGATACCTATAGAAATATTCAGAGGTTGTTCAAGAGGATGTCGTTTCTGCCAGGCTGGAATGATCTATAGACCAGTTAGAGAAAGAAAACCTGAAACGGTCTTAAACCTTATGAATAAACTTCTGGAGAATACTGGCTGGGATGAAGTAGGACTGGTTTCACTTGCTTCCTGTGATTATTCGGGAATACTTGAAATAGTGAGACAGTCAGAGCCCATTTTAAAGAAGTGGAATGCCAGATTGAGTCTTCCAAGTCTGAGGATGGATTCATTTTCTGTAGATCTGGCAACTCGGCTTGAGAACCTGAAAAGGGGCAGCATCACGTTCGCCCCTGAGGCAGGTTCTCAAAGATTAAGAAATGTCATCAATAAGGGAGTAACTGATGAAGACATTGATTCAAGTATTCACTCAGCTTTTGAGCATGGATGGCAGAAAGTAAAACTTTATTTTATGATGGGTCTCCCTGAAGAGACTTATGCAGATCTTGATGGCATTGCGGATATTTCAAGAAGAGTCTTCAATATAGGAAGAAAATATACCAAAAGGGTCAATGTTAATGTCTCAGTAGCCGGATTTATTCCTAAACCACATACACCATTTCAATGGGAACCTCAGAATAGTATGGATGAATTAGCCAGGAAGGGTAAATATATCAAGTCACTTGTTAGAAATCGAAGGATATCTATTCATTATCATGATCCTTCTCAGTCTTTCCTTGAAGGAGTTCTGGCAAGAGGAGACAGGCGCTTATGTCAGGTTATTGAAACTGCATGGGAAAATGGTGCAAGGTTTGATGGTTGGACGGAGACCTTTTCTCTGCAGATATGGATGAGATCATTCGACCAGTGTCAAGTGGATCCCGGTTACTACAATGAACGGGAAAGATCTTTTTCCGAGAAGTTACCGTGGGAACATATTGATACAGGAGTTTCACGTGATTTCCTTCTGAGAGAGAGGAAAAAGGCTTCAGAATCAAGCTTGTCGCCTGACTGCCGATGGAATTCCTGTAATTCATGTGGGCTGGAAAAAGTCTGTTTTTCTTCGGATAAGGGGGATATGTTTTGCCAAAGTTGAGACTTCTCTTTACAAAAAGAGGTAAAGCATGTTTTATACCTCATGTTGCTCTTCCTCAGGTTTTTGCCAGAGCAGGTAAAAGAGCTGGCCTGGAATTTAATTATTCGGAAGGGTATTCTCCAAGACCAAAGATCAGTATAGGCCCGGCATTGCCTGTTGGGGTTATAGGTCTTGAAGAACCAGTGGATGTGGATGTACTTTCATGGGAATCCCCCATTTTGGAAAGGTGGAACTATTTCCTTCCTGTGGGTATAAGGTTTATGAAAGGCGAGGAATTTGAGGGCAAATCTCTCGGGAAAATATGCAAGGCTGCGTCTTTTTCTCTTTTTATTCTAAAAGATTTTGAGCCTGATGGAATTAAAGAACTCTTGATTTCAAAACTTCCTGAAGGTAGTATTCTTAAAGTGGAAACAGATACTGTGGACAAGGAAATACGAATAGATCTCTTAGATCCTCAGCAGAATAGCCCTGGCTTATTTGTTAAGGCGCTTGTTTCAGAAGGGTTAATCGGGGGTTGGAAAGACATCAGAATGGTCAGAAGGGTTATTGGGTTCTGGGAAGATTCCAGAGTCAAACCTGTCATTTAACATTGGGACTGAGGTTGGTGAAAATGAAGGGGAGAGTGTAGCCTTTGGTAATTGATAGAAAGATCATAGCGAATACCCTTGAAACAGAAGAAATGAGGGTTGCTATACTTGAAAATGGAAAGCTTGAAGATATTTTTTATGAAAGAATGTGGGAAAGACAGAAGACCGGAGATATTTACAAAGCTCGAGTGGATAGTGTAGTCCCAGGTATTCATGCGGCTTTCGTTAATCTTGGTGATGGAAGAAATGCTTTCCTTTATCTTAATGATATCAGGGATACGCAGGTTAAACCTAATACTGAACTTATTGTTCAGGTTGTTAAGACGGCAAGGAAGAACAAAGGTGCAAGGGTTACCGGGAGGTTATCTTTACCTGGAAGATACATGGTGCTTGTCCCCAATGGCCATGAGATAGGTGTTTCCAGAAGGATCGCAGATGAAGAAGAAAGGGAAAGACTGAGGTCCATTGCAAGGAAGATCCGTCCGGAGGGTTCTGGACTTATTATAAGAACAGCTGCTGAGGGTGCAAGTGAAGATTCACTTGTTAATGATCTTGAATATCTTCTCCAAAGTGCTGCTGAAATTGAGCATAACTCTAAAGTTCAGACTTCGCCATGCCTTATATATAGAGATCTTGGTCTGGTCGGCCGGATACTCCGGGATGAACTTGATGAGGATGTTTCCGAGATTATTGTCGATAACAGGGATGAATTCGAACGTATAAATCATCACATAAGCGGGATATTCAGGGAGTCAAGGCCTGAAGTAAGCCTTTATGAGGGCAATGTCCCTATCTTCGAATTTTACAGTATTGAGAAAGAACTTGAGACTCTTCTGGAAAGGAAAGTCTGGTTGAGTTCAGGGGCTTACCTTATCATAGATCAGACTGAGGCATTAACGGTCATAGATGTTAATACAGGGAAATATATCGGGGATACTAATCTGAGGAATACGGTTGTCAAGACAAATCTCGAAGCTAGTGAAGAAATCGCCAGGCAACTCAGGGTCAGAGCTATCGGAGGGATTGTTGTTATAGATTTCATTGATATGGAACATGAAGAGGATCGTAAAGAACTTGTGGCCAGGATGGAAAATCTATTTCAGAAAGATCGGTACAAAGCCAAGATATTCGGTATTACACAACTTGGTCTGGTCGAGCTCACCCGTAAAAGAGCGAGACAGGATATCCGATCCATACTGACAAGAGGTTGTCCATTCTGCGGAGGATATGGCTGGGTATTAAAGGAAGATACAGTTGCAGTATCCATAAAGAGATTTTTAAGGAAAGTAAGTAAATCAAATCGATCTGAAGCTTTATTACTGGAAGCACATCCAGCTATTGCTGCATATATATCGGAAACCTATCTTCTTTCGTGGGAAGAAGAACTTGGAAGACGTATTTTTATAAGAGAGATCCCCGAATTCTCATGGGATAAATATAGAATAGAATACCAGGGTCCTTTGGAACAGATAGAGCATAAAATTGAGATACTTAAAGAACGAGAGGCAAGTGTAGTTGTACATCAGTCAAGTCCGTCTTAAGGGTTTCAAAAGTTTTGGAGGAACCCATGAACTAAGTCTTTCTCCAGGTTTTACGGCAATTGTAGGCCCAAATGGCAGTGGTAAGAGCAATATTCTTGATGCCATAAGATGGGTTCTTGGGGATAACAGTCCTGCCAGACTGAGGATATCCAGGCAAAGTGACCTGATCTTTAAGGGAAGTCTGAATTATTCTCCTTCCAGGGATGTATCATGTTCAATTAAGCTTATGGATGATAAAAAAGTTTGCAATCTTTCCAGAAGTTATTCATCTGAAAACGGAACATCGATCCATGTCGATGGAGAGAGGCTTCGCCTTTCAGACCTGGAATGTGTAAAAAGAGACTGGAAATTCGAAAGTGACCAGTTTGCATTTATAAGTCAAGGTGAAGTTGCAGATACAATAAGACAAAGGCCCTACCAGAGACGTCTGCAACTTGAATGTCTTTTCGGGATAGATAAGTACAGGAAAAATAGAGATGAGGCAAATGTCAAGCTAAGCTCAGCCAGGGAGGAACTACTCAGGCTTGAAACACTGTTGAGTGAACTTGAAAAAAGAAGAAATGAGATCGCACCTGAAGTAGAGAAAGCTGAAAAGGCAAAGATCCTTGAGATCGAAGTGAATGAACTCCGTGGTATCTTTTACCACATTCAGAGAATACAACTTCAAAATAAATTACAGAACGTGAAAGGATCATTGTCAGATCTTGAAACAGGATATAGACGGAAAAGTTTCTGGGCCAAGGCATGGGACAGATCTTTAAAGAATTGCAGAGAAAGGATCTCGGTCCTTCAATCTGTTGTATCTACTGCTGAAAAAGATGAAAAGAATCTCGAATTACGCAGAAATGAGATCCATCGCCAGAGTTTTTTATCTTCTACAGCTGTGAAAAATAACAAAGACAGGATATTTTCTATTGATAAAATCAATCTCAAAGTCGATCAGGAGATAAAAAGTCTTCAAGAAGAAAAACAACAGGTAATTGAGGATCGATATGAATTATCATGTAATTTGCGATCCTTGAGTGAAGAACTTGAAAAGAGAGAAAAAAAGATCGAAGTTGCGAAGAAAAGATTCGAAGAGAATGTCTACAGGCGTAATCAACTGGAGAAAGAACTTGCGTCTGAGATAACAAGGTCAGATACCCTCAGGAGTTCAATATATTCCGGATTGAATTACATAAGAAATCTTCGACAACAGAAGGCCGGTCTGGTAAAAGAGATGAGTAGCCTTGAGGAAGACATTATCTCCCGGAATGATGAGCTTATCATAAAAAAGGCCAGATACAATGATATAGTTGAAAAACACAGGAAAACCTACGCTGAATATCAGAAGATCGCTTCTGATATTCAGAAGATCAGACGTGAATCTCATAAGCTCGAGTCAAGCATAGAAGAGCTGAAGAATGTTACGGAAGATAAGGCTTATCCTGATAGCGTACGATTCATTGTTTCTGCAAGCAGGTTGGGGAAGTTGCCTCCTGCTGTTCCCGTAGCCGAGATATTTTCAACTCCGCAAAAACTTTCTATGGCAATAGATTCCTACCTTGGTAAACGTTTGTTCTGGATTGTAGTGGAGACTGTGCAGCAAGCCGGTACTTGTATCGACATGCTCAAGGAGAAGAATATTGGAAGAGTTACATTTCTCCCTGTTGAAAGATGCAGAAACAGGTCTCCAAAGGTAGGGATGGATCACACTGAAGGAATGGTAGGCTGGGCAATGGACCTTCTTTCAGTCAATGATAAATGGAAGAGAGCTGTCCGTCATCTTGTCGGAGATCTAATGATAGTTGATACATTTCATTCGGCTAAGAAGATCGTAACAAAGGAAACCAGGTTTCCGGTTGTTACTCTCGAAGGGGATATATTCGGGACCGGTGGGACTGTTTCCGGAGGGCGTTCAAACAGGGGGCCGGGTCTTGTAGAAAAGAGAAATCAGCTGGATTCTCAATTGAAAGATCTCGACGAAATGAGATCTCATAAGGAATATCTTCAGACACAATATTCTGCACTGTCCGAAAAGGAAGCAGAGCTTGGTGAAATGAAAATATCCTTTACAAAAAAAATTGACTCTATTGAAGCAGATCTTAACAGGATGAAAAATAAAAGAAATTCTATTTCAAAACAGATCAAGGACCTCGATGGAATGGAACATTCTCTGGCAGGAGAGATATCCTCTTCAAGGGATAAACGTCATATTACCAGAGAACGGATAAGAGAAATTCGGGTTTCGCTGGATGGTCTTAAAGTATTAGATGAAGGTGGGAATGAAGATCAGGATATTTCCGAGATCACTAATGAAATAAATGTTAAGAAGGAGAAACTTAACTCTGTAAATGGTATTCTGGGAAGAATTGGAAAAGAATTAGATCGTTCGAGAAGTATTCTTGACGATAATCTTTCGGAGAAGAGCAGCCTTTTGATTTCCAACAGAGACCTCAAGATACGCCTGAAGGCACTTGGTCTTGAATCTTATGAACTTTGGAAAAAACTGATCGATACCCGCAGAGAACATAAAACTGCATCCGAAGATCTCAGAACTGAAAAGGTTCATTATTCACATAAGGAATGGCATTACCAGCGTACAGCAAGAGATCTGGACTCAATGGAAAATAAACTGGTTATTTTCCAGAAAGAAGAAGAATCTCTTCAGTATGAACTGGAAGAACTAATTAATACCTGGGAGGAAAGATATCCTTTTGATAATTCTGATAAAGACAAGTTTATCCAAGATCTTGAAACTGTCAAAAGAAATATAAGAAGACTGGACAGAGAACTGAAAAAGATCGGAGAATACAATATTGGTGTTTTATCGGAAGAGGAATCACTTGAGAAACGGATCACTTTTCTTCATGAACAGATGGATGATGTCAATTCAGGACTGAAAGAACTCAAAGATATTATAGATGTTGCGGATCGCCAGGTTGACCGGGTATTTAATAAAGCTTTGGGAAATATCGATAAGAACTTTAATCTTCTTTTCAACAGACTTTTTGGAGGTGGAGAGGCACATCTTCGCCCGGAGGAATCAGAATCACTTTGGGATGCTGGAGTGGAAATATATTCCAGGCCTCCAGGAAAACGTCTTCAGAGTCTCGCCCAGCTTTCAGGTGGGGAGCAGACGCTTACAGCAATATCATTACTATTTGCATCTATGGAAGTTGCTGAGGTACCTGTAGCAATCCTTGACGAGGTTGATGCAGCACTGGATGAGGTAAATCTCAGAAGGTTTGTAGATCTTATAACGGAGTATTCTTCATCCCTGCAGATACTTATAATGACCCACAGGCGTATTACAATGGAAAGGGCCCGCTTGATGTACGGTGTTACCCTGACAGAACCAGGGCTCTCAAAAATTGTTGGAGTTAGGGTTGATGACTGGAAATGAACAAAGAAGATAAGACGGATGATGTCCTTTATGGCAAGCTTAAAATACTACAACCTGAAGAAGGGCCGAGGGTTAATGTAGACACAATTCTTCTTTCAGCTTTTGCAAAGATCAAACAGGGAGAAAAAGCGCTTGAGCTTGGTAGTGCTCATGGGGCAGTTTCACTTATACTTGGACTCAGGTTTCCATTTGTTTCTGGAATAACGGGTCTCGAGTTACAGGAAGATCTCGTTCATATGAGCAGGACAAATGCAACTCTTAACGGACTGGAAAAGTTAGTTGAATTCAGGAAAGGTGATCTTAAAGATATACGATCTATCTTCCCGGCACAGAGCTTTGATGTTGTTGTAGCAAATCCTCCTTACTTTGAATACTCCTCTAAGAGACAGTCTGATTCCCGAAGTAGAGCCTTAGCAAACCATGAAACTGAATGTTCCCTTGCGGATGTTCTGGATGCTTCAAAACATCTTTTAAAAAATAGAGGAAGGTTTTACATGATCATGAGAACATCCAGACTTTCAGAGCTTCTGGCCCTGTTACTTGATAAAAGTCTTGAACCCAAGTTAGTCAGGCCGGTATATCCGTCAAAAAATAAGGCATCCAATGTAGTTCTTGTATACTCGTGCAAAAACGCAGGGAAGGGGTTGCAGATGAAAGAGCCTCTCTTTATTTATGATGAAAACGGAGAATATTCATCTGAGTTTCTCAATGCCTATGATCTGGGGGAAAGTCCATGTCTCTAGTTATAGTTCCTACGCCTGTAGGTAACCTTGAGGATATTACCATCCGTGCCATAAAGGTTTTAAGATCAGCTGATCTTATCGCATGCGAAGACACAAGAAAGACTTCGATACTTCTAAAAAGATATTCGATTACAACAAAAATGATCTCCTATCATGCTTTTAATGAAAAGGCAAGAACTCCAGTGATCCTGGCAAAGATAATGGATGGTGCCAGAGTAGCTCTGGTTTCTGATGCTGGGACCCCGGGTATTTCAGATCCAGGAGCAATAATTATAAAAGAAGCCATATCCCTTGGTATTCAGGTTGAGGTACTTCCAGGTCCAACTGCTTTTGTCCCGGCACTTGTAAGTTCCGGTATCCCCGCAGCAAAATTTATCTTTGGAGGGTTTTTACCAGACAAAGAAGGCCCGAGAAAGAAATATCTTAAAGAGCTGTTGTCCCCAGGTTTTGTTACCTTGTTTTATATTTCTCCGCATAAGGCTTACAGGCATATTTCTGATATTCTGGATGAGTCGGGTAATGTTGAAGCGTCACTCTCAAGGGAGATAAGCAAGTTTCATCATGAAACTATAAGAGGACCTCTTTCGGAGATACTTGAAAAGATCGAAGCCGAAGGGATAAGGGGAGAGCTGGTCCTTGTAGTTTCAGAACCTGAAATTCATGATGATAACAGTTGGCTTGAGGAAGCTGAAACCCTTTTCAGAGAAGAAATGACAATAAAAGACATTGTTAATACAATTATTAATAAATACAACGTAAGGAAAAATGAGGTAAAAAATTATTTAACATCACTTGAAAGGAAAGATAGTATTTAATATGAGGTTTTGAAACAATATTTTAACCAGGGGCTTGCCCATGGAAACAGTAATCTCAGGGAGGAAAGATCAATGAAGGAAAAGAAGAATTATTACATAACAACACCGATATACTATGTTAACGATATACCGCATATCGGCCATGCATACACTACTGTAGCTGCTGATGTAATGTCAAGGTACAGGAGGATGTGTGGTTACGATGTATTTTTCTGTACCGGGACAGATGAACATGGGCAGAAAATTCAAAGAACAGCGGATGCAAAAGGTATAACGGCAGAAGAATTAGCTGATCGGACTGTTGAAAACTTCCGGGACCTCTGGAAAGTTCTCAATATATCCAATGACGATTTCATCCGTACTACTGAAAAAAGGCATGAAGATACAGTAAAAGCCATTTTCTCAAAACTTCTTGAGCAGGGTGACATTTACAAGGGTACTTATGAAGGCTGGTACTGTGTCCCATGTGAGACATATATCCCACAGAACAGTCTGGGAGAAGGAAACACTTGTCCAGACTGCGGACGTCCTCTTGAAAAAATGACAGAGGAAAGCTATTTCCTGAGGATTTCAAAATATCAGGATAAACTCCTTGAGTATTACGAAAAAAACCTGAAAGCTGTGATGCCACGATCCCGCTATAACGAGATCTTGAGTTTTGTCAGATCAGGATTGAGGGATCAGTCTATCTCCAGAACCAGTATTACCTGGGGTATACCGGTACCTGGCGATGAAGAACATGTCGTATATGTATGGTTCGATGCCCTTATTAATTATTTGACTGTTTGTGGTTATCCGGACGGGGAATATGTCGGGAAATTCTGGCCAGAAGTCAGGCACCTGGTAGGTAAGGATATTATAAGGTTCCATTGTGTTGTCTGGCCAATTATGCTTATAGCTCTGGGATTGAACCCGCCTGTAACAGTTTTTGGCCATGGATGGTGGACAGTTGAAGGGGAAAAAATGTCCAAGTCAAAAGGCAATGTTGTTGATCCCTTCGAAATGGCGTCTCTTTATGGGGTGGATGCGTTCAGATATTTTCTTTTAAGAGAGGTTACTTTTGGCCTTGACGGAGACTTTTCAGAAATGGCATTGGTAAACAGAATAAATTCAGATCTTGCAAATGATCTTGGAAACTTGTTGAACAGAACACTCCAGATGATAGAAAAATTCAGAAAAGGCATTGTGCCAGTTCCCAAAGGACTTACTCAGATCGATAGCGAGATCAAGGATATGTCATCCATGATATTCCAGAGCATAGAAGGGCATATGGATAATTTTGCATATGACGAAGCGTTGAAGGATATATGGCGCCTTATCTCGAGGGGCAACAAGTATATTGACGAGACAATGCCATGGAAATTAGGGAAAGAAGAGAACGGTGACAGACTTGATACTGTCCTGTATATACTTTGCGATATCCTCCGAAGTTCTGCTCTTCTTATAACCCCTTTTATGCCCGATACTGCGCTTAAAATCTGGGAGCAGCTTGGCCTTGAGGGGAACCCGGCTGATAATTGTCTTTTGAAAGAGAGCAGGGGAGATTTCCCAGAGGGGATATCCGTTAAAAAGGGCAGGGTCCTGTTCCCCAGGATAGATATTGACAAATGGCGGGAGGAAAAGAAAGATCGTGATCTTGAAAAGAGTGTTACCATGCCGGATCCGGGAGATCATGAAGATCAGGTTGGGATAGAAGATTTTGCGAAAATTGAACTCAGGGTTGCTGAGGTCTTGTCCGTAGATGATGTTCCAAAGGCGGACAAACTATATAAGATCAGTATCAGTCTCGGATATGAGACACGAACAATAGTTTCCGGGATCAAGAATTTTTTCAAACCATCAGACCTTGTTGGGAAGAAGATAATTGTTGTCTGTAATCTTAAACCAGCCAGACTGAGAGGTGTCGAAAGCAACGGGATGCTTCTTGCTGCAGGTACTGATGATAAAAGCAGTTTAGCACTTCTTGTTCCTGACATTGATATTCCGAATGGTACAAGGATAAGTTGAGTATTGCCGAAAACCTGGATATAAAAGGTATCAGGATCTATAAAATATTTATTAATCAAGTAAGGTGGAGTTGAGTTTTATGTCTCTTGTAGATACTCATTCACATATAACAGCAGAAGAGTTCACTAATGATATTACAGAAATACTTAGGAGAGCCGGTGAACACCGGCTCTCCAGGATTATGGCAGTTGGTTCGGATGTTACGAGCAGCCAGAAGGCTGCTCTGATGGCGTCTGAAGATATTTCCCCTTTAATTTCAGCGTCTTCAGGTATACATCCTCATGAATCTGGTGGATTTTCAGAAGGACTTCCCCGTGTTATTGAGGAACTTGCATTCAGTGATCATGTTCTTGCTATTGGTGAAACTGGTCTTGACTATTACTATAACTACTCTGAAAGGGATATTCAGAGAAAAGTTTTTGAGTTGCATATCGAACTTGCCAAAAGGTCAGGTAAACCACTAATTGTTCACGTAAGAGATGCTTACGATGATGCTTTAGAGTTGCTTAACAGGCATTCTAAAGATGGTATAAGTGGAGTTATACATTCTTTTTCCGGAACATGGAATGATGCCTGTTCCGTCCTTGATCTTGGGTTTTACATTTCATTTTCAGGAATGCTTACTTTCAAGAAAAGTGATCAACTAAGAGAAATTGCCTCCCGAATTCCCCATGACAGGATCCTGTGTGAAACAGATTCACCTTACCTTGCTCCTCATCCTCTGAGAGGGAAAAGGAATGAGCCTTCTTATGTAAGATATGTTTACAGTGTGATTTCCGATTGTTTAGATCAGGATCAGAAAAGAACTGAAAAAATCATTTTTGAAAATTCTGCAAGACTCTTTGGCTGGGAGTGAGATGGCTTGTTCAAATTTCGTTTAGTAGCTGAATGTCCAGTCTCAGGGGCTAGAGCTGGGATTATCTCAACTCCTCATGGTGATGTCGAAACACCCGTTTTTATGCCGGTTGGTACGCTTGCTTCGGTCAAGGCCATGGCTCCTTTTGAGCTGGAGCAACTTGGAGCTCAGATAATTCTTTCAAATACATATCACCTTTATCTCAGACCCGGCCCTGATATTATTGATTCTGCTGGTGGTATCCATAACTTTATGGGTTGGAAACACCCTGTTCTGACTGATAGTGGAGGATTTCAGATCTTTTCTCTTTCCAGACTTAACAATGTTTCCAACGAAGGAGTAGAGTGCCAGTCTCATATAGATGGCAGCAGACACTTTATGTCCCCTGAATGGGCTATGGATGTGCAGGCAAAAATAGGTAGTGACATTGCCATGAGCTTCGACCAGTGTGTAAAGTATCCATGTAGCAGGGAAGAGGCTGAGGTTGCTGTTGACAGGACAACATTATGGGCTCAAAGAGGATTAGATGCTCACTCAAGGAAAGATCAGGCTCTTTTCGGAATAATACAGGGATCGACCTTTGCTGATCTCCGTTTGAGATCAGCTAAGGAGCTCATCGACATGGATTTCGCAGGGTATGCGGTAGGTGGACTTTCGGTTGGAGAAGAACATTCAGAAATGTATCGCATTCTTGATGTTCTTAAAGGAATCCTGCCTGAAAGAAAGGCAAGATATCTTATGGGTGTAGGCTATCCTTCAAATCTTGTGGAAGGTGTCTGGAGAGGTATTGACATGTTCGATTGCGTTCTGCCTACAAGGAACGGACGAACCGGTACTGTTTTTACAAGAAATGGCAGACTTAATATCAAGAATGCGAGATACTCTAAGGACTTTAGCCCTATTGATCCTGAATGCGGCTGTTATGTATGCCGCAATTTCACCAGGTCTTATCTCAGGCATCTTTACAGATCAGGTGAAATACTCGGAGCAAGATTATGTTCATGGCATAACCTTCATTTTCTGGTCAATCTTATGAGAGATGCCCGGAATGCCATTATTGCCGGGACATTCCCGGAATTCCATGGTTCATTCCTGGCAGAATTTCTGAGAGGTGAAGTTTCAAGTTGAAGGCGAAACTATTAAAAGTTGACTGGTATGACCCAGAGCTTTCCTTTATATCGGAGGCTGCTGGTGTTTTAGAGAGAGGGGGGCTTGTAGCATTTCCCACGGAGACTGTCTATGGTTTAGGAGCTGATGGCCTGAACGCAAAAGCTGTTATCTCGATTTTTAATGCTAAGGGCAGACCTGTGGATAATCCTTTAATACTTCATGTATCGAAACCGTCAGAAGTATATAAGATTGCATATCCAACCCCCCTTGCCAAAAAACTTATGAAAAGTTTCTGGCCTGGCCCCCTCACCCTGGTTATCAGAGCAAAGGATATAGTTCCTCTTGAGGTGACAGGTGGGCTGGATACAGTTGCTGTTCGAATGCCATCCAATCAAGTGGCAAATCAGCTAATACGGTATGCGGGGGTTCCTGTTGCGGGACCAAGTGCTAACAGGAGCGGGAGGCCAAGCCCAACTGACGCAGAGGCTGTTTGTAAAGATCTTGGTGATTTCGTTGATATTATCCTTGATGCAGGCCCAACCCATGTAGGCGTTGAATCAACCGTTCTTGATGTAACGGGAGATAAAGCAGTTCTTCTTAGACCTGGCGGACAGTCCGTAGAAGCTATTTCTGAAGTTGCAGGTGCTATAGATCTTATAGGTACAACTGATCAGAAGAAAATGTCACCTGGTACACGTTACAGGCATTATGCTCCACTTGTACCGTTATTTCTAACTGGTGGGGGAGAGCCGGATCCTGAACCTTTGCTTAAATCTTTTTCCAGGGTCGGTTATCTTGGTATTTCAGATCCTGAAATTGATGTGACTTTTCGGATTATCTTTCCAGATATCGGATCTTATGCAAGAGGCCTTTTCTCTGCAATGAGAGATCTGGAGAGTAAGGATGTAGATGCAATAGTAGCCGAGTTCCCCTCAGAAAAAGGAATAGGTCTTGCACTCAGGGACAGGCTCAGACGCGCCTCAGGCAGGTAGGTCTGAAATAATATGAAGGAATTGTCAAAGAGAAGAGAATGCGGATTTAAAGAGTCTTGCCAAAGTCAGCCCCCCTTGTTACAATGAGCGCTGGATTTCAAATGTGCCGGGGTGGCGGAATTGGTAGACGCGCTAGATTCAGGTTCTAGTGGGCATACTGCCTGTCGGGGTTCGAGTCCCCGCTCCGGCACCATAGTAAGAACCTACGTTTAGATTATTTATGCGTGATGGAAGCATATATAGCAAGGGTTGTGTCGTGTCATTGACATGATGCACCCTTTTTGTTATCTTGGATGTTTGCTGGAACTAATAGCCCTTATATTAATTCAGGGAGGTCAAAAGACGCATGGCCGAATTTGTAGCCGTTGGGAAAAAACGTCAGAGGTTAACTTTTGGTAGAGCACATGATTTGTTGGAAATTCCTGATATGATCGAGATTCAGAAGTATTCTTATGAGTCTTTTTATCAGGAAGAAATCGATTCGGATCTTCGTATCGAACAGGGATTGGAGGAGTTGCTTCAAGAAGTTTTTCCCATCGAAAGTTATGATGGTTCTTTTGCTCTTGAGTATGTAAGGTATTACATTGATGAGCCCAAGGTTAATATTTATGAGGCGCGTCAGAGAGATCTGACATGGTCTAAACCTGTAAGAGCAACAATTCGCCTTGTGAATAGAAAAACAAAGGAGATCAAGGAAGAAGAGATCTACCTTGGGGATTTCCCTGCCATGACGGACAGGGGAACTTTTATTATTAATGGTACTGAAAGAGTAGTTGTGAATCAGCTTGCACGTTCTGCAGGTGTTTATTTCAGTGCAGAGACTGAGATACCCGGTCAGGAATCATTTGCCGCAAAAATAATCCCGGACAGGGGGGCCTGGCTTGAATTCAGTTTAACCCCTGGTGATGTACTTTCGGTAAATATTGATAACAGAAAGAAATTACCCGCTACTATACTCCTTAAAGCATTTGGTATTGAGGATAATGACCATATTCTTGAACTCTTTGAAGCTGAGCAGAAAGAGATCGATATTACTGAGGATGAGGTAAGAGGAAAACTTATCGCCACATCTGTAGTTGACGAAGAGGGTAATATCCTTATACCCAGGAATGACAGACTCACGAAAGAGTATCTTGAGATACTCTGGGAAAGAGGAAGGACCAGGATCCTTGTGTGGGATGTCGATGCATCAATTGCTGCAACTCTTGAAAGGGATAATTCACGGAATAGTGATGAAGCTGTTCTTGAGCTTTTCAGGAGATTGCGTCCAAATGAACCTGCCAGAATAGAGAATGCCCGGGAATATGTCTATGGACTTTTCTTTGATACCCGCAGATATAATCTTGGCAGGGTTGGTCGATACAAGCTCAATAGAAAACTCGATCTTGAGATCCCTGAAACTAACAGGCTTATTACGGTAGAAGATCTAATGTCAATAATTGGAAAACTTCTCAAGCTTAAGGCTGGAGAGGGTAATCCTGATGATATAGATCATCTTGGTAACAGAAGAGTCCGGTCTGTTGGAGAACTTCTTCAAAACCAGATCAGGATAGGTCTGTTGCGTATGGAAAGAATAGCCAAAGAGAGAATGACCACAGTTCCCGATCTTGAAAAAGCAATGGCGAGAGACCTTATCAATGTAAGACCAATTGCAGCTTCAATAAGGGAATTCTTTGGTTCAGGGCAGTTGTCACAGTTCATGGATCAGACCAATCCGCTTTCCGAGATAACACATAGAAGAAGGCTCTCAGCTCTTGGGCCTGGTGGTTTGAGCAGGGAGAGGGCTGGTTTTGAAGCAAGGGATGTTCATTATACTCATTACGGAAGAGTCTGCCCGATAGAAACGCCTGAAGGGCCGAATATCGGACTTGTAACGTCTCTGGCGACTTATTCTAAAGTAAATCAATATGGTTTTCTTATGACCCCCCGAAGAAAGGTTGTCAATGGTTACGTTAGTGATGAGATCATTTCACTTTCAGCCGATGAAGAAGATGATTTTTATGTCGGAAGGGCTAATACACCGCTTAATGAAGACGGGCAGATAGTCGATGATGAATGTCACGTAAGATACCGTGGGGCAATTTCGACAATCCCAAGAGAAAAAGTAGATTTTCTTGATGTTTCACCCAAGCAGATAGTATCGGCTTCTACAGCCCTGATACCATTTCTTGAACATGATGATGCCAACCGTGCTCTTATGGGATCCAATATGCAACGTCAGGCGGTTCCTCTGATCTGTCCTGAAGCCCCGAGGGTTGGTACAGGTATTGAATATAAAATTGCAAGGGATTCTGGCTCATGCGTTCTTGCCAAACGGGAAGGTGTTGTCACATATTCTGATTCAAACAGGATAGAGATACAGACCCGTCAGGGAACGGATACATATGAAATGGTCAAATTCAGAAGATCCAACCAGGGTACTATCATCCACCAGAAACCTGTCGTTGAAAATGGAGATAAGGTACTCGCCGGGGATATTATTATTGACGGACAGTCGGTTGATAATGGAGAGCTGGCGTTAGGAAAGAATGTTCTTATCGCTTTTATGGCATGGGAAGGCTATAACTATGAAGATGCCATCCTTGTAAGTGAAAGACTTGTAAAAGAGGACTTTTATTCCTCTATACATATTGAGGAATATGAAGTTGAAGCTCGTGATACAAAACTCGGAGCAGAGGAAATTACCCGTGATATTCCGAATGTTGGCGAGGATGTCCTTAAAAATCTTGATGAGAACGGGATTATTCGAACGGGAGCAGAGGTCTCAGCCGGCGATATACTTGTAGGTAAGGTTACTCCTAAGGGTGAATCAGACCAGACTCCTGAAGAAAAACTGCTTAGAGCGATCTTCGGAGAGAAAGCAAGAGAGGTCAGGGATACTTCTTTAAGAGTTCCTCATGGTGCAAGAGGCAAGATAGTTTCCGTTAAAACTCTCACCAGGGCAGAGAACGGCGATGCAATGAGCCCTGGAGTTAATATGGTAGTGAAGATCTATGTGGCACAGCTCAGAAAGATAACAGTAGGGGATAAAATGGCCGGAAGACACGGCAATAAGGGTGTAGTTTCCCGCATAATGCCTGTTGAAGACATGCCCTATCTTCCTGATGGTACTCCTGTAGATGTTGTTTTGAATCCACTTGGGGTACCCAGTCGAATGAATCTGGGGCAGGTTCTTGAAACTATAATGGGTTTTGCCGCTGTCCATCATGACTGTTATGTTTCTACACCCGTTTTTGAAGGGGCAAAGGAAGAGGAGATCGTTGATCTTTTAAACGATGTTAAGATTTCCAAATATCCTGAACTTGAACCCGATGGAATGATAAGTCTTTATGACGGGAGAACCGGAGAAAGATTTGAAAACAAGGTAACTGTCGGTTATATGTATATGCTTAAACTGATCCATCTTGTAGATGACAAAATACATGCAAGGTCAATAGGTCCATATAGCCTTATAACTCAGCAGCCTCTTGGGGGTAAAGCCCAATTTGGAGGACAGCGTTTCGGAGAAATGGAAGTCTGGGCGCTGGAGGGTTATGGTGCTGCAAACATTCTTCAGGAGATGCTAACTGTAAAGTCTGATGATATTCGCGGACGTCTCAAGACATATGAGCGCATTGTCAAGGGGCAGAATCTATCACGTCCTGGAACTCCAGAAAGTTTCAGAGTCCTTGTTAAGGAACTTCAAGGGCTGGGGCTTGATATTGAGATTAATTACAGTGATGGGACCAGGGGTGAACTGGTCATTGAAGATGAGGAAGAATATATGGGTTTGGTCAAACCTTCTGTTGAGAAACCGGAAAAACCTGCAGCTCCAGTGAAAAGCAAAAGATCTGGGGGCGTTACGGAAGAAATGATCTTTGGAACCGGGGCGGACAGTAATGAGGATGAAACGTCAGAGGGGGTTGAAGAATAGATGGCCCAGAGAGAAATAAAGGGAGTAAGGATAAAACTTGCAAGTCCAGGCAGGATAAGGGAGCTATCAAGTGGAGAGGTTAAAAAACCTGAAACCATAAACTACAGGACCCTTCGTCCCGAAAAAGATGGCCTTTTCTGTGAGAGGATCTTTGGTCCTACAAAAAGTTACGAATGTGCATGTGGGAAATATAAAAGAAGCGGTCCCAAGTTTAAAGGTGTTGTTTGTGACCGTTGTGGGGTAGAAGTGACGGACAATCGTGTCAGAAGAGAAAGAATGGGACACATTGAGTTGGCTGCGCCGGTAGTTCACATCTGGTATTTGCGCGGAATCCCGAGCAGACTTAGTCTCCTGCTTGGCACAAGTACCAAAGATCTTGAAAAAGTCGTTTATTTCGCGCCTACACGCAGGAGAGAAGTCGCATATAAAGTAGTTATGGAGGGTAAACGGCCGGATCTGCTCAAAAGAGGGGATATTGTTTCGGAAAGCGAACTTCGCATACATAACCTGTATGATCCCAAAATCCGTGCAGAAGAAGCATACAAGATCGTAAGTGTTGATGATCTTCCCCTTAACGAAGGTGATGTTCTGAGTGCTTCTCAGGTAGCAAGATATAAGACTGATTATGGAGAATCTGTTTTTCGTATCGAGCCGGCGTTCAGTATAAAGTCTGCACCTGAGGGTTTGAATTACAACGAGGAAGACGTTATATCCCAGACCGAGTTTATCAGGCTAAAGGATCTTGGGATGGAAATCGAAGCCGAACGTGCTTTGGTCGGCAAGCAGGAGGCATTCCTGGTTACAGCTGCTGCTCACCTGCCTTTTTCTAAGGGAGACGTTATATCGACAAGCGAATTCCAGCTTTTTCATGAAAAATATCCAGGCAGATTTATGGCTCAGCTGGAAACCATAACTATTGAAGATCCATGTTACATAGTAAATGATCCTTCCAATTCAGGATTAGAGCAGGCTCAGATAATTCTCGAAAGAGAACAGGAACTCTGTTCCGCATATGATAAAAAATTTAAAGCCGGGATAGGTGCTGAAGGAGTTCAGGAGCTTCTTGATGAGATAGACCTGGAATTTCTGACCTCTTCCCTCAGGGAAGAACTCTCTGAGACCACAGGTCAGAAAAAGAGAAAAATAATCAAGAGGCTTCAGGTAGCTGAAGATTTTCGTCAGAGTCTCTTCAGCCCCGGAAGCATGGTACTTGAAGTTTTACCGGTGATACCTCCGGATCTCAGACCAATGGTACAGCTCGATGGTGGTCGTTTTGCAACTTCTGATCTTAATGATCTTTATCGCAGAGTTATAAACAGAAATAACAGGTTAAGAAAGCTTCAGGAACTAAGAGCTCCGGAGATAATCATCAGGAATGAAAAACGAATGCTTCAGGAGTCAGTTGATGCCCTTATAGATAATGGTCGTATGGGTAAGGCTGTTCTTGGAGCAGGTAACAGGCCTTTAAAGAGCCTGACAGATCTCCTCAGGGGCAAAAAAGGTAGATTCAGGCAGAATCTGCTGGGTAAAAGAGTTGACTATTCCGGAAGGTCAGTAATTGTAATAGGTCCTGAACTTAAGATATATCAGTGTGGACTTCCCAAACAGATGGCCCTGGAACTGTTCAAGCCTTTCGTTATAAGACAACTTGTAGAGCGCGGTCTTGCTCCAAACGTCAAGAGTGCCAAAAGACTCATCGAACGTGGCAGAGAAGAAATATGGGGAATTCTCGAGGAGATAATAAAGGATCATCCTGTTATGCTGAACAGGGCGCCTACTTTGCACAGGCTTGGTATACAGGCTTTTGAGCCGGTACTCATGGAAGGTAAGGCTATAAGGCTTCACCCAATGGTATGCTCCGCATTTAACGCTGACTTTGATGGAGACCAGATGGCTGTTCATGTACCACTTTCTATTGAGGCTCAGGCTGAAGCAAGGATGCTCATGCTTTCCGCAACAAATCTTCTCTCTCCGGCAAGTGGTAAGCCGGTCGTAACTCCTACACAGGATATAGTTCTCGGGATATTTTATCTAACTTCTTTGAGGAATGGACTCGAAGGTGACGGGAGTTATTTCAGGAATATTGAAGATGCTCTTTCGGCATTCGATCATGGCAAATTGCATGTACAGACCAGAATATATATCAAGAAAGATCCTGAATGGATATCAGGGGAAGATGAAGATGGTAACTGGATAGAAACAAGTCTTGGAAGAGCTCTTTTCAACAGCAAACTTCACAAGGATTTAAGGTACATAAATAAAAGGTTTGGGAAAAAAGATCTCAGTAAACTTCTTGACGAAGCTTATGACAGGATCGATCGGGTAAGCATGGTTGCAATGCTTGACGAGATCAAGTCTCTCGGTTATCACTGGTCGACTAAAAGTGGTATCAGCCTTGGGGTACAGGCTATTATTATCCCTCCTCAAAAAACACAGATCACAAATGATACCCTGGAAAGTGAAGACGACTTGAAGTCGCAGTACGAGATGGGGATCCTTACAGAGGATGAATATCTCAGAGAAAAGGAAATACTCTGGTCGGAGGCATCCAGGAAAATTGCTGATCATATTGTTCAGAATATGTCTGCGGATAATCCGGTTAAACAGATGATAGAGTCGGGAGCAAGAGGAAGTCAGAGTCAGGTTGCACAGATGGCTGGAGTAAGAGGGCTCATGTCGGATCCCTCTGGTAGAATAATCGATTACCCGATCACGGCGAATTTCCGTGAGGGGCTTAACATGCTTGAGTATTTTATTTCAACCCATGGTGCAAGGAAAGGATTGGCTGATACAGCTCTCAGAACTGCAAAATCAGGTTATCTTACCAGGAGACTTGTTGATGTAGCACAGGATATCATCGTTACCGATTCTGACTGTGGTACTGTCAAAGGAGTCAAAATAACAGCTCTTAAGCAGGATGATAAGATAATGATTCCTCTCCATGAAAGAATAGTTGGTCGTACGGCCCTTAACGATCTGGTTGACCCTGTATCAGGCAGGATAATTGTTCCTGCTAACGACTATATTACTTCTCAACTTGCAGTTGAGGTTGAAAACGCCGGCATAGAAGAAATCTGGGTAAGGAGTCCCATGACATGTGAACTTAAGCATGGGATATGCCAGAAATGTTATGGTATGGACCTCGCTACACGTGAACAGGTAGCAATAGGGGAAGCAGTCGGTGTTGTCGCGGCCCAATCCATTGGAGAGCCGGGTACTCAGTTGACCATGAGAACTTTTCATACTGGAGGAGTAAGGCTTACAGGTGAGGATATTACTCAGGGTCTTCCTCGAATCGAGCAGCTATTTGAGGTCAGAAGAC
Organism: uncultured Synergistales bacterium; assembly: GCA_964410915.1. Lineage (GTDB taxonomy): Bacteria > Synergistota > Synergistia > Synergistales > JAFGMB01 > CAZFJG01. Next base: position 5,199 of record CAYPIU010000002.1, on the reverse strand, counting down.
CTAAAAAAGTAGCGTATCTTGCCGGTCTTGATGGTAAGGTTTCAGAAATCCGCGAAATGGAAGGAAAAAGAAAGGTAATTATCAACTCTGTTGATTCCGGACAGGATCAGAAAATATCTTATAACATACCTACGTCTCAGAACCTGCTCATCGAAGAGGGACAGGATGTTGCCAAGACTACCAGGTTGACAGAGGGTAATGTTGATCCCCAACAGCTTCTGGAAGTGCAGGGTATCGTTGAGGTACAGAAAATGCTTGTTGACGAGATCCAGAGTGTTTATATGTCCCAGGGTGTAGCCATAAATAACAAGCATATAGAAGTTATCCTCAGAAAGGTGGCACCTGTCAATCGCCTGAGGGTGGTTGAAGAGGGCGACACGTCCCTGGTCGCCGGACAGCTTGTCTGGACCGATGATATCGATAGTGGACAAGTTCTGATAAAAGAAGAAAACGAGACAAATGTCCAGGAAGCTATCAGTATCTTTTCGGGTAAGGTCCTTCAGAGCGTACTTGCTGCTAAGGGTAGTGATAACAGTGGACTGGAGCAGGGAACTGTTCTTGATGAAGCATCAGTAAGACGGCTGTTAACTCCTGGCTCCATGATACAGGAAATAAAAGTTAAAGATCAGGATGGAATGCTGGATGTAATAATCGGAGAAGCTGCTTTCAGGAAACGTCTTGAAGGTATGGAACTCATTCATGATTATGAAAATGAAGATGGCAAACTTATACATGCCGGAGTTCCATTGACTCAGGGGCAGATATCGATCCTTACTTCAAAAGGTCCCGAGCCCGTCCTTGTCCGTGATGTGGATGCTTTGGCCAGAATGGTTGATAATTCGTATCTTGCCGAAGACGTGATAATAGACGGAGAATCTGTAGCAAAAGCTGACAGGTTGATCACTTCAGAAGTAATGGACATTTTAAAGATTGCGGATGTTGATTCGGTTCGTGTCTGGAAGCATGTTGAAGAGATCCATATACCTGATGCGCTACAGGAGAAACTCATAAACCAGATATGGGGTAAACCCTTGTCTCAGGCTATCGACAAGGAAGGTAATGAAGTTACCGACATTTCTCATATGGTGGATGGTAAAGTTGTAAGGAACATCATAGAAGGTGAGTTTACGGCGGTAGAAATTGATGGCAATATTATAACCAGAGATAAATTAATTGAAGGTTATTTATCCGAAGCTGTATATGGGAAAGTTATCCTTGATCCTGTCCTTGATGTTGAAGGAAATGTTGTTGCCGGCTCAGGGCAGGAAGTCAACAGGGAGATACTTGAAAATCTTGTGAGATCCGAGTGCGAGAATATCGTTGTAAGGCATATTTATTCCCATTCAGAAGAAAAGCGGCTTGTTCACAGAATTACATTTATGAGAAAGCTCAGAATAGGGCCAGACTGTAAACCCTTTGTACATGGAATAACCAAAGCGGCTCTTGCAACAGAAAGTTTCCTGAGCGCAGCATCATTCCAGCAGACGGCACAGGTTCTTGCTGGAGCTGCAGTTAAAGGCCAGGTTGATGATCTAAGAGGCTTAAAGGAAAATGTTATAATCGGTCATTTGATACCTGCAGGGACAGGTGTTAAAGAATTCAGGGAGAATGATATACAGGTTATCGACAGCATCCCTGCAATTCTGGATAGGACAGAAACAGGATCACACAAGGGATATGAGGCAGAAATTGTTTAAAAAGTCGAACTTCTTCTTTGGTAAATAAGAAGGATTCAGGATTATGTACGGGAATGTTTTGCTCTGGTACTCCAGAATGAGAAATAGCTTGACACTACTTAAAGGATTTTGGTATTATCTTCCGGTGCGTCTCGCACCAGAGGTATAGTTATGTCTTTAAGTGAACTGGCTTCTCCAGAGAGGGTTGCTGGAAAAAAACAGGTTTCAAGACTACTTGCAAGAGGGAAACTTAAAAAAATCTTTATAGCGGAAGATGCTGATATTAAAGGGCTTGAACATATAATCACAGAGGCTGAGCAACAGAATGTTTCAATTGAGTATGTGGGATCCAAGCTTTTTCTGGGCAGGGCCTGCGCGATCTCAAGATCCGCTTCAGTTGCAGGACTTAGGCTCAAAGGTAAATGAAATAGTGATAAATATAAGGAAGGAGGGAGCTTCGTGCCGACAATCAATCAACTTGTAAGAAATGGTCGTAAGGCAAAGAAACCGAAGAGTGACGCACCGGCACTTCAGGCTAACCCGGCAAGAAGGGGTGTTTGTACCAGGGTTTATACAGTAACCCCCAAAAAGCCCAACTCAGCTTTGAGGAAAGTTGCGCGTGTGCGATTGACCAATGGGATCGAGGTTACATCGTACATTCCAGGAATAGGTCATAATCTTCAGGAACACTCTGTAGTGTTAGTCAGGGGAGGGCGTGTAAAAGACCTTCCAGGTGTCAGGTACCACATAGTAAGAGGTACTCTCGATTGCGGGGGTGTCGAAAACCGCATGAGAGGTCGTTCCAAGTATGGAACAAGACGGCCTAAATAGGACATTTGAGGGAGGAGTATAGCCATGCCGCGTAAGGGGCATTTACGAAAAAGAGAACTTTTGCCGGATACAAGATTTAACAGTACATCAGTTGCCAAGTTTATTAATGGCATAATGAATGATGGTAAAAGAAGCATTGCTGAAGAAGTTATATATAATGCGCTTGATATTGCAGCTGAAAGACTTAATGCTGAACCCTTTGACGTTTACGAGAAGGCACTTGAGAACGTAAAACCTTTGGTGGAAGTACGTCCAAGGCGTGTTGGCGGAGCAACATATCAGGTTCCTGTTGAGGTAGCTCCAGAAAGAGCACAGGTTCTTGCTATCAGATGGATGTTGCAATATTCACGTTCCAAAAAAGGTATGCCAATGAGTGAAAGGCTTGCCAGAGAAATGATCGATGCATACAGGGGTGAGGGTGCATCCGTCAAACGAAAAGAAGATACACACAAGATGGCAGAAGCAAACAGGGCGTTTGCGCACTATAGATGGTAATGAGCTCTGTGATTTCGCTTCGGTCTTCATCTTGTCAGGTGGTGAGATGAATGGACGTTAAAGATCTGAAAAAGATACGTAATATAGGTATAGCAGCACATATTGATGCAGGAAAGACAACTACGACTGAACGAATACTGTTCTACACCGGAAGAAGTTACAAGCTCGGTGAAGTTCATGAAGGTGCAGCAGTTATGGACTGGATGGAGCAGGAAAGGGAGCGTGGGATCACCATAACCTCGGCAGCTACAACATGTATCTGGGAGGATCATGCTATTAATATAATTGATACACCCGGCCACGTGGACTTTACTGTTGAGGTAGAACGATCCATGCGTGTGCTCGATGGCGTCGTTTCACTCTTCTGCGCTGTTGGAGGTGTAGAACCTCAGTCAGAGACTGTTTGGCGACAGGCAGATAAGTATAAAGTTCCGCGGCTTGCCTTTGTCAACAAGATGGACAGGGTTGGGGCTAATTTTGATTCAGTTGTCAATGGGATCAGGGAAAAGCTTGGTGCTGTCCCTCTCCCCCTTCAGGTGCCGATCGGAGCAGAGGATACATTTGCTGGAATAATCGATCTTATTAATAATAAAGCACTAACCTATTCCGATGCTTTAGGCAATGAAAGGGTTTTTGTTGATATACCTGATGCAATGGTTGCAGAGGCAGCAGAAGCAAGGGAGAATCTCGTAGAGACTCTTTCTGATTTTGATGAAGATATCATGGAACTTTATCTCGAAGGTAAGGAAGTTTCTGCGGAATTGCTCAAGAAGGCCATAAGAAAGCACACTATTTCTCTCGATGTTGTTCCTGTTCTATGTGGATCAGCCTTCAAAAACAAAGGTGTACAACCTCTTCTTGATGCGATCATTGAATATCTTCCAAGTCCATTGGAAATGCCGCCTGTTTTAGGGATTTCTGCAGATACCGGGGAGACTGTTGAAAGGCAGCCAGAACCGGAAGGTTCTTTCTCCGCTCTTGCCTTTAAGATAGCTGTTGATCCTTTTGTTGGCAGGCTGGTATATACAAGGATCTATTCCGGCACTGTAAATAAGGGAGATAGTGTTTTTAACCCTGTCACTAATCGCAAGGAGAGAATTGGGAGAATACTGCGAATGCATGCAGATAAGCGGGAAGCTCTTGACACGGCATCCGCTGGTATGATAGTGGCACTCCCAGGGCTTAAAAATACAAGGACTGGAGATACCCTGACCTCAGAAGATTCTAAGGTAGTACTTGAAAACCTTGTTTTCCCTGAACCGGTTATTTCCCTTTCTGTAGAACCCATGACCAAAGCCGACAAGCTTAAGCTTACCAAAGCTCTGGCTTCCCTTGCCGAGGAGGATCCAACATTTGTTGTTAGATCTGATGAGGAAACAGGGCAGACAATTATTTCAGGTATGGGTGAACTTCATCTTGAGATTATCGTTGACCGGCTTAAACGAGAATTTAATGTTGAAGTCAGGGTTGGAAGGCCACAGGTAGCATATAGAGAGGCCATAACAAAACCCTCTACTGCAGAAGGTAAGTTTATACGCCAGAGTGGTGGACGCGGACAGTTCGGGCATGTCGTTCTTGAAGTTGAACCCACTGAAGATAATAAAGGATTTGAATTTGAGAATAAAATAGTCGGAGGTTCAATTCCAAAGGAGTATATACCTGCCGTACAAAAGGGTCTTGAAGAGGCTATGACTAGTGGGATCCTTGGGGGATTCCCTGTGATCGGAGTCAAGGTAAGACTTGTTGACGGAAGCTACCATGAAGTCGACAGTTCTGAAATGGCATTCCATGTTGCCGCTTCCATGGGCATCAAGGAAGGTCTCAGAAAAGCAGGTCCAGTACTTATGGAACCTATAATGTCAGTCGAAGTTGTAACCCCGGAAGAGTACGTCGGGGATGTAATGGGAGATCTTTCTTCACGGCGCGGTCATGTTGAAGGTATGGAAGTTCGTGCAAATACAAGGGCAATAAGAGCGTATGTACCTCTTGCTGAAATGTTCGGGTATGCTACTGAGTTAAGAAGCAGAACATCAGGCCGGGCTACATATTCCATGCAGTTCGATCACTACGAGACTGTGCCCGCAAATGTTGCAGAAGATGTATTAAAATCTTAGAAATTGTTCTTAATTGTAAGGAGGTAAGGAAGAAATGGCAAAGGAAAAATTTGACAGATCGAAACCGCATTTGAATATTGGAA
>CAYPIU010000001.1:215620-226371 GCA_964410915.1 uncultured Synergistales bacterium | reverse complement strand
CATCGGTACCGCTGTCGCTGCCGGAACCATGCTTACACTCTTAAGCTGATTTTCTTCGACATTTGCCAGAAACGGAATGGACATGTGGTCACGTAATTATAAAATAAACAGGAGGTTGTATATATGCAGATCGCTTTAGGTTCAGACCATGCAGGTTTTTCTCTTAAAGAGGAACTCAAAGTATATCTTTCGCAAAATGGACATGAAGTGATGGATAAAGGGACTTATAGCCAGGAAAGTTCTGATTATCCGGACTATGCTTTTGCTGTTGCAGATGAGGTCGTAAATGGTAATGCACAAAGAGGCATACTTGTTTGCGGTACAGGTATTGGTATGTCAATCGCAGCAAACAAAGTAAAGGGGGCTTATACAGCTCTTGTCAATGACATAAAGTCTGCAGAATTGAGCAGGGCACATAATGATTCAAATATTCTTGCTTTAAGCGGGAATAGTTATGATCTGCATGAAATGGAAGAGATAGTTTCAACCTGGTTAGAAACTGAATTCGAGGGTGAACGGCATGTTGGTAGACTGCAAAAAATATACAAAAGGGAGAAGATATCGGACCACGGATTTAAACTCGAAGGTCCTGGAGGAACTGTGGTTTTCAATCATCCTCTTATACAGCACAAGATCTCGATCATAAGGGACAAAAATACCAGTGTTAAAGAATTTCGTGAACTTGTTCAGGAAATATCCAGTCTTATGGTATATGAGATAACCAGAGATCTACCTCTGCAAAAAACGACTGTGGAAACCCCGATAGCAACTACGGAAGCATTCACCCTTTCCGGGAAGAAGCTCGCCATAGTACCCGTCCTTCGAGCTGGTCTTGGAATGGTTGATGGCATACTCAGGATCATTCCTAATGCAAAAGTAGGTCATATTGGACTTTACAGAGACCCGGAAACTTTTAACCCTGTTGAGTATTACTGTAAACTTCCCAATGATATTGAGGAAAGGGATATTTTTGTTATAGATCCCATGCTCGCTACAGGTGGTTCTGCTTCTGCTGCTATTTCCCTGATCAAGCAGCATGGAGCCCGAAAGATATCGCTTGTGTGTCTTATTGCAGCTCCTGAAGGAGTTGACAGAATCCATATGGATCACCCTGAGATCAATGTATATGCAGCTGCGCTTGACAGCAGGCTCAATGACCACGCTTATATTATCCCTGGACTTGGCGATGCAGGGGATCGTCTATATGGTACAAAATAGGGGATTGACAAATTGATTTCCCTTATCACTGTAGTGATCCTGTGTTTCATATGGGGACTATTTGTAACGCCGCTTTCAATAAGTCTGTCCAGACAGTTTAATATTCTGGACAGACCCGGGGGCAGAAAGATACATGAGGGGATAATACCTCGTGGCGCAGGAATAGTGCTCTGGTCGGGTTATATGTTATGGGTTCTTTTCTTTGTAAAGGATCCCTTTTTTTTGAAGTTTTCTTCAACTGCAGCCACACTGATATTCTTTACCGGTTATCTTGATGATATGAATCCTGTTAATCCTTATTTACGCTTTTTACTTCATATTGTTTCAGCATCCATAATCGTATTATCCTTTCAGTTTGAAGTCTTTACCTCTATTGTTCTTATCTTCTGGATCGCTGGTATAGTTAGTGCATTTAACCTGATAGATGGTTTAGATGGATTATGTATAATTACGTTTCTCATATCGGGGTTTCTTGCAATTACCGTTTCAGGAGATCTTGCCATATGGCTGCCCCTTGAGGGTCTTGCTTTTGGTGTTCTTTTCTGGAACTTTCCGGTTGCTCGTACATTTCTTGGGGATGGAGGCAGCACACTTCTGGGTTTTCTTTTTGCCTCTCACTTCCTTTTTTCTACATCTGTTACTCTTCAGGCATTGAGCCTTTTGAAGCTTATGTTTATACTGATTCTCTGGGGAGGCATACCAGTAATAGATACGATGTTTGCCATTATTCGCAGAACTATCAGTAAAGCCTCACCTTTCAGGCCTGACCGGCTTCATTTTCACCACAGGTTACTGGATTACGGCTTGGGAAGGATCTCTGTTGTGATAATTATGGCACTTATACATTTTTGCATTGTCTATACAGGATACTTTCTATTTTTATACTGGATAGATATGTTCACTGGAGGTTAAATAATTGCTGGCTGATAAATCTAAAAAGAAGGTAATGTGTATCGTTGGAACAAGGCCCGAAGCAATTAAGATGGCACCTGTCATTCTTGAACTTTGCAGAGATGACTTTTTCCAGCCAATGGTACTTGCCACAGGGCAACATACTCACATGCTATATCAGGCTTTATCATACTTTGATATTAAACCGGATTTTGATCTCGGGATAATGAAAGAAAAACAAACACTTGACCATATAACATCGAAAGTAATTGAAGGTACCGGAAAAATCTTTGATGAAATAAATCCTGATGTTGTATTAGTTCACGGAGATACTACAACAACTTTTGCTGCCGCACTTGCTGCTTTTTACAGGCATATTCAAATAGGGCATGTTGAAGCAGGTTTGAGAAGTCATAATATAAACAGTCCCTTCCCCGAAGAAGCAAATAGAATATTGACAGATCAGATATGTTCATTATGGTTTCCTCCAACTAAAGAAGCCGGTTTGAACCTTTTAAAAGAAGGTTTTGATCAGGAACGTATATTTATAACTGGAAATACAGTAGTCGATGCTCTTAATATGACCATTGAAAGAAGTCAGAACCAAAAAGTTTTTGTTTCAGATGATAAGAAGGTTCCAGAGGATGCTGAGGTCATATTAATGACAATACATCGAAGAGAGAACTGGGGAAATCCATTAAGGAATTTATGCAATACAGTAAAAAGGATACTTCAGGAAAATGAAAATCTCTGGTTAATTTTACCAGTTCATAAAAATCCTTCGGTAAGAGCCGATATTTTTGAGATATTCCAGGATGTACAAAGAGTGATTTTAACAGAACCTCTGAATTATCCTGACTTTGTAAAGGCAATGAACAGAAGCAGGGTAATAATTACTGACAGTGGTGGTGTCCAGGAAGAAGGGACATCTCTGAAAATACCGGTTCTTGTTACCAGAGAAGTTTCAGAGAGGCCTGAAGCTATAATTGAAGGAACAGCAATGTTGGTTGGAAATGGAGTAGAGAAACTCAAATACGAAGTCGAAAAACTGCTTTTTGACCAAAAGTATTATAATAATATCGTATCAAAAGCCAAAATGCCTTTTGGTGATGGTAGAGCTTCAAAGAGGATCTGCTCAAGATTAAAAGAACTGTTATAGATCCTGATTAAATCTTAAATAATCAATCATAGATAAACGAATTATGCCAGAGGTGATAAAGTGAATTACATGATGAAGATCAAAGGTGGCTCTACCCTCAATGGAACTGTTAAAGCACAGGGTGCAAAAAATGCAGCGTTGCCTATCATGGCTGCTTCTTTATTGATAAAGGGTGGTACTCTAAAACTCAATAGAGTGCCAGGTCTGAAGGACATAAGTACCATGGCAGATCTGCTGCGACATCTTGGGGTTAAGATCGAGTTTGCCAAAAATGCAATGTCTCTTCAGGTTCCTGAAGATCTGGGATGGGAGACCCCTTCTGATCTTGTACGTAAAATGAGGGCATCATCACTTGTTCTTGGACCTTTGCTTGCAAGATGTGGAAAGGCAGTTCTTCCTCTTCCAGGGGGATGTTCCATTGGAAGCAGGCCCATTGACCTTCATCTGAAGGGACTGGCCCGAATGGGAGCAGAAATTGAGCTGATACACGGTTCTGTTCATGCTAAGGCGAAGGGATTGAGAGGCGGAAGGATATATCTTGACTTTCCTTCTGTTGGTGCAACGGAAAACCTTTTGATGGCCGCTGTTTTTGCAAAAGGTGAAACTTTACTTGAAAATGCTGCAAGAGAACCGGAAATTGGGAATCTAATTGATGTATTAAACTCCATGGGAGGAAAGATCAGTGAAAAAAGTTCGGGAGAGATCCTTATTGAAGGTGTTGAAGAACTGCATGGTGTTGAATCGTGGATAATACCTGACAGGATAGAAGCTTCTACCTATCTACTGGCAGGTGTGATCACCAAAGGTACTATTACCGTAGAGGATGTTAACATATCTCATGTAGATGCTTTACTTGCCAAACTTGAAGAAATGGCCGTTCCTTTTTCTTGTAGGGAAAGATCCGTAACAGTATTTCCATGTGAGAAACCTCATGCGGTATCACTTAAGACTCTTCCATTTCCTGGGTTCCCCACAGATCTTCAACCTCAGGTTATGGCTGCTATGACACTTGCAGAAGGAACGAGTATTATTCAGGAAAGTGTTTTTGAATCCCGTTTCCGTCATGTCAGCGAATTAAACAAGATGGGCAGTTCCATTGATGTCCAGGGGAATACTGCCATTATTAAAGGTGTCAGGGAACTGGTCGGGGCCGATGTTCATGCTACTGATCTGAGAGCCGGAGCGGCACTTATCCTGGCTGGACTTGCTGCACATGATGTTACAAATGTTTTCAACATAGGTCATGTTTACCGTGGATATGAAGACATACAGACCAAGCTTCAAAGTCTGGGTGGTAATGTTGATATCAGTCAGTCTGAAAAAACTTATCCTAAAGTTAACGATATTTGATACTTGGTTCGCTACATAACTTATAGCATTTATCCAGATCTTATGAGCAGGTGACTCAATTGACAGGCAAAGAGAAAAGCAGTACTCCCCTGGAAAACGTCCAGGTAATTGCTTTTATTGGTGCCGCTGGTACAGGTAAAAGTCGTCGGGCTCAACTTATCGCGAGAAAGAACAAGGTTGACTATGTTATAGATGATGGTCTTGTTGTTTCGCGCGGTCGCATAATGATTGGAAGAAGTGCAAAGTCTGAAAAGAATCTAATAAGAGCTATTAGACGGGCATTGTTCCAGTTTCCAGACCACAGAATGCAGGTCATTAAGTTTCTGGAGAAACATTCCCCCTGTCAAATCATGATAATAGCTACTTCAGAATCCATGGCTAACAAAATTGCAAGGAATCTTAAACTCAGTGAACCAGACAGGTTTATTTTTATAACTGACGTAGCAACATCTGAAGAGATCTCAATTGCTGTTCGTGAAAGACACCAGAATGGACATCATGTAATTCCCGTTTCTCATGCCCAGATACGAAAGAATTTTGGTGGAAAACTTGTAGGTCATCTTAAGGAACTCTGGAAATCAAGAGAAAAGCACGATGGTGAAAGGACAGTTGTTCGCCCCCCCTTCAGTTTTTATGGAAATCTAAGGATAGATATTATGGCTATTTCCCAGATCGTTGAACATGTAACAAAGATCACTACACAGGTTGTTAAGGTCAATGAAGCTAAAGTAAGATCGGATGACGAAAAATTGGATATTACAATTAATATATCTATAAGACCGGATGGCAGAAATATTGTCGAAATAAGTCGCCTTATTCAGAAAAGAATAGTCTCCGCAGTAAGTTATTTTACAGGTATGGATATCAAAACTGTAAATGTAAAGATAGAAGAGGTGTTATTCCAGTGACCACAAAGAAAACCATATATTCTCCTTCAGCCGAAGAAATCGAAAATCGATCAGTTGTATGTTGGAATGAACTTAAAACCAAAGTTGAAAAATGTACTTTATGTCAGCTTTGCAAAGAAAGAAATAACACTGTCCTTGGAGAAGGGCCTCTGGATGCCCCTGTTATGTTTATCGGAGAGGGGCCAGGAGCTGATGAAGACATGGAAGGAAAACCGTTCATCGGTAAAGCGGGTAAGCTGCTTACCAAAATACTGGAAGCTGCAGATATAAAAAGAGAAGAAGTCTATATTACAAATATTGTTAAATGTCGGCCGCCCAATAATAGAGTACCTGCTGTTGAAGAAATGGTTGCCTGCAGTAAATATCTTGAGGCACAAATCGCAATTATTGATCCTGAAGTTATTGTATGTCTTGGAAGCACACCCACCAAGTGGTTTTTAAAAACAAGCGAAGGAATAACCAAGATCAGAGGTAAATGGTTTAAATGGAAAGGGATAGATCTTATGCCCATGTTCCACCCAAGTTATCTTCTGCGTAACCAGTCAAGAAAACCCGGGAGTCCAAAGGATATGACCTGGAAGGATATCCAGGAGATCCGGAAATATCTGGACAGGGTTCAGAATAATGGAGGTAAGACAATTGGTAAACCGTAAGGACAACATCCCTGAACATATTGCGATAATAATGGATGGTAATGGCAGATGGGCAAAAAAAAGGCATCTGCCAAGACTTATGGGACACCGCGCTGGAGTTGCAGCGGTTGAGAAAACAGTAAAAACTGCTAATACTTCAGGGATAAAGTATCTATCACTATACGCTTTTTCGAGCGAGAACTGGACAAGACCAGAAAAGGAAGTTCATGGTCTTATGTTGCTTTTTAAAGAATATCTTTCTCGTAAGATCATAAAACTGAGGAATGAAAATGTAAGATTGAGATTTGCCGGAAGAAGAGATAACCTTCCCGAAGATATTATAAATCTTATGGATGAGTCTATGGAAAAGACTATGGATTGTAATGGTTTAAATCTTATCATATGCCTCAATTACGGAGGTAGAAATGAAATAATAGATGCTGTTAACAAGATTCTTTCAATTGAACCAAAACCTGAGTACATCGACGAAAAACTTTTCCATGAATATCTCTATCTGCCTGATGTTCCGGATCCGGATCTTATAATAAGAACAAGTGGTGAAAAACGTTTAAGTAACTACTGGCTCTGGCAATCCAGTTATAGCGAATTTTACTTTCCTGAAGTTCTTTGGCCTGACTTTGGTGATGATGAATTTAACAAGGCACTTTATGAATTTTCACGGAGGGAAAGAAGATATGGGAACTTACAGAATGAGTAGTGAGAATATTAAAAGAATAACCAGTGGGATCGTAATAGTTCTCATGATAATCGGAGGGATCCTCGCTGGAGGAATTTTCTGGTTGCTTGTTACCGCAGCTATTGCTTCGTTTTCACTTTGGGAATATTACATACTCCTTGAATCAAATGCACATTTATCAAAGGGCATAGGAATAATAGGATCTCTTATTCTTTTCCTGGTAACTTACAGGGGGTTATTCTATCTTTCTGTTGGTCCCCTTCTTGCTGTTTTTGCATTTATTATCCTTCTTACTGAAATCCTGAGACGTCATCTTACAGGTGAAAGTAATGCCTTGTGGAATCTTGGAGGAACGCTATCAGGTCTTATCCTAGTTTCTTTACCATGGATCTTTATTTTTCACTTGAGAACATTCCCAAGAGGATTATACTTTTTGCTTACTCTATTTCTTTGCACCTGGGCATGTGATGTCTGTGCCTACATTGTTGGAACGAAATGGGGAGAGAAACATCTATCAGAAAAAGTCAGCCCTAATAAAACCTGGGAAGGATTTATTGGCGGCTTATGCGGCAGTCTTCTCGGAGGAGCACTTGTTTCCTACATACTTTCATTACATCCATTGCCATTTATTCTTATCGGCTGTATCTGTGGTATAGCAGGTCAGATGGGAGACCTGGCAGAATCCCTGTTGAAACGGGAATCCGGAGTGAAGGATAGTAGTGATATTATTCCGGGACATGGCGGTTTTTTCGACAGGTTTGACAGTATCCTTATCAGTGGGACCTTAACATATCTGGTATTTGGAGTGATAATAGGTTGATAGACCAAGGAAAGATAAATATATCTATAATAGGCTGTACTGGAAGTGTCGGGAATTCGGTAATGGATATATGCCGCATTTTTCCGGAACATTTTAACGTTGTTTCACTGGCAGCAAGAAGTAATTATAGAAAGATAGCTGAACTTTGTCAGGAATTTCAACCTGAAAAAGTTTTGTTGACACATCCTGAAAGTTCCAGACAACTCAAGAATTTAGTTTCATCGCAAACACGCGTTCTATCAGGTAATGATGCGCTTATTGACCTTATGGATGAAAATAATCTTGATCATATTGTATTTGCATCATCAGGAACTGATGCCATTGAGGCACTTAAATTTTCTCTTGAAGCTGATCTGGATGTATCACTTGCCAATAAGGAAAGTATTGTTGCCGGGGGACCGTGGATAATGCCCCTTGTAAAGAGATCTGACCAGTTGAGACCGTTGGACAGTGAACATAATGCAATATGGCAGTGTCTTTTTAATGAAGATAGAAAAAAGGTCAGAAAGGTATATCTGACAGCTTCCGGTGGGCCTTTTCTGAAGCTGCCTCAAGAAGAATTTCAGAATATTACAGTTGAACAGGCTTTTAATCATCCTGTATGGAAAATGGGGAAGAAGATAACAATCGACAGTGCCACGTTGATGAACAAGGGAATCGAACTTCTTGAAGCAATGTATCTGTTCAACCTTTGCCCTGAACAGCTTGATGCGATTATCCATCCTGGTTCATTCGTACATGGAATTGTCGAATTTGAAGATACTACGTTAAAAATGAGCGCTTCAACTGCTGATATGAGATTACCAGCTGCTTCCTGCATGGGCTTTCCACAAAGACTGACTCTTCCTGATGGTAAATTTCCATCAGCTGAAATATCTGGTCGTAAGATCGAATTTCTTAAACCTGACCTGAACAAATTCCCGTGTCTTGAAATTGCAATGCAGGCAATGAAGGCTAAAGGACCATATCCTGCCTTAATTCTTGGTGCGGATGAATCAGCTGTTAACTCATTTATTGAAGGTAAGATCAGTTTTGCGGAAATCCCCAGGATAATCGAAACAGTTCTTACAGCTTATGATGGCCCTTCACCTTCAGATCTTTCTGAAGCTGTAGAGATTATCGAATGGAGCAGACGTAAATCACTTGAACTCTGTTAAAGTTAAGCCAAATACTTTTTTCCTTGTGAGGTTTTAATATGATAAGTCTAATATCGTTTCTTGTTGTTATTGCGATATGCATTATTTCGCATGAATATGGACATTATAAAACTGCAAAACTGGCAGGGGTTCAGGTTCATGAGTTCGCGTTTGGAATGGGGCCTGTAATATGGCAAAAAACTGCTAAGGATGGCACACAGTGGTCATTTAGAATATTTCCGGTCGGTGGTTTTGTAAGATTAGCTGGAATGGATGAGGAAAAACCCGGAGAAGAAGTTGTTAAAGGGGGAGCATTTACAGAAAAAACAGCTATCCAAAGATTTCTGATCCTGTTTAATGGAGCCCTTGCAAATATTATTCTTGCCATCCTTCTTACTGCTATCTTTCTTTATGGTCATGGAATACTAGATCTTGATAACACAAGGATTGGAGAATTAATGCAGGGATTTCCCGCTCAGGAAGCGGGAATCCAAACCAGTGATGTAGTAAAAGAGGTTAACGGGACAATTGTTGATGACTGGAATGGTATGTCAAAGGCCATCAAAGAATCTGCTGAAAATGGACCTGTTTCACTTTTAATAGATCGCAATGGGAATTTGAAAAGTTTTAATGTAGAAATACCGATCAGTGAAGAATACGGTGTGCCACTTCTTGGGATAAGACCTGCATATCGCAGTTTTTCTTTGGCTGGATCTGTTATTCACTCATTTTCTTATATTTTCAGAATGAGTGCAGAATGGGTACGAGGTATTTATATGCTTTTGACCAACCAATCAGATGCAGATATCACTGGCCCCGTCGGCATTGCATCTCTGGCAGGTAGAGCAGCAAGAGCAGGTTTGTGGTCCTTTATTTCGTTCCTCGCCATCATTAACCTCAATCTTGGACTGATAAACCTGTTCCCATTTCCTGGACTCGATGGAGGAAGGCTTGTATTTATCTTTATAGAATTAATTACAAGAAAAAGAGTTCCTGATCGGGTGGAAAACTTTATTCACCTGGCAGGTTTTATAATTCTTATAGCGTTAATACTTTTCGTTACATGGAAGGATATTATCCGCTTATTTTGAACTTTTTAGTTGTAATATGGGGGAATTGAATCAATGCGGACAAAACAGGTTCATATAGGAAAACTTGGAATAGGTAAGGGCAATCCTGTACGGGTTGAAAGTATGTTGAAAGTTCCCCTGAGTAACAGGAATAAATGTGAAGAACAGCTGAACCAACTCTACGACTCTGGTTGTGAACTGGTACGAATCGCTTTTCCTGACATAGAACTGAAACAAGATCTGAAGCATATTCTTGATAAGACCAGAATACCGATAATGGCTGATATTCATTTCGATCACAAGTTAGCTATTGCAGCTATAGAAACAGGATGTCCAGCCATAAGAATTAATCCAGGTAATATGGGATCATCTTTACAGCTGAATAACATAATTGAAGCATCCCGGCAGAATAATGTAGTATTGAGAATCGGTGCCAATAGCGGTTCTATAAGTAACAGGCAACTTAAAGAAGCGAATGGCGATATTTCAAAAGCCCTTTTCATAGCTGTTAAAGAACAGTTTGAAAGTATTGAAAAACATGATTTTCATGATGTAATTCTTTCTGCTAAATCTACAAATGTCCAGGAAACCTTAAAATGTAATTATCTTTTATCAAGAAAGTATCCGGAGATCCCCTTTCATATAGGTATCACTGAGGCCGGACCTGGTTTACGTGGAATCGTAAAAAGTTCCTCGGGCCTTTCACTACTTCTCAATCAGGGTATAGGGGATACACTCAGGGTCAGTCTCACTGGTGATCCATGTCAGGAAATTGAAGTTGGATATGAGCTCCTTCGCTCTTGTGGCCTCCGCGATCATGGACCAGAGTTGATATCATGCCCAACATGTGGTAGGAAACGGACAGATGTC
>CAYPIU010000001.1:67784-215520 GCA_964410915.1 uncultured Synergistales bacterium | reverse complement strand
TCATGGACCAGAGTTGATATCATGCCCAACATGTGGTAGGAAACGGACAGATGTCCGTGCCATTGTCGATGAACTTGAACCGTTGATAAAAAGACTTCCAGATGGATTTAAATTTGCTGTAATGGGTTGTGAAGTTAATGGCCCACGGGAAGCCCGATCGGCAGATCTTGGGATTGCTGGAAAACCTGAAGGGGTCGTTATCTTTAAAAAAGGTATTGTTGTGGGCGAATATAGTAGAAGTGAGATTAAATCTGTAATTGGAAAGATCATTGATGAGATCATGGAAGTGGAAAGATAGTTCTTTTTCAACTCCCTCCTTTGGTGTATATTATGTTACTGAATTACTGTTCAACGATTATATGAGTATGATTATGAATGTTAAGATGAGGAGGCAAAAAAATAATGTTACCATTACCAAAAAAGTTTTCCCTGGTAGCAGGAAAAGGTGAAGGAAAACATAAACTTACTGCATTTGATAAAGCATTGATAGATTCAAGCATAGGGAACATGAATCTTTTAAGAGTGAGCAGTGTTCTTCCTCCTGAATGTAGATTTATCCCTGTCTTCAGTATGCCACTTGGTTCTCTATTACCTGTAGCATATGGATCGATCACAAGTGATGTGCCTGGAGAAACAATTGCTGCAGCAATTGGTGTAGGAATTCCCGAGAACCCAATGGATAATGGGATGATCATGGAATATTCCGGATTTGTTAACTCGAGGGAAGCTGCAATAGTAGTTGAAGAAATGGTAAAAGAATCTTTTGAACTCAGAGGTCTGGTTTTAAAGGATGTAATGGTTAAGTCAGTAGAGCATACTGTCGTAAGAAATGGATCAGTTATTGCTGCCTGTCCTCTTTTTTATTAACAGAAGGAGTTTGCCGGAATGGAGAAAATGGAAAAACGTAATACAGATCTCTGGTTTACAGAGTTTCAGACACAGAATATGCAACTTGGTTTAAAGATCCACAATATACTCAAAAATGTCCAGACAAGATATCAGCACCTTCTGGTAGCTGAAACAATAGAATATGGGCGGCTTCTTGCGCTCGACGGCGCAATACAGTTAACCGAAAAGGATGAATTCTGCTATCACGAAATGATGGCACATATTCCAATATCTGCTCACTCCCTACCTGAGCGGGTTCTTATAGTCGGTGGAGGAGATGGTGGTATTCTCAGGGAATGCCTTAAACATGACTTTATAAAGGAAGTAACTCTTGTTGATATAGATCAGGAAGTCATTAACTCTTCCCGGGAGTTCTTTCCTTCCATAAGCTGTGCAATGGATGACCCAAGAGCCAGGATCCTGACAATGGATGCTCTCGAGTTTATCAAGGAGAATCAGAACTGCTTTGATGTCGTCATTGTAGACAGTACCGATCCGGTTGATTTTGCTGCAGGACTATTCCAATCGCCTTTTTATGGTGATGTTTTCAACAGCCTGACATCCAAAGGAATAGTAATTGCACAGACTGAATCCCCCTTTGCAGAACCAGCACTTCTCAAACAAGCCGTTTCCGAAATGAAAACTGCTTTCAAACAAGTAGCTGTCTGCCTTGGTTACATGCCAACTTACCCAACCGGGATGTGGAGTTATACCGTTGGTTCAAAGTTTAATGACCCCGCAAATATAGTCAACAGACCATGTAATATAAAAACAAAGTATTATACTGCCGAAATTCACAAAGCATCGTTTGTCCTTCCACCTTTTGTCAGGGAAATCGTTGAAATGGAGGGCGATCGTTGAAAAGATTTATGGGTTCCAGACATACTGTTACAGAGAGTAATATGATAATCCTTGGATTACCAATGGACTTTACATCTTCAAGGCTTTCCGGAAGCAGAGGAGGGCCTGATTCTGTCCGACAGGAATCCTGGAACATAGAATCCTACAGTCCTTTTCTGGACAAAGATCTGGAAGAAACTTCATTTTACGATTTAGGAAATATTTCATTTCCATTTGGAGATGTGGAAAGATCGCTTGAGAATATTCGCCTCGTTAGCAATAGATTTTTTAATAGTGGTAAAAAGATCCTTTCTATAGGAGGAGAACACCTTGTATCCTTTCCTTTGATAAGATCTGCTTTTTCTGTGTACCCTGATTTGAAAGTGATCCATCTTGATGCTCATGCAGACCTGAGAAGTTCCTATTATGGGGGGTCACTCAGTCATGCTTCCGTTATGAGACTTGTAGCTGAAAAATGTCTTAAGTCTACCAGAGACCTTCACCAGTTCTGTATCCGGTCCGGAACTAAAGATGAATATGACTGGGCTTATAAAAACACAACTTTTTATCCCCATAAACCTGAAACTGAGGAGATCCAGAGACTTCATCGGGATATTGGAACAAATCCGGTCTATTTAACAGTAGACATAGATGTTGTTGATCCATCAGGAGCACCAGGTACTGGCACACCAGAACCTGGTGGTTTAACCTCATCTGAATTACTTAATATTGTTCATTCTTTAAGAGAACTTAACCTGGTTGGTATGGATATCGTCGAGATATGTCCTTCTCTTGACCATAATGGTATTACTTCCCTGTTGGGTGCTAAAACTATCAGAGAATCTCTCCTTCAATGGGGCCTCTAAAAACTATTTTCTTAAAGTACATTGTTTTAACTGCATTGGAGTGATCATAAATGTCTATCGATAGCATTTCCCGTGTAGATTCAGAAATTGGGAAACTACAGAGGGTTATGGTACATAGACCCGGTATAGAACTTGAAAGACTTACTGGTGAAAATAAAGAATCTTTTCTGTTTGATGATCTTTTGTGGGTTCAGAAAGCTCAAGAGGAACATGATAAGTTTGTAGCAGAACTCAGAAACAATAAAATTGAAGTTGTTTATTTTAAGGATCTTTTGAGTGATCTGCTTCAAGAAAAGTTTCTCAAAGTAAGACTTGTTGATGAAGTTCTCAAAAAGGAAGAACTCGATCAGAACCTCTTTGATAAACTCTTCCAGTTGATGACAGGACTTGATTCAACTGACCTCGCGAACATCTTTTTAGGTGGTATCACTAAACGCGAACTTTTTAAGTATGAAACTGTCAGTACAAGAAGTTTACTTTTAAAAATACTTTCTGATGATGATTTTATTATTCCTCCAGTACCCAATATCTACTTTCAACGTGACCCATGCATTATCATCCAGGATATGCTTATCCCTTCCAGAATGAGATATAGAGTAAGACAAAGAGAAAGTCTTCTTGTCAGACATTTGATCAATCATCATAAGATGTTTGATCAATACAGGAAGCTGGATATAAACGCATCATATATTCCCCCTGATTCTATTACAATTGAAGGAGGGGATGTTATTATCCTTTCCGAAAATACGATTGCAATTGGAATAAGTCAAAGAACTTCCGCAACAGCGATACAGCTTATGGGACAAATCCTTTCCAGAAATTCCAGCATAAAACGGATCCTTGCGATAAACATACCCAAGTCCAGGGCAATGATGCATCTTGATACTGTCTTTGCAATGATCGACAATGATACTTTTGCTATCTTCTCTGATATCATCCATAATTCAGAAACCTGGTTACTTGAATTTGATCATAGTGGAGAATTAACTCATATTCGTGAGTTTGACAATATTCACAAGGGAGTTGAAGATTTACTGAACAGGAAGGTATTCTTTCTTCCTGCATTAGATAAAATAGATCCGGTTACTGAATCCAGAGAACAATGGACTGACGGACCAAATATCCTTACAATGTCTCCGGGAAATATATTCTCATATGATCGGAACATTCAGACCAATGCAAACCTTGAAAGGTCAGGGATTACTGTTTGCAGAGTATCAGGTTGTGAACTCGGAAGAGGAAGAGGTGGACCCAGATGCATGGTTATGCCCCTTTCAAGAGATTGTAACTAATGATAAATATCAGAGAATGAGGTGGGTTTTTAATGGCTGTTAACCTGAAAGGTAAAAGTTTTTTAACGTTAAGAGATTTTTCAAAAGATGAGATATTCTATCTTCTGAATCTGGCTTCTGATCTTAAATCTAAAAAACGAAACGGGATCAGAGGAAATCTACTTTCAGGAAAGAACATTGCGCTTTTATTTGAAAAGTTATCAACTCGAACACGATGTTCATTCACAGTTGCAGCAATCGATGAAGGAGGGCATGCAGAATTTCTCGGGAAGAACGACATCCATCTTGGTGAAAAAGAAGATATCCGTGACACTGCCAGGGTTCTGGGCAGGCTGTTCGATGGAATCGAATTTCGCGGTTATAAGCAGAAAACAGTTGAAGAATTAGCACAATTCTCAGGGGTTCCAGTATGGAATGGTCTTACCGATATATATCATCCAACCCAGGTTTTAGCTGATCTGATGACTATTCGTGAATATTTTGGATCGCTTGGAAATAAAAAACTGGTGTATGTTGGTGACGGGCGGAATAATATGGCAAATTCCTTAATGATTGCAGCTGCGAAAACAGGTATGGATTTTACGATTGCTGCTCCTGAAAACCTGTGGCCACAAAAATGGCTTATTGAAGAATGCAAACAATATGCTCAGAATAATAATTCGGAAGTGACTGTTTGTGATGATCCTTTTTATGCTGTAAAGGGAGCTAACGCTGTATATACTGATGTATGGGTATCAATGGGTGAAGAAGAAGAAAAGAAAAAACGAATAGAACTTTTATCTGACTATCAGGTCAATAAACAGTTACTTGAAGCAACTGGGAGGACAGATTCAATCTTTCTTCACTGTCTGCCTGCGAATAAAGGACAGGAAGTTACTGAAGAGATATTCGAATCAAATGTGTCCATGGTTTTTGAAGAAGCTGAAAATAGAATGCATACCATAAAAGCAGTGATGGTTGCAACTATAGGAAACCTTTAGTCTGTTTCTCCAAACTGATGGTTGTACCGCAGATAGATAATGTTTATAATTATAAAAGAGCAGGTAAATACGTTATTAGGGAGATGAGTTAGTTGACAGAAAAGATGAGGCGTTTTAAATGTGCTGAATGTGGGTTTGAATTTGAACTATCAAACTCTAATAAAGACATCAAATGTCCTAAGTGCAAGAATAAACTGCTTATACTCCTTGAAGGTGAATCAATGAAAAGAAATTCTTGCCCTTCCTGAGGAATTTAGGGTAAAAGAGGCAGCTGTGAGCTGCCTCTCGCTATATAATTGTAGTAATTACAGGGTCAACACTGTCTATGCATTTTAAAGAGGATAATTCATCTACCAGTCCCTTTATTCTTCTGGCCTGTCCTTTTGCAACAATTACTTCAAGACAGTGATGGTGATCAACATGGATATGAGTACTGCAGATAATTACTTCCCCAAAGTTATGTTGGACTGAAGTAAGCATTCCACTTGCATCGTGTGAATGATGATTAAAAGTTATTGTGATCGTTCCATAAACATTTTCCCTGCCTGTCTCATATGTTTCCCATGATTCTCTGGCAACTTCCCGTCTTATAAGCTGTCTTAATGCTTCTGAACGGTTGGATATATTTTTAATTTCAAGTATTTTATCGTATCTTTTTAATAACTTTTCAGGTACTGAAACCCCAAAACGAAAAAGCTTCTCCAAAATTCTTCTCCTCCTTAGGTTTTTTCATTACAATATATTATATAATCAATTAAATTTCCCAAGTTCTGAATGGAGGCCTATGTATGGTACATCCTACCATAGGATTGTTTAACTATGATGATATCCCCACTAATATTGAACCATTTCTTATTGACCTGACGGAAACTATCGAGAGATCTTCAATGGATTTTTCAATGCTTGTTTTACCTTCTGAATTACAACTTTTTAATGATGGAAAATTCGACCAAAAGATTCTGCAGTCTTTTTTAAAAGAACTTCAGAAAACGGCCAGGCATAATATGATCTGGATGATTTCTGGACCCTTTTTATGTAATGTGTCAGGAAATATCACCTTAAGAACATTTCTGGTAAATGATGCCGGGATGATCAAGGGTTATTATGATAACTGCCATGGTAATTATGAATCAGAGGTAAGAGATATTAAATGTGGGTGTAAACCATTGATATTTGATCATTACGGTCTTACTTGTGCTCTTTCTGATTCTACTGATCTTTCATACCCTGAATTTTTTAGAGCAATGGCATTGAACGGTGTTGAAGCTATTATTGTTTCTTCTTCATTTTCATCAGGGGAAAAACAGAATCTGGAGATCCTTTTAAAAGCCAGAGCAATAGAAAATCAGATGTATATTATATTTTCCGGCTCAACCTGTTCTCAACAAAATATGGACTTAAGATCCGGGCCATTTGTAATAGATCCGAAGGGTTTCACTATAACTGAAGAAATGTTAACAAAAACTATAAAACAGGTTGAGATAGATAACCTATATGTTCAGAGGCTCAGGAAAGAGACAGGTATTCTGAACAACCGTAAGCCTGAATTATATTACCCGATAATATGTCCAATAAAGCAGAAACAAAAGGGAGCAAGTTAAGGGTAGTTAATTTCTGTGTATATAAATCATAAAACAGTATGATACAATAACCAACCAAGACTAAACAACGGTATCTTATACACTAAAAATGAGGTGATATAATGTCTGAAGTTACTTTGAAACCTGAAGTTGTACTACCCCAGATCGAAAAATGGATATTGAAAAAAATAGATTCAGCATCAGCGAAAGGGTGCGTGGTTGGATCAAGCGGTGGTATTGATTCAGCTGTTATTTCCTGTATCCTGAAGAGAATATGCAATGATCAGATGCTTGCGGTCATGATGCCCTGCCACAGTATAGAAAGGGATCTTGAAGATGCAAGGCTCCTGAATAGAAAGTTTTCAATACCAAACATTACGATCGATCTTTCAAAAACATATGATGCCATTATATCTGCAGCGAAAGCAAACAGCTCTACTTTGACCAGTAGAGCCTTGTCTAATGTTAAACCAAGACTAAGAATGACCACGCTCTATATGATGGCACAATCCAATGATTTTCTCGTTTGCGGAACAAGTAATCTTGCAGAAATAAAACTTGGATATTTTACAAAGTATGGGGATTCCGGATCTGATATCATACCTCTGGGAGATCTCCTGAAATGTGAGGTCCGCGCACTTGCGAAATACCTTGAAATACCGGAAGAGATCATAAGCAAACCTCCCTCCGCCGGTCTATGGGAAGGACAGACGGATGAATCGGAAATGGGTCTTACCTATGATGAGATAGACTCTTATCTCTCCGGAAAGATAGTAAAAAAGGAGAGTATGAAAAAGATTAATAGAAGGATCGAAATATCTGAACATAAGAGGGAAATGCCGCAAGTCTGCTCTCTCAGAGATTAACTCTTTTCTCTGGATACATTTAAATATGAATTAAATAATTTAAGAGGTGAATACTTTTGGCTGGACATTCAAAATGGGCAAACATAAAACACAGAAAAGCTGCACAGGATGCTAAAAAAGGGAATCTGTTTCAAAAACTTGTAAAAGCTATTATCGTTGCTGCAAAGGAAGGCGGAGGCGACCCTGACATTAATTTCAAACTTAAAACCGCTATTGACAGGGCTAAGGCCGCAAGTGTACCACAGGAAAATATTACTCGTGGAATTAAAAGAGGCACAGGTGAACTTGAGGGAGTTTCTTATGAGGAGATCACTTATGAGGGATATGGAAATGGTGGAATAGCCGTACTTATTGAAGCTCTTACTGATAACAGAAACCGAACCGCCTCGGAATTACGGTCCCTTTTAAGTAAGAATGGCGGTTCTTTAGGGGAAAGTGGTTGCGTGGCCTGGATGTTCTCCCGCAAGGGGACAGTTGAGGTCAAAGGTAGCAGCCTTGATGAAGAAGAATTAATGCTTACTGCGATTGAAGCCGGAGCAGACGATATAGAAAAGAATTCTGAAGGTTTTACTGTATATTGTGATCCAGCAAATCTTACATCTGTGAAAGAAGCCCTTGAAGGATCAGGTTATATGCTTGAAAAAGCCGAATTAGACATGTTACCGCAGAATATGATCCAGGTAGAAAATAAGGATAAAGCAGAAAAGATCCTTAAACTTATGGACCAACTGGAAGAACATGATGATATTCAAAATGTATATTCAAACTTTGATATCTCTGATGAGCTTATGAATGAAATCGAAAGTTGAATCAAGGGATATTACATGTCTTGGTATTGACCCCGGTCTGGGAAGGCTTGGTTTTGGAGTAATACGCAAAACTGGACAATCTTATATGGTTCTTGAGTTTGGATGTATCGAAACACCTCCACATACAGATGTATCATTAAGGATCCAAACTCTTTATGAGGATATCCGTACAAGGATAGAAAAATGGAAGCCTGACTTTATATCTATAGAAAAACTGTTTTTCGGCAGAAACACTACCACAGCTGGCAATGTCTGGCAGGCAAGAGGCACAATGTTGTTGCTCGCAGCACAATTCAACCTTGAATACATCGAGCCTAAACCAAATCAGATAAAGCTTGCAATTTGCGGAAGTGGTACTGCAGATAAATCTCAAATACAGAGAATGCTAAAAAAACTTCTGGGTCTGAACGATATTCCAAGACCGGACGATGCAGCTGATGCTATTGCTATAGCTATTACTGGGATCGCACTCTATTCTTTCAATAAAAAGATCAGGTGAATACAGAATGTTGAAATGTATTGAAGGTAAAGTGATCAATGTCGGGTCTGAATATGCAGTAATTGACGTTAACGGATTGGGCTTTGAAATTAACTGCTCCGCATCCGCTCTGGATATTTGTAACAATGCTGAAACAGCAAGGATAATTACTCACCTTCAGTTTTCCGAAAATGGGGTATTTCTTTTTGGATTTTCAGATGAGCAGGAACGAGAGCTGTTTTTAAAGCTTATTTCTATAAAAGGAGTAGGAGGTAAACTTGCTCTCACTGTATTGAGAAATCTCGATGTTGATATGATTGTCAATGCTGCTCTTAACTCACAGACAGATGTGTTTTCCCGTATTTCAGGCATTGGCAAAAAAACCGCGGAAAGAATCTGTTTTGAACTTAACAGATATCTTGCCGGCAAGGATCTGGAAACATCATCTTCTAAAATGCCCTCCAAACAGGGGCTTACCAGAGCAACTGTAATAGAAGCTCTTCGATCTCTCGGTTTTTCTACTGCTGACATTAACCATACCCTTGCCAGAATTGCAAGAACATCAGGTGAAGAATTTTCTGAAATGGATGAAGGCCAAATGATCAAGGCTGCTTTAAAAGAACTTAACAAGGGTTAAGGTGGGCTGAATTTTGTATGAAAAAGAAAAAAACAGGGTATTTAACTCAATAAATCCGAATGAAACCGAAGACGTACGGATCAGACCCGAATCGCTTGATGATTTCATTGGACAGGATCAACTCAAGGAAAAGCTCAAAATATATATACAGGCTGCCAGAAACAGATGTGAAGCGTTAGATCACTCACTTTTCTATGGGCCACCAGGATTGGGTAAGACAACCCTGGCTGGAATAATTGCAAATGAAATGAACGGCCAGCTCCGTGTTACAACAGGCCCTGCACTTGAAAGAGCCGGTGATCTCGCAGCCATATTATCAAACCTCGAAGATAACGATGTTTTATTCATTGATGAGATTCACAGGTTACCTTCAAGTGTAGAGGAGATCCTTTATTCTGGAATGGAAGACTATAATCTGCATATTGTAGTAGGGAAAGGGCCGCTTGCAAATAATATCTGTATTCCTTTACCTCAATTTACCCTTGTTGGAGCAACTACCCGGCTTGGACTTCTAACTTCACCTTTAAGAGCCCGGTTCGGCATTGTGGAACAGTTATCCCTTTATTCTTCTGAAAAGCTTTCAGAGATCATAACCAGAGGAGCAGATGTACTTAATGTAAAAATAGACTCAAAAGCTTCCGAAGTAATTGCAAAACGCTCACGCGGGACACCAAGGGTTGCACTACGGCTTTTAAGAAGGGTCCGGGATGTTGCAGAGGTTAGAAATAAAGATTTTATTGACATGCCAACTACTCAAACTGCTCTTGATATGCTTGGGCTTGACGAGAATGGCCTTGATGAAGGGGATCGTAAGATCCTTAAAGTACTGGTCGAACTTTTTGGTGGTGGTCCTGTAGGTCTTTCAACAATTTCAGCTGCGCTCAATGAAGAGCAACAGACTCTTGAAGATATCTACGAACCTTTTCTCATTCAGAACGGCTTCATAGAAAGAACTCCAAGGGGAAGAAAAGCTACCGGCAAAGCTTTTGAGTATCTCGGTCTATCCATACCGGAAACCCGGCAATTCTCATTTGGTCTTGATGGAGATCATTTATCCTGAATAGCGAGGAGTGCCTCAATTGGCTAACCTGGCAAGATCCCTTATCCTTGCTGGTTTTGTGCTTATTATCTCAGGCTTAATCTTTTTCTTTTTGGATAAATTACCTTTTTCCCCCGGTAATTTACCTGGGGACATATTTTTCAAAAAAGGCAGATTTACTATTTTTGCCCCAATAACAACCATGTTGATCATAAGTCTTATTCTTACGTTACTTATAAATCTGATATTACGCTTTTTCAAATAAGACTGGAATGGAGTGGATTTTTACGATGAAGCTAAGAAAAGATATAATAATAGTTTTTTCAACTCTAATAATTGTATTTCTAATTTCAGTATCAACAGCCCATTCAATGGAAATATCCGTTGGGCTATCTACGAATGTTACTTCACTTCGAATATCCTCATCAAGTTCATTGGTGTTAATCGATAAAATGGGGAATAGATCATCTGTAAGCAGAAGTTCCGTTTTTACAAAACGATCTTCTGATAAAGTACAAGTCAATAACAAAAACTTTCTTCTTCCTGTTAAGATCTACAGTAAATCTCTGTTAACCTATGATAAGAGAAAATATCGGGGTTATTTTCAGATTCTGAATTCTAAAAGAGGAATGACGCTTACAAACAGGATAGAGCTCGAACAGTATCTAAGGGGAGTTCTGAAAATGGAAGTAAATCCTGGCTGGCCAATGGAATCCCTCAAGGCCCAGGCAATAATATCACGTACCTATGCTATAAAACATAAGGGGCGTCATGCTAAAGACGGTTTTGATATCTGCGCAAAACCACATTGTCAGGTTTACAGGGGAGTTAATGCTGAGGACTCAACTCTTGACCGGGCAATAAAACAAACTGATGGCATGATTCTGAAATATGGTAATGATATTGCTTCAACCTTTTTTCATTCGGACAGTGGCGGCGCGACAGCTAATGTTGCAACAGTATGGAGCAGTTCTATTCCATATCTGAAAGGTTCTAAAGAACCTTTTAACTATAAATCCCCATATTCTGATTGGCAGGTGAAACTTAGTTGCAATGATATCCAGAGAGCTTCTTCCAGGGTTGGAAAAAACGTAGGTACAGTCACAGGCATCAGAATCTATGAGAAAGACCCTTTTGGAAGAGTAAATAAAATTCTGGTAAAAGGTACAAACGGAAAAACAATTATTAAGGCACATACCTTCAGAATGGCGGTTGGAGCAAAAAAACTGAAAAGTACTTTCTTTACAATAGATTCAAAGAAACAAAATAGAACTGAAAGTAAAACCTTTACGGTTAATACTCAGGAACTTCCTGCACCTGAATTATCTTTCATAGATGAACATTCACTTGAGCTGAACTCAAGTGAAGAAAAGCTTATGACCGTTTTGACAAAACAGGGATATTTCAATTCAAAGGAAATGATAGATATGCTTCTTAATCCCTCAACAAGAAAGAAGTATCTTCTGAAAGCGGTTAATAGAAAACCTCCAAAACGGGATTTCAGTGATCAGTCACCTTCCTTAATAGATCCTGAAAATAACTCCTTTACTTTTCATGGAAATGGCTGGGGGCATGGTGTTGGCCTCTCTCAATGGGGTGCACGTAATCTTGCACAAAGGGGATGGAAAGCACGCAGGATCCTGGAACACTATTTTCCGGGAACCAGGCTTGAAAAGATATATTGAAAAAACAGGTTGCTTTAATCTGTTAATTTCTAAAAAAAAGAATTGAGTGAATGTTAATATGAGTTCAGAAACGTATCATACAGATCAATATGATTATTTTCTTCCTGAGGAATTAATAGCTCAGGCTCCAGCTGAGCCAAGAGACACTTCCAGGCTTATGGTTCTGGACAGGGACTCTGGTAATTTACAGCATAAAAACTTCCGGGAAATAATCAATTATTTCCAACAGGGAGATATCCTTGTCTTGAACAATACAAAAGTAATTCCAGCAAGACTTTCAGGTATTAAGGGTTCAGGAACAGCAAAAGTCGAGCTTTTATTACTCAGACCTCTGGACGATCAGAAAAAGAATTGGGAAGCACTTGTAAGACCGGGCAAGAAACTTAAACCTGGATCTTTCGTTGAATTAAATGATGGAACAAGAGTAGATATTGGTGACAGAAGTGAAGGCGGAACAAGATTGATAAGTTTCAGCCAGGAAACGGATGTCCCTGGATTACTTTCAAGGACAGGTCAGATCCCATTGCCTCCATACATAAGTAACAGGAATATAAGAGCTTCTGAGTATCAAACCGTTTTTGCTTCCCGGGAAGGTTCTGCAGCAGCACCTACAGCAAGTCTTCACTTTAGTGAGGATATCCTTGAGGAAATAGCAAAGATCGGCGTAAAAATAGCCTGGGTTACCCTTCATGTCGGACTGGGCACATTCAGACCCGTAAAGGTCAATGATATAAGAGAACATCAAATACATGATGAATATTGTGAAATACCAGATGAGACAGCCCGAGTTCTTAATGAAAACAGGGGAAGGGTTATTGCTGCTGGAACAACTGTAGTAAGAACTCTTGAATCAATGACGGATAACCATGGTATTACACGTGCTGGTGGGGAAATGACCCGCCTCTTCATTTACCCGGGATACAGTTTTAAAAAAGTTGATCTAATGCTTACAAACTTTCATTTGCCTAAAAGTACACTTTTAATGCTCGTTTCCGCATTTGCAGGAAAAGAACATGTAATGAACGCCTATGATCAGGCAGTTAAAAGAAATTACAGATTCTTTTCTTTTGGAGATGCAATGTTAATAATCTGATCTTTAAATCTGCTTCACACTTACCCCTGCATCTGAATTATAATATAGTAATAATGCATAAATTATCATTTTTACATTCCACAGCCCAAAAGTTAATAAAGCCGGGAAGGGACGTGTAAATTATGTGGAATTGGGGATGTCTTGTACCGCATCCACCGATAATAATACCCGAGGTGGGTAGGGGAAAAGAACATGAAGCTGATCATACGATAATTGCAATGAAACAATTGACAGAAGAATTTAAGGATAGAATACCAGATCTATTTATCGTTATTTCACCTCACAATAACTACAGCAGGGGGTTACATTTCATTCTTGCACCAGAATATGATGGCAATCTGGGAATGTTCGGTGTTCCTGAGATCTCAATGACACTTAGCGGATCAATGGAAAAGGGTCATAAACTGGCAGATATACTTTCAGAACAGATCCCGGTGACAATCGAAACAAGTAAAAAAGCTTTACTTGACCATGGTAGTATTGTCCCATTATATTATTTTGAAAAACAATGGAAATATTTACCTCCTGTCATATTAATAAATCCAATTGGACTTTCGCCCGATCTTGCTTACAAAGCAGGAAAGTTACTTGAAAAAATATCAGAAGGAGATAATTACGCAGTTCTTGCAAGCGGAGATCTCTCACATAGCCTTAAAAGAGGTGCTCCTGGAGGATTTCATAATGATGGAAAATTATTTGACCAGAAAATCGTTCATGCTCTTGAAAATAATGATCCGCAAGGTATTCTGGAATTACCTCCACAGTTTCTTCAAAATGCAGCGGAATGTGGATTAAGATCGGTACTTGTCCTCATGGGAGTATTCTCCAGAGTCCCCTTTAAAGTCCTATCTCATGAAGGACCTTTTGGTGTAGGTTATTGTGTAGCACATACAGTAAATATATCTTCTAACGAAGATCACGATGTATATGTATCTCTTGTCAAAAAAACGATCAGCGGCTATATCAGACATGGGCAAATTCCTGAATTATCAGATATGAGTGAAGACAGGATGTACAAACCAGCCGGATGTTTTGTAACTATAAGATCATCTGATGGAAACCTCCGGGGTTGTATCGGTACAATCGATCCGGTAAATGAAACATTAGCCGAAGAAATAATTGCAAACGCAATTTCTGCTGCGACGAAAGACCCACGTTTCCCATCACTGAAAAGTTCCGAGCTTAATAATATTACTGTTTCTGTGGATATCCTTTCAGAGCCATTGCTGATCAATGATATTTCTGAACTTGACCCCAAAATATACGGTGTAATTATTCAAAAAGGATTTCATAAGGGAGTACTCCTTCCAGATCTTAAGGAGGTCAAAACAGTTGAGCAACAATTGTCAATTGCAGCAGCTAAAGCTGGTATTACCAGCATTCAGGATTCTAATATATTCAAGTTTACCGTAGAACGTCATTCAGAAACTAACATACATTGAATCAACAGGAGGGATTATTTATGCGAGGTCCCGTTAGGAAAGCCTTATACTGGCATCCTGATAATGGAGATGCCATATGTGATCTCTGTCCACATCACTGCAGGATACATCCTTCTGAAACCGGGCTTTGCAAAGTTAGAAACTTTACAGAAGACAGGGAACTCTACTCTTTAAGTTACGGCCTTTTTTCATCTCTTGCATCAGATCCGGTTGAGAAGAAACCACTTTATCACTGGAAACCTGGTTCCATGATTCTTTCAATTGGAAGTATCGGGTGCAACATGTGGTGTCCTTTCTGCCAGAACTGGCAGATCGCATCCGGAATGGAAAAACTTGAACTCACAAGAATTGATCCTGACGATATTGTAAGGATAGCTAAAGAGCGTAATCTTAGCTGTGTTGCATTTACTTATAATGAACCAATGATCAATTATGAATTTATAGCTGATGCAGCACCCATATTGCGTAAAAATGATCTGGATATAATTCTTGTTACAAATGGTATGATCTGTAAAACCCCATTGGAAGGGATCCTTCCTTATATTAACGCAGTGAATGTTGATCTTAAATCTTTTTCTAATGAGGGATATCGATACATAGGAGGAGATATGGAAACAGTTAAAAAAAATATTAAGATATTCTTTAACTATGGTATTCATCTTGAATTGACGCATCTTGTTGTAACAGGATTTAATGATCATGAATCTGAATTTAATGATCTTGTAAATTGGGTAGCCTCAATATCTCCTGATATTATTCTTCACATAAGTAGATATTTCCCTGCCTATAAATGGCTTAAACCGCCTACATCAATCGGTCTGATGAATAGTTTCCATGACATAGCTACCCGTAAACTTAATTATGTATATAAAGGGAATATTGATGGAGCGGTGAAAACTTTTTGCAAGAATTGTGGTAAAACGATCCTTGAACGCAAAGGATACCGAACAGTCCTTAAAAACCTTACCCGGAACGGTAATTGTAGTTTTTGCGGAACTGATAACGGCATTGTAATTTGAGCACTGATAGAATAATATTTACTAATGCTTACAATACGGAGGTGAAAGAATGACCGTTCCAATGATCGAATTAACAGGACATTCATTGACAATAGAAGATATTGTTAACGTAGCACGTAATAATTATCAGGTATCATTGGATCCTGCCGCAGTCACTTTTGTCCAGAGAGGTGCAGATATTGTTGAAGACTGGGCTAATTCCAATAAAGTGATTTACGGTGTTAACACCGGTTTTGGTGATCTTGCTTCAGTTGTTATTTCTCCTGAGAACAGCAAAGTCCTGCAGGAAAATCTTCTTAAGAGCCATGCCTGTGGTGTAGGTGATCCGTTCCCTGAAGAAATTGTAAGAGCAATTATGCTTCTCAGGATCAACAGCCTGATAAGAGGATTTTCAGGGATAAGTATGCCTACACTTCAGCAAATGGTAACTTACCTTAATCTGGGCATTCACCCTGTTATACCAGAACAGGGTTCAGTTGGAGCCAGTGGAGATCTTTGCCCTCTTTCTCATCTCGCAATTACTCTGATAGGTGAGGGGCAGGTTATATTTAAAGGCCAGGAAATGTCCACAATGGATGCTCTCAGGAAAGTTGGGCTTACTCCTGTTGAGCTTGCCCCAAAAGAGGGACTTGCCCTGAATAATGGTACTGCAGTAATGACTGCTGTCGGATGTCTTGCTTTAGCAGACAGTCATAAGCTGTCAAAGATCTCTGATATAGCCGGAGCATTGTCTCTTGAAGCTCTACATGGTGTCCCTTATGCTTTTGATCCAAGAACTCATGAACTAAGGCCATATCTTGGACAGAGAAGAGTAGCTTCGAACATAAGAAAAATGATAAAGGACAGTGAAATAATTGAGAAATATAAAAGTGAGCGGGTTCAGGATGCATACTCACTCCGCTGTATCCCTCAGGTTCATGGGGCGAGCCGCGATGCAATAGATTATGTAAGAACGAAACTTCAGATCGAGATCAATTCTGTTACTGACAACCCATTGATCTTCCCCTCAGACATGGAAGCGATAAGTGGTGGAAATTTCCATGGACAACCTGTAGCACTTTCCATGGATTTTCTTGGTATTTCGATTGCTGAAATAGCGAATATATCAGAAAGACGGGTTGCAAGGCTTGTGGATAGTAAGCTTTCAGGATTACCTCCATTTTTAGTTAAAAATAGTGGCTTGAACAGTGGTTTCATGATCCCTCAGTATACATCTGCATCTCTTGTTTCTGAAAACAAGGTCCTTGCCCATCCTTCATCAGTCGATTCAATACCAACCTCTGCTAATCAGGAAGATCACGTCTCCATGGGTACTTACAGTTCACGAAAGGCAAGATCCATTGTGTCAAATGCTTATAATGTAATTGCAATAGAATTATTTACAGCAGCTCAAGCTCTTGAATTCACTTTGCCATGCCAGCCTGGTTCTGGTACCAAAGCTGCGTACGAAGCCATAAGAAATGAAGTACCCTTCATTGAACATGACTCTGTACTTTACCCTTACATAAATAAAGTAAGAGAACTTGCTGACGGTTTACATATGATCAGCCAGGTTGAAGAAATAACGGGAAAGCTATTTTGAGCTTTTGGATCCAATATCCAGTAATTAGAATATTTTTCTTTAAAGTAGTGAATCCACTAAAGATCCTATGAGGTGTTATTTATGAAAAAGGGGCTTATGGATGTAATTGTCCTCTTACTGGCCGCAATTTATCTTATTTCTGTTTTTATCATTCCCCCAAGCTGGTGGAATGATCAGTTGTTTACATCTGGAGATAAAACTATTGAAGTTACTGTACCATCCGGTTACTCTGCAGGAGAGATCTGCTTACTCTTCGAAGAAGCGGGGCTAATTAGTAATTCAGATAGACTCGCTTACTGGATGCAGGAATATAATATCGACAGGAAGATACAGCCTGGCAGATATGTCCTTAAGAGAGGGAGTGCCTGGGAAGTTGCACGTCAAATGATGGAAACAAAACCTTTCAGGGATAGAATGACAATTATACCCGGGAGCGATTTCACCTCTGTAAATAAGCTTTTTGCAAAAAGGGAGGTTCTTTTATCTGCCCTTGACAGGAATAGTAATTTCCCTTCCGCTTTAATGCAGTTTATTCCTGATAATGCAAAGAAAAGGGTGACATTTATGTTGCCGGATACTTATTTTCTTCCTGAATTAGAACCGGATCTATTAGTGAAAAGATCTTCTGGAGAATGGTGGAAAAGGGTAGGAAAAGAAATTAAGGATAAAGGAAAACTTGAAGAAATAGAAAGATTATCGATAATAGCTTCGTTGATTGAAAAGGAAGCTCAATATGATGATGAGAGAAATACTATCGCAGGGGTAATATTTAACAGACTTAAAAAGGGGATGCCTCTCCAGATAGATGCCTCAATTATATATGCCTGGAAAAACAGGGGAGAGGTCCTCAAAAGAGTCCTTTACAAGCATCTAACGATAGAATCACCTTATAATACATATAAAAATACAGGTCTTCCGCCTGGTCCCATATGCATTCCATCATATGAATCATGGTTAGGAGCTCTTGATCCTGAAAACCACGCTTTTTTTTATTACGTCGCTGATGCTAACGGCAGACATATTTTTTCAAAGACCTACGAAGAACATAAAAAGGCAATAAAAAAAGCCCGACAAAACTCTGATCAGAATTAGTTTTAAATTATATTCGTTCTTTTTCAGAAAGATCACGATCCTTTATGTTGTTTTTTATGGTCTGCCACGTTTTTAAAATTTGTTCGACAACGGATCCTTTACAACCAGGAGGTTGACTATTGAATATTGAGTTCCATCCCAACAGATTGCTAAACATTCTTGAAAAAGTTTGTAAAGCAGGTGCTGATTATTCTGATGTATATATTGAAAGAGGCAGAGGTCACAGTGTCTATTTTGAAGGTGGAGTTATAGAAGAGATAGGATCATCAATTTCAGGAGGATCTGGAATACGAATCATTGGAGGAGAAAATTCTGCTTACGTGCACTCTCCTGTATATACAGAAAAAGAGATAGTAGAATGTATTAATGAGGCTTCAAAGAATCTTGGGATCCCATTTAATTATTCAGACAGTGGTATCCTGAGGGAAACTGAAATATTACCAGAACAGAGAAGTCTTCCTTCTCCGGATATTAACTTCATGCATAAGATAGACACTTTCCTCAGACATAGCTCCGATCTATTAACTCAGGTGACCATAAGACATGATCTATCTGCCAAAAATATATTAATTCTGAAAAGTAGTGGTGAATACACCGAGGAATCGAGATTTTATTCAACTTTTCTTGTACAGGTAATTGTGGAGAAAAATGGTGTGATCCAGACAGCCTCAGAAAGCCAGGCATCATCCACTTGCTCAGATAAATTCTGGGAAATGTGCGATCCCTTTAAACTGTCAAAACTAGCTCTCGATCGGGCTTTGCTAATGCTTGATGCTCCAGAGTGTCCCGCCGGTAATATGAAAGTAGTTCTTTCAGGAGAAGCGGGCGGTACTATGATCCATGAAGCATGTGGGCATGGATTGGAAGCAGATATAATGCAGAAAGACTTTTCGGTATATCGTAACAAGACCGGACAGAAAGTTGCCAGCCCATTGGTTACTCTTGTGGACAACTCAAGAATGGAAAACATGTATGGCAGCTATATTTATGATGATGAAGGTAATCCATCCAGAGAGAATATTCTTATCGAAAATGGTATACTTAAATCACAACTGACTGACTATATGTCAGCTAAAAGGGGAGGACTTCCCCTTTCCGGCAATGCCAGAAGAAGCTCTTACAGAAATATGCCAATACCAAGAATGAGCAATACCTATCTATTAGCGGGAGAAAGTAAACCTGACAAGATCATAAATGAGGTAGATAAGGGTCTTTTCGTCAAAAAGATGGGTGGAGGAGAGGTTAATCCAACCTCTGGTGATTTTGTATTCAAGGTAACCGAGGGTTATTTGATCGAAAACGGCAAAATAACCTTTCCTGTAAAAGGAGCACTATTGATAGGGAATGGACCGCAGATACTCATGGATATTGCAGCTGTAGGGGATGATCTTACTTTTATGCCCGGAGTATGCGGCAAATCAGGACAAAATGTTCCTGTTACTGACGGGCAACCGACTGTGCTGATTAACAGGATCACTGTAGGAGGAAAAGAATTAAACAATGCAGCTATTTAAGCATCTTGGAAACAAGAAGAATAAAAAAACTAAAACAGATATCAGTAAAAGTTTTCTGGAAGCTATTGTTTCCAGATTTCTTGCAACTTTTCAGATAATCGTATTTTTATTTCTGATACTGGATATTTACTTTTTGGCCTCGGTTTTTACATTCTGGACCGGGAAGTGGGGTAAAACTGTCGGAAATGCAATTCTTGACAGCGCAGGTGGTGCTTCTCTCCTGCTTCTTCTTTTTTTCGGTTATCTCTGTATAGCTTTTCTCTTAAGAAAAAAGATCATAAGACCTTTTTCACAGATAGTAGCAACATTTCTGCTTTTTATTTGCTGTTCTATTCTGTTGGGTTTATTTAATGTTTCCAACTTTGATCTTCACTACCAGATCCTAAAACCTGGATTTGCGGGACGTACACTGGCTGATTTTCTTGTCACAAATACTGGACCTCTGGGGGCAATACTTGTAAACTTCGTGTTTGCAGTTCTTGCTGCAAGTCTTTATGGTTTTATAAAGATCGGATTTATACGAGATAAGATCGATAACATAAAAGAGAAGATCCTGTCACTACTAACAGGTCCAAAAAAGATCCTTGCTCTTAAAAAGGTATATTCAGATAAACTCAGTAAGTTCAAGAAGATTAGAACTGAGAAAAAAAGGGCAAAAGCACCCTCTCATTCTGTTGAACCCAGTGAGGCTGGGAAACCGATCGATACACACAAGAATTTCCAGGAAACAGATACTCCCGAAGAATCAGATGAGTATGATATTAATGGAGAAGGGCAATTCCCCGAACCATATTCTGCCGGGGATCAGGGATCGATCTTCCCAGAGATTGAACCAGGTCAATTCCCTCCACCTCTTGATCTATTTGGTCATGAAAATTACAGCTCATCTGATTTTGATAAAAAGCTTATCGCAGAACAGGGAGAACAGATAATAACTACCCTTGCACAGTTTGGTATCGATGCTGAACTTGCTGAAACTGTAATTGGTCCTACTGTTATACAGTTTCAACTTCAACTTGCTCCCGGAATCAAAGTCAGCAGAGTAGCAGGACTGAGCAACGACCTCGCTGTAGCTCTTGCTGTTCCATCTCTCAGAGTAGAGGCCCCGATACCTTTTAAACCATATGTCGGTATCGAAATACCTAACCCCCAGAGAACAGCAGTTCCAATACGAACTATCATGGAAAACGAAAACTTTACAGATACTGACTATGTGCTTCCTCTTATCTCGGGTTTAAGGGTTAATTCAAATCCCCTGATCATTAACCTGGAAGAACTTCCGCATCTACTTGTAGCTGGAACCACTGGATCTGGAAAAAGTGTATTTATTACAAGCTGTATAACAGGTCTCTGCAGTACAAGAAAACCCGATGAAATGAGATTATTGCTTATTGACCCCAAGAGAGTTGAATTGAGTATTTATGAAAAACTTCCTCACGTTCTCTCAAAACCAGTAGTAGATCCGCGAAAAGCAATTCATGCTTTAGGCTGGGCTGTTCGTGAAATGGAACATCGCTATGAAATATTTGCCAGGACAAGGGTTAAGAACATCACATCATATAACGAAAAAGTTTTACCTAAAGACAGACTGAACAGGATAGTCATAATTATTGATGAACTTGCAGATCTTATGTTTACTGCTCAAAAGGAAGTTGAAGATTTTATATGCAGAATAGCACAGATGGCGAGGGCAACTGGAATTCATCTTATTATTGCAACACAACGTCCCTCTGTAAATGTCATAACCGGTCTTATAAAAGCTAATATTCCGGCCAGGGTCGCGTTTACACTTCCTTCACAGGCTGATTCCAGAACTATCATTGATCTTGCTGGAGCTGAAAAACTGCTGGGAAAAGGAGATATGCTTTTTGTAAGCTCAAAATATCCTCGACCTCTTCGTGTTCAGGCACCATACATTGATGAATCTAAATCCTTGAACTTCGTTAATTACATGAAGGATCTTTTCGGTGAACCCGAATATGTAGATCTTGAAGATCAGGGGGATAAAGAAAGTAACGGTCAGGTAGCAAATCTTGATGATCCTTTACTGGAAGAAGCCGTAAATATTGTCCTTAATACAGGGATAGCCTCAGCAAGCCGACTACAGCGACAGCTTCGAATTGGTTTTACAAGAGCAGCAAGGCTGATAGATACACTTGAGCATATGGGCATAGTAGGGCCTCCAGAGGGTTCGAAACCCAGGGAGATACTCGTCGATGAAGAAACTGCTAATACAATATTTGCGGAAAACCTTAAATAGGTTTTTTTGAGAACCATGAAGATAAATCTACCTGGTGTTGATATAAGCTACCCGCAAATAAATGACCTGGATACTGTCCTTCTAATTGCTGGTGGGAGAAAACCCGGAAAAGCATGGCTTAAAAAAGTGGCTGCCACAGCAGTAACTGTATGGGCTGTTGATTGTGGAGCAGATATATGTCGTCAAGCAGACATAATTCCTGAAATGGCAGTTGGAGATCTTGATAGTATTTCAATTGAAAGCCTTACCTGGCTTAAAGAAAAAAAGGTTCTTATTGAGCAATATCCAGTGAAAAAAGATCTAACGGATCTGCAGCTCGCCATTTTACAACTTGACAAATATTATAAGAATTTTGCCCTTGTTATTTCGGGTTGCTGGGGAGGCCGTTCTGATCATCTTTTCAGCAATATCTTTACTTCCGTGTGGTGTGTTCAAAGAGGTATAAAAACAGTTGTATTGGCTGATAATAGTGAGATCCTGACAGTCAGAAATGGACATTCAAAAATATCTTTGGAATGTAACGAACAGGTAAGGAACTTATCGTTATTACCGATGTCAGAAAAATGCAATGGCGTAAGTATCCAGGGAACAGAATGGATACTTAAAGATGCGAACCTATCAATCTATAAACCATATTCAATCAGTAATTCTGTTAAAATGATAGAAGGAAAAGGACATGTAGAGGTAGAGATAGATTCCGGATGGCTTGGTATTTATCTTGAAAAATAAAAAACGGGCTGTACTAAACAGCCCGTTTAACTTTACCGGATTTCAGACACTTGGTGCATATCTGCATTCTTTTACTTTCGCCGGCACCCATATCGACCTTGACGCTCTGTAGATTGATCAACCATCGTCTTTTGGTATGTCGGTTTGAATGACTGACGTTATTACCTGTCTGAGGTCCGCGTCCACAACATTCACAGACTTTAGCCATCGCTGCCGCCTCCTCTAAAAAATCACTTAACTACGGGATTTTAGCATATACTGAGATGTTATGGCAAATAAATTTTCTATGGAGGTTAAATAATGAACTTTTCTGAGGAATTTGCAAATCTTGAAAAGATAGTTGATCGACTTGAAAAAGAAAAACTATCTATCGAGGAATCTATGGAACTTTATGAAAAGGGAATGTTGATGACCCTCGAACTTCAAAAATTCTTGAATGAAGCGGAGCAGAAAATAACTAAATTGTCAGAGGGCAAAGAAACGGAATTGACAAGGTCAGAATATGAGGAGCTTCAGGAATGATTATAAAGGAAACTGTTACTGACGACTTCTTTAATGAATTTAATTCACTTACAGAATTTGTTAACCGCAATATTCAGGATCTCTATTCTAATAAACCTGACAATATTCCGCTAAGATTATGGGAATGCATGTTTTACTCTTTGAATGCAGGTGGCAAACGATTGAGACCTGTTCTGTGTTTAAAATCGGCGGAAACTTTTGGACTTTCAAGGGAAGAAGCTATTCCAATGGCTCTCGGTCTGGAAATGATCCATACAGCTTCTCTTATTCATGATGATCTTCCCTGCATGGACAATGATTCTCTCAGAAGAGGCAAACCTACAAATCATATTGTCTTTGGGGAAGCTCTTTCGCTTCTGGCTGGAACATCTCTTTTTCTTTTCGGA
Source organism: uncultured Synergistales bacterium (assembly GCA_964410915.1). Classification (GTDB taxonomy): domain Bacteria; phylum Synergistota; class Synergistia; order Synergistales; family JAFGMB01; genus CAZFJG01. The sequence goes on along the minus strand of CAYPIU010000001.1, from coordinate 191,921 downwards.
ATCGAATATCCCTCAATGATACTGAGTAAATCGAAAATACATAATGACTGCATTTTCAATGCTGTCTCCGTTTTGACTAAACATGCTGGAGCTACAGGTATTCACGGAGGTCAGGTTTTAGATACAGATCGTGAAAGTCAGAGAAATGATCCCGAATTCGTATGGGACATTGCTTCTATGAAAACAGCCGCACTTATTCAGGCATCTGTTGAAACTGGAGCTATACTCGCCAGTGCAGAAACTGATAAGGTTTCCATACTTAAAGAATATGGAAAACATCTGGGCCTTGCTTTTCAGATAGTCGATGATATGCTCGATATTAAAGGTAACTCCTCTGAACTTGGTAAAACAACAGGGAAAGACCTTGAACAGAATAAGATCACATTTGTTAAAAACTATGGATATGAAAAAGCAAAAGACTTTGCTGTTATGGAATCGGATTCTGCGCTTGCCTGTGCAATGGATCTTTTTAACGAAAAAAACAACTTTTTTTCACAATTAGCTCTTTACCTTCAGTCGAGAACTTCATAAGAAGAAATACTGTTTATTAGGAGCGAAAGTAATGATTATATTAGATAAGATAACTGATTATCATGATCTGAGAGAACTTAGTTATGAATCTCTGGAACTTTTAGCTTCAGATATCAGGGAAAAGATAGTCGATGTTGTATCAATAAATGGTGGTCACCTTGGATCTCCTATGGGTGCAGTTGAACTTACTATTTCGATCCTGAGACAGCTTGATCCTGAATTTGACCGAATAATCTTCGATGTTGGCCATCAAAGCTATCCTTACAAACTTCTGACCGGAAGACTTGATAGTTTTGATTCACTGCGACAGTTTGGTGGTATCAGCGGTTTTCCGAAAAGAACGGAGAGCATATATGACCATTTTGATACTGGTCATAGCAGTACATCTATTTCAGCTGCGCTTGGTTTTGCAAAAGCACGAGATATAAAGGGAGAAAAACACGAAGTAGTTGCGGTAATAGGAGACGGCGCTCTACTGAATGGGCTTGCTTTCGAGGCTTTAAACTACTGTAAGGAATCAAACAGCAAGGTTATTATTATTCTTAATGATAATCATATGTGTATAAGTCCCAGGATAGGTGGATTTGCAACATATCTTGCCAGATTAAGTTCAAACTATACTTACCGTAATTTAAAAGAGCTGGTAAAAAGGACTTCCTACAAACTTCCAAAGGGCAAACATATAGAGAACTTTTTGAAAATAACCAAGGAAAAGATCAAGAGCCTTTTAAAACCTGAAAACCTGTTTGACGAAATGGGAATAAACTACTGGGGTCCTTTTGATGGTCACAATATTGTGGAAATGGAGAAAGTCATCAAACTGGCAAAGAGATACGACAAACCTGTAATAATTCATGTGCTAACGACAAAAGGCAAAGGACATACAAAAGCTGAGGAAAGCCCCTCTCTTTATCATGGTGTCACACCATTATATGCTAAGGGTACTGGAAAGAGCTGGAGTGCTGCAGCATCAGAAATTGTTGAAAATATTGCCTCCAGAGACAAAAATGTAGTTTGTTTTACTGCAGCAATGAAGGAAGGGAATAAGCTCAACCACTTTGCAGAACGTTTCCCTGATAGATTTCTTGATGTAGGGATCGCTGAAGAACATATGTTAACAATGGCGGCAGGTATGGCTGCCTCGGGAATGCGCCCTTTTGTCTTTATTTATTCAACCTTTATGCAGAGAGCAATGGATCAGCTTGTACACGATATAGCCATGCAGGATCTTCCTGTAGTTATTGCCGTTGATAGGGCAGGTCTGATCGGTGAAGATGGAGAAACACATCAAGGCATCCTAGATATAGCATGGACCAAAAGTGTACCTAATATTGAGATCATGGCTCCAAGAGACCAGGTAGATCTTGTTTTGATGATGGATTACGCCTACAAACGGAGTGGACCTTCCTTAATTCGATTTTCAAGAGGAAAGATTAATGAAAAACTGGCAAGGAAGGGCCGCGATCCGGAATCATTTGATGGCAAATGTAAAACAATTGAACATGGACAGGACTGGCTTCTTATTGGTTTTGGCAAAACTGTAGAATTTCTTCTTAAAACCCGGAGATCAGCTATTGAGAATGATCTTCCTGCTCCAACAGTCACTGATATTCGGTCGATTAAACCGATTGACTGGAATACTATTGATAAATTACTTGAAGTCCACGATCTTGTTATTACGGCTGAAGACGGTTATGTATCAGGTGGAATAGGACAGAGTATTTCTGCCCGATGCGCAAGTAATGATTTTAAGTGCAAAGTAATAAATCTTGGAGTTCCTGACTTTTTTGTACCTCAGGGTACAGTTGAACAACAGTGGGAATTATGCGGTCTTACTCCTGAAAATATTATGGTGATATATGATGAATTCAAAAAAAACAAGGCTTGATTCTCTTATTGTCGAAAAAGGATTGACACAGTCTCGGAACAGAGCATTGGCTTTGATTCTGGAGGGTAAGGTCTACGTAAATAATGAAAAGATAGAAAAGGCTGGGACCAGAGTAGATATCAGTAGTGAAGTCAGTATCAGAGGACAGAAAGATAACTGGGTAAGTAGAGGAGCATATAAGCTGCTTCATGCGCTTGACGTATTTCCTGTTGATCCTTCTGGTAAGATATGTCTTGATGTTGGTTCCTCAACAGGAGGTTTCTGTCAGGTCCTTCTTTCGAGGGGAGCAAAAAAGATCTATTCCGTAGATGTAGGTTATGGACAATTAGCATGGCAGCTTCGAAATGATGAACGCGTAGTAGTCATGGAAAGGACTAATGCTCGCAATCTTGGTCCAGAGAGATTCTCTGAAAAGATCGATCTCGTTACTATCGACGTTTCTTTTATTTCTTTAACAAAGATCTTCCCCGCAATTGAAACGCTGATCGCTCCAGGAGGCAGGATCATATGTCTTGTAAAACCACAGTTTGAAGCCGGAAGGGAAAAAGTTGGTAAAAATGGAGTAGTCAGGGATCTTTCTGTCCACAATAAAGTTTTAACTGAAATTGCAGATTTTATTGAAACGAAGTCACATCTTGATCTTCTTGATATTGCGTTTTCCCCTATAAAGGGTCCCAAAGGTAATATTGAATTTCTTTTTTACATCTCCTTTGATGTAAAACCTGACAATTCAAACATAACCAGAGATATGATAAACAGGATAGTATTTGAAGGGCATAATAAACTTAATAAAGAGAATAACTGAAAAAGTTATCTTCAGGAGCTGAAAGAATGAATAAAAAGATTGGTCTTTTAACAAATACCCAGAAACCAGAAGCTTTAAAAATGGCCAATAGATTGTTGAGCTGGGGGTCCAGTAAAGGTATTGAATTTGTACTGCCTCCACATGAAGCAGCGATCCTTGGAACACCCGGTGTTACTGATGAAGAATGGAAAGATATTGTAGATCTTGCCATTGTTATAGGTGGTGACGGTACTTTTTTACGAGCCGGAAGGTATGTTCTCGGGAGCTGTATCCCACTTTACGGGATCAATGTCGGTCATCTTGGTTTCCTCGCATCTGGTGATCCTGACAATGCCGAGCAGGAAATTGAACAGATCCTTGAGGGAAATATCCGAATTGAAAAACGATCAGTACTCAAGGGAAAAGTGATCAGACATGATATTCACAAATATACTATGTATGCACTTAATGACCTTGTTCTTACGAAGGGAGCCTTCGCAAGGGTTATAAATGTTGAAGTAAAGGTGGAAGATCATTTCTTTGCACAGTTGCCAACTGATGGAATAATAGTTAGTTCTCCAACCGGTTCAACTGCATATTCACTTTCAGCTGGAGGACCCATTGTGCCTCCCCATGTCCCCTGTATGGTCCTCGCGCCAATATGCGCACATACTTTATATTCAAGACCTGTCATATTTGGTGAAAAAGACAGGATCACACTTATCCCAAAAGGAGACCATCGTGATCTTATTCTTACGCAGGACGGACAACTTGGCTATGAGATACTTCCATCTGATCGAATAGAGATCATGTTCTCTAATGACAAAAACATTAATCTTATAATGCTTCCTGACAGAGATTATTATTATCTATTGCAGGAAAAACTCCAGTGGGGACAAGGCTCAAAGTCCCTGAACAGGGAGTGATTTTCCTTGCTTGAGGAACTTTTTATAAATAATATTGGTGGTATCTTTTCTTCAAAGATAAACCCGAAGGGGAACTTTATTGTTATTACCGGAGAAAGCGGGGCCGGTAAAAGCAGTATCGTAAGGGCAATTGAACTTCTTGCCGGGAAAAGAGCTCAAACAAGTTTTATAAGATATGGAGAAGAAAACGCATCTCTCACAGCTGTGATCCATTCAAAAAGTTATTGTTTCATTCCTGACGGAGTTAAGCCTGAGAATGGGCAGATGATTGTAAATCGTGAAATCTTTAGAAATGGTCGAAGCAAGTGCTACCTTCAGGAAAAATTGTTTTCACTTACATCTTTATCACGGTTTATGTCAGATCAGGTACATATACAAAGTCAGTTTGCCCAGCTTGACCTGCTGGACCCCTCAAGACAGATGAATCTGGTCGACAGTTGCGGAGGGGAAGAACTTATCCGCTCTGTCTGTAATGTTAAAGCTTTTTTTCGAAAAGCATATGATTCTGAAAAAGAAGCCAGACAAATCCGTATTAAACAGAAAGATCTTTCAACACGTTTTCAAAACGCGGAAACCATTATAGATATATTGAAAAAGATAGATCTTGATAAAGATTCGGAGATTACCTGGCAAAAAGAAATTGAAGAACTTCAGTTCAAAATAAAACAAAAGAAAAAACACACACAGGCACTTTTGACTTTTAAGGGAACTGAGGCTCAACCAGGACTCGTTGATCAGTTTGAAGAGTATCTCCCTTATCTTGCTGAACTGGTTCCGGAACATCAGAAAAAGCAAACCAGAGATCTTATAGAACTTACGATCGACAAAATATTTGAATTAATGAAACTTGTAGAATCAAATATGTCTCCGATTTCCCTCAAGGAAATGGAGGATTCCCTTGAAATAACAGAACAAAAGGCCGGGTTACTCAGGAAAGCTAAAAGACTTGCTAATGCCCAGAACCAGGAAGAACTTTTCGCTTATTATAAAGAAGCTTCATCTGCCCTGAAATGGATAACGAATAGTCATGACCTCCTTACCAGGGTGGAGGAAAAGAGCAGAGAATATCGAAGACAGGCTAGCGAAGAAGCAATGAAATTACGGACTCTTAGAAAACTTGCCGCTGCGGAACTTGAAACCAGGGTTAACTGGCAAATGAAAGATCTTGCCATGCTGGGGATGTCTTTCGAAATAAGGATGAAAGAGCTGGGGAAACTTCGCGAAACAGGAGCCGATGACATAGAGTTTGTCCTGAGAACTACTGACGGATTTTCCGGAGCAGTTACCAAAGTTGCTTCCGGAGGTGAACTCAGTCGTTTGTTACTTTCAATACAGTTATCCCTTCCAGAAGGGCAATTCCCCGAAACCCTCGTTTTCGATGAAGTAGAAGCTGGACTTGGTGGTAGAGCAGCTATACTTGCAGGTCAAAAGCTGAAAGAGCTTTCTTCTAAATGTCAGGTAATTCTTATTACACACGAGGCTTCAATAGCTGCCCTCGCAGACCAGCATTATGTTGTAAGACGAAATATAGACAAAACCGATGTTTTTGATCTTGAACCAGAAGAGAGAGTACCCGAACTTGCAAGGATGTTATCAGGTGATTATTCACTTGAAGAAGCACAGCAACATGCAAGAAGGCTTCTTTCTGTAAATAGTCTTTCAACTGCAGGCAAAAACTGATATAATTCTTCAGGTTGACTATTCAGGGGTCAATGATTACAATCCATATCCTGAAACAAATACGCTTGGACCAGGTTAACAAAAAGGCTAATGCTACCTGAAAAGATCCAGCGGGAGGAGGATACAAAATGTACGCAGTTGTAGAAACAGGCGGGAAGCAGTTCAGAGTTCAACCGGGTGATATTATTAATGTTGAACTCCTCGACGGTGAACCGGGAGATGTTGTAAAACTCGATAAGGTCCTTATGGTTACAGATGATTCAGGGGTGCAGTCAGGAACACCTTTTGTAGATGGTGCTTATGTTGAAGCAAATATTCTGGAACACGGAAAAGCCAAGAAAGTAAAGGTTTTCAAATATAAAAGTAAAAAGAATTACAGAAGACTTAGAGGTCACCGTCAACATTACACTCAGATAAAGATAGAAACTGTAAAATATTAAAACCATAAATATATTATGATCCAGGTTTGTATTGAATACAATGAAAAAGATCTGGTAATTTCGGTAAGCATAGAAGGACATGCTGAATTTGCTGAAAAAGGTAATGACATCGTTTGTTCTTCAGTTTCGACTTTGGTTCAATCACTTATAATAGGCATAGAAGAAGTTCTTGGATATTCAGGTTTTATGCAATATCCTGAAACAACTGCAAAAAACATCATGCCAGTTGTTGTAGTAAATAATCCTGATCCTGTGAACCAAAAGGTGAATATCCTTTTTGAAACTTTCAGGATCAGTCTGTCGAGAATAGCAGTGGGATATCCCCAAAATGTAAAGCTCATGGAGGTGTATGTTAAATGATCATTCGTTTTTTTGATTTACAGCTTTTCGCCCATAAAAAGGGACAGGGTAGTAGTGAAAATGGAAGAGACAGTGAAAGTAAACGTCTTGGAGTAAAAAGATATGCTGGTCAATATGTAAAGGCAGGAAATATTCTTGTCAGACAGAGGGGCACAAGGGTACATCCAGGACTTAATGTAGGTAAAGGTAAAGATGATACTCTTTTTGCACTGTCTTCCGGTTTGGTAAAGTATGAAAGTAAAGGTCAAAGAAAATATGTATCAATAGAATTGCAGAGTGATAACTAACTATCAATTTTAATTATTTCTTTTTAACCTGTACAATGGGCCTAAGTTCATAAACTAGGCCCATGTTTTATTTGTTACTAAAGAAAAAAGGTATGGTGGAGAAACTATGAAATTTACAGACCTTGTAAGAATAAGGGTTAAAGCAGGGAAAGGCGGAAATGGCTGTCTGAGTTTCCGAAGGGAGAAGTTTGTCCCCAGGGGAGGTCCGGATGGTGCCGATGGCGGAAACGGCGGAGATATTTTTATCGAAGCCAGTCCTGGTATTCATACTCTTGCAGATTTTGAATATAACAAACAGTTCAAATCCGAGAATGGAGAACATGGCAGAGGGAAAAACCAGATTGGATCCAAAGGGGAAGAAATGGTCATTCATGTCCCCTGTGGAACAATCATTTACGATGCCCAAACCAATGAACCAATTGCAGATCTGGTAGAACCCTCAGATAGAGTAGTTGTAGCAAAAGGTGGTAAATCGGGGCGAGGAAATGCCTATTTTGCCAATTCTGTACGTAGAGCACCTCGTTTTGCAGAAAAAGGTGAAGATGGAGAAGAAAGGGAATTAATTCTCGAACTGAAGCTCATAGCTGATGTTGGACTTGTCGGATACCCAAACGCTGGGAAGTCGAGCCTTTTGAGCGCTATTTCTAACGCTCATCCTAAAATCGCAGGTTATCCTTTTACTACGCTTTCCCCTAATCTCGGTATACTGGCAGTGGATGATCAACGTATAGTTGTAGCGGATGTTCCCGGGCTTATAGAGGGCGCTTCAGATAATAAAGGACTTGGAATATATTTTCTCCGGCATATTGAACGGACCAGGGTTCTTCTTCATGTTCTGGACCTTACAGCAGGCCCCTTTGAGACTGTAAAAGATAGATGGGAACTCATTCGTAAAGAGTTTGAAAACTATAACAAAGATTTCCTTGAAAAACCATACATCGTTGTTGGAAACAAAACTGACCTGATATACAATAACCAGATATTGGAACAGATTCGTTCATTTATGAATGAACGAAAGATTCCTTTTTTCACTACCAGTGCAGTCAACGGAGACGGGATAAATGAATTGATCAGGGTTATAGTTGATACTGTCAGGCTAAACCCCCGACCTAAAGGGAAAACAAGGCTTTATTCGATCAAGGATGAATCTCTGTCCCCAAGTAGCAGATCGCTTGAAAAGGTCAAGATCATCAGACTTGGAGATAGCACTGGTTTCAGGGTAATTCATTCCAATCTTGAAAAGGCTGTCAGAAAAATAGATTTTAACCATGATGATGCTCTTCCCCGTTTTTCCAGACTCTTGAAACGCTTTAAGGTCGAAGAACTTCTGGAAGAAAAAGGTGCTGTAGCGGGCGATAATATATACATAGGTGAAACTGTTTTTGAATATATGCCTGAAGAAGCATCCAGATAAACTTTTTAAATTGTAAGGTCTTCCTAACAGGAGTGATAACGATTATGCCTTTAAATGCAGAAAAGCGAAAGATTGGGATAATGGGTGGTACGTTTGATCCGATACATTATGGTCATCTGCTTGCTGCTGAGGAAGCATGCTTTGAACTCAGCCTCGAACAAGTTATTTTTGTCCCTACAGGCGACCCTTATCATAAGCGTATCAGAAATGTTACTTCAGCTGAGGATAGATATACTATGGTACTCTTAACAACTCTGGATAATCCCGACTTCAGAATTTCCCGAGTTGAAATCGACAGAAAAGAACCAAGCCATACGGTGGACACTCTTCGTGAAATGCGCCACTGGTTTACTCCGGGAAATGTGGATTTTTATTTCATTACAGGACTTGATGCTTTTTTTGATATGCCCAAGTGGAAAGAATACAATGCAATTCTTGAATTATGTAATATAGTTGCAGTCAGTAGACCAGGATATAAATCTCATAAACTTGATGATCTGCCCTTAAAGGTTAGAAGTACTATAATACCACTTGAAATCCCTTTACTTTCAATTTCCAGTACCGAGATACGCTCAAGGGTTTCGGAAGGACGCAACATCAAGTATCTTGTTCCTTCACTGGTCGAACAGTATATTTACAAAAAAAGTATATATAAAAAGATAGGTCGGTGAGATATATGAAGATCAGCAAGATAATAGCCATACTTCTCGTGGCGCTCTTATCTGCCGGTGCCGGGTCAGCTGTCAAGATCCAGGACTTCATAAAACCTGAGGCAAGTAATATTAAAGAAAACATCGAATATGATGAAACTTCAGGAAGCATAAATTTAATGATTGTTGGTATCGATGATGTCGAAGGAGTACATAGATCAGATACAATTGCCTTTGCTACCATAGATATTGACAGAAAGATCATAAGATTCATGTCGATCCCAAGGGATACAAGGGTACAGATACCAGGGCATGGCTGGCAGAAGATAAATCATGCTTATGCATATGGCAAAGAAAAGTTACTTCAAAGAACCCTTGTAAATTACCTTGGCATGCCCATAAACTATTATGCTGTTGTAAACTACAACAGTTTTCCGGAAATCGTTGATCTACTTGGCGGCGTAGATATCAATGTGGAAAAAAGTCTTTACTATAATGACAGCGCCGGCAACCTGCATATAAATATCCAGAAAGGGCAGCAGCATCTTGATGGGCAGGACGCTCTTGGATATGTCCGATTCAGAAATGATGCTTTAGGGGATATTGGGCGGGTAAAACGTCAGCAGAAATTCTTGAAGGCCCTGATCAACAAAACCAGGGACCCTGAAATTGTTGGAAGAATACCTAAGTTGACGAAGGAATTGCTTAACCTCGTAGAAAGTAATCTTTCTCCAGGCCAGGCAATTCAGCTAGCATCTTATCTAAAGGATATTCCGCGCACAAATATGGCTTATTTCACTTTACCTGGAAAAGCTGCATATATTTCTAATATAAGTTACTGGATAGGGGATCTTTCAAAAGCATCTACATTCCTAAGTGCATTACCGCAGACTTTAAAAGACAGGGGGCTGCCTGACAGTTCTTCGACTGATGTTGACGTTAATGAAAAAAGTGCGGAACTTAAGTTTCTTGATTCTATAAAAACACCCGTAGCAGTTTTAAACGGTGACGGGACACCGGGTTTAGGCAAAAAGGTAGCAGATCAGCTTCAAAGGCTTGGGGTAGATGTAGCCTTTATCGGAAATGCAAAACATTTTGACTATAGATATTCCAGCATCCGTTTCCCTGATAACCTGGAAGAAGCCAATAAAGGATCTCAAGTTACGGCAAAAGCTTTGGCTGAGATATGTGACATTCCTGAAAAACTTGTAAAACGCGAAGAAACAGCACCTTATGCTACAATAATTGTTGGACATAACTTTTATGATATTCTAGAAAAACTGGAAAAGTTAAATAATGATATGTAACCAATATATGGAGGGATAGCCCGATTATTATGAACGAACAAAATGAACAGCAGCAGATAGCCTCAGCTCTTGCAGATAAGCGCGGAGAAGAAATACTTATTATGGATCTTTCTGATACATCATCTATTGCTGATACTTTTGTAATTGTTACAGCAAATTCAGATGTACACATGAAAACCCTTCGAAATGCCATAGAAGATACTATGGATAATTATGATCATGATTATCTGGTTGAAGGTCAGAATAGTACTCAATGGTGTCTTATTGATGGGGGAAATATAGTAGTCCATATCTTCAGCAAAAAGTCACGTACTTTTTATAACCTTGAAAAAATATGGGGAGATACACCAACGCAACGTTATGAATATGAAATGTAAAAAGTTTAATTACTTCAAATGTCTTTACGTAGAGGTAAATAACCTTTTAGACCCATAAGGCCAACCCTGATAAATATATATGGTTGGCCTTATGGGTCTTCTGAGGTCACATACAGGATCATATTTGTTGATCTAAACCCCCAAAGGAGGGTATTAGAAAATGACAACCCATGAGTATCTCTGCTCTGAAAGTCAGGAAATCCTTAAATCGCGAATTCATACTACATTGGAAACTGCACGCTATGGTAACAATGTTCAGTCAGTAATGACTCTTATTGAAGCTTATGAACTTGCGAGGCATAGCTCTGGGACAGTTGAACTAACAGGTATGCCAATATATCAGCCTATGGGACAGGGACTTCCGATTAACTCAAATGTCCTTCTTTTTAATGATGGTGGAGTAGTTGGAAGATGCGCAGCCGCAAGAAAGATCCTTGGTGAACCTGATGTTGATGAAAATGAATACGCAGCCAAATTACGAGAAGCAATATACAACGTTAGAGACCGCAAATTATACCATTCTGAAGCAATAATTGGGCTGGAAAAAGATTTTATGGTAAAAGCTCATCTTCTTATTCCAGAAGGTCACGAGAACCTTTTATATAACTGGCTTCTTAATTTTCAATATCTGAACAACATTTACACTGAAATGTATAATAATTCAAAAATATTTCCAGAAGCTGATATTTATATATTTGGAGATCCGGAATGGGAACATCCCGACCATCCATTGGGTTTAACATTCTTTGATCCTGAAAATAACTGCGCATCAATTCTTGGCATGAAATACTTTGGCGAGTTTAAAAAAGGAACATTGACACTGGCATGGGGAACTGCTGTCAGAAATGGTTTTGTAGCCTGCCATGGAGGTCTGAAACGCTATAATCTTGAAAACAGCAATAATTTTGTTGCTGCTGTATTTGGTCTGTCAGGATCCGGAAAATCAACTATAACACATTCAGATCATGATGGTAAATATAACATAACAGTGCTTCATGATGATGCTTTTATTATTAACAGTGAGGATAAATTCGCAATAGCCCTGGAACCGTCATATTTTGATAAAACCGCTGACTATCCATTGGGATGCCCTGACAACAAATTTATCCTCACTGCCCAGAACAATGGAGTAACAAAACTCCAGGATGGGAAACTCTATCTAACAACCGAAGATGTCCGTAATGGCAATGGACGTGCAATAAAATCAAAACTATGGTCTCCAACAAGAGTTGACCGTATAGATGAGGAAATAAATGCGATCTTCTGGCTGATGAAGGATCCAACTATCCCTCCAGTTCTTAAGTTTACAGACTCCGTGCTTGCTTCTGTCATGGGAGCAACCCTCGCTACAAAAAGAACTTCTGCGGAGAGGCTGGCACCTGGAGTTGATCCGGATGCTCTTGTTATTGAACCTTACGCTAATCCTTTCAGAACATATCCATTGGGAATGGATTTTGAGAAATTCAAATCACTTATAGATTCAGGCGTGGCATGTTACACACTCAATACAGGTGATTTTATGGGAAAAAAGATAACAAAGGAACAAACTCTTGAAATTATCGAAATGATCATAGAGGATCGCAGCAATTTTAAACCATGGGCCCGGCTTGATGGAATTGAAATAATGGAGATAGATGGATTCATTCCTGATTTTTCTGATGATTACTATCACGAACAGATGAGATCAAGAATAGCAGACAGAATCCATTTCGTTGAAAAATGTAAAAAAGAAAGAGGAGGCCGTAACAGACTACCGGATATAGCTTTGGATCGCCTTAAAAAGGTTCATTCAGAAATATAGTGGACTCTTTCATTTTTAAAATCCATTCTTTTTTAAAAAACCTTGAGGAGTGTATACTGGAACTCTGAAAGTATCACTGCCAAGGTAATAGTGTAGAGAAGGTTTTATCAGCGGGACCATCCCGGATGAATTTGAAATTGAGTAAAATATGTGTTCTTCTTTTAGATATTTTCGGTATTGAATTGCTAAAGGACTTGCAGTTACAATTTCACAAAGACACCTGAATTTCAAGATAAAATCGATACCTGACTTTTTGTCAAGCTGAAAAACAGGGTCAATCAATGTTTCTGCGTAGATGTTTAAAAGATCAGAATTTACAACTGGTATGAAATGATCGTCAAGAATAAGGCTCATTAATTCACCCGATGAACTCAGCGGAAGTAAAACTCCCTGTATGAATATTTTTGGATGGATCACGATCCTGGTATCCAGGTGGGAGGTAATATTACTTTTCACTTTTTAAACCATTTTCGTGTTCAAAGAAATTATCGATCTTTGAACTGAAATCGTTATTATTCAAAGGATCATCAGTTATAGAAAGCCGGAGTTTTTCCAGAGATATCTTGGCTCGAGCATGTTTAATCGATGAGATTATATTGTCAATGTTATCAGAGTCAGATTCATCAAGACATATACATAATGCTCTTGGCCTCCCGCGTGAAGTAATTATCGTTTCTGAATTCTTTTCAAATAATATGTTCGGGTTATTCTTAATGTCCCTGCTGGTAACTATCTTCATTTATTTCACCCCTTTATCAAAGCATAATACAAGGATTGTGCAATAATTTAAATATTAGGGAAGTGGAAAGCTTTATTTAAAAGTGTCATATAATATATCTTATGTTGCGTTCTAATTTGTAAAGTCCATAATATGCTTATTTTCATTCAAACTAATCCAATTTAAAGATTTTAGTCTTGTCCCAGGCAGGAATTGATTATTCCAAAAAAACTATCAACTTTTAGTGAAGCCCCGCCTATCAGAGCACCATCAATATTCTCCTGGTTAATTAAATCTTTTGCATTTCCTTCTTTGACACTTCCACCGTAAAGTATTATTTGATCTCTTGACATAGATGAACCTTTTGTGTCCTTCAGTATGTCCCTGGTTGTCCGGCATATATTCTCGGCATCTAAAGGTGTGGCAGATAACCCCGTCCCAATGGCCCAGACAGGTTCATAAGCAAAAATGATTTTTTTATCATTCAGGTCTGAAGTTGAAATATTATCTACAGCTGATTTTAACTGTTCTTCGATCACTTTGATTGTTAACCCATCTTCCTTTTCTTTTAAAGTTTCCCCATAACATAGAACCGGTATTATATCTTTTTCAATACATTTTTCAATCTTTGCACTGATAACTGGGTTTGTTTCTCCGAATATGTGTCTTCTTTCACTATGTCCGATTATTACATATTTACACCCAAGTTCCTTTAGCATCTCAATTGAGATCTCTCCTGTATAAGCACCCTGATCCTCCTGATGGGCGTTTTGAGCCCCAACAAAGACACTGTCTTTGTATTCTGAAGCTATTTCACCTAATGCATTCTGAACGCTCACATACGGCGGGAAAAAGGCCAATTCAAGCAGATGTTGTTTTAGTGCATTGCCGGCTAACTGGTTAGATACCAGTCTATTATTAAACTCTTTAAAGAAATTGTCTGTTCTGGAAAGTCCATGGTTCATTTTCCAGTTTCCGAATAAATAGATCTTTTTCAAAATTAATACCATCCTTTCCAATTATGTGACGGTGCTAATCTATTATAGATAGCACCGTCACTTTCAGTTCGTTTCCGGGATTGACCTCAGATCATTATTTTTGATCAATAAGAGGCTTTATTCCGGGCAGAATATCCTTTTCAAAAAACTCGAGACTCGCTCCCCCACCTGTAGAAACATGTGACATTCTGTCTGCAAGGCCAAACTTCTTCACCGCGGCTGCGCTATCCCCTCCACCGATCACAGAGAATAACTTTCCTTCATCTGTCTGATTTGCAATAAAATCTGCGATCTCATGTGTACCGGATTCAAAAACCGGATTTTCAAAAACGCCGAGGGGGCCATTCCAGAGAACAGTCCTGGAATTTTCAATATACGCCTTAAATAAACCTGAGGTAACCGGACCTATATCAAGCCCCATTTTACCGTCTGGTAATGCTTCGGCATCAACGATGTCGGATCTCTCGTCTTCAGGGGAAAGACCTACTCTGAAATCTACAGGAAGCACTATAGCCACACCATGATCCTTTGCTTTTGACATTATTTTTTTCGTATATTCGATTCTTTCTTCCTCTACTATAGAATTGCCGGTATTTCTTCCGGATGCCTTCAAAAATGTAAAAGCCATTCCTCCACCAATTAGTATTGAGGATGCTTTATCCATTAGAGACTCTATTACTCCTATCTTGTCCGAAACTTTCGCTCCACCCAGAATGATCGTAAAAGGCTTTTCCGGATCCTCCTTTACATTACCCAACATATCTACTTCTTTTTTCAGAAGGAGTCCAGCATATGACGGAATAACCTGCTGTATGGCATTTGTTGAAGCATGAGCTCTATGACATGCACTGAAAGCATCCATGATAAAGAGATCAAAGGATTTACCAAGTTCAGTAGCAAAGACTTTGTCATTCTTCTTTTCCTCAGGGTTGAAACGTATATTTTCAAGAAGGATAAGCTCATTATTTTCAAGTGTCTGCATTGAATCAGTTATATTCTGACCTTTAACATCATCTACAAACCTGACTTTCATTCCGTAAAGGTATTGAATTTCATTTACCAGATGGCGGGTAGAAAACTTTTCATCCCTTTTACCGCCAGGCCTCCCAAAATGTGTTACGAGAGCAATTTTTGCACCTGAATCTCTCAATAGGTCTATTGTGGGTTTATGTGCGCTGATCCGCGTTGAATCAGTGATCTTACCATCTTTGAAGGGAACATTGAAATCTACCCTTACAAGCACCTTCCTGTTTTTTAGATCTCTGGACTCAACTTGCCTCAAGTCCATTTTCTACAGCCCCTTCTTTATTATATAATTGACCAGATCTACTATCCTGCAGGAATATCCCCATTCGTTGTCATACCAGCCAAGGATCTTTACCATATTATCAATGACCATAGTGTGTGGCGCTGCAAATATTGCAGAATGTGGATCGCCTACAAAATCCATTGAAACGAGGTCTCCATCTTCGTAATAAAGATAACCTGCAAGGTCTGTTTCTGCGTGTTTTCGGAAAGCATTGTTAATTTCTGCAGTATTTGTATTTACTGATAACTCCGCTACAAGATCCACAACGGATACATCAGGGGTCGGCACTCTCAGCGCGAGCCCGTTAAGTTTCCCTTTCATTGAAGGAATCACAGTGCCAAGCGCTTTTGCTGCTCCTGTACTGGTGGGTATGATAGAAAGTGCAGCAGCTCTTCCTCTATGGAGTTTTGAGTGGGAAGAATCAAGAGTTTTCTGATCGTTTGTATAAGAGTGAGATGTTGTCATCAAGCCTTTCTTTATTCCAAACTCGTCATTCAGGACTTTTACCATTGGGGCAAGACAGTTTGTAGTACATGATGCATTTGAAATAATATCATTAACCTCTGGATCATATAACTCCTCGTTCACCCCCATAACCAGAGTCAGGATATCTTCTCCACTACCGGGAGCCGATATAACAACCTTTTTCGCACCTGCAGTTAAATGTCCGGAAGCAGCATCTGTGGTTCGTGCTTTACCTGTGGATTCAATTACGATATCAACACCGATCTCTTTCCATGGTAACTCTTCAGTATTCTTCACGGAAAGAACTTCTATCTTTTTGCCATCTACATATATATTATTTTCATCGAATGAAACGTCTCCGGGATATCTTCCATGAACTGAATCATACTTGAACATATAGGCACGTTGTTCGGGAGACGTCCTGCTGTTGGTTGCGACGATTTCAAAGAGTCCCTCCCTGTCATATTGTAAAAGAGACCTCAAGACCAGCCTTCCTATCCTTCCAAAACCATTAATTGCAACTTTAACATTACTCATATAGAACCACCCTTTCTTATTCTAAACTGCTATATATAATTAGTTACATTAGCAGAATAACGATATGCAGCTTTAGATGATATTGTCTGTTGATATAGCTTTCCCTGTCAAGGATATATTTTACAATCAGTGAAACTATTGGCAAGTGTAGAGATCACATGAGGATAATTTACAGAAAAGTTTACTGACGATTATCTAATATCTGTTTAATTTTACTCCATCTATATTTAACAGTGGACTTGCTGACAGGTTTATCAAGATATGTTCCTAACTCAGTTAAGGTTGCGCTGGGATTCTTGATACGAACATCAATTATTTCTTTCAATTTAGGTGGCAGATTATCATAATAACCGCTATCCTTGAGAGTTTTCGCTATATTGATCTGTTTTTCAGCAACTTCAAGACTCTTCCTGATATTTGAAGAGTCACAATTTACAAGCTTGTTGGCCCTATTCCTCATCGCCCTTACCATAGATCGCTGTTCAATGATAAGAGAAGCATTATACAATCTCATTTTTGATAAAAGAGTAACGATATCTTCCTGATTTCTTATCATGACCTCTGTATAATTATTCTTCTGCCTTGTAGATACTGAAATACCACTAATTTTCATTCTATTTACGATCCTGTCGGCGATATTTCGGCTTAATAAGCGAAATACAAGATTATACCCATTTTTGGGTAAATAAATATGACCAGCATTACCCCAGATACCTCGTATCCAGTTCCAGTAATTCCCCGAAAGAGAGCATTTCTTACCAAAGGATATAAGTTCATTATGAAGATAAGATGGTAATGTCACTGATACCATCCCATGCATGTTACGGGGCACGTCAAGTACATGAGTAATATCAAAAGTTTCAGACCAGATGGAAAGTTTCCAAAGCTTGATCAGTCGGCGAAAAACCCACAAATGATTACTTTTAAGGATTACGTTTCTGGTGGAAATGGATCTTTTCATACATTCTATGATACCAGCTATCTCACAATTCAACTTGGATGGATCATCAACTCGATCTCCAAGCCACTCATCCCAGATCTGCAGACGTAAATTCTGCATTCTTGAACATCATTCCCTTTCCCGGCAGATCTTCATCAGGACTTCCGAAACTGCCTGACCATTGTGACGCAGAACAGACCCTTCTGAAATACTGAAAAAAGGTGCTTCAATAACTTCACAGTTCTTTTTCTCCAGATATTCCCTTTCATCCATAGTAAGGAAAAGCGGAAATGCTCCCTGTTCTGAATAATTTGACAGAATAGGTTCAGGAATGTTCTGGTTATTTACGAGAACAAAATCAGGGACTTTGCCAAGAAAGTTCTCAAGCCACTGAATATGTTTTGAAACTGAAAATCCGTCAGTTTCTCCAGGTTGAGTCATCAGATTCGCAACATATACGGTTGGTAAAGATGTTCTGGTTATCATTTCACTTACACCTGGAACCATTAGATTTGGTAAAACACTTGTAAAAAGACTACCAGGACCAAAAACTATAATATCTGCCTCCTGAATAGATCGAAGAACCTCAGTCACAGGTTTTGAATCACCTGGCTCAAGCCATATATCTTCAAGCTCACTTCCACATTTTGTAACTCCAAGTTCTCCTCGCACAAAATCTCCATTGAATGTTCTTCCAAAGATGGAAACCGATTCTGTCGTTACAGGAAGAACTTTCCCTCGAATAGCTAGAAGATTGTTTATCCTTTCTACACCTAGCCTGAAATCTCCGGATATCTCTGTAAGAGCAAGTAAGATCAAGTTCCCAAGACTATGTCCCTTAAGTTCACCCTGATCAAACCTGAAGTCAAGTATCTGCCTCAGTTCATTATCATCTTCAGCAAGAGCAACCAGACAATTACGTATATCACCAGGTGGAAGTACACCCCATTCATCCCGAAGTCTTCCTGAACTTCCTCCTTCATCTGTAACGGTAACAACAGCAGTGATATTACGTGTAAAACTTTTGAGCCCGGAAAGAAGTGATGACAGGCCGGTTCCTCCTCCCAATGTAACTATAGAAGGACCCATTGCAAGTCGGAGATCTATGGCATTTGACATGACACTTGATTGCCTGATCCTTTTCATTGAATCTTTCTTCCTGGTTCTGGAACCATTGCTGAATATATTACTGCGCAGAAGAGATATTATCAAAAAGGCAGAAAGAAGTCCCAGTAGAAAACCTGACCTCCAGTCCATTCTTATAACACCTTTTCCCTTTCTATATCGCGATGTCGGACAAGACAGTGCTGGCGAGGGCCCTTAAAATATTCCCCAAGCCATCTGGCTACAGCAACAGAACGATGCCTGCCTCCAGTACAGCCAATACCTATATGTATCTGTTGTTTACCTGTGTTCATATATAGAGGAATAATATAATCCAGAAGATCTGTGAATCTTTGAAGGAAACCTTCTGTCTCTGAAAAAGACCATATATATTTGCTTACGGGTTCGTCTTCTCCCGAATATGGGCGAAGATCTGAGATATAGTGGGGATTTGGTAGAAAACGTACATCAAGTATGAAATCACAATCTTGTGGTATCCCGTATTTATATCCAAAAGAAGTGAATATCATCGTAGCTCTTTCTATTGAATATCCCAGTTGACTCATTAAGTTATTACGTAACTGTTTCAGATTAAGGTCAGACGTATTCAGGATTATATCTGCGTTTTCGAATATTGGGGAAAGAAGTTTTCTCTCCATGTTGACTCCATCAAGGGTTGTAAGATCATGAGAAAGTGGATGTCTTCTCCGAGTCGCGCCAAAACGTCTAACAAGGACATCATTATCTGCATCAAGGAAAATTAGTTTAATATTTGAAAGACTCTTCCTGAGATCTCCTAAAACAGATAGGAGATCTCCCATCAGATCACCACCACGAACATCAACAACTGCAGCCAGGCCATTATCAACAGCCAGACGGTGTCTGGAGAGAACATTCAATAACTGAGGGATCAGAGAGGGAGGAATATTGTCGACAGCGAACATGCCCTGATCTTCAAATATGTTGAGAGTAGCAGACTTCCCTGCTCCTGACATTCCTGTAATTATGAAACATCTGTTAACTCTCCCGGCCATATTGTCTATGTAAAACACCCCATCTCTGAAAAACTAACTACTGGTTCCACATTCCGTTTCCCTCGCTGTAATTATATCTACTGCATGCCTCATTATCGGGAGGATCACACCAAGACATTGGGTCGAACCTTTTTTACTTCCAGGAAGAGATATCACAAGGGTTCGATCTATGATATGAGCTGAAGATCTTGAAAGAATAGACCTTTCTGTAAACTCTGATGTCTTAATACGCATATACTCTCCTATTCCCGGTATTTCGCTATCGGAAATAGATCGAAGAGCTTCAGGAGTTACATCACGGGATGAAAGACCAGTTCCTCCGGTAACAAGTATTACGTCAGGACAGTATTGGTTTATCCATTGCTTTATTGTACTTGTTATGGCTGATCTTTCATCTGGAACAATTTTTGCATCAATAATATCTGAACCAATGGAATCAATCATATCTGAAAGGGCAGGACCCGAGGTATCATTTCTTTCTCCTCTGCTCCCCTTGTCACTGACCGTAAGAATACAGGTTTTGATAATATGGATAATATCAAGTGTATCTGATAGACAAATAAATCCAGCCTGGTTGACAGTTAGTCTATATGTATTCTCAGAAACCTTTTCATTAATATCTAAAATAACTCCGCCATGTGAGTCGTAGAGAGTTTTACCAGTTTCAAGAGGGAAGTTTTCCCTCGGCAGAACCATATATATCCCCTGGTTTTGTTTGTCCAGAAAACCAGGAGCAACTGCGAACATGTCAATGCTGTTACCATTAACGCTGCAGGATCCATTTATTCCTCTGGAGATATAACAGATCTTTGGTGCTGAATTTTCAAAAGTATCGATTATCTCAAGAATCTTCATCCAATGACTCCTTTTTGTTTAAAAATGAACCGCTTTTACCTCCTGTTTTGGATAAGAGCCTGATATTTGATATTGTCATAGTTTTATCTATCGCCTTGCACATATCATATATTGTCAATGCCGCTCCCATTACACCTGTGATAGCTTCCATTTCAACACCAGTAACTTCTCTTGTCTTTACAGTACAGGAAATCCTTACTGTCATTGAACTTTCAATAAGCTCACAGCGTACAGATGAATGTTCTATGCGAATAGAATGACAAAGGGGTATTATATCGGAAGTCTTTTTAAGAGCCATTATCCCTGCAGTCTCGGCAATTTTAAATACATCACCTTTTACAATAGATCCTGAACGAATTGATTCAAAGACCTTAAGTGATAATCTTACCTCACCTTCGGCTTCTGCAGTTCTTACAGTAATATCTTTTGTCGAAACATCCACCATAACAGGATGTCCGGAATCATCAAGATGAGTAAGATCCATAATTTCTAACCTCCAATACGAGACATATGACATGCATGTCCTTCAGAAGAATCCCATCCGGACGGTTTCTGCTCTACTGCGGTAATTATTCTATTCTTTAATTCCAGCGTATCTCTTTCTCTAATAGCCTCGATCAGGGAAATTCCCTTGTCGCTGAAAAGACATGGACGCATTTCTCCAAGTGCCGTTACTCTCAATCTGTTACATTCTTTACAGAAATGATGTGAAACTGCAGCGATAATTCCAAGTTTCTGTTTGGTTTTTGAATTGTAATAATACTTTGCGGGACCTGGACTTATTTCCTGATCCATAATCATAGGTTCCCAATGATCTTTCTCCGGAAGGGAATCCAGAATATTATCGGCTGAGACATAACAATTTCCACTCCATATATCATCATCAAGTGGCATGAATTCAATAAACCTGGGAAGAATGTTATTTTCAAGGGAAAATTCAATTATATCTTTGATTTCACCATCATTAAAACCCTTTATAACCACCGTATTGATCCTGAGGTTAAACTGTTTTAAGCCTGAAAACAGTTTAATTCCATCCAGAACAGTTTCAAGATCACCAATCCTTGTAATCTCAGAAAACTTTTCAGGAGAAAGTGTATCCAGGCTTATATTAATTCTGTTTAGTTTCGAAGAGAGAATATCATCATGGTATCTCCGCAAAAGGGACCCATTTGTTGTGAAAGTAGTCTTGATATCTGGAAAAGTTGCGCAAAACTCTTTAAGGTAATTTGGAAAGCCAGGTCTTAAGAGTGGCTCTCCACCAGTAAACCTTACTTTTTCAACTCCCATGCCAGTCAGAACATTAACAAGAAACGTAATATCCTCGTAGGTCATTATATCTTCATGTTTATGCCAGGTTATTCCTTCTGGAGGCATACAATACCGACATCTGAAATTACACCTGTCAGTAATGGATATCCTCAAGTATTTTAATATTCTTCCGTATCTATCGATCAGACCGCCCATCTGTATCCCCCCATTTTCTCTACCATTGATCTCCATGCAGGATCGTCGAGGCTCTTGATAAGCGATTGAATTCCTTTATGGTAAAAACTTGATTCAGGAATAACCAGTTCGAATGGTTCTTCTGTAAGTGGTATAAAGTCAAGGTCCATTTCTGTAGCAGCAGCACGAATACCTAAAGCTACATCCGCAATTCCTGTCTTAACCTGACTTGCAGCGTCAAAATGAGTAAAAGAACAATTATTGTATCCGGAGATAAGCGAACTATCTATACCAGCAGAATCAAGATAATGATCCAGAAGAACCCTTGTGCCAGCTCCCGGCTGGCGATTTACCAGATTTACCTCAGGATCTGTTAGATCCTGGATCGTACTGATTGATCTGGGATTCCCTTTTTTAACTATTATTCCCTGCTCCCTGTAATAAACCAATAACCTTCTCCATTTCTCATTTCCGGCAAATTCCTTTATATATGAATCATTATATTTCCCTGAGACGGGATCAAGAAGATGTACTGCCGCAAAATGACATTCTTTCCGTTTCAGAGCAGCAAGTCCTCCAAGACTACCTACATAGCGGGTAACAATATCCCCGCCATTATTTCTTACAAACGATATTATCCTATCAAGAGCAGGATCATTCGATCCCTGGTATAAAACTCGATTCTCCCAGTTGATATTTTTAGTGATCCAGACGGTCGGAATAGTAGTGCCTTTCGGGAATTCAAGAGATTTTGCAGGTAAAAGAGAGATGCCGTCCATTTCTGACATTAAAAGCATTTTACTTGATCCACCAGTAAAAGGCACAACAGTTTTTCTTCCATTCAATTCAACAACTTTTATCCTTAGCCATTCTTCTATCCCTGCCGGGGATGAATGGGAGATCATAAGTGGAAGATCATGGTGTGTTTCAACAACACCCAGAGCTTCAGGAATAACTTTTTCTCTATTGAATGTGCCATGGATCATCAATTGTAAAATCGGATAAACAATTGACCAGGCTGTAACGGCAGTTGACATGGGGAAACCTGGTAAACCTATTACCGGTTTTTCATTGACAATGGCTCCCATAGCTGGACGGCCAGGTTTCATTAAAGTCCAGTGAAAAAGGACCTCGCCTATGTCCTGCAACACTGGGAAAACATGATCCTTTCTACCTTTCGCAGAGCCTGCTCCGACAAGTATCATGTCATAATTATTTACTGCTTCGCCTATAACACTTTCAATCTTTTCCCGGTCATCAGGAATAATATTTGTTACTTCAAGATCCATACCCCAGTTCTTAAAAAGAGAGCGAAGCATAATAGAGTTGCTTTCCATTATTGTTCCAGGCTCATGTTCGGAAACTTCCAGCCAGTCATTTTTAGATATGATTTCATCACCGGTTGGAATGAATACAACTCTCGGAGATGCTATAACACTTACACTGCGGATCCCGGCACAGGGAAGTAAAGCCGCAAGATATGGAGATACTATATCTCCTTTCCTTGCTATGACCTGACCTGACGAAACATCTTCACCTACTGAGCGAACATTTGTTCCTGCAGACTGAGTATTATAAACAAACAGATTATCTTTTTTTATGGTTGAGTTTTCTACCATAAGAACGGAATTGAACTCTTCCGGAATTGCCATACCAGTATTCAGCCAACAGTATTGTTCTTTTACAAGCTTAACAGGTGTTGCTGGAGAGGCTCCTGAAGTCAATCGAGAATCAAGAGCATAGCCATCCACTGCAGAAGCATTATAATGCGGAACATTCGCCTTCGATATTATATCTTCTGCTAATTCAAGACCAGTAATTTCGGCATCTAATGTACTGATATTGATTTTTCTACTATGTATATTTCCTTCAAATTTTTCAAGAAAGATATCCCAAACCTCGCCAATAGATATATGTTCTCTTAATGCCATATAAAGACCTCCACATTATCTCCCTGTCTTATGGTCTCCTTTTGTTCATCAAGCCTGATAAAGCCATCACATGAAATGAGCGTACTTATATAACCGGATTTTGACATGACAGGAATTACCTTATCCTGTTGAAACCTGAATGGTATAAATTCCTCAATTCCTGTGTTGCCGTAAACATCATCGGCAAGTGGAAAATAGTGCTTTTTTTGATAAGAAAGTTTTCGGCCCATCGCCTGAAAAATAAGAGGCATTACAAAAGTAATAAGAACAACGGTACAGGAGAGGGGGTGTCCAGGTAACCCAAAAAGAATCTTTTTATCTTTTAACGATCCCGCAACAAGGGTAGGTTTACCTGGTTTGATCCTTAACCCACGTAAGATCATTCCTGGTGAACTTATTTTTTCAAATACTTCCGATGTGAAATCACGTATACTTACAGAAGAACCTCCGCTCAGTATAACAATGTCATTTTCAGAATATGCATGCCAAACCATTTCTTCAAGATCAGTTTGATTATCTCTGACAATTCCGTATCGATTTATATAAAATCCATAACTTCTAAACCAGGACTCGATTACTTCACTGTTTACATCCCGGACCATGCCAGGCTGAAGATGAGTCTCTGTTACCGGAACAATCTCATCACCAGTACTAATAATTCCAATACGAGGTTTGACAATATTAACAGATGTTATACCTAAATGAGCCAGAATCCCTGATGATCTGAAATCAATAATATGACCCTTATTCATGACCATATCTCCTTCAGAGAATTCTTCACCTTTCATAATGATATTTGCCCCTGACTGTTCTGCCCTGCGCACTTCAAGCCATGAACCAGTGAGGGCAGTATCCTCCAGCATCACTACACAGTCTGCTCCTTCAGGTAACATCCCACCTGTGTATATCAACAATGCATTTCCAGAACTAAGGTCCTTTTCAGGCAACGCTCCCATTGGTATTTCGCCAGAGAGACGAAGGTAAGTAGGGGCATCTGAACTCGCCCCTGTAATATCTTTGCTATTGACAGCATAACCATCCCTTAGACTTCTGGTAAATAAGGGATGGTCACAGGATGCAGTTATATCCTCACCAAGTATATGACCATTAAGTCGGTTTAATTTTAACCTATCCTGAGGAAAAACCCAGGGGAAACGCATTTGTGTGTGAATATATCTTAGTGCATCTGATCTTGGAAATAAATCTTTCACAAATCCTGACATTACTACAACCCCTACAAAAGGTATAAAGTCAAATCAATGGAGAATATAAATGAGATAAAAGTTATTTTGTCCGTTTTAAAAAAGTAGGATATCCCTGTTGTTTTAACTTATCCTGAATATCTGAAGCTTCAGCTTTTGTACTACCAGCAGAGATTATTACTCTGTGATATTTGGTCCCGTTTATTACAGCTTCCTCTATCCTGACTGAATAACCTGTCTTTTTCGCCTTGCTGGAAAGCAACCTGGCAGCATTCGCGTCCGTAAAAGAACCTATCTGAACACCCCATCTTGAATCTGCGCTTTTAGCCAGATCACCTTTAACTTCATTTGAAACCTCTGGTGAATCCAGGACATTTTCTGGTTTGGCAGGTTGACTGGAATCTGATTTTTCTCCTTCACCAGAATTAATAGCAACATTATCCTTTTTTGAAACATTTGTTCCTTCTTCAACTGGAACGGCAATAGTATTTTCAATAGCCTTATCATTTTTAGAATTTGACATAGCTTCTCGTCCCTGCTTCTGTGAATTTTCTTCAAGGCTAATTCTGGATTCATCTTTTACAACTTGTACTACTTCAGTTTCGTCATCGTTAACTTCCTTCTCAATGACTTCTTGAGGCATATTACCATATGTTTTTTCCTCTCCCGAAGGAATAAAGAACATCTTTACCGCAATAATTAAAAGTCCGAGAGCGACAAGGCCAATAACTGGCAACATGATCTCTCCAAAGGGAAACATAGGACTGGGATCCCTTCGTCTTCTGCTTTTTCTGGACAGCATTATTAACCCATCCTTTCCGGAAACTGGGAATCACCTGAAGATTACACCAACAAGATAATATATAGACGGAAAAAGGGCAGAGATCAGTCCATCTGACCCCCGCCCGCTTTGTACTTTTAACCCTCTGACAGATATAATAAATAACCTGAAATAAAAGCAGGCAGCCCGATTGCTTATAATATGTGTTCAGAGAGAACGTCTACTTGTCTTTTTTTTCTGTTTTTCTGATATAAGTAGGAATATCAAAATTATTTGCCGGAACCCCGTTTATTTTGAAAAGATCATCATCTTCAGCAGAAAAAACAACTTCCGATTCTTCAAGCTCCATTCTTCCCTTGAGTTTATGTGGATTTCTGGAAATGTGCCTGTTCTTCTCTTCTTTCATATTGGCACTGAAACCTGTAGCTATAACTGTAATCTTTATCTGGTCATCCATCTCTTCATTTATAGTATGCCCCCAGATAATGGTCGCATCCTCGTCTGCAGCTTCATTTATGACCTTAGCAGCTTCCTGAATTTCATATATGCCTACATCTTTACCACCTGTTACATTGAAAAGTACTCCCTTTGCACCATCCATAGGTGTAGACATTAACGGACTGTTTATTGCTGACTGGGAAGCCAGTATCGCTCTATTTTCCCCTTGAGCATGGCCTATACCCATTATTGCAGCTCCAGCATTACGCATCACCGTTCTGACATCTGCAAAATCAACATTAACAAGTCCCGGACAAAGGATAAGATCTGTAACACCCTGTACAGCCTGCCTCAATACTTCATCAGCCAACTGAAATGCATCTGTCAGCCCAGTACCTTTATCAGCAATTTCAAGTAATTTATCATTTTCAATTACGATAAGGGCATCAACTTTTCCCTTTAGATTGTTCGATCCTTCAATTGATTGTTTATAACGTCTTTTACCTTCAAATGAAAAGGGATGTGTTACCACTGCTACAACAAGAGAACCTGATTCCTTTGCTATCTCTGCAATAACAGGAGTAGCACCTGTACCTGTTCCTCCACCCATTCCCGCAGTCAGGAAAACCATATCAGCCCCGGCAAGCATTTCTCTGATATCATCAAAAGATTCTTTTGCTGCATTATATCCTATCTCTGGGTCAGCACCGGCTCCAAGCCCTTTTGTGAGTTCACGACCAAGTACCATTTTAGAGGTTGCTTCTGAAAGACCAAGAGATGCCATATCTGTATTTGCCGAAATGAACTCAACACCCTCAACACCGCTCCTGATGATGTGATTAAGAGCATTACCGCCTCCGCCACCTACTCCAATAACTTTAATGTTTTCGTGATGGGCTCTTGAGTGGTCAATTACCTTGAACATTTTTTCCATCACTATATTCCTCCCCGACATTCGAGAATTTAGGTTCTAGAAAAGTTCCTTGATCGATTTTCTGATTACGCCAATAAGATTTTTCACTTTAACTCCGCCATCCCCTGAAGGGATTTCTCTCTTGGGTTTTCTCCCGGAGGAAATTGGATTTAAAGAGCCTGTCCTGAGTTTATGTACTGGTATTTCAATAAAATGGTATGGATTTCGTTCTTTATCTGTTATATAGCGTATTATCCCCGCAGCAGAGGTATACTGACAGTCATTCCGTCCTGGTGGCATCTGAAAACTGTCCAATGGGTCCGCTATTCTAACAGGAAATCCAAGAAGATCTGAAACGAAAGGTTCCAGTTCCCTTGTTTTCGCTACCCCTCCTGATAGTACCAGACCTGCAGGGAACATATGTACACTGAAATCATTCAACTGCTGGGAAACATATTCTGAAAAAAGCTCTTCCATCCTGTATCTCATTACTTCAACTGCTTCCAGAACATCGATCTTCCGAGATTTCCCTCTTATATCAACTTCAATATATTTTTCTTCAGGATCAGAATCATCAAGAGAAAGTTCTTTTTTAAATTCTTCTGCCTTGCTTATAGGAACTTTGAGTACGTAAGCAAGATCATTCGTTATATGATCTCCACCAATAGGTATAACGGCAAGTTTGACCGGTCTGCCATCAGTAAACAGAGCAATAGTTGTTATTCCCCCACCAACAGAAAGCGATATAACACCTGCCTGTTTTTCTTCATTGGTAAGAGCCCCCATGGATGTTGATAGTGATTTGACAACCAGCCCTTTTACAGAAACTCCTGCACGTTCCATACAATTAACCACATTCTGAAGAACTGAAGTTGGAACAATAACTGACTGGAGCTCGATCTCAAGTCTTATCCCTGTCATACCAAGAGGATCATCTATCCCGGAATTTCCATCAATGGAATATTTGACAGGTATAGTATGGAGATTGCATCTGTTTGGAGGAACTGCCAACTCACTTTGTGCTGCCTCAATAACTCTTTCAACATCCTGGATCGTTACCTGTCTTGGAGTTCTTCCCAAAGATACCATGCCTCTTGAAATAATACTGTTGGAATCAACCCCGCTAAAAGCAACGGTTGCTTCATCTATTTCAAAACCGACCATGCTCTCAGCATCATGCAAGGCTGCTTTCACCGATTCAACGGCCTGTTCAAGGTTGATGATCATTCCTTTCCTGATTCCAAGAGATTTTGACTGGCCGATACCAATAATCTGGGGATCGCGAAGATTTTCATCTCTTTCTGCAACTACAACAGCTGTCTTGGTCGTTCCTAAATCAAGCCCCACAATAATTTCCGGCTCCCTGCTGACCATAACTCCCGCTCCCTTCATAATGTATCATGTAACTGTATTTATCTCCTGGTTACAAGAATTCTATCTAACTATCCGGTCAAATGTCTTTAACGACTATACGGTTATTATAAGTAGCATCGATCTGCACACTTTTCCCCAATTGTGGAAATTCCGGTATTATCTTTTTTAAAGCATCGATATGTTCATGCCAGGGAAAATCGCTTCCTCTCAAGACCAGCTTTATATCGTTAGTATAGATATCAAGTCCCAATGTTAATATGAATTGTCCGCCTTGTTTGTGAATCTGTATCCTGGAAATATATGGAAACCATTTATAGTTCTTTAAACCATCACTCCACTTTCCAAGTTCTTTTACCGGGAAGGTTGCAATTAAAACCTGTCTTCTATCACTCAGGTTATCCTCATTCAGAAGATCCACACACCCGTCACCTATGACCCAGTTTAAATGAGTTTCTTTTTTTGTGTCAAAAAGAAGAGCTCCAGTATCAAGATCTTCAGACCAGGCATATCCTTCTGCAGATATAAACCATTGTTTTCTGTTCCAACTAACATGGCCCGTTATTTCCAGTGGTTCTGACGTGAATCTAAAGTTTCCGAAACCGTTTAAAGTAAGTTTACTTTTCACAGGCAGTCTTTCTTCTACTTTTCTACAGAAATAATCTTCTTTCATCAGTAGACCAGGCCAGAATCCAATATATCTTTCGGGGATCTCTTCCCATACTATTCTTTCAAGGACCTGATCCTCAGGCTGTATAGCAATATCTCTTACCCTGAAGATCTGGTATCTTTGTTCAGATCTGAATAAGATACCAACAATTAGTGCGATACAGATCAACCAGAATTTCCAGGAAGAGATCCTTAATCGGCTATGCATCAATAAGCCTTACTTCCAGTTCAAGATCTATACCTGTACTTTCTAAAACTCTACTGCGACATTCTCCTATCAGATTCAACACGTCAGAATAATCCGCACTTCCAAGATTAATTATAAAATTGGCATGTTTCATCGAGAT
The DNA here is from genome assembly GCA_964410915.1 of uncultured Synergistales bacterium. Classification (GTDB taxonomy): domain Bacteria; phylum Synergistota; class Synergistia; order Synergistales; family JAFGMB01; genus CAZFJG01. The sequence goes on along the minus strand of CAYPIU010000001.1, from coordinate 162,418 downwards.
CATGGCTTCCCCAGACTTTAAACCTTTGCAACCACATTCATCCAGGAGCTTTCCCGCGCTGTAACCTTCAGGATTCTTGAATATGCAGCCGGCACTTTTATAATTGTAAGGTTGATATTTCCGGATTTCCCAGAAAGTTCTGGTTTTAGTTCTTATTTTATCCGTATTCCCATGTGAAAGTTTCAGCCCTACCCTTGTAATTATTCGTCTGTCATTACTGAGACTGCAAAATCTGTAATTCCATTCGATTTCATTCTTGTCCCATCTGCGAAAACTTCCATCAGGTTCAATAGATTCTATCCAGGAAATATTATTAGATATAGCATACCCCTTACCTCCAGCATTACCAGAGATAGCTCCACCGATCGTTCCCGGAATCCCAACGAGATATTCAAGCCCTTCAGCCGAAACGGAAAATGCCTTTTTAAGAACATTGCTAACCGAAACCCCGGCTTGTACCTCAAATAAAAAGTTATCCCTGGTGGATTGAACACTGATATCAGAGAGTTTACTTGTACTTAAAAAAAGACCTCTGATACTTCCCTGTCGAATTATCAAATTGCTGCCCCCACCGATTATGTAGAGTGGAAAACCTAAATCCATTTTGGTTTTAAGGATCGACACTATATCCTCTTTATTATATGGTTCTACAAAATGTTCCGCATACCCGCCTATCCCCATAGTAGTATTCCCGGAAATTAAATAATTATCTTTGATCGGAGACCTGAGCACCCTGCTTAACACTTTTGACCAATGCATCTGTTTTCATAACTCCCCATTACACCTTGAAAGAACCATTTCACCTACTCGGGTAACATTTCCAGCACCTATTGTTATAAGCAAGTCATTATCTTTCAGTTCAGAACTTATTGACGTTGTGGCATCATTGAAACCATCGCATAAATGACAACTTTTATAACCATGTACTCCCATGGTTTCAGAAATTAAGCTGGAAGATACTCCATTTAAAGGATCTTCATCTGCAGGATAAATAGGCATAAGATATAACATATCGGCCATTGAAAGCACTTCTGCAAATTCCCTGTACATTGCCTTTGTCCTTGTAAATCTATGGGGCTGAAAAACAACAAGATGCCTTTTGGCAGGGAACATTTGACGCAGAGTATTGAGCGTAGCCTCAATTTCGCGGGGATGATGACCATAATCATCATAAAAATCTGCTTTACCGATATTCCCCATAAATTGCAGACGCCTTTTTGCACCTTTAAAATTAGTCATAGTTTTCTGGATCAAGCTGAAAGGAATATCAAAATGTCTTGCTACAACTATTGCCGCAAGGGCATTAAGTATGTTATGGTCACCAGAAACACTCAACTTCATTTCAGATATTCTCTTACCCTTATAACATATTGAAAATTTTACGCCCCCGCCTTCTATATACTTAACTTCAAAAGCACCCCAGTCCCAGGAAGAGCCAAAACCGTAAGTTTCAATATCAGTATCATGCGACAGTAAAGGTATAAGTCTGCAAAGCCCCGAATCCTCCCCACAGAGAATTGCTGTACCCCCTGGTTTGGTCTTATGGATAAATCTTTGATAAGCTTCAAGCACACTTTCAGGAGATGGATAATGATCCACATGATCCCAGTCAGCATTTGTCACCACGGAAATATCAGGTGTAAATTCCTCGAAGGAACCATCACTTTCATCAAGCTCGGCGACCATATAGGGCCCAACCCCAAGTTTTGCATTTACCCCTATATCGCATAATTCTCCACCAATAGCAACAGTAGGTTCAAGTCCAGCCTGCTCAAAGATCATAGCTATCATTGAAGATGTAGTAGTTTTCCCATGAGTTCCGGCAACACCTATCCCCTGTCTTGAATTGAATAACCAGCTGAGTACATCCGCTCTTTTAGCTACTGGAATATGTCTTTCAAATGCATCTTTCAATTCTTCGTTTTCATCTGGAATAGCACTGCTATATATTAATAGATCCGGTTCATAATCCTCAAGGTGACTTTTTTTATGGCCGATACTAAAATCAATGTTTCGCTGTACTATCCTGTCAACATAGGAAGTATGTGTAACATCACAACCGCTTACCTCATAACCCAGATCCTTTAAAAGCAGAGCTAAGCCGCTCATGCCTGCTCCGCCGATTCCCATAAGGTGGACACGGTTTATTGTACTGAGATTTCTTTTAATCAGGTCCACTTGAAGACTCTCCCTCCATCATAAAGCAATCATATGCTCCCATATCGTCTCACATGCAATACTGCGACGCAATTCAATGTTCCCTGTTGGCTCTAAAGTATCTCCATACTTTAAAAAAACTGAGTTAAGCCTTTTAGCAAAGGTCTCCAGAGAATCCTTCTCTTCAATCCACATTTCACCTGATCCTTTTTTCAAAAAATATTCCGCATTTTTAAGTTGGTGTGAGTCAGATGATTTAAGCCACGGCACTACAAGTGCAGGGATCCCGTATACATACAATTCTGCAAGGCTGGAAGCCCCTCCTCGTACAACAGCAACGTCAGCAACCGAAAAAACAGGATTCATATCCCATTGTTTACCTGTAAAAAAGACGTTCATCGGACAATTATAAAGTCCATCTTTCTTTTTACCAAGAACAATAAAGTTCCAATTCGAGAAAATCTGTCTTCGAGCAGTCTGGACTATTATCCTTACAAGACCCTCACTTCCAAGCGATCCTCCCATAACCACAACGGTAGGACTATCTCGCAAACTGCACCCTATATGTAGTATATTCCAAGCGTCCATCTCTTGCAATCTTATAAATTTCCTAACCGGTATTCCTACGTGAGAAAAAGAAGTAGAATCGAATGGCTCACATTCTTCCCACCCTGTTAAAACAGATATCCCTAATTTATGAGCTAACCTGGTAACTCTACCGCTAACAGTATTCTGTTCATGGACAGCTACAGGTATACGAAACAATATGGCAATAATCAGAGGGATTATAGAGACATATCCGCCAAATAAAAGACAGAAATCAGGCCTGATATTTTTAAAGAAACCAAATATTTTTCCTGTTTCTTTCATAAGAGCACATGATCTATTCAATATCCTGCGAAACTCCCTTGTACCAAGTGGTGAACCTTCTATATCAAGAACAATGGGGTCAATGCCTTCAGAATTATAAATATCTAACTCTACTTTTCTTGAACCGCACATGTAATATATTTCATTTGTTTTCTTGTTATTCCTGATCCATTTCCCAAATGCCAGCGCAGGGAATATATGTCCACCTGTCCCTCCTGAAACTATAAGAATTCTTTTCATGATCGACTCTCTTTCTTCCTATCCCTTACTATACCTGTTATCAATCCAATTTTAACCCATGAAAAAAGCATGGAACTCCCCCCATAACTCAAGAACGGTAATGGCATCCCCGTTAATGGAAGGAGTTTTGTTACCCCGGCAACATTTATAAAGAATGGTAATAAAAGACTTATTGCAATCCCCCAGATAAAGATTCTATGAAAAGGTGTTAGTAGACCGAGATATATCTTGAAGATACTAATTGTAAGCATAAAGAAAAGAAAGAGAATAAATAGAGTTCCGATAAGACCAAATTCTTCACCTATTGAAGCAAATATAAAGTCTGTATGCGCAGCAGGCAGATATCGGAGTTTCTGAAATCCTCTTCCTACTCCTCGACCTATCAATCCCCCATTGGCAAAAGCAATAAGTCCCTGGATCACCTGATATCCACCGTCTAGTGGCGAATTCCAGGGATCTGCAAATGCAAAATATCTTCTTATCCTGTACCCTTCACTGAAAATCATATAAATACTCAATGGAAGAGTCACAACTCCGGTTAACACTGGCAGAAACCAACCCCGTGCCTCAACAAATATAGCCATGGCAATTATTATTACAAGAATTACTCCTCCCATGTCAGGCTGAAGTAAAAGAGGAGAAATAGAGATCAACGTCACAAAAACGGTTTTGAAAAAAACTCTGAGTTTTCCTTCCAGCTCATTTCTTGTGAGAAGATTTGCAAGGTGAATGACTACAGCTATAGTTAAAAACTCAACAGGTTGGAAACCTATAGGACCAAAGCGTATCCAACGCCGCGCTCCTCCGCCTTCAACTCCAAAGTATCCTGTAATTGTACTTAAAGTAATGATTACTGCAAATATCCAAATGACTCCGGAAAATCTTTTGAGAAAATCTAAAGGGATCTTTGAGACAAAAGACATTAGTGTGAATCCAAGCGCAAGCCAGATTATCTGTCGATAAACAAAAGTAAAAGTATATTCATTACCAGATAATTGAGTCCGACCAGTTATGGACAATATCATCAATACACCCGATAAGCTAAGGACTAAAGGAATTATCCAGATAACAGAATTTCTTTTCGAGTACTCTTTAAGTTCAGCTGGCTCAAATCTATTTTTCAGAATCGTTCTTCTCCTTTGAAAGATTCTTTACAATGCTTTGAAAATGCTCTCCCCTTTTCTTGTAGTTCTCATAGATATCCCAGCTGGTACAAGCAGGTGATAATAGAATATTTGTCCCTTCCTTTGCCAGAGAACTTGCTATATTTACTGCATTTTCCATCGTGTCTGTGATGTAATAATCTGAAAAACCCTCTTTAGAAAGGGCATTCGCTATAAGTTGCCTTTCTTCTCCTATAATGACAGCAGCAACCGCAGAATCTCCTACTTGTCTGGCAAGTGGCGAATAATCCTCACCCTTACCCTTACCGCCAAGGATAATTATCTTGTTCCCTTCAATTGATGATAATGCAGCTATTGTAGCAGCGACATTCGTCCCTTTTGAATCATCTATGTATCTTACTCCATTCAGAACTCTCACAAGTTGACATCTGTGTGGAGGTGGAACAAAACCCTTAAAGATATCATCTTGAAACATGAGATCCTGTATTGATACTCTCAACAGGTCAAGACAGGATAACGCCATTGCAATGTTTTCACGGTTATGATCTCCAATTAGTGGAATACTTATTGCATCTTCAACAAGTCCCTTTATCCCATCCATGTCTCTTAACCAGATATTCTTCTTATCAATGAATATTTCTGCATCAGGATGATATTCACTATTATCAGATGGATCATCCCATGACATCAGGGCAAGTTTCCCTTTTCCTGTAAAGTTGATATTGGGAAAGTCTCTTTTCTGAACTATCACCCATCCATTTTCCTTTACGTTGTTTATAAGTCGGGATTTTGACTCAATATAGTTTTTGTAGGATCCGTGCCAGTCAATGTGATCCGGTGCCAGATTGGTAATTATTGCAGAATCTACCGAAAAACATGATGACCAGTACAGTTGAAAACTGCTTAGTTCCATGACAGTGTATTCCCAGTCCTCTTTTACAATATTGGAAAGAGGCATTCCGATATTGCCTGCCTCAGCAACTTTAAATCCTGCTTTTTTCAAAAGGTAGGACGTAAGTGAAGTCGTTGTAGTTTTTCCGTTGCTTCCCGTTATTCCTATCAATCGACCATTAAGATAGGGGTAAACAAAATCAAGTTCCCCCTGTATCTGGATATTTCTTGAAATAGCATTATTAACCGCCTCAGAATCAGGTGAAATACCTGAACTTAAAAGGATAAGGTCAGCATCCCATGCCCTGCTCGAATGCCCTCCAGTTTCCCATTCAAGTCCCTGATATTTGAGCTTTTCTGTAATATCAACTCTTAAACTATCTTTCATTTCGGAAAGAAAAACCCTGGCTCCAAGATCTTTCGCAAGACAAGCAAGAGCAACTCCGCTTATACCACCTCCAACAACTGTGATCTGTTTACCCATTAAATCATTTTTCTTCATTTAGACAATCTCCAGTATTTATTGAAATATGAGGTTTATAAAGTACGCAATAGAAATAAGCCCTATTGAGTGAATTACCCAGAATCTTGTTACTATCTGGCTTTCGCTCCAGCCCTTTAATTCAAAGTGATGGTGAAAAGGACTCATAAGAAAGAACTTATGTTTAAGAAAATAGATACCTGTAAGTTGAAAACATACTGAAAGGATCTCAAGACCAAAAATAAAACCTAATGGAATGATGGCAATAAGCGTTTTTGAATAAACACATAACGTAATAATAAGTCCCGCAATAAAATGAGATCCGATATCTCCCATGAATATTTTTGCCGGATGAGCATTATGCCACATAAAAGCCGTCAGGATAGCAAGCCCGGTTATATTCATCGACATGGGCAAAGGCCTGAGGGGCAAAAAGATCAGGACAGTGATAAGGGAAATTACGGAAGACCCTGCGGCGAGGCCATCCAGACCATCCGTTACATTTACAGCATTCATAATACCCGTTGTAAAAAAAACCAATAAGGAAATAGCAGCGAAAGGATTTTGAATTTGTATATCCGGAAAAAGGTATATTCCATACTGTGTATAGATCCATACCGACCATACAAGGGCAACAAAGATCTGGAAAAAAAGTTTAATTATTGAACTGAACCCTTCACTTGATTCTCTCAAATATTTTATCCAGTCATCTAAAAACCCGATAAAAGCACACATAAGTGGCAGAGACCATATTTCAACCTGACGTAAAAATGAAATCCCTGACATCATATTGAACGGTATGGAAACAAAAGCTATAAAACAGAATATTACTCCACCCATAGATGGAGTTGACCCCTTGTCATTTTGTATATACTGTGCAGGTCCATAAACTTTCTGAACCTGTTTAAAATTCATACTTTTTAGATATTCTATCCAGTAGTGCTGGGAAATGACCGCAAGAAAGAATATGATGATCCCGGAAAAAACATAACAGTTATTCATAATCAGATACCATCTTTTCAACGATCTTTTCCAGTCTGTTACTATGGGATCCTTTGACCAGGAGAAGTGTCCCTTCTGACAAAAGAGACTTTAGCAAAGGGAACACCTTTGAAATGTTCTCGACCCAGGTAATTTTGTTTCTTATTTCTAAAGATATGGATTGTAACGCAGAATTCCACTCACATCCTACAAGAATTAAGTGGTCAAGAAATTCGGCATCGCCAATTATTTTACTGTGGAATTTGCTGCTTTCTACCCCGAGTTCTTTCATTTCCCCAAGAACTGCAATTTTTTTTGTCCCCCAGCTATAGCGCTTGATAGTCTTCAATGCGGCTTCCATTGAAGCAGGATTAGCATTATATGAATCATCGATCAAAAGCACACCACTGGAAAGATAGGTGCAAAGACCTCTTCCCTTTGCAGGAGATAGATCAAGAGAAGTTATCATTTCAGCTGAAATCGTAATTTTCATTTCACTTGCAACAGCAAGCGCTACACCAAGACAGTAAGCCTGGTGTTTTCCAAATAGACCTGCATTTAAGGGAATTTCTCCGGAAGGCGATTGAAGAATAAACGATAAAAACGATTTATTATTCTTAATATAACATTTTATATTTTCTATGCGATATTTTCCCTGCTTAGAACCTATCCCTGTCTTAATTATAGAACGTTCGAGCAAAGAAATTTCAGTGGACAGATCAGCATTGTCAGCATTATAAAATACCTGCTTCAAAACAGGAGAACCAGTAATTTCCATCTTAGCATTTAAAACTCCCTGAAAGTCTGAAAGACCTTCAAGATGTGCATTGGACACATCAGTGATAATTGAAACAGTAGGAGAATAGTTTCCAACCAGAGCAGCTATTTCTCCAGGACTGTTGGTACCCATTTCAAGTACAAGAATTTCTGTATCCAGGGGCATTTGAAGAACAGTAACTGCGCACCCAACCAGGGTATTATAACTTTTCTCTGCTCCAAAAACATTAAATTCCTGCCCAAGTATTTTTTTTAAAAATTCCCGGGTTGTCGTTTTTCCTACACTTCCAGTAATAGCAATTACTTCTCGAGGAGATACGGAATCAAGATAGACCCTGGCGATCCTTTCCATAAATTCGTAAATATCCCCTTCGAGTAGGATAACTGAAAAGAGAGATCCGGGAGATGGTAACGGAAAATTGTACATTTTATATTTAGCTGATTCTGCCACAATAACCCTTGCTCCTCTTTCCAGTGCTTTCCCAATGTACAAATGCCCATCTGTTTTTTCACCAGGAAGTGCAAAGAAAACATCTCCCCTTTTAACATCTCTGCTATCTATAGATATTGACAGTGGAAGTCTGACATCTTTACCGTAAAAATGCTCTGAATCAGAAGAAAGGAGTTCACTTAAAAAAACATCTGAACTGATCATTTAACGCCATCCCATTCCCTTCATTCTTGCCCATAAAAGGATCGTTTCAAGATCATTGTATGGGATTCTTTCACCTGCCCAAATAATTGAAGTCTCAGGTCCCTTTCCTGAAACAAGGATTATATCTCCAGAAACGGAATCATCCAATGCCTGGAAAACTGCACTTTTTCTGTCAAGTATTGTAGTACAGTTCAACTGTCTCTTTTGCTGTTTTACTCCCTGGTATATCTGTTCAGCTATAGTTGATGGTTCTTCATCTCTAGGATTATCCATTGTTATATAAATGTCATCAGCATAACGGGAGGCTATATTACCCATTATTGGACGATTTTCAGAGTATCGATTACCGCCGAGACCAAAGACGATCTTAAGTCTTCCCTGTTTAATCTCTGAAAGGGTCCTGAGGATATTTTCCAAAGCATCGGGAGTATGTGCATAATCTATGACACAGCAGACGCCATTGTCAAAAAGGTATTTTTCCGATCTTCCGGGAACTTTTGGCATATTCATAAGGCCTGATCGTATAACTTCGCAGGAAAGACCCATTAAATACGCTGCTGAGACAGCTGCCAGTGCATTATACACATTGTATCTACCAGTAAAAGAAGATTTGAGAGCTTTAATATATTTATATCCAGGAAGTTGAAGATCCACCGTAAATCCTTCTGAATTTAATGAAATTGATTCTGGATGCACATCGGCTGAATTATTGTTGATTGAGAAAGTAGTTGCATGATCAATATAAGAACGATATAAACGGTTACCATAATCATCATCTATATTAAATATCGCATTCCATTTTTCCTTCATGTAATTTTTGAATAATAATTTCTTTGCTTCAAAGTAATTGTTGATATTTCCATGAAAATCAAGATGTTCTGCAGTTAAATTGGTAAAGATACCAATATCGAAACGACAACCATTTAATCTTCCTAACTTAAGTCCATGAGAAGATGTCTCCATTACACAAGCCGTACAACCATTTTCTCTCATTCTGAATAACCATTGCTGGATATCTGTAGCTTCTGGTGTGGTTCTGCCGGCATGCATCTCCTGAATTCCGTCATGGTAGGTTATTGTACCCATAAGCCCTGTTTTAAGCCCGGCATTTTCCAAAAGATTTCTCAACATATAAGTTGTTGTACTTTTACCGTTAGTTCCTGTAACTGCTATCATTGTCAGATAGTCAGAAGGGTTCCCATAGATATAAGATGCGATATAACCTGTAATACTTCTGACGGAAGGTACTATGATCTGTGGAAGATCAGAGTCTAAAACATATTCACTTAATACGCATGATGCACCTTTAAGCTCTGCGTCTTTGATAAATTCATGACCATTGAAGTTTCCGCCTGAAATACAGCAGAATAACGAGTCATTCTCCACTTTTCTACTATCAGAAAAGACTTTCTGAATAATGATCTTTCTCGAGAGATCTTTGTTAAGATTTATAGTCCTGCACTCAGGTACAAGCACTTGAATAAATTCAGCTATCTCTGTCAGATTCGGCATGCCAATTCCCCACATTCCAATATCAGATATTCTCAAGATAGAGCATATCTTCTACAATTTTCCTGAAAACAGGTCCGGCAACACTACCACCATAATAAATACCCATTGTGGGTTCTCCTATTACTACTACCATTACATACTCTGGTTTATCAGAAGGCCAGAAACCGGCAAAAGAGGAAACCCATCTGTCCTCCTGATATTCACCCTTTTCTGCTACCTGGGCTGTACCAGTTTTGCCTGCTATTGGTACTAAAGGAGTATTAACCTTGCGTCCGGTACCTTCCACCACAACATCTCGTAACACATGTTTAAGCCATTCGGATGTGTCTTTTGACAAGACCTGGTATCTTGGGTTTCTTTTTCCTTTATAAATCACTTTATTATCACTTGTAGTGGCTTCCTCAACCAGATATGGCCTCAATAGACATCCGCCGTTGGCAATTGCACAAAATGCTGTAGTGAGTTTTAAGGGAGAAACAGCTAATCCCTGCCCTATAGCTATATTCGCAGGCACAACGCCTTTCCATTTATCAGGAGAAGGTATCAATCCAACTTCACTTCCATTGAGTTCCAGACCGGCCGGGTTTCCAAATCCCCAATTCAGGAAAGTATTGTATGTATTGTAAGGATCTATCTTCATACCGATCCTGGACATCCCGACATTGGAGGATTTTACAATAACATCTTTTAAGCTCAGGATCCCATAAGCTTTGGGATCAGAGATATACTTGTCAGCAACCTTTATCCGTCTTGTACATTTAAATGTATCACTTTTGTTAACAAGCCCTTCTTCAATAGCTATCCCGACGGTAATGGGCTTAAAAGTTGAGCCTGGCTCATAAACTCTACCGATGCAGTTATTTCTCATAACTCCGGGTTTAAGAAAAGTTTTTCTATCATTAGGATCAAAATCAGGAACACTCGCCATAGCAAGAATTGAACCATTATTAGGGTCCATACAGACAGCTGCTCCCCATCTGGCCTTGTGGAGTTCTACTCCATCTTCAAGATGTTTTTCAACTATGTACTGGAGCGTAGAATCTAAAGTAAGTCTGACCATCCCGGGATCTTCCAGATGGTTTATCAAAGATATGTCAGAAATATTAAAGTTCAGTCCAGAAGCATCTTTGACAAGGATCTTGGTTTCAGGAGGTGAAAAAAGGACCTTTTCCCAGATAAGCTCAGTTCCTGAAAGTCCATTATCATCTATATCACAATAACCTAATACATGACTCATCAACGATCCGTTTACATACATACGCTTTTTCTCCGGGACAGCATACAACCCCGGAAGACCAATATCCATTATTTCGCTTCCACGCTCATATTTTATTTTTCGGGCAACTGGAACATAACGGCCCTTAAGTTCACCTGAAATCCTCTTAATTGTCTGGGTAGGGAAATATCCGGTCAGTCTTGCAGCATCAGAGGGATCCCAGAACTCTGGATCCACAAAAAAACTAAAAGAAGGAACTGAAATTGCAAGGACCCTCCCCTGACTGTCAATTATAGGACCTCGATCAGTAGAAAGGGATATATGCTTCCAATACTGACTTTGGCCCCTGGATAGAACTCTTGGATCAGGCCAGCAATGAAGTGAGACTAAACGAAAAAAAAAGATAATAAATACAATAAAAACAAAGGGCCAGGGGCTTCGGACCAGTCTTCTTAACACTACCTTATTGCCCCTTTCTTGAGAATTATATACTGCTAATTACCGGCATTTGCTTTTTTAACAAATAGATGGAGCCCGTTTCTGTCCGAATAACTATCAGAATTAGCAGCAAGAGCCCCTTCTGTAACGTCTCCAGCACCATTTCTCGATGCCACCTTTACAGTCATAATTCTGGAGGCCCCCTCCATCCCCAGAGAATTTCTGGCTATACAGAAAATTCGTTCCGGAGACCTTAACATGGAAAGACTTCTTGTCAATTCAAGCTGTTTGATTTCAAGCTCATAGATCTGCTGATTAACCTCCGCTATTTCACATTCAAGGTTATAAGAGCAAAACCTCAGGATCCCAAGTCCAAAGATGAAAATCCCGGCTATAATAGCAGAAAAAACAAGCATCGCGCAAACTGATCTATATATGGAGTCATGATGTTTTCTTTTAATATTCCTGTTTGACGATCTCATCAGATTCACCTTCTGCGGCCAGGATATGAAACATTTGATTCTGTAACATCGACTTTTTGAAAGACTCTCATTTTTGCACTTCTTGCTTTGCTGTTCTTTTCAATTTCCTCATCTGTCGGGATCACCGGTTTTCTTGTCAATATGTTTCCAAGACCTTCCTGCTTCCACTGTCTGAAGGTATGTTTTACTATTCTGTCTTCGAGGGAATGATAACTGACAACTATAATCATCCCGTTATTATTTATTACTGATATGGATGCTTTCAGTCCTTCCCTGAGGTTTTCAAGTTCATCATTTACATATATTCTGAGCGCCTGAAATATTCTCCTTGCCGGGTGTTTTCCCATTTTCCTCTGTACTGGCGCCGGCAGGATATCCCGTATAGCTGCTACAAGTTCTGAAGTCGTTTCAAGATAACCGTTCTTTTCTCTATACCTGACAATACCTTTAGCTAGTTTCCAGGCATGTTTTTCTTCTCCATAGACTCGAAAAATATCTGACATTTCAACAGCACTGAACGTATTAATAACTTCTGCTGCCGTGATTGATTCAACCTCAGTTCCCGTATCATTCATCCGCATATCAAGAGGTCCATCATCCTGATATGAAAAACCCCTTGCTGGTTCAGTAATCTGATAGTTGGAAATTCCCAGATCAAATACCATAACATCTGGTTGAAAATCAGGTTCTTTTCGTATTTGAATAATATCTTTGAAGTTACACTGAAGTGATTCAAATCGATCTCCGTATTTTGCTAAACGTTCTTCTGCAATAGAAATAGCTGTTTTGTCAACATCAATACCAAGAACCTTTACATCAGGAAACGTTTTCAGGAATGCTTCGCTGTATCCACCCAATCCCAGAGTTGCATCAAGGATAATAGAAGGATTTTGCAGTATTTTTATAAACTCGATAATTTCATTCAAAAGAACAGGTATATGCTGCTTCAAAATCCTTCCACCTCTTCTGCTATTTCAGGGAGATCCTCCATTATCTTTGTTCTATAACTATTCCAGTTATCCGTATCCCACAACTCTATATGATCGTTTACTCCAATGAGACATATCTCCTGATCGAGTTCTGCATGTCCTCTGAGAAAGTTCGGAACTAAAATTCGACCTGCCATGTCAATCTGAAGTTCGCTTGCACTTGAAAGCATAAGTCTCATTAATCCTCTTGATTTCCCTTTGGAGAACGAAAGTCCCATAAACTTTTCAAGTACTTTTTCCCATTGTTCTTTAGGATATATGGCAATACACTTATCTATTCCTATAGTAGAAACCACAGCACAACCAAGTTCGTCCCTTAATTTCGCAGGAAGAACAACTCTCCCCTTAGAGTCGATCTTGTGTTCAAAAGTTCCTACAAGCATATTTATCTCCCACTTTATGACATTACATACCACTTTCTCCCACATTACCACCCTAACAATATAACAAATAGGTCCTGAGACTCATTTCTTGGGAACTTTAAATGAGTCTCAGGACCTATCTTTTCATGACCTTAGATAACTAAAGAGTGAATGTACTCTCAAGGGTTACAGTGTTGGATGTTTGTTTCAAATAGTCATCAGCAGGGAGCATTTAGTAAGCCGGGTTCTGTAGTTATGACCATTTATCTAGGATATCCCTCGCGGGGTACCTCAAGCGACCGTACCCGGGAGTCAGCGGGCAACCTCAACCTCCCCTATTCGGTCTTGCTCCGGACGGGGTTTACCTGACTATCCAGTCACCTGGAAGCCGGTGGGCTCTTACCCCACCTTTTCACCCTTACCCTTTCCTTCAGGAAAAGGCGGTATATTTCTGTGGCACTTTCCTTTGGTTCACACCAACTGGGTGTTACCCAGCGTCCTGCCCTTTGGAGCCCGGACTTTCCTCTTCAAAAAAGAAGCGGTCATGTCAAATACTCCCAGCGGAATTTTACCACCATTCAAACAGAAAATCACTATAGAAGGGGCCGGAAAACACAAATTCCGGCCCCTTCTAATTTTTTGCAAATGCCGCATTCTGCGTTTAAGCAGTAATGCTCTTAATGAGACCTTACTATTTCCTTGATCTTCATTAATCTGCTTAGATTTGATCTTTCCTGCTCGTCAAGTTTCATAGTTATGTACTTGATAGTTTCAGAAAAGGAAGGAATCATAACATGTTCAAGAGCGTTAACACGTCTACGGGTCTTTTCGATCTCTGTAGCCATAAGTTTGATAGCTTTTTCTTTAGCTGCAAGCTCTATGAGCTTTGGCAATAGTTTGGAGAAAAGCTCAAGTGCAACATCCAGACTGCCCAAAGAAGTGGCAAGTCCATAGTTTAAAGGGGATCCTTCCTGAACTACCGAATACTCTGGAACAACTACACTCATTACGTTCTGGGATGAAACTCCAAGATCGCATTTTGTTCCAGATATCATAAGAGCCTGTTCAAGCATTGCCGGAAGCGTCTGTGCACGGGCAAGAAGAAAACTGCTGTAGCACTCCATAAGCTCTTTTTCCAGATCTTCCCTCAAAACTTTAGCTTCTTTCGCTCTCTCCAGAAAGGCTTTTATAAGGGCGTCCTGTTTATCTTTCAATAGTTTGTGCCCTCTTTTAGCTACAGTAAGCCTTTTTTTGAGCCTTGATAACTCCATTCTATTGGGGTTTACATTCATTTTTGCCATGAAAAATTCCCCTCTATTCCGAAGTTACTTCTTCGCTGACTTCCTCAGTAACCTCTTCTTCTGTTTCCTTAGCTTTTTCTTCAAGTAGCGGATTGAGATATTTCTCAACATAAGCATCTCTTATTCGTTTTAACTCTGTAACAGGTATCATTGTCAGAAGTTCCCAGCCCTTTGAAAGAGTTTCCTCGTAAGAACGATTTTCGTATTCATCCTGTCTGACATAGCGATCCTCAAAATCATCTGCAAACCTGGCAAAAGCTTTGTCTTCCTCAGTCAATGCTCCTTCACCAAGTATTACCGCAAGTTCTTTCGCTTCTTTACCCCTGGCATAAGCTGCAAAGAGCTGATTCATAAGGTCTGCATGATCTTCACGGGTCTTTCCTTTACCAATACCTTTATCTTTGAGTCGGGAAAGAGATGGCAGGACGTCAACAGGAGGATAGATCCCTCTCCTGTGAAGACCCCTGTTAAGGATTATCTGGCCTTCTGTGATATAACCAGTAAGGTCAGGAATAGGATGTGTTTTATCATCTTCAGGCATTGTCAGAATTGGTATCTGTGTTATTGAGCCCTTTTTGCCTTTAAGACGCCCGGCACGTTCATACATTGTTGCAAGGTCTGTATAAAGATAACCGGGATATCCACGACGACCTGGGACCTCTTTACGTGCTGCAGAGATCTCTCTCAATGCTTCACAATAGTTTGTGAGGTCAGTAAGAATAACAACAACATGCATATCCTTTTCAAAGGCAAGATATTCAGCCGCAGTAAGAGCAAGGCGAGGCGTTGTTATCCTTTCGATTGCAGGGTCATCTGCAAGATTAACATACATAACAGTTCTCTGGATAGCTCCTGTTTTACGGAAATCTTCCATGAAGAAGGAAGCTTCTTCGAACGTAATGCCCATTGCAGCAAAGACAACTGCAAAATCCTCATGTCCACTTATAACAGCAGCCTGACGTGCTATCTGAGCAGCCATCCTGTTATGCGGAAGTCCGCTGCCAGAAAAGATTGGAAGCTTCTGGCCTCTGACCATGGGATTCATACCATCGATAGTCGAGACTCCCGTCTGTATGAACTCAGAAGGGAAATCCCGGGAATATGGATTCATTGGCAAACCATTAATATCAACTCTATCTTCAGGGATTACCGGTGTTCCACCATCAATGGGTTCACCTCTGCCGTTAAAAACACGGCCAAGCATATCACTGCTTACAGGAAGTGTAAGGACCTTACCCAGGAATCGGATCTTTGTAGAGTCAACATCAATATTGTCTGTCCCTTCAAAAACCTGAACCAGAGCCTCGTCAGAAGAGATCTCAAGAACCCTTCCTCTACGGGTCTCCCCGGAGGATAGCTCTATATCAACGAGTTCATCATAACTAACATCCTTAGTCTTCTTAACTACAATCAGCGGGCCCGAAAGATCTGAGATAGTTCTATACTCTTTAGGCAACATCAGTATCGACCCCCACGGATACCAGATCACTTATTTCAGATTTTATCTTTTCTTCTATCTGATCGATGGTATCGATGTCTTTCTCTTCCATATATCTCATTTTGGCAATGTCCACCCTGACAGAAAGTGTAAATACTTCATTCATAGCTGCTCCCTGTTTAAGAGCATCCATTGCGAGTTCATGGAAACGCATGATAATTCTCAACATCTTGAACTGTTTTTCCATGGAAGCGTATGTATCTATCTCATGGAATGCATTTTGGTGAAGGAAGTCCTCTCTAAGCGACTTTGCCGTTTCCATAACCATTCTTTCCGGTTTTGACAGTGCGTCAATACCAACCAGCCTTACAATTTCCTTGAGGTTATCTTCTTCCTCAAGCAATGACATTGCATTGACACGAAGCTCGGTCCACTCGTCATCAAACTGACTGTCCCAATACTCGTCAAGCTTGTTTGTATAGAGAGAATAGCTTGAAAGCCAGTTAATTGCGGGGAAATGTCTTTGATATGCAAGGTTGGCATCAAGACCCCAGAAAACTTTAGTTACGCGGAGAGTATTCTGACTTACAGGTTCTGACAAGTCACCGCCTGGAGGTGATACTGCTCCAATGGCAGTAACAGAAGCTTCTTTTTTATCTTTTCCGAGACATAGAACTCTACCTGCTCTTTCGTAGAATGAAGCAAGTCTTGTACCGAGATATGCAGGGTAGCCTTCTTCTCCAGGCATTTCCTCGAGCCTTCCTGACATTTCTCTCAATGCTTCAGCCCAACGACTTGTAGAGTCTGCCATCAAGGCAACTGAATATCCCATATCCCTGTAATACTCAGCCATGGTAATAGCAGTATAGATACTGGCTTCCCTGGCTGCAACAGGCATATTGGAAGTATTCGCAATAAGAACTGTTCTCTTCATGAGAGGATGCCCTGACTTGGGGTCTTCCAGTTCAGGGAATTCAAGGAGAACATCAGTCATCTCATTTCCTCGTTCTCCACAGCCAACATAGACAACGATCTCTGCCTGAGCCCATTTGGCCAGCTGATGTTGTATGACTGTCTTACCAGAACCGAAAGGACCCGGTACACATGCTGTCCCTCCCATAGCTATCGGAAAAAATGTATCAACAACTCTTTGTCCGGTAGTCAGGGGAATAACCGGTGGTAGACGTTTTGCAACAGGACGTGATTTTCTGACCGGCCATTTCCTCAACATGCATATATCATGTTTTCCATCGTTTGTTTCAAGAACCGCAACAGTTTCTTCAACTGTGAACTTACCTGATTTGATCTCACTGACCTTACCCTCAATGCCGAGAGGAACCAGGATCCTGTGTTCCACAAGTACAGTTTCCTGGATAACTCCCAGAACATCTCCGGGCTGAACCTTATCCCCTTTTTTGACAGTTGGTTTGAATTCCCATTTTTTCTTTCTGTCAATAGCAGGGACATTGATACCCCTTGAAATAAAGTGACTATTAGCCGTTTCCTCTATTAATGCCAGGGGTCTTTGAATGCCATCGTAAAACTGCTCTAGCATCCCGGGACCAAGTTCAACGCTCAAGGGCGCTCCTGTGCTTTCTACAGGTTCCCCAGGTTTAAGCCCTGAAGTTTCCTCGTATGTCTGAATAGATGCCGTATCTTCGCGGAGTTCTATGATTTCGCCAACCAGATTCAGTTCTCCAACTCGAACGACGTCGTACATACTCGCACCACGCATACCCTTGGCGACAACAAGCGGTCCGGAGATCCTTTCAATGTAACCTTTTACGATTTTTTCCGTGGCCACAGCTTATCGCCTCCAGCTCAGAATTCATTATTTCACTGAAAAGATATCCATACCAACAGCTCTTTCAACGCTGTTCCTTATGGATTCTACTCCTGTTCCCATAGAACCCGTAAATCCTGGTATGGGAAGAATACTTAATGCATATTCTTCATTAATTTCGTCAACATTTTCTTTAAAATCCAGATATAACTGCTCCTGGATAAAAACAACGGCATATTTTTCATTTGCCAGTCTGCGTAATATTGAGGGAAAGTCAGCACGATTATCTTCGGTCAGGACCATAGGTTTGACTCCAACAGCCTGAAATGGCAGAACTGTTTCATATTCACCTATCGCTGCCATTGGCTGAGACTGTTCTTTTTTAGCCATTTCGCAATAACCCCCTGACTGAATCCCTGTTTGTATTATTAGCAAGCGCGACCAGAATTATTCGCAGATTCTTGCTTTCCATTTCTTTCTTCCACAGAAAGTAAAGAACACTTTCAGGAGAAAAAGCTCCATAGATCGATTTGGACAGGGTACTTCCTGTGTATTCGTCAAGAACCTTTTCTGCCTTTACTATCAAAGCACTCATGTCGGAAATATCCTGAACATGGTGTAAAGTTCCGCCTACATCAGCGAAAGAGAGGACTCTTCCCCAACTTTCAACAGGTTCTCCAAGAAGCGATAGAAGTCGATCGATGGAGACCCAGCCACCCTCGTGAAGAAAGGTGGATATTTCAGAAACGTCAAGATCCATTCTTTTAAGACGAAAGACATTGCGCAAGTTTTCTGCATCGATCTTGCCCTTTAACCATTTTTGCACAGCATCTACTCCAGTCTTTTCTGAAATCAATTTCAGCTGACTGAAGAGAAGACTGTCAAGAGATTTCTCAATAGCGAGCAGATCATGGTTCTGATCCCACTGCATCAAAGCTTTCGGTAATTCAGAATGTAATCCATAAGGCAAAAGGCGGTAATCTTCACTTTCCACAGCAAGAATAAGATCATCGGTATTTATGCTGCCAAGATTTGTTAATAGATCAAAACGCCTTTCTCCACCTTGTTTCTGAAGTATCTGACTCTTGAGAAGAACCTTAACGTTGTGGAAGTCATATGGCAATCTGAAGAGCTGTATAAGATCCTGATCCGGAACAAATTTGTCAAGTTCTCTGTAAACATAGTCCAGTTCAGATTCTATTACCCTGTCAAACTCAGTGTTAGATTTGAGCTCTACCAGCCATGATGAGTATGGAGTCTCCCCCAGAACTTTCATAGCGCTGTCAAGGTCTTCTGAATCTAGTAACCTCTGCAGCACGCTATCATCCAGGAGTCGATTCTCCATCGCCCGCAGTCGCGCAACTGTATAACCATAACGCTCTGACGGGACCATGCTGCCACCTCCTCCACTAGGCTGAGAACAGCCGTTTCACAACGCCTGCCTCGATATCTTCACGAACCCAGCTCACAAGCATATCAAACGAGCAGTTTGTCTCGATATTGCCATTTTTAAGCACAAAACCACCTGATACTGGAAGTTTTTCACTTGACAAAACCAGATTATAATCATGCTTCTGGTTATATGAATCGAGCCATGTTTTCGTGATCTTTTTCTCCGATTTACCGACAAGCACTTCCTCTTTGCCGGTTTCAACTGCCTTATCGAGCAAAGCTTCGACGAACCCCAGATATTTATCCTTAGACAATGAAGATAGCCCCTGTAAAGCTTCATCGAAAGCATCCTTTATCAAGGACTGCTTCGCTCCAAGCTTGAGTTTATCAACATCCAGCTTAGCGACTATTTCTCGCCTGTTCAGGATCTCAGGTTTTTCTTTTTTGAATCTTGTTGTGTAATTATCCTGAATTTCCTTTATCTGGGCATCTGTTGCATTTTCAATTTTATCCGCCTGTGCTTTGGCCTTGTCGATAATTTCATCGGCTTCTGTTTGCGCATCAGCCTGTATCTTGTTCTTTATATCCGCCAAAGACATTATTTGTTCACCTCAAAGGATTTAGATCTGGATACCGTTAAGCAGAATAATACTCATTAGAAGAGCAAAAACTGCATATGTCTCAACCATTGCAGGAAGAATAACGGCTTTACCGGTTTCTTCTGGACGTTTTGCTATCATCTGAATACAGGCAGCAGAAGTTTTCCCCTGCGCTATACCTGAGAAATAACCAGCAATAGCAATAGGAAGACAGGCAAAAAATACTCCAAGTCCCTGCCACACACTAACTTCCAGAGCTCCACCGCCGCCGAGCAGTCCTACTTTCAGAATTGCAAAAAAAGCAATGAGCAATCCATAAATACCCTGAGTTCCAGGAAGAGCCTGAAGAAGAAGTACGAGTCCAAATTTACCCGGGTCTTCTGTCATTACCCCTGCGCCTGACTCACCTGCAACACCTATTCCAATAGCAGATCCCGAACCTGCCAGTCCCGCTGCTAATGCTGCACCGAGCACTGCCAACATAATTCCGAGAAGATCCATATTGTTAAACACTCCCCTCAATTAAGTAAACTATGATTTTTGATTAATAGCCAACATTAAACATTTTTGACATTTTCTGAAACATCGATGAATCTTGTATTATAGGCAAGCGGTTCAAAATGTTTACCGCCGCCGCTGTAGAACTTGCTGAAGAATTCCACATACTGAAGTCTTAGAGAGTGAACAAAGGCCCCAAGTACATTGACTGCAACACTGAAAAGATGCCCTCCGAAACAGAGCACTATAGCAATTACCCAACCAATGTAAGGAATTCCTGTAGCTAATCCGGATAACATATTAATGATCATTGCAATAGCAGAAGTCGCAAGACCAAGTGCAAGCAACCTGCTATAACTTAATACATCACCGAGATAGGCTGTAACATTGTAAAGACTCAGCACTCCTGAGAGTGCTTTCTGAACAAGACTTTCTTTTTCACGACCCTGTGTAAAAATAAGGATCAGGGCACCAGTTATACCCAGAACTTTCCCGACTGTCAGGAAAGAAGGTGAAAGTTTTCCACTCACTGAACCTCCAAGGAGCATCAGACCGACCAGGAAGACAAGCCATCCTCCATGATCACCAAAAGCAGCAATATAATCTCCGTCCCTCAAGCTTCCGTAAAGAGCCACACAAAGTCCAAAAACGATCTGTACAACACCAAAGGCAAGAGAAATTCCAAGAAATGTCATTGGATCATTCATAGGATCAAGGACTATCGGCATATTTTTAAGCGGCTGTAAGTAATGAAGGAATGGGAAAGCATCGATCATATTACCAAACCAGCTTCCCGTAAGTGCTCCAACAATTATTGACGCAAATCCCGAAAAAACGAACAACAGGAAGAATTGTTTCATTCCTGAAGGCATTTTTTTGTATTTACGAACAAAATACAGGAAAAACCCAAGAGTTAATATCCCGTATCCTCCATCTCCAAGGCACATACCAAAAAAGATGAAAAAGAATGGTGCTAAAAGAGGTGTCGGGTCAATATCTCCGTACTTGGGAGGTCCATAAAGTTTGGTCAGCGATTCGAAAGGGAATACCCAATTCGAATTCTGCATTAATGTCGGTGGTTCTTCATCAGGCATGGGCTGACTTTTTATGACTTCCGTAAGCGAGTCATACTCAGAAAGATTATTATAAACAGTATCAAGATAATCATCTGGTACCCAGGCCCTTAAAACAACTACCTGATCCGTAAATTCTCCACTCTCGAATACTTCTTCTCTTGAGCGAAGAAGAGACCAGTAATCACTAAGAGCCCTGAAAACAGGGACCCAATCTGCAGCTGCTTTTGAAGCATTAATATTGATTCTTTTTTCCTCTTTGTGAAGGGAGACTGTTTTTTTCTTCAGTCTGGCAACTTCATCCGGAACTTTACCTGTTAACTCTGCAGGTATATCTATCCTTGACATACCATTTCTGGAACATATTTCCAAAGCCCTTGCTTCTGTTCCCACAAAATAGAACAAACCTGCCCAGGCTTCTTTGTCTTTTTCTCCAACAGGAACAATGAAACTTTCTGCATCTGCCCCTAAAGTATCCTGTACTTCATTTTGCCAGTTATCCAGTTGGTTTACCGGGATTGTCCCAAATATTCCTTTTGTTTTTTCTGTTCCATGAGAAAGGAATTCCAATGGATATTCAAGGGTCTGCAGTTTACTGAGCATTTCTTGAAATCCAGATATCTGGGATAATTCCGAACGTATTTCGACCAGTCTTCTTTCAAGTTTCCTCATATCTTCAGATACGGAAATTGCATCTGTTGTTTTGGATAGAGATGAAAGATCTTTGATCGACATTGAGGGTTTTTCGCCAAAAGCTCTGGAAACTGGGCTTATCGGATCCTGGTAGTAAGGCTCCAGGAAACGAAGTATGAAACGGGCCTCACTAAGAAAGGAATCAAGCTCCTGAAGTCTGCCTGAAGAATAATCTTCAGATCCATTATCTTCTTCACGGGAAATGATCTCGCAGCCTCCTGTTTCCTGTAAAGAAGCAACTACTGAATCCACGACAGAGTTGTGGACATACAGTTCAAGCTTGTTAATTTTAGCTACGCCCATACTTAGCCATCACCTCTTCCGCAATCCAGGCACCAACAGACTTTAATTTATCCTTATGTTTTTTCTCCAGGGATTTGGCCTCAGCCTGTCCGTCGGACACAACTTTCTGTGCTTTCTCTTCTGCCTGTTCTTCTACCTTTGTAACCTGGTTCCGGTAATTACGATAAGCTTCCTGTTTTGCTTCCTTAACTCGTCGTTCTGACTCATTCTTTGAGTCGGAAACAATCTTTACTGCTTCGCTTTTTGCTTGAGAAACAATTTGCTTTGATTCCGCTTCAACTTCCTTAATTTCTTCTGCAAGATTTGTAGCCATCTGCGCACCTCCTTCCCTGCCTGGGATACAAATCTTTCTATTGTGGTTCTCTGGCGTTAGAGCAAAAACCTGAATTATTCTAATACTCAGGATTTTAGGTGTCAAACAAAGCCTGATAATCACTAATGTTGACCTAATTTGAAAAATACGATATTGGTGAATCTTTCGAATGTTCATTCATCTGTGAGGAAGGTTTAATATATATTGGAGCGGACAACGGGATTCGAACCCGCGACCCTTAGCTTGGGAAGCTAATGCTCTACCAGCTGAGCTATGTCCGCTTCTGCCCGGTAATTATATATATCTGTTACTGTTTTTGCAAGAACCCTTATTGAATTACCATTTACATTTTTACAATTTTTCAAGAATAGCAACAGTCTCAACGTGACTGGTCTGCGGAAACATGTCAAATAGTCGGGCTTTGATAAATCTGTAACCACATTCTGAAAACATGGAAATATCCCTGGAAAGAGTAGCTGGATTACAGGATATATAAACAATGCTTCGGATATTCTGTCTGCAGATATACTCAATAACCTCTTTTTTACAGCCAGCTCTTGGAGGGTCCATAACCACTGTATCGAAAGTTTCTTCGCCCAGTTTATCAAGCAGCATTTCAGCCTTCGCTGCATGTATGGTAACATTGTTAATACCATTAAGAACAAGATTCTGCCTCATGCTTTCAATAGAAGATTTCCAGTCCTCTACAGTTGTTATTTTTTCAGCCAGCTCAGCAAGAAAAACTGTAAGAGCTCCTACTCCACTGTAAAGTTCGAGAACATTGTTATGAATTCGGTTCGATATCTCATTGACTGCATATCTGAAAATATTCGAAGCCTGGTAAGAATTCACCTGGAAAAAAGATGTACCTTCATATTGAAATTGTCTATTCTCAAGATACTCGCATAAATGACCTTTTCCATGAATAGTGATACTTCTATCCCCTATAATGGTATTGGTTCTGCTCGAATTTATATTGACAATAAACCCCTTTATATTTTTGTGTCGACTCTTCAATATTTTGGACATTTTCTGTATTTGCTCCATCTGAAAACTGTCAGGTTGTCTTTTCAGAACAAGGCATATAAATGTTTCTTTAGAAAAAGAACCAGTCCTCAATATTATATGTCTTAGCAGACCAGAATGATTTTTCTCATTGTATCCCGGAAGTTTCAGGTTATTTAATAAATTTGTTATTTGACTATAGATAAGTGCAAGTTCAGGTTCAAGAACTGGACATCCATCTATGGGGATAAGATCATGAGATCCTTTTCGAAAGAATCCAGATCGAATCTGTTTTTCTGAATGTCTTACAGGAAATGATGCTTTATTCCTGTATCCCCACTGCTTAGGACTTGGTACACATTTTAGTATAGGATCAACGGGCATAACATGCCCGATCCTTGAAAATGCATCTTCAACTATTTGTTGTTTCAACTCAAGCTGCAGATCATAACTGCAATGCTGCATCTGACAGCCGCCGCATTTCCCAAACCATTGGCAGTGCGGTGATACCCTTTTCGGATGTGGTTTCACTATTTGTTCTATGTTGCCAACTGCATATTGTTTTTTGCTGAAACAGATATTTACAAATACCTGCTCCCCTGGGATTGCCCCTGGAATAAAGATCACCCGACCATCCTCAAGACGTGAGATCCCTTCCCCTCTGCTGTTTATCCCATTTATAATAACTGGCTTTGAATTAGTATTTTTCATCATTTTTCCACCTGTTCTGATACCGGATTAATTCAAGAACTTGATTATATCAATAATGAAGGGGGACGCGAAATATCCTGCGTCCCCCTTC
Organism: uncultured Synergistales bacterium; assembly: GCA_964410915.1. GTDB lineage: Bacteria > Synergistota > Synergistia > Synergistales > JAFGMB01 > CAZFJG01. Next base: position 138,043 of record CAYPIU010000001.1, on the reverse strand, counting down.
ATTATGTAAACGTATAGTTTTATATGGATGATTTATAGATGTATACTTTCTTTAAACAGTTTATACCCTTCTTCAAAGGCTCTGGAGTTCAAATCTTCAGTTCCTTTAGGAACCGTATCAAGTATAGCTTTTTTTACAGCTGCCGGATCTATAACTTCGTCAAGTTCAAAAACCCTCGCTACACACCCGAGAGCAACCATATTTGTAACTATTTCTCTTCCGAGTTTTTCTCGTGCTGTTCTGACAATGGGAAGATAGTAAAGATTTGAATCTATTCTTGGAAGAGTCTGTACATAGTAGTCATCACATAAAACTCTTCCTCCAGGCAAAGTATCACCAACATACTCACAAGCCTGTTGAGTCAGAATGATCTGGAGATTGGGAGCTATAACTTTAGGATAGTCGATCTCATCTTTTGAAATAATTACCTGAGCCTGAGATTTTCCACCTCTCGCCTCAGCTCCATAAGACTGTGTCTGGGCAACATAAAGCCCTTCAGCATATATTGCCGCTGCCTGAGCAGTGACGTAAGCAGCAAGGATATTGCCCTGCCCTCCTGAACCCGCGAAACGGATCTCATATCTATTCTTCATGATCAGTCCCCCTTTACCCTGTCAATAAGAGAGAGGTATTGTTCAGTATATTCAGGAGCCTTTTTATTGACAAATTCGCCAATAACGATCTTGTCAGCAAGCTCATCTGGAGACATATCTTTTGTTTTATTTGCCGGGATACTTGCATCCTTAAGTCTTTTGATATTTTCGATAGGAGTTCGACATGAGTTTCTTCTCCCAAACTGAGTATGACAACTTGAAACAATTTCAATAACAGAAAAACCCTTATGTTCAATACCATCCTGGATAAACTTCTCACACTGAACCGGATTAGCTATGGTTGTTCTGGCAATAAAAGTTGCACCAGCGCCTTCTGCTAGTCTGCAGATATCAAATGATGGATCCATAACTCCGTAAGGAGCCGTAGTTGCTTTAGCACCACCCGGAGTCGTCGGAGAAGCCTGACCGCCGGTCATTCCATAAATGTTATTATTCATTACAATTGCTGTTATATCTATATTGCGTCTGCAGGCGTGGATAAAGTGGTTACCTCCGATTGCAGAACAATCGCCGTCACCCATTACATCAAGGACCGTAAGTTCGGGCCGGGAAAGCTTGATACCGGTCGCAAAGGCCAGTGATCTTCCGTGAGTTGAATGTACTGTGCATGCATTAATGTAACCTGGCATCCTGCTTGAACATCCTATTCCCGAAGCTATTACAGTTTGATCCGGGCTTTTCCCAAGATCAACCAATGATCTGAGGAGAGCATGAAGAATTATTCCGTGGCCACAACCAGGGCACCACATCTGCGGGAAAAACTGGGTTCTTAACCAATTGATTACTTCTGGTCTGGGCATGATCAGACCACCTCCTGGATAGCGCGGAAAATCTCATCCGGTTTGAATAGTTCGCCATTTACAAGATTCCTGGGTACTACCTTTGCTTTCCCATGCACAGCTCTGTCAACCTCAAGTACCATCTGGCCGCAATTAAGCTCAGGTACTATTATCGTTTTAACTTTTTTGGCTAACTGATATATCTCCTTGTCTGGGAAAGGCCATAGGGTAACTGGTCTGAAATGGCCTACTTTAAGTCCCCTTTGACGGGCATCTTTGACAGCCCTCAGACTTGATCTTGAAACACTGCCATATGAAAGAACTATGGTATCAGCATCTTCAACTTCATAAGTTTCATATTCTACAATGTCATCTCTGAATCTATCGATCTTTCTTACCAGTCTTGAAATATTCTTCTCGACATCCTCTTCCTTTGCAGAAGGAAAACCAAAATCATTATGTGCAAGACCTGTTATATGCCATCTATAGCCATCTCCAAATGATGCCATAGGTGGAATATCATCCTCCGGGTCAGCCTGATAAGGAACAAAGTTTTCAACAGTAGTTGACGGTTTTTTCCTGTCAACTATGGAATATGATCCCTCCGGCGGAATAAATACCTTTTCTCTCATGTGCCCAAGAACTTCATCACTTAATATCAATACTGGCTGACGATATCTCTCTGCGGCGTTAAAGGCTTTTATCGCTATTTCAAAACATTCCTGAACCGATGAGGGAGAATAGGCTATAGTTCCATGATCCCCGTGAGAACCCCATCTTGCCTGCATAACATCCATCTGACTGACCTTTGTTGGTACTCCGGTAGATGGACCGCCTCTCATTACATCAACTACTACAATAGGCAACTCTGCCATATAGGCAAGACCCAGATTTTCCTGTTTGAGAGAAATACCCGGTCCTGAAGAAGCAGTCATAGACTTATACCCTGCCATGGATCCACCAATTGCAGCTGCGATACCAGCGATCTCGTCCTCCATCTGGATGAATCTGCCTTCTAAAGTAGGCAGTCTTCTGGACATTTCTTCCATTATGTCAGTAGAGGGGGTTATTGGATATCCGGCAAAAAATCTGCAACCAGCAGCAATTGCTCCTTCAGCTATAGCCTGGTTTCCTTGCCAGAAGGCAGTCTTAAGCATCTTTTGATCCCTCCTCCTTCTTTTCCCTGACTGATATTGCCAGATCGGGACAGATATTTTCACATTGCCTGCAACCTATACAATCATTTTCACGCGCTGGGAAAGCACTTAATCTTTCATTTAATTCCAGAACTTTTTTGGGACAGATCTGGACACACAGGTTACAACCTTTACACCAACTACTGTTCACTACAACTGTGAACTTTTTAGCCATTTAGCCCCCTCCAGTAAAATCGAATTTTTTAACACTTGATAAACACTCGTTATTAAGATTGATCTTCAAACTAATTGTATTTCTAAAATAGGATATACTTAGTTTATGATTTTTACAAGTATCATTTATTAGTTTTTTGGAATTGCGGAATTTTTAAATTTATAAGGGTTTTATAAAACATTACTGACCACAAACAATCAGGAGATCTACTACTTTCATCTTGAGGAACCTGAATATGTTACATTATGAAACTAAAGAACTGGAAGGATAAGTAACATACACTATCCGGTTTGAGGAGGGGCCAGGTAAACAGGACTTACCAGAGAGGGGGATCTGGCTTCTGCTAATTTTGAATAGCCTTTCATAGAAACGTTCAGACCACTGGAAATGGAAAAAACAAAGTTTTTGAGTCCGGTATCTGAAAGTATATTTTCAGCAATATCAGGTTCAGATGTATAGCAGGGAATATCAGTTCCAAGCTTCCTGATATATTCAGTAAGTTGCTCAGGATAATAGATCGAGGGACTTGAAAAAAAACCTTGGTAATTTTCTCCCGTTACCTCATAAATAACTCCAAAGACCCTTTTCTTTCCATTTGGAATGACAGATAGAGCAGGTTGATTACCTGGGTGGGATATGGGAACCAGAGTTTCAAGACTCGATACTGGGATAAGCGTTATGTCAAGAGCCTCAGCAAAACTTGCAGCGTAGGTCATGCCAATTCTTATACCTGTAAAATATCCAGGTCCTGATGTAACCGCGATAGAATCAAGCTGTTTATATTTTCTTTGACAGCACTCGAAAAGCTCCTCTACTAATCCAGGTAAGATCGAAGCCTGTTTCCTGCCTATGTTCATATTTGTTTCACCAAGCAGTTTTCCGTTTTCAAGAAGTCCAACATTAGTCCATCTACTGCAGGAATCTATTCCAAGTATAAGGGCCATAGTTCAGATATCCCCCTTTAAAAATTCATTGATAAATTTACTGAGTCTTATTGAAGCTTCCTTTCCTTCAGATGCAAGTATAAAGGACCTGTTGTATGGTCTAGATAACAAAAGATTGCCATTTTCATCTGTGTCAAAGTCTATTCTTATATTCCAGATATCAGATCCAGGTTTTTCGGTAAGTCTTTCAGGCCATTCAATAATAACCAGGAATCCATTAGAAATATAATATTCGATATCAAATTCCTGTTCCGAGCATTTATTTATCCTGTAAAGATCAATATGTGCTATCGGCAACGAACCACTATATTCATTGACTATGGTAAATGACGGACTTCTTGTATTATCTGCACCCAGGGCATGAGCAAGAGCTTTTGCTATTACTGTTTTCCCGGTTCCAAGATCTCCAGAGAGAGTTATAACAAGTCCTGGGAAAACATATCTGGCAAGTCCAGTTGCAAAATCAATAGTGTCCTGAATTGAACAGGATTTTGCAGAAAAGTTATCTTCAATGTTCAAAATAGCCACTTCCCCCATTAAATTTAATTTCACCGGGAATTTATTATGACCTGAGTTCGGTTAACACTGAAGGTATGGTTTCCGCAATATTTCGGGCCAGTACTCCATCAACCCCTATTGAATTATATACACGATTCCCGCATTTCCCGTGTATCCATGCTCCGGCAAAAGCTGATTCAAATAGCGGAATACCTGACGCAGCAAGTGATGCAACACATCCGGCCAGAACATCTCCTGAACCCGCTACAGAAAGAGAAGGACTGCCTTCTCTAATTATTACTGTTCTTTCACCATTGTCCACGATAGTGTTAGGTCCCTTCAGAATGCATACTCCCCATTTGAGGCCAAGTTCCCTGGCAATTTCAAGCCTGTTATTCTTAACTTCCTTTGAAGAAACACCGGCTAAACGAGCTGCTTCACCTTCATGCGGAGTTATAATTGTATTCTTCCTTATACTCAATGTTCTTTTAAGCTCAGAAAGCCAGAAAAGCCCATCTCCATCAACTACAAGTGTTTTTTCCCAGGTATCCCAGATCCTGATGAACATTTGTTTTCTGATTGGAGACCTGCTAAGACCTGGTCCAATAAGAGCAACTGATGCTTTATCTTTCCATCGACAGACATTCTCTTCAAATTCCCTTAAATAATCTGATGGATCAGTTGTCTGTATTCCGTATGAAATAACCTCCGGAATCATTGTTCCCAGGGATCTGTCAACAGAATTATCACCTACTGATACCACTATTCCACTTCCTGTATAAAGTGCTGATAGAGATGAAAGTACGGAAGCCCCTTTGTATTCTGAAGAACCTCCAAGTATCAGCAGAGTTCCACGATCCCCTTTATGTATGTCGTTCCTTCGATGAGGTATAGCCAGCCTTACCTCATCTGGCCCGGCAACCAATGCTCTGCTATGCTGTTCGTTCAGTATAAATCTCGAATCTACTCCAATACATACAGTTTCGATCACACCTGTATATTTTGAAGCTGGCATGACAAACAGTCCAACCTTTGGAGCAAGCATTGTAAGAGTAAGAGATGCAGATATAGCTGGCTCAAAAACTTTACCCGTATCTGGATCAATTCCACTTGGGAGATCTATTGAGACTACTTCTGAATCTGTTCCTGTTAGCGAAATAAGACGGGCAATTTGTCCTCTTGGAGAACCAGAACTCCCTGTCCCCAGTAAACAGTCAATAATAAGATCAGAACTATTGATCTTCTCAAGAATATTATTATCTGAAACTTCCCGGGATACAGATATTTCCAGACCAAGTTTTTCTGCAGTAATATAATGTGTTCTTGCATCTCCCTTTAAATTGGATGGATCCACGGAAGAAATAATCCTGACTTTTAACCCGGAATTTAAAAGATGTCGAGCTATTACATAACCATCTCCACCGTTATTCCCGGGACCGGCAAGTATGCATGCACTGGAGGGTGAAAAGATTTCCAATATCTTCCGGGCAGATATCAGACCTGCATTTTCCATGAGCACTTCTCCGGAGATACGTAGCTCATCAATTGCTCTTCTATCTGCTTGTTTTATTGAAGCACTGGTAAAAAGATAGATATCTAACTCACCTCCAGTATTACAACTGCAACTGTAAGATCATATTCATGACTAATGCTTACCCAGGTCTTAAGATTACCATCAGGAGCAATAGTTTCAATAATCTTTTGTGAGATTCCAAGCACAGGTACAGGATTTGTTCTGTCTAACCATACACCATGGAAAACAACCTGAAAAAGGCCAAGACCGCTTGCCTTGGCAAAAGCTTCTCTGGCAGCAAAAGAAGAAGCAAAATGTTTCTCGGGGTATTTACCTGATTTTGAATAGTTTATCTCCTCTGGAGTGAATACCTTTTTAACAAAATGACTATTCCTTATTTTACTCTTCATCCTGCTGCTAGAACAAAGATCAACACCCAGTCCTTTAATCACTTTATGACACTCCTCAAGAAAAAATAGTTCAAGGCAATATAAGGAACTCTGAGAATATTATATATCAAACAACAAAAAAGCGGCCTTTTAGGGCCGCTTGGAACGCCTATTGGTGGGTGGTACAGGACTCGAACCTGTGACCTCTTCCGCGTCAAGGAAGCGTTCTTCCTCTGAACTAACCACCCAATGCTGCAAGATTGTACAATTCCCTATAACTGTTGTCAACTGGGCTTATGAATTTCAATTGCCTGAAATCATCAGAATTTCAGATTAATGTAATTTTTAAAGTTCTTTGAGACACTCTCTGGAGATCTCCATCCCTTTGGCAATATCTTCAACAGGAACGTTGAGAGCAGGTCTGTAACGAATTGACCTTGATCCGCATGGCAGGATCAACATCTTTCTGGAATGAAGAAGTTTAAGAAGTTTATTACGGGTGTCAGTATCCGGAAGATCATATGCACACATCAGGCCTTTTCCTCTTACATTGCTTATTACAGGAAACTCGCTTTGGAGTTCATGCAGAGAATCCTGAAGGATCGGCCCCGCTGTATTGGAAACATGATCAAGAATATTTTCATCCCTGTATATCTCAAGGAATTTTTGTGAACGTACCATATCAACTATATTTCCACCCCATGTGGAATTCAGTCTACTCGAAATATCCCAGCAGTTGGCATTTGTTTCATCAAGCCTTGGCCCAGCACATATCCCGCATACCTGTGCCTTTTTCCCAAAAGCAAAAATATCCGGCTTTACTCCATGCTGCTGCCAGGCCCACATTTTCCCTGTTATCCCCATACCGCACTGTACTTCATCAAAGACCAGAAGAATTTCATTTTCATCGCAGATCTTCCTGAGGGACTTGAGGTATTCAGTTCTAAAATGATTATCTCCTCCCTCTCCCTGAATAGTTTCCAGAACTATGGCACATATCCCATCCGGATCATCTGCAATAGTCTCGTTTATCTGTTTTATTGAAACATCCTCCGCCCATTTGATCATTTCAAGATTATTTTCAAGAGGCCAGAATATTTTCGGATTAAGAACTCTTTTCCAATTGTCAAATTTGGCAAAATATTTTACTTTATTAGGGTCATGTGTATTAGTCATGCTCATTGTATAGCCACTTCTACCGTGAAATGCTTCATTGAGATATATGACTTTAGTCCCTTTCCTGCCTCTAAAAGCGTCCCCTTCGTTAATAGCTCCCCTTAATAACAGTTTCCGGACTTTCCAGTCCATTGCTGCTTTAAGGGCATTTTCAACTGCAAGAGTCCCGTAATCTATAAAAAAGAGGTGATTAAAACCTTCAGGTACTGCAATTTCACCAAAGGTATTAACAAACTCGGCAAATTCTTTTGTATAAATATCTGAATTGGAAACTTTATTTATCGCAGCTCGAAATATCCGATCCTTGAATTCGTCAGTTTCAAGTTGCGGATGATTCATGCCAAAAGGAGCGGATGCGAAGAAAGTATAAAAGTCTATCCAAGATTCTCCACTCACAGCATCAACTATATGACTACCCCTGGAACGTTCCATATCAATAACAATATCAAAACCGTCCCTTAGAAGCCAATTCGAAATTGAGGACAGTACGTTCTCGGGCGCAATGTTGTAATTCGCGTTTTTAGACATTCTGCTAACCTCCTAAAAAAATTGAGAAAATTACCTTCCAAAGAATATATCAAGTAAGAAACTTATTCAACTTGAAAACTTGATTATAAAAAAAGATCCCATCTATTCAGATTTGTGCTGCATTGTATAAAAAACTTAATTCAGTTGTGCTGGGAACAAAAGATCACATACTCATTATTTCTGTGTATCTAAAGAGATCTTAAATATATTCACTGATGATCCCTTAAAATATTTTTCAAGCAAAGAATCAATAAAAGATTCTGAGTTTAGTCAAAATCTACTCTTGAAAGGTAATAGATCATGATCGTAACAGCTAAAATGTCAGCTGATCCGCCGGGGTTGATATTTTTGTCAATAAAGAATCTATCCATATCAGAAATGGCATTTTGCCCCTCAATTGTTCCCATTCCACCTATTGATAATGCACTCTCGGCCATTGGCCTAACTATGTGATACAAAGCATCGGGAGATGATCTTGACATTACATTGGTATCATCAAGAAGAGTGATTATTCTTAACAGGGTATTAACTGAGGAGTCGTTCAGACTCATTCCCCTTTCAAGGGACATGGACAGTTCCCTTAAACTTCCTTTGAAAACACAAGGAAGACCAGCTTCAACTTCACCACGAATTCCTTTGATACCATATTTGAGATAAAGAGACTCCCCCTTGGTGAGATGTCTCTTTGTCCGCTCATCTAATTGGTCAAGTTCTCTTTTTACTATCCCGAAAGTTATCTCACGGACACGCTTTGAAAGAATTTCTGGTTCTATTGGAAAATAACCATCCCTTATAAGCGTTCCAGCAGCAGAACATACTAATCCCATCAAAAAGATCAGCCCTTTTTGTGTGTTTACACCTCCTGTAACTTTAAACATCCATTTTTCTATGTTTCTTCCATATTTTCGTAATTCCGGTAATAATTCACTGATCTTACCTTTATGTTCAATACCGATCTTTGCAAACCCGGGAAAAGAAACACTAAGTACAGAAGAACTAATAGTGAAAAGCACAAAATCCATATCCTGATTCGCGCCGTTATTGTGTCTGTCAACTAAACCAGGTTTTGGAGTGCAACTCAATTCTAATAAGACCCCTTTTATTGCCGTCTCTCCGATCATTTCTGCATAAGACTGGATTTTAGCCACATCTAACAAAAAAACCACTCCATGTTATTCAGAATATTTCATTATTCTTTTAATAAGATTATTTGAGTTTAGGTTAAAGATATCACGATTTTGTTGATCACTAAAAGAATTTCTGTTCTGATAGTTTCACTCTATCTTACTAAAATTGGAAAATATCATAATATCCTGTATATTAAAATTAGAATATTATATCTTTTCAATGATCTTTTAAGGCAATACTGTCAGAAATCTTTCAATTCATATCTTACAGTTAACCACGAAACAAACCTCTTAATGATTGGTTAGAAGGGAGATTCCTTATGAAAGATCTGAAGATTCTTGGACAATGGAATTACGAGGAAATAATTCCGAAAAACGGATATACGGGAAGAAGTCTTTACATCGATGTAAGTGGTTATACATGTGATTCAAGGCCAGTTTCTGAGTCAATGAAGTCAAGGTTTACGGGGGGAAGAGGTTTCGGGCTTAAGTTATTATGGGATGCTGTGGATAGCAATACGAAATGGGATGATCCTGAAAACGAAATTGTAATATCAGGTGGACCTTTATGCGGGATAACCCAATATCCCGGAATGGGAAAATTCTACGCCGTCTTTCTTTCTCCTCTCTCTGAACAAACTTACGACAGCAATTCCGGTGGACATTTTGGCCCCTTACTGAAGTTTGCTGGATGGGATGCCGTTGAGATTCAAAACAAATCAGAACAGGATATCATTGTTTTTATTGATGGTGACAATGACAGGGTTCAATTCCTGGAATCCCCTTTCATAGATCTCAATAGTTACAACATTACTGAATCACTTCATGAGCATTTTTCGGATTGCGAAGATGATAAAAGATCGATTTCTGTGATTTCTACAGGTAAGGCATCTGAAAATTCTTTCTGGGGATGTCTAAACACCAGTTTTTATGATACCAGGCGAAGTTCTTTTCGCTTGAAACAGGCTGGAAGGGGCGGAGGCGGAACTATACTCAGAGATAAAAAGATCGCAGCTATAGTAGTAAAAAAGAAAACTTCCAAGGATATCCAGCATGGAGTAAGCGACTTTGAAACACTAAAGAAAACCGGAATTAAGGCCCATAAAGAGATGTTCCAGCTCGACCATCTCCAGTGTAAGATGAGAACAACCGGAACAAGTCACCTTGTTGAAATAATGGATCAATATCATCTTCTCCCTGTGAACAACTACCAGTTTGGCCAGCATAAAGAAACTGAAAAGATCACTTCAAGTGTATATGCTGATATCTATACTCAGAATATCCCGGACGGATGCTGGTATGGCTGTACTATGGGATGTTCAAAATCAGTTGACAGTTTTGAGATCCAGACCGGGCCATCGAAGGGAAAGATCGTCAATGTTGATGGGCCTGAATATGAAACCTGTGCTGCTCTTGGTTCCAATATTGGAATATTTGACCCTTCATGGACAATTGAGGCCAACTACTATGCTGACTATTATGGATTTGACACTATTTCAATGGGAACAACTATGGCTTTTATATGTGAATGTTTTGAAAGAGGATATCTTTCTCCAGTCAATACTGAAGGACTGGATTTAAAATTCGGTAACAGAAAAGATCTGATGGAACTGATCCATAGAATGGCAAACGGTAAAAGCTATTTTGCAAATCAGGTAAATAAAGGCGTAAAAAGGATGAAAGAAGCATTGATTAAGGAATATGGAGCACCGCAGGATATCATTCAGGATATAGCAATGGAGGGACAGGGAGTCGAAGTATCTGAATATGTGAGTAAAGAATCCATTGCTCAGTGGGGGGGATATTTCCTGACTCTTAAGGGACCTCAACATGATGAAGCATGGTTGATAATAATGGACCGCGTTGACAAAAGAATACCCACTTTTGAAGACAAGGCAGAAGCTTTACATTACTTCCCGCTTTTCAGAACATGGTTTTCTCTTGTGGGAGCATGCAAACTTCCATGGAATGATATCGAACCTGCAGATAACAGTACAAAATACCCTCCCTACGAAGCTGCAAAAGTTCCAGAACATCTCCAGAACTATGTTGATGTTTTCAATGCAGTCACTGGACGTACAGTAACAAGTGAAGACCTGATTCTTATGTCAGAGAGAATTTATAACTTCCAGCAGCTTTTCCAGATAAGAATGGGTAAAGGCACAAGAGAATTTCATAATATCCCCTATAGGGCTATGGGTCCAGTATTCCCCGCGGAATGGAATGCACGAAAAGAGTATTATGATCAGGAACTGAAGGAAAATGGAATAGACCCTTCACAAATAAATGTTGAGAGCAAGATCGAGAAGTTAAGGAAAATTAGAATGAAGCAATGGAATGATCTTGTTGACACTGTTTATTACAGACGTGGATGGGACAAAAGAGGTATCCCTACAATTGGCAAACTAAAAGAGCTCGGTATGGACTTACCGGAACTTGTTGAACTCGTAAACAGGGTTTCAAAAGCAGAGGATCAGTATGATTAAGTAATATTATAAAGAGCAGAGAGGGAAAGATGAGAAAAATAGATTCTCTTTTCCTCTCTGCTCTTAATAGTTACAAGTTATTTTTCATTATCCTCTTCCAACTGTTTCCATGCCTGTTCACGAACGATCTCAGCAAGTTGATTACCTCTTTTAGTTGCAGCTGTAACAGCATTCATAAAGTTTGCTCTGATCTGTGAAACTTCAAGTTCATAAATACCTTCAATGGTGGTACCTCCTGGGGTCAGAACCTGATCTCTAAGTTCCGCAGGATGAAGACCTCGCTCAAGAAGCAGTTCTGCAGCGCCTACAGCAGTATGAGCTGCCGCTCTGCATGCAAGATCTCTAGGTATCCCGACCTTCAATCCGCCAAATGTCAAGGCCTCAATGACAGTATAAAAGTAAGCTGGTCCTGATCCTGAAATCGCTGTCAGTGGATTCATGAAACGTTCCTCCACCTTTTCTACTTCACCCATTGTAGCAAATAGAGATTCTATCAGCTTTGCCTCGGAATCCTGAACTAATTTACAGGGACAATAGACTGTAAAACCCTTTTGTACTGCAACACAAGTATTTGTCATTGCTCTTACCCATTTCACATCAGGGAAAACTGATGTTAGAAGATCCAGATCAAGTCCTGCTGCCATAGAAATACAAAGTTTGCCGTCCATGACATCTGACAACTCACGTGCAGCAGGAATGACATTGTATGGTTTCAATGCAAAAAATACTACTTCAGCTTCGGAAACAGCCCTTTTATTATCATTACTTACAGTAATACCAAAATTTTCAAGATCCTTTGCCTTTTCAGGCCTGCGTCTTGTCGCATGAACCTGATACCCATTTTTGGCCATATTTTTTGCAATTGCACTTCCAAGTACACCAGCTCCGATAACTGTAACTCTCACTCCATTAGAGTTCTGTTGTTCTGTCATTTAAATTCCCCCGTTTAATAAAATCTCGCTCCCAACTTAATAATCCCACTGTTGTTATAAGGACCGGATATTCCTGAACCATTCATATATACCAATAGCGCCTGCAACACTTACATTAAGGGAGCCAGTCGTGCCAGCCATAGGTATCTTTCGTAAATCATCACAATTCTTTTTAACAAGCCTTGAAAGACCTTCACCTTCAGAACCAAGGGTTAGAACTGTTCTTTCAGGAAAAGGGGTATCCCAGACCGTATTCTCTGCTTTATGATCAAGCCCTACTATCCAGTAACCCTTTGATTTTAACAATTCTATTGACCTGTTAAGGTTTACAACAGAAACCACCGGCAACCTTAATGCAGCACCTGAACTAACTTTGATCACAGTACCATTTACTGAAACAGATCTGTCTTTAGGAATAATTACTGCATCAGCGCCTGCTGTTTCGGCAGTTCTCAATATCGCCCCAAGATTGTGAGGATCTTTTAGATGATCCAGCAACAACAGGAGAGAGGGGCTATTCTGCTCAATATTTTTTGAAATAAGATCTTCCAGAGAAGTTAAACACAAGGGCTGTGCATATGCCAGAACACCTTGATGGTTTTCTTCACATTCTGAATCGATAACTTCACTGGCCACGATATCATATCGGACCCCTTTCCCCTTTGCCAGAGAGATCAGTTCCTCCTGAGTACTGGCCTTGATCCTTTTTGAAATAATTACCTTACTGCATCTTTCCGGGAAGTTCTGCATAAGTGTCATCACTACATTTTTTCCCCAGCAAAGAATTTCTTTCTGTTTTTCCGCTCTCAAAATCTTTAAATACCTCCTTTTGTGACAAGATCATTGACATAGTCTCTTAGAAAGTGAGCTGTATACCCTCTGCCCTTTTCTATTATCTCTCTCGGATAACCTTTATCTACAAGATTTCCGCCTGCGGATCCTCCTTCTGGACCAAGGTCGATGATATAGTCACTTGAAGCAAGGACATCAAGATTATGCTCAATTGTAACAACACTATTCCCTTTTTCGACAAACCTGTGCAGGATCTTGAGTAGATTTCTGACATCAGTATAAAAAAGGCCTGTTGTAGGTTCATCAAGCAAGTATAAGGTATGCCCACTGAAACGCTTGCTTAACTCCTTTGCAAGTTTTACTCTTTGAGCCTCTCCCCCACTTAATGTAAGGGCTGACTGCCCAAGTTTCATGTATCCGAGACCTGACTCCTGGAGCAGATATAACTTTGATGATATTCTTGGAATATCACCAAAAAATGCGGCCGCCTCGTTTACTGTCATATTAAGAACCTCGGCAATACTTTTGCCCTTATATTTGATTTCCAGAGTTTCTCTATTATATCTGTTACCATCACAGACCTCGCAGGTAACATAAACATCCGGCAGGAATAACATTGAAACCTTAACTGAGCCTGCCCCATTACATGCCTCGCACCTTCCACCTTTAACGTTGAAACTGAAACGCCCGGGGGAATATCCTCTGATCTTTGCTTCCTGAAGATTTGAAAAGAGCTCTCTGATCAAAGTAAACACCCCTGTATAGGTAGCAGGATTCGATCTTGGCGTTCTTCCTATCGGACTCTGATCAATAAGAACCACATTTTTCAGATATTCCCAGCCAGTTATTGAGATATGTTTCCCCGGCTTTTCTCTGAAATTCTGGTCCAACTGTCTTTTCAGGCCTTTAAACAGTACATCATGAGTGAATGAACTTTTGCCAGATCCTGAAACTCCTGTGATACAGGTAAACAAACCCAGGGGAATATCAACATTTATCTTTTTGAGATTATTATGCTCTGCACCTTTGACTGAAATCCAGTTTCCCACAACCTTATTACATCGGGAAGAAGGTACTATACCACTGGCTTTACCTAACAGCATGGGAGCGGTCAATGAGCCTCTTGTCATAAGATCTTGAGCATTTCCGGACTGAACTATAGAACCACCCAGTTCTCCTGCTGCAGGTCCCATTTCAATAATATGGTCTGCAGCTAACATTGTGTCACGATCATGTTCAACCACGATCACAGTATTTCCCAGTTCTTTTATAGAAATTAGCGTTTTCAATAGTCTTTTAGTATCACGGGGATGCAAACCTATTGTCGGTTCATCGAGAACATACATTACCCCACTCAGCTTTGAACCGATCTGAGTAGCAAGTCTTATCCTCTGGCTCTCACCTCCGCTTAATGTGTCAGCTCGTCTTTCAAGATTAAGGTAACCAACACCAACATCCACAAGGAATGAAACCCTTTTTGTCAGTTCTCTTAGTATCTGTCCCGCTATCTTCTTATCCTTACCTGACAATTCAAGGCCATTCAGGATATCCTTCAATCCTGTAACCGGAGTACTAACAAAATCAGCAATAGTATACCCGCATACTTTTACCATTAGAGCTTCCGGTCTTAGTCTTAATCCATTGCATTGTTCACAGATATCGTCATACCTGTATCGTGCTAGATCATCAATGACATTTTCAGAATCAGTTTCCCTCCATCGACGTTCAAGCCACGCTAAAAGTCCCTCAAAACGTCCCATGTAAGTTCTCCTATGACCCTTTTCATTGAAAACAAGAGGAATTCTCTGCTCAGATCCATGAAGAATAAATTCTTTAATATCCTCCGGCAGATCATTAAATTTTGTACTTATATCCCATTGATTATATTCAGCAAAATGAGCAAGTTTCGTCAGCATGTAATGTTTTTTCCCCCAGGGTAGAAGGGCTCCATTAAATACCGACCTGTCCGGATCAACAGAAAGATCCTCTGAAAAATACTGATGACTTCCCAGACCAGAACAGGAAACGCATGCCCCGGAGGGGCTGTTGAAGGAAAAGAGCCTGGGTTCCACTGCAGGAAGCGTAATATCACAATCGGGGCAGGATGAGTTCTCGGTGAGAAGTTTTTCTTCGCCGTTCTCATCAAGCACTATTAAAAAACCTTCACTCAATCTCAGTGCAGCTTCTACAGCTTCAGTTATCCTGCTTCTTCTTTCCTCAATAACTTTCAATCGGTCAATGACAACTTCTATGGAATGTTTTTTATTCTTGTCCAGGGGAATATCCTCTTCCAGCCATAACTGAGTACCATCTACCCTTACTCTCATATAACCTTCCTTACGATTACGGGCAAAAAGATTCTTGAACTCCCCTTTTTTTGACCGAATCTGGGGAGCCAGGATCTGTATTTTGTGATCAAGGTAGGAAGTAAATATAATAGCAACGATCTCATCCAGGCTGTAACTTCTGACAGGTTTACCACATGATGGACAAAATGGCACACCTACCCTTCCAAAAAGAAGTCGGACATAATCATATATTTCTGTTACAGTACCAACGGTAGACCTTGGATTATGAGAAGTTCCCTTTTGCTCTATTGAGATGGCAGGTGAGAGTCCAGAAATATCATCAACATCAGGTTTGTCCTGTATACCTAAAAACTGACGGGCATAAGAAGATAATGATTCAACATAGCGACGCTGTCCCTCCGCATAAAGAGTATCAAAGGCAAGTGACGATTTACCTGAACCTGATGGTCCTGTTATAACTGTCAGCTTATCTTTTGGTATTTCTATATCTATATTTTTTAGATTGTGTTCTCTTGCGCCCTGAATCTTTATCATTCGATCCACTATATCCAACTCCTCGAGTTTTATCAGAAAGGATATCTCTTATCCTGGCTGCCTTTTCAAAATCAAGTTTTTCAACGGCTTTCCACATTATTTCTTCAAGAAAGTCAATTGGCATTTCTATCATATTTTCAGGCTCTGCAACCCTATCTACCTTCTCCTCATTCATAAGCTCTTCCGGTAAAAGGCTTACTATCTCCTTGGTGATCGACTGAGGTTCAATATTGTTCCGGACATTGTACTCTATCTGTTTAATTCTTCTTCTTGAGGTTTCTTCCAATGCTGTCTTTATACTTCGAGTTTCTTCATCTGCATAAAGAACAACAATACCTGCAGTATTTCTGGCAGCTCTACCCATTATCTGTATCAAGGACCTGTGAGACCTAAGAAAACCCTCTTTATCCGCATCCAGGATCGCTACCAGTGTAACCTCGGGAAGATCTATCCCCTCTCGAAGCAGGTTAACACCAACAAGGACAGAGATATCCTTTTTCCTGAGATCCCTTAATAATTCTGCCCTTTCAAAAGTATTAAGTTCTGAATGAATATATTTTACCCTGAAACCAATTTCTGAAAGGTATTGCGCAAGATCTTCAGAAGAACGTTTTGTCAGTGTAGTGACTAATGCGCTCTGGTCATTACTCACAATTTTTCGAAGTCTTTCAACCAGATCATCTACCTGGTTTATGGCAGGGGATACTTTTACTTCAGGATCCAGAACTCCTGTTGGTCTTACGATCTGTTCTACTACTTTTGAACTTGATTCCTTTTCCCAGTCTCCGGGAGTGGCAGACACACATATAACATTGCGCATAAAATCAGTAAATTCATGCCATTGAAGTGGCCTGTTATCTAAACAGGAAGGCAATCGGTATCCATTTTCAACCAGAGTAATTTTTCGGGCCCTGTCACCATTGTACATACCCCGGACCTGTGGAAGTGTAATGTGAGATTCATCCACTACCATCATAAAATCATCGGGGAAAAAATCAAGAAGAGTTCCGGGAGGTTCACCCTCTTCCCTGCCATCGAGGTATCTTGAATAGTTTTCTATACCAGAACAGTACCCCATCTCTGAAAGCATTTCCATATCATATCTGGTTCTCATTTCAAGTCTCTGGGCTTCCAGAAACTTACCTTCACTCCTGAATCTGGCAGCTTCAAATATCATTTCATCATTGATCTTTTTAAGAGCATCCCTTATTGCCTCTTCGGAAGTAATATAGTGCTGAGCTGGAAACAGTGCAGCATTCGTCTTGTCAGTGATCAAGTGCGAGGTAACCGGGTCTATCTCCTCAATACGCTCTATTTCCTCGTCAAAGAAAGATATTCTTAATGCAGTGTCAGTATAGGCAGGAAATATATCGACTATGTCACCTCTTGCTCTGAAGTTACCCGGAGATAACACCGTGTCGTTTCTGCTGTAATGATTATCCACCAGTCTTCCTAAGAACTTGTGCCTGTCCCATTCATCTCCAATCTGAAAAGTAAAGACAGCTTCCTCATAGTTCTGCCTCTTTCCCAGACCATAGATACAGGAAACACTTGCTACCACAATTACATCTCGTCTTTCGAGAAGAGACTTCGTCGTTGCCAGACGAAGTTTTTCTATACGGTCATTGATAGATGCATCTTTTTCAATATATACATCACTGGATGGTATATAAGCTTCTGGCTGATAATAATCATAGTAGCTTACAAAATAATTTACAGAATTGTATGGGAAAAAGGATTTGAACTCACTATAAAGTTGTGCTGCAAGAGTTTTGTTATGTGCGATCACAAGAGTGGGTTTTTGTATTTTCTGAATGACATTTGCTATGGTAAATGTCTTCCCGCTTCCTGTCACACCAAGAAGTGTCTGAAGTTTATTCCCCTGAAGAAGGCCATTGGCAAGTTCTATTATGGCATTGGGTTGATCCCCTGAAGGATCCCAGGCAGCGCTAATTTCAAAAAGATTTCCATTACTCAACATTTATACGACCTCCACTCCTCCTTAGTTGTTAAGAGGTTCGTAATGCTTATTTAGGAAAAAAGAGCGTTCAGGAAAGATCCTTCACGCCCTTAGGTATTCCTTATTCATTGCAATTAAATTAAAATACTCATAAGATAAACCATAACATTAATAGTTTAAATGTAGACCAGTTAATCCATTTATACAGGCACAGTTCCTAAATTATCTTTACCGGGATCTGTTTCATTTCCTTTTTTAACTTCGTCAGACTCATAACCCGGAACATCCTCGCTTTTTGACTGCTCTGGTTGTGAGGTTGTTTCCTCTTCTCTGGCTATCCCAAGAAGGACATCAAGTTCCTTACCCTCAATAACCTCATTCTGTAAAAGCTGGGCAGCCACTTTTTCCATTTCTTCTCCGTTAGTAGTGAGTATTTCCCTGACCCGTTTGTAACATCCATCGATCAATGAACGTATTTCCTGATCTATAGCATATGCGATCTCTTCACTATAGTTTCGTTCTTCATTTATATCTCTTCCTAGGAATATTTCCTGACGCTTGTGACCAAGCTTAACAAGTCCCAGTTTATCACTCATTCCGAACTCCATTACCATTTGTCTTGCGATCTGAGTAGCTTTCTCAAGATCATTTCCAGCTCCTGTAGTAACATCGCCAAAAACGATCTCTTCGGCTACCCTGCCACCAAGAAGAACGCAGATTCTGTTTTCAAGTTCCTTCCTTGACTGAAGGAAACGATCTTCCTCCGGTAATTGAAGCGTATATCCAAGAGCCATATGCCCCCTGGGTATAATGGAAATTTTGTGGACTGGATCACAGTTAGGAATATACTTGGCAACGAGGGCATGACCGGTCTCATGATAGGCAATTATTTTTTTCTCTGCAGGACTGATAAGTCTGCTTTTTCGTTCCGGTCCTGCCAGAACCCTGTCAATACCTTCCTCAAAATCTTTCATTTCAATGACTTTTTTGCCTTCTCTGGCTGCCAGTAAAGCAGACTCATTAACCAGGTTGGCCAGATCTGCACCTACAAACCCGGGAGTACGTCTTGCGAGTACACCAAGATCAATATCCTTGGAGATCTTCTTATCTTTAAGGTGAACCCTGATTATAGCCTCTCTTCCGTTAACATCAGGTCGGTCGACAACTATGTGTCTGTCGAACCTACCTGGACGGAGAAGCGCAGGATCCAGAATATCTGGTCTATTCGTAGCAGCTATAAGGATAATACCTGTAGATTCATCAAAACCGTCAAGTTCAACAAGAAGCTGATTTAGTGTCTGTTCTCTCTCATCATGACCACCGCCAAGGCCTGCTCCTCTGTGGCGACCTACAGCATCCATTTCATCTATGAAAA
This sequence comes from uncultured Synergistales bacterium, assembly GCA_964410915.1. Classification (GTDB taxonomy): domain Bacteria; phylum Synergistota; class Synergistia; order Synergistales; family JAFGMB01; genus CAZFJG01. The sequence goes on along the minus strand of CAYPIU010000001.1, from coordinate 118,716 downwards.
TGATGCATGGCTGGTATTTTCTTGCCTGCTCAAACAGATCCCTTACTCGAGATGCACCAACTCCCACGAACATCTCCACGAAATCAGACCCACTCACACTGAAAAAAGGCACATCTGCTTCCCCGGCGGATGCTCGAGCAAGAAGTGTCTTACCTGTGCCCGGAGGACCTAATAGCAGTACCCCTTTGGGAACATTTGCTCCCAAAGATGTAAACTTGCCTGGATCTTTAAGATATTTAACAACCTCAGAAAGTTCTTCCTTGGATTCTTCACAACCTGCAACATCATCAAAAGTAACTTTAGGTCTGTTATCTATGAACAGTTTTGCCTTGCTTTTGGCAAAGTTCATTACCTTTCCGCTTCCTCCCTGCATATGGTACAGGAAGAATATCCAGACACCGATAAGTAACAATGTCGGGAAAAGGGTAGATAACATTGCTCCCCACCAGGGAGTTTCCTGCGGAGGTTTGACTTGTACATTTACACCCTGATTGGCCAGTTTATCTGCCAAGTCACCTTCACCTGCTACATAGGTTTTAAAGTCTTTACCATTCAAGTACTTCCCATTTACTACAGAATCTCCAATTGTTACTTCCTGTATTTCACCATTATTTACTGACTGTAAAAAATTTGAATAACTGATCACTGTAACATCCTGAGGGCTTTGCGAGGGAGATAGAAATACATTTACCAGGCTAACCACCAGAACGATAAGTATCAAATACAGACCAAGGTTTTTTGCTAAACGGCGCAAACAATCGCCACCTTCCTTTATTTGTTCATTACACTATTTATTCTCTTGCAGATCAATTTCTTCCATACAGAGAATATCAGGCAGATTTCTCCATTGCCCTGCAAAATCAAGACCATATCCTACTACAAACTTATCCGGAATTTCAAATCCTGTAAAATCAACCTTTACATCTACCTGACGTTTTTCCTTTTTGTCCAGTAAAGCACATACCGATACACTCAATGGTTTTCTTTCGTTAAAAATCTTTTTGAGGTAGGAAAGCGTTAAACCTGTGTCAACTATATCCTCAACTATGAGAACATGCCTGTTACTTACACTGGAGTCAAGATCCTTATTGATCTTGACTACGCCGCTTGTTTTTGTGGAATCACCATACGAGGAAACAGCCATAAAATCAAGTATCACTTTTACATCCGGCGAAATATACCTTACCAGATCAGAAAGAAAGATAACAGCACCTTTAAGTACGGCAATAACAACAACTTCTTCCCCAGCATATTTTTCACTGATCCTATTGCCAAGTTCTTTTACCCTCCCATTGATCTCTTCTGAACTTAAAAGAGTGCTACCTGGAGCATAAACCATTATATACCGCCTTTCTCAACATCTTTCTTCAGCAATAATCCTGAAATTATATTGCACCTTATCTGTTTTGGATTCGATCTTGAAAGGAATCGAACCAAAAACAGGAGACCATAATATTTTATTGCCATATATAAAAACAGGCCAGCAGGAATATAACCACCATGGGATGGCTTGTATAAATTCCAGGGAGATCTCAGATCTGCATTCCGAAAGAGGCTGAATGTCAAGATCCTCTCCTGGTAGTAACGGAACACTGGCTTGACTTGTTCCTGAACGGTCAGTAATATTATCTGTATCAGGATATATCGATATTCTCCAACCCTTCAGAGAAAAGCACTGATACTGGTCCTGGACTCTGGATGTAAAAGATGTAAAGTCTGTTTTCTTCAGTATATCCTTCTTGAGCAACGCAACATATCCCTGACCAGCACATATTTCATAGTTCTCCTGCCATTGGAAACTCCACCGGCCTGATTTTAAAATTAGATTTACAAGTTCTTCTGTTCGTTTCCTGTTAAGAGCTGTTAAACCAAACTTTCTTCCAAGACTACGAAGTACTATTGGCAATAGACTATATTCAATTTTTCTCAAAAGCTTAATATCCATCGCAAAAAGGGAAAAAGGAACATAACGTTTCACCCATAACAGTGTAGAAGAACCTGCCATACGCTCATCTTCTCTTGCCCTGACCATAGTTTTGGCTGTAGATACAATATGCTCTTTAGAACGCTCATTTACATACTTGGAAAGCCAGGGTAAAAGGTCAAGCCTGATCCGGTTGCGAAGAATATTGACATCGAGATTAGTTTCATCATCACTCCAGCTTATTGATCGGGATCTCAGGATTTCCCGGAGTTCTTCCCTGTAAAAATCTATCAGGGGCCTGATAAAGACATCTCGACGTTCCGGAATACCAATTAGACCATACGGGCCGGAACCTCTGGTAAGGTTATGAATTACAGTTTCAGCAACGTCATCCGCTGTATGGGCAAGGGCAACAAAAGATCCGCCATAGTTATTATTAACTTCTCTGAGGAAAAGATATCGTAATCTCCTGGCAGCCTGTTCGAGGGATTCTCCCTTTTTACGGGATCGGGGGACTGATATATGTTTTTTTTCAAATTTTACGCCCATCTCCAGACAGACACGTTGGACAAAATCAGAATCCATTAATGAAGCGGAACCTCTTATCCCATGTTCAAGATGTGCGACAATGAAATCATTTCCCCAGAATTGATTGAAAAACCACAACATTGCCATAGAATCACTTCCGCCTGATACAGCAAGTATGACAGGACCATCTGGTTTCCACCAGCCCTGTCTCTTTGAAGCAGAAATGAACCTTTTTTGCAAAACACGATCAGAAATTTCATATGGTACTCTGTGTTCATTAAGATAAGTACTCGTGAGTGAACACTTCCGTTTTCTGAAATTAAAAAATGACGGGACATATTCCCGCCATTATTATAAACTCAAATGGTGGCGGTGACTGGAGTCGAACCAGTGACACTACGGGTATGAACCGTATGCTCTAGCCAACTGAGCTACACCGCCAGATTGGTTGCGGGGGCAGGATTTGAACCTGCGACCTTCGGGTTATGAGCCCGACGAGCTTCCTGACTGCTCCACCCCGCGATATTCAGCACTGAAAGGTTCTCTTGGTGCCGGACGCGGGACTCGAACCCGCACGGACTTTAAGTCCACAGGATTTTAAGTCCCGTGCGTCTACCATTTCCGCCAGCCCGGCCAGCGCTCACATATTATATGTATCATTACCTTTTCCGTCAACCCATTAAATCAGATTAAAATAGATTATCCTATATTTCATTTCTCTTGATCAAATACATCAAACTTAGCAGTTCAGCTATGCATTACATCAGTTTGACATTATACATTATGCTATGATAAACTCCCGTGTGTATTTTCCAAACTACTGTTATGCTACGCTGAAGTGCAATGGAGGTTTTAATGTGGGATTAACTTACGCACCTTTAATACAGACAAAAAAGCACCCCCTGGCAATATCTGAAATTCTTCTTGATAAAAATGAAAATCCATTTCCCCTTCCACCAGCATTTCTTGAAGAAATCAGAGAAAGTATCAGTAATATTCAATTTAACAGGTATCCTGATCCTTCTTACAAAAGGCTTAGGAACAGAGCTTCAGAACATTATCGTTTCCCAGCAGACCAGATACTGGCGGGTAATGGCGGAGATGAAATATTATGGATGCTTTTTTCTGCTTTCACAAAACCTGGGGACAGGATCCTCTCTATGACCCCGACATTCTCGGAGTATGAACATCTGGCTGGTGTTTTTGATCTTCAACATTATAAGATACCACTGAAATATGATGAAAAGATTTTTTCTATCGATACAGTGAGATTTTTAAAACAACTGAGGAATGGATCCTACTCACTGATTTTACTCGATACACCCAATAATCCGTCAGGGATAAGTATTGATAACGAATTTCTTGAAACAATAATTTCATTGGCAGAATGCCCGGTAATCGTCGATGAAGCTTATTCTGAATTTGCGGATTACAATTTCCTGCAACATATTAATAATGAGAATATTTCTAAAAATCTTGTAATTCTGAAAACACTTTCCAAGGCATGGGGTCTAGCAGGACTTCGGTGTGGTTTTGGACTGTGCAGCAAATCGATCACCAGTCGTTTATCCTCAATAAGAAGCCCATTTAATGTAAACATTTTTACAGAACAGGTAGCATATATGATGCTGAATTATCCTGACTGGATGAAAAGTCGTGTAGATAGCATAAGATTTATCAGAGATAGTTTTACCAAGCAGATCAACGAAATGGCCGGCTGGAATGCTTATAAGAGTGATGCCAATTTTGTTCTATTGAAATATAAAAATAATAAAGAGAATTTACAAAAAGTTCTGGAAGAAAACCATATTAAAGTAAAGTATCCTGAAATTGGATTTTACAGAGAAAACTGGATGCGCGTAACTATAGGCCAGGAAAATGAGATGAAGAAACTGTTAAAGATTTTTTCCGAAGCATCAGTTTAGGTCTGAACCCTAACTGAATATTTAATGATCTACATCCACATGTAGACAAATAAATTATAAATGTTACAATCCGTCTAAGTAGAGCGGTGAATCAATGAAGTTGACAAAAAGGGGTGACCTCTAATGGAAAAATGGAAGGACAGACTTACAGACCAGTTAACAAAAGCCATTCTATCTCTCAATAAAACTGATGAAGTTTTTGCATTCCTCGAAGATATCGCAACGATAGGAGAAATAAGAGCCCTGGCGCAAAGACTGGAAGTAGCACGTCTTCTCGATCAGGGCCTGGCATATCCGCAAATATCACAGCAGACTGGTGCAAGTGCAGCAACAATAAGCAGAGTTAAAAAATATCTTGAATACGGAACAGATGGATATAAAACCGTTCTTAAGAGGATAACCTTGGAACAGGAATGATACTCCTGTATCAAATCAGTCACAACAATAAGATTGAGAATCCAGTCTCATATTAAATTGATGAACAATTATGATAGACAGAAAACGGACAAATGGCGGATAAAGGACATTCTTTACATTTTGGATTTCTTGCATAACAGAGCTTTCTTCCATGCATTATTATATTGAGATGGGCACCTAACATCCTTTCACGGGGAAGAAAATCTTCCATTATTTGCTGTATTGAATGAGAGGATGTTTTCTCAGGAACCCACTTCATCCTGACGCAAAAACGATGAACATGAGTATCCACTGGGAATGCAGGAATCTGGAATTCAAAAACAAGCATACAGGCAATAGTTTTGGGCCCTACTCCTGGAAGACCTTGTAGAAAACTTACTATCTGGTCTTTATTAAAAGAACCCATCTGCCTCAGACTTGGTTCACCGAATCTCAGCATAACACTTTCTGTAATGGACTTAATTCGCTCGGATTTGACTTTCGCCAGCCCTCCGACTTTAATACTTTTTGCAATAGCATCCTGTGAAGCATGAAGAACATCTTTCCAGGCCGGAAATTCCTTTTTCAAACTCGAAAAAGCCCTGTCTCGATTCCTGTCATTTGTATTCTGTGATAACAATGTAAGGATCAATCCATCCATGGGATCTTCATGTGATAGGACAGGAGGATTACTTTCCTGTCCCCATAGATTCTCAAGTATATCAATCACTGAAAAAATTGACATTCTGTCCTCTTCTGAAAAAATAGAGAGGTTTTCTTTTGCAGATTCTCCTGTTGGAAAGACACACTTACGGGTATCAGCTAACCGGGGCTGTCCCATCCGTCTTCCTTGTTTCTTCAGATTCTCCAAGCCCCTTATTAAGGCTGGCGATCTTTCTTGTCCATTGTTGCAGTTTTGATTTGACCCTGAAATGAACTGTTTTTTCCTCAAACTTGCCTTCAGCATCAGCAATACCGGCAGGAACTCCTGTTAATAATTCAATACCCTGGCTTATATTTTCTATAGCCCATATATTGAACTGCCCTTTTTCAACAGCTTCAATAACTTCTCTGTTCAGCATAAGATTTATTTTATTCTGTTGCGGTATCATTACACCCTGATCCCCTGTAAGACCGTTGTATCTGCAATAATTAAAAAAGCCTTCGATTTTCTCGTTTACTCCACCGATCGGCTGAATGTTGCCAAACTGGTCGACCGACCCTGTTACAGCAATATTCTGTTTTAAAGGAAGATCTGCTAAAGCAGAGAGTAGGCAGTACAATTCAGTTGAAGAAGCACTATCACCTTCAATTCCCCCATAGTTCTGTTCAAATGAAAGCGTGGCCGTTAAAGAAAGTGGAATCTCCTGTGCGTACTGTTTCCCTAGATAACTTGAAAGAGTCATAAGCCCCTTGTTATGTATAGGACCAGCCATTTTAACTTCTCTTTCAATATTTACAACACCCTCCTTACCCATATAAACATTTGCTGTAATTCGTGATGGATGTCCGAATTCGTAATCTCCCAGTGAAACTACAGACAGCCCATTTATCTGGCCAACTCTCTCTCCTGAAGTTTCAATTCTTATGATGTTCTCCTGAAAAGCTCTTTCAATTCGTTCCTGAACAAGATTTGAACGAAACTTCTTTTCCTGAATTGCTTTATAAACATGTTCTGATCCTACTGTCTCAGAACCTTCCATCTGGGCCCAGGCAGACGACTCAACTATCACTTCTGTGAGCTTGTTAAACTGTGTAGACATTCTATCCTGGTGCTCCGCAAGTCTACAGGACCAGTCTATTACCTCAGCCACCCCATCACAACTGAACGGACAGATACCTTTTTCTTTATGTATATAACTGGCTACAAACCTGGCCATCTGCTCTTCCGTTTCATGTGTTCTTGGCATATCAATGTCAAAATCAGCCTTGATCTTGAACATTTTCTGGAATTCAGGATCATAGATCTGGAGCAAACGATAAAGATATCTCGTTCCTACAATAACGACTTTAACATTTACATTTATGGGTTGAGGCCTTAAAGAAGAAACAGGAATAGCACCATACTGTTCCCCAAGATTTTCAACAGATATCTCACCTGTATTGAGAACCCTTTTCAAGGCTTCCCAGGACATAAAGTTTCTAAGAAGTTTCTCAGCATCAATAAGCAGGAATCCTCCATTTGCTCTATGAATATCCCCTGCAATGATCTTGTGAAAATCAGTATAAAGATATCCCTGTCTGCTTTCATATTCGAGTTTGCCTATCAGGTTGTAATAGGTCGGATTTGTTGCCCATACTACAGGTGCACCTTTTTCAGGATCATTACTGACAAAAGAATTAATGGAATATCTACTGAGATCAAGTTCAGTATTCTCGTCTTTCGCGGAAGCAACGAAAAGATTAAAATTACCGACAATATCCTCGGTAAGGGAATCAATCCATTTTCTAAGTGTTTCATTATCTGTATATTTTTCTTTGATATCCTCAAGGTAAGGTGTTACTGCAGCTCGACAGATCTCTTCCTCAAGTTTGCTTATCTTTTTTTTGAGTGATTTTTCCTTGTCTCTTATTGTCCGCAGGACCTCAAGTGTTTTTTGTGATACTTCCTCGGATTTTTCTTCAAGTTGCTTTTGTTCTTCCTCACTCAGTTTTTCAAATTCTTCCTGTTGAATTTCCCTGACTTCACTCTCCCCATTTTCATCTGTCTCTTCCTTCATGGGGATGTTTACAAAACCCTGTGGAGTTCTCTTTAAAGTAAAACCTTTTTCCGATGCCCATTTACGAACTTCTTCCATCAGTTCATTAACTTCTTCCTGAAATGATTTAACAAGCTGAGCTTTGGAATCCTCGTACTGACTTTTCTCAAAAGCTTTACTTATGGTAACTTTCAGTTCTTCCAGAAGATTTTCAAAGGTTGATTCCATTTCCCTGGCAAGACCAGCTTTGAGATTGATAGAAAGAGGTTTGGATGGATCATCGAAATTATATACATAGATCCAGTCACTGGGAGCATTCATTTCTTTTGCAGCAGCATTCAGTCTCTCATGAGCATAGGTAGTCCTGCCACTGCCTGTATCCCCTGCCACAAAGATATTGTATCCTTTTCCTTTTACAGCAAGACCAAAACCCATTGCCTTTATAGCTCGTTTCTGACCAATAAAATCCTTAAGGCATTCAAGAGAACTTGTAGAATCAAACCCTAGATTTTTAATGTTTGTCATTTTACGGAGCTTTGCAACAGGCAATCTCAATCCTTCAAAATCAGACATACCTATTCCTCCTTGTTAGAAGCTATTATTGTTCCTCCGCCAATGACCCTGTTGCCCTGATAGATGACAAGAGCCTGGCCTGGAGCTGCTGCTTTTACTGGTTGACAAGTTTTAACCGTAAAGTTTCCTTCCCCTGCAGATGATATTCTCAATCTGAACGGTTTTGCCCTGTATCTGTGCTGTCCCTGAAATATCTCATTTTTATCAACAAGGGGATTGTGCCATACTGCTTCTTCACAATATATAGAATCCGATTTTATGTCTTCTTCGCCGGAAACTACAAGGATATTTGAGTCAGGATCTATAGAATGAACGAACCATGGCCCTCCTGAAAGACCTAAACCCTTCCTCTGACCTATAGTATAACTGAAAATCCCTTTATGTTTACCCAGAATATTACCTTGTCTGTCTATTATTTTACCTTCAGTCTGAGAGGATGATGTTTCTCCTTTCAGAAAATCAAACAAAGTCTGTCCTTTAAGAAAACATATATCCTGACTTTCCTTCTTAAATCCGGGATTCCCGGGAATTATATCCTCAGCAATTCTTTTAACAGTATCTTTATCCATCGAGCCAAGAGGAAATATGATCCTGTTCAACCACTTTTTATCGAGACGATACAGCATATAACTCTGATCTTTTATCCGATCCTGCCCTCGGATAAGATATCTATCGGGGTAATGTCCTGATATTCCGGCATAATGTCCCGTCGATACAAAAGGTACCCCAAGTTCATCAGCTATTCTGAAAAGAGTTCTGAATTTAAGTTGAGGATTACACTTTATACATGGATTGGGAGTTTTTCCATCAATATAAGATTTTATAAAAGGTGATATTACACAATCCTTAAATTCATTTTCACAATTGTGCTCAATAATATCAATTTTTAATGAGTTTCTTAAGATATCCAACTCGGATAATACTTCATTTTTAATACTGTGCAGAGAAAGGTAAACCCCAATGACCTCATATCCACGTTTTTTTAATATATAAGCTGAAACTGCACTGTCAACACCACCACTTATACCTAAAACCGCTCTTTTTTTCAACTTACCCATCCTCCCGTGATGATCTTACGAGTTTGCTTAACTGTGCTATTGAAGTAGGAAGTAAGGACCCCGCAAGTACTGTTGACCATTCCTTAAAACTTAAAGGGACTATTTCAAGTACTTCCTGAAATACCGGAATGAAAGTGATACTCACCTGAAGGAACATTGATACAACAATACCCCAAAGAAACCAGGGATTCGCCCACAGCATATCCGGCTTTCTGAATATACTTGCCTCCCTGACATTAATGACAAAAAAAGTTGAGAGAAAACAAGAGTGCGAAAACCCATCTCGTTAGCTAAAGAACATGCGCCTGAATGAAAAAAGAGTGTCCACAAATAAAATCCAAGAACTCCGTGTGCCATGAGAATACTGTAAAGAACTATCTGGAACTTATGTTGAAAAGTAATTATATCTTCAGACTTTTTTTTAGGAGGTCTTTTCATAATATCGACTTCTGCGGGATCTAAAGAAATTGCAAGAGCCGGTATAACATCAGTAGCAAGATTTATCCAGAGAATCTGTAGCGGTAACAAAACTGAGGGTAATCTGAAAAGGATGCTGATAAAAAAAGTCAAGATCTCGCTCAGGTTACAACTGAGAAGAAAAAGAACAGCTTTTCGGATATTATCAAATATTCTTCTGCCTTCCTTTACTGCCTGTACTATTGTACCTCTGATATCATCCTGAAGTATAATATCAGAGGCCTCTTTACTTACTTCTGAACCCTGAATACCCATTGCTACTCCAACGTTAGCGTGATGAAGAGCAACGGCATCATTTACCCCATTTCCGGTCATGGCTACTACTTCTCCAGCCTCTTGTAATCCTCTGACGATTTTAAGTTTGTGCTCTGGATCAACCCTTGCAAAAACAGCAATTTGTCCAGCAATATCGGCAATATCCGACTCATACATATTATTCAGTTCTTCACCTGAAACAGCGGATCTATGGGAATTGTCCATAATGCCTGTCTCTCTGGCTATGGTTTCTGCAATGAAAAGATGATCACCTGTCACCATTACCGCATGGATACCAGCTTTATGACAAAGTTCGACAGAAGAAGCGACTTCTTTTCTTGGCAGATCATCAAAACCGGCCAACCCTGAGAAATACATGCTTTCAAGGTTATTACCCCATGCAAATGCCAATGTCCTCATACCCCTGGAAGCAAGTTTCTGTACTTTTCCAAGCCACTCAGCCCTGATAGTTTCATCAGATTTGCGCAAGTGGTCTTTTTCCATGGTTCCAATACACTGACTGATTATTTCTTCAGGAGCACCTTTCATAGCAACTCCAGAAGTATGCCAGGTGATCATCCTTCTGGTTTCAGAATCAAACGGTTCTTCATTGATCCGGGGAAATTCCCTTCGCACTTTTTCATAAGAGACTTGATGCTCAACAGCATAACGTAATAATGCAGTCTCTATTGGGTCCCCGGTTCCATTATCCTCTTTAAGAGACGCATAATTACACAGAACACTTACTCTCATCAGCTTTTCCATAGCTTCTTCGCAGGAAGTTTCTATTGCTCTGATCTGCATCCTGTTTACTGTAAGGGTCCCGGTCTTGTCTGTGCATATTATTGTCGTTGAACCAAGGGTCTCAACAGAAGAAAGGTTGCGGACAAGGGCATTGACTCCAGCCATTTTATGTACTTCGAACGCAAGAGCCATTGTTGCAACAAAAGGTAATCCTTCAGGAACCGCAGCTAAAGCCAGGGCAATACCTGTTTCAAGCATTTTCAAAAATCCTCTTCCCTGAAGGAAACCCAGCAATATAACAAGGATTGCTATGGTAACCGTAGCAAATATCAGGAAATGACTGAATCTTGCAAGTCTCTCTTCAAGAGGAGTCATTCTGGAAGAAACTGTCTGGAGCATCTCTCCTATTTTCCCAAACTCGGTATCCATCCCCGTGGCAAAAATAACACATTTTGCTCGACCTCTGACAACACAAGTTCCAGAATAGAAACAATTATGCCTGTCAGAAAAAGGTGTATTCTCTTCAAGTATCTGGTCTGTCTTTACAACAGGAAGAGATTCTCCTGTAAGAGATGCTTCATTGACCATAAGATTTTTGAAAATAAGTATTCTTGCATCAGCAGGTACAATATCGCCTGCTTCAAGTAAGATTATATCTCCGGGAACAAGATCCTCTGATTTAACAATAAGGGTTTTACCAGACCAAATGACCTTTGACTCAGGAGATGTCATTGATTTAAGAGCTTGCAGCGATCTCTCTGCTCTAAATTCTGTTAAAAATGCAACAAAGGCATTTAGAAAGATAACAACAAGAATGGCAGATGTATCGAGCTTTTCCCCCATAAGCAGGCTTATCAAAGAAGCAAAAGCAAGAAGGTATATCATTGCAGTCTTGAACTGATTCAATAATAGTTTCCAACAGGGATCCGATTTAATTTCCCTTAGAATGTTCTTACCATATATGTTCTGAAGCATTGTGATATCTTTTTCAGCTAATCCGTGTTCAGAACCAGTCCCTAAAGATCTGAGAAGATCTTCTGAATTCATGCAATGAGCTTTATACATAAAATTGGCCCCGCCTTCAAACTCAGAAATCGATCCCTTTCCGCGCCATAATACCAGAATTAAATGGATGTTTGATCTCATTCATTGTTATTACCCGATCAGCTATTGAGATAAGCCTCGAGGACGGATAACGACCCGTCAGGACTATTCTTGATATACTAAAGCAGGAAGAAAGAAATCCGAGCACTTTTTCTTCCTCAACCAGACCGTAATCAACGGCAACATTTATCTCATCGAGAACCATAAGATCAAGTTTTCCTGATTTACATAACCTGACTGCGATATCAAGGCCTCTTTGTGCTTCACTCTTATCAATTTTCCCTGGATCCCCTCTTTTTACAAAATCAGGTGTACCTGTCTGCTCAATTCTGATACCCTGTAAAGTTTGTAAAAGCGATACCTCGGAGTAAGGATACCCTTTCATGAACTGAATAATCACACCCTTTCTTCCAGAAAAAAATGTTCTGGCCAGCAGTCCAAGTGAAAAAGTAGTTTTCCCTTTTCCTGCCCCTTTTACAATGATAATTTCTTTAAAAATCTGCTCTGAATTTTTCATTAAATTATATTCTCCTGTAAAAAGACTTGAGTTGATCTCTTTCTTGAATTAAAATGCCTTGAGATCGGAGGTTTGTCAATGGGACATGAAGTCACTATCCTTATTACAGGTATTGTACAGGGAGTAGGATTCAGACCCTTTTGTGCAAAACTGGCAAGAGAACTTGGTCTTGGGGGATCTGTAAGAAATACCTCTGACGGTGTTGAAATCATACTCCGGGGTGAAAAACATATCATAAATGATTACATTGCAAGGGTTCAGACAGAGAACCCTGATGCATCAGCCATCACCTCTTTGGAGATCATTGAAGAATGCGACATAGACAAAGATTTCTCAACCACATTCAATATTGTAAAAAGCAAGAGGATGAAAAAACAGAGAGTTCTCATACCTCCTGATATTGCGACATGTAAAGACTGCCTTGAGGAAATGAATGATCCCTCTAACAGAAGATACCGTTATCCATTTATAAATTGCACCAACTGCGGCCCGAGATATACCATAATCCAGGATCTGCCTTATGACAGACCTGAAACAACAATGAAAAAGTTCACCATGTGTAAAGACTGCCATGCCGAATATACTACAGATACAGATAGAAGATATCATGCTCAACCAAATGCCTGTTTTGAGTGTGGTCCGGAACTGTGGTTACAGGATTCAGAAAAGTCTATAACTAGTAAAGGTGATAAAGCCATTTCAGAATGCGTAAATTTAATTCGAACAGGTAGTATTATGGCTATTAAAGGGTTGGGAGGATTCCACCTCGCTTGCGATCCTTATAACCCTGCAGCAATTGAAACTTTACGAAATAGAAAAAACAGAAAGAAAAAACCTTTCGCGCTTATGGTAAAAAATATAGAGGTTGCTGAAAAGTTATGCATTTTAACGACTCAGATCAAAAAAACACTACTCTCTTCAAAGAGGCCCATCGTCATCTGCTATAAACGGAACAATTGCGGTATTTGTGAAAGTATAGCCCCGGGACAGAATGACCTTGGGTTAATGCTCCCTTACACACCTCTGCATCACTTGATAATGGAAAGTTTTGATGCGCTTGTAATGACAAGTGCAAATATAAGTGACAGTCCTATCATTGCAGCAAATGAAGAGGCTCTGGAAAAGCTCGGATCTATAGCAGATTCTTTTTTATTCCACAACCGTGATATTCATATGCCAATAGATGATTCTGTGATCTCCGTTTCCGGCAGAATGAAGATCTTACTGAGAAGATCCAGAGGATTTGTTCCTGCACCTTTTCCCTTACCAGTTAATTCTCCAGTTATCCTTGCCGCTGGAGGGGAAATGAAAAGTACATTTTCCATAACACAGGAAAAGATCCTTTTTCCCGGCCAGTATCTTGGAGATCTCAAGCAGATTCCAACTATCAATTATTACAGACGTGCATTAAAGCATTTCATGAAATTGTATAATCTTAAACCGGAATTTCTTGTCCATGATATGCATCCACAATATGTGTCTACGCAAATAGCACTTGAAGAGACAGACATAAAAAAGGAACATATAATGGCTGTACAGCATCATCACGCACACCTGGCATCATGTCTTTTAGAAAATAGACATCAAGGCAAGGCTATTGGGTTGATACTGGATGGTACTGGATTCGGAACTGACGGAACAATTTGGGGCGGTGAATTTCTTGTGGGTGATATCGAAGACTTCTATCGTGCCGGCCATTTTCTCAGTTCCAATCTTCCAGGGGGAGAAAAAGCAGTTCTGGAACCCTGGCGATATGCACTCTCCCTTTTGACCCAGACTTTTGGTCATGATAAAAGCATAGATATCGCCAGATCCATCTGGCCTGAATTCAAGAAGACCATACCGCTAATTTCTGGAACTGTTCATTCTGGTCCTGTAACAACATCAGCTGGTCGACTTTTCGATGGTGTCTCAGCTCTGCTTAATATCTGCACTTTAAGTTCATTTGACGGAGAAGCCGCGATCCTTCTGGAATCTAATGCAAAAGGTACCGCCACAGCTCCTTTTGAATCTTACAAAGAAAATGATAAATGGATCCTTGACTGGCGAAATGCTATAGCATGGATAATCCATAACAGAACAAAGATATCTGAAAAAGAGATTTCTGCAGCTTTTCATTATGGACTGGCCAGAGAGCTTACCAGAATATCATTATCAATAGCATCTGAAACAGGAATAAAACACGTCGCTCTTTCAGGAGGAGTCTGGCAGAACAGACGATTACTCAATCTGACATATACGTTACTGGAGCGGGAAGGCATGAAAACACTGGTTCATAAGACACTTTCACCAAATGACGAGTGTGTTTCTACAGGACAGGCAGTAATAGGAGCATTCAGGTGGGGGAAAAATTAATGAGGTCCGGTTCTGGACCCGGACCTCATTAGAAATGTTCAGTAAAATATTAAAGATACTTAGTCCTTAACTACGTTAGCAGCCTGAGGCCCCTTTTCTCCCTCAGTTACTTCAAATGAGACAGAATCACCCTCTTCGAGAGTCTTGAATCCATCCATCTGGATTGCACTGAAATGAACAAATACGTCATTACCTTCTTCGCTTGTTATAAACCCGTAACCTTTCGTTGCGTTGAACCATTTGACAGTACCTTTCATGAAATAACTTCCTCCCTGTTACATTTCACCATCTTCTGAAAAGATGAACCCCAGAACAGTTACATCAATGAATCAGTAAAGATGATGATAAAAAGTTATCATTTATAATACACCGAATATTCATTCCTGTCACTAATTACATTCCCTTAAGGTAGTCTACATCACTTATATGAAGTAGTTTCTCAAGTTTATGGACAGCTTCTACATAACGGATTGTCCCGGATCTTGACCTTATAACGATCGAACTTGTCAGAATATTAGAGCCCTGGTATCGAACACCTTCTAGGAATTCTCCATCGGTAACACCGGTAGCAGCAAAAAACACATTGTCACTTTTAACAAGATCATTGAGTCCGAGAACTGAATCAAGATCAATACCTCTTTCTCTTGCCTTGGCAATATCACGAGCATCTCTTGCCCACAGTTTACACTGCATGTTTCCACCAAGAGCCTTCATGGCACAAGCGGTAATAACAGCTTCCGGAGCACCTCCAATGCCGATCAGAAGATCCATACCCTGTTCTGCTTTACATGTCAGCAACGCACCTGCGATATCCCCGTCGGGTATCATTTTGATACGTGCTCCTACTCTTCTTATATCTGAGATAAGATCTTCATGTCTTGGTCGATCAAGTACAACAATGGTAATATCTTCTATAGCTTTTCCCTTTTTTTTCGCCACATTGATTATGTTTTCTTCCACAGAAGCTTCTATGTCTATAGCATCAGCAGCCTCAGGACCAGTGACGATCTTATTCATATAGAAAAGATCCTCCGGGTTATACATTGTACCTTTATCTGATACTGCAACGACACTTATAGCGCCAGGAAGTCCCAGCGAGATCAGTCTTGTCCCATCAATAGGATCTACTGCTATATCTACTTCAGGAAGATCCCCGTTCCCAAGTCTTTCACCATTGAATAACATAGGAGCTTTATCTTTCTCTCCTTCTCCGATCACTACAACACCATCCATGCAAACACTGTTAAGCATATTACGCATTGCATGGACAGCAGCTCCATCTGCTGCATTTTTTTCGCCTCTCCCCATCCAGCGACCTGCAGCCATTGCAGCAGCTTCTGTACCTCTTACAAGCTCTAACGCCATATTTCTATCCGGAGCGGCCATAAGCATTACCCCCATCAAAAAGCTAAAACTGGCAGTTTTACCTAATTATTGAATCTTTCAAATATTTCATCAACATATTTATAATAATAATGGTAATCAAACAGCTTTTCCAGTTCTTTATATGATATAAGGCAATTAATATCAGGATCCTTGGACAATAGATCAATAAAGGAACCTTCACCCTCCCAGCATTTCATGGCATTTCTTTGAACGATACTGTATGCATCCTCTCTGCTGAAAGCAAAGGTTTCAACAAGTTCAAGCAATATCCTCTGGCTGAATACAAGACCTTTTGTGAGATCAAGATTTTTTTGCATATTCTCCGGTATCAGCATCATACCTTTTACAACTGATGCAAATTTATCCAGCATATAGTCAATAATATGAAAAGAATCTGGCCAGATTATCCTTTCAACCGATGAATGGCTGATATCTCTTTCATGCCACAATGCAATGTTCTCCATGGACGTCAGAGAATATCCTCTAATTAATCTTGCCATTCCGGTAAGACGTTCACAAATAATCGGGTTCTTTTTATGCGGCATAGCAGATGAACCTTTCTGCCCGGTCCCGAATGGTTCCAATACTTCAAGGACTTCTGTTCGTTGAAGGTGCCTTACTTCTACAGCGCTTCTCTCAATAGATGAAGCAAGTAAAGCAAGTGAGGAGATAACCTGAGCATGCCTGTCTCTCTGAAGGATCTGTGTGGAAACTGAAGCGGCCTTTAATCCAAGTTCAGAGCAGACTTCCTTTTCGATAGAAGGTGGACAGTGGGCATAGGTACCAACAGCCCCTGAAAGTTTCCCGTATGAAATTTGTTCCAGAGCTTCGCTTATCCTTGTGTGATCCCTGTCAAGTTGAGAATACCAGTTAAGGAGTTTCAGTCCAAAAGTTGATGGTTCTGCATGTATACCATGCGTCCTTCCAACACAGGGAAGAAATCTGTTGTTACAGGCAGCTTTATATATATCCTGCTTGAGTTTCTCGAGTTTCACCAGGATCACTTCAAGAGATTCTTTTATCCGTACTGACGATGCAGTATCCAGAACATCACTACTTGTCATCCCAAGATGAATATATCTTCCTGAGGGCCCTACTCTTTCAGCAACATCAGTAACAAAAGCAATTACATCATGATGTACCTCCTGTTCGATCTTTTTGATCCTGTCGACATCAAAATCCGCTTTGTTTTGAATAGAATCGAGATCTTCAGCAGGTATAACACCCGATTTAGCCCACGCTTTACACACAGCGATTTCAACGTTAAGCCATGTCCTGTATTTATTATCTTCAGACCATATTTTCTTCATAGTTTCTGTTTCATATCTTTCGATCATGTCGATTGCCTCCCGGGACACTTTTGAACCAGCCAGTCATTTCTTACCTGCTCAAAAAAGTTATTGTATATACCGGATGCAAAGTCCGGAAATGTATAGTCAAATGGAACCCATCTTCCATACCTGTATCTCATGGTAACTTCTGCAAAGATCCCCTGAGAAATATATATTCTGTGCGCATGATCCTTTGTTGAAGCCAATACAAGACGGGCACCATCAACATAGCCAGGATCTATGTTAATTTTACGCGATGTTCCGCTCAGTTCTTCGATCTCACAGGAAGATCTTTTCCAGGTAACGATCTGTCCTGGATCGAACAAACCCTTAAAAGATATAAACCGCCTGAAAAGAACAGGGGAGATTTCCCTGTAATAATCCGTTTTATCAAATAGATATTCATCACTAATCCTCTCATACGGCCCCCAGATAGAAGTCAGCTTTTCTTTGACCCAATCAAGAAGGATATTATCCGGATAGAGAATTCCGGTGATCAGTTTTACTTGAAGTCTATGCATACAGCCTCCATGTGATCTTAAGCAGAATCCTGATCTTTAGAAAGTAATTCTTTTATAAAAGAAGCAGGGTCAAAATTTGTAAGATCTTGAACATCCTCTCCCAGACCAAGATATCTTATAGGAAGTTTTAATTTATCCGCTATTGTTAAAATAATACCACCTTTGGCTGTTGAGTCATATTTCGCAAGGATCAAACCTGAAAGATCAAGTATCTGGTTGAATGCTTCAGCCTGCCTGAAACCATTCTGTCCCATAACTGCATCAAGAACCAGGAATACTTCCACACTGTCTGTTCCAGCTTCTTTGATTGATATCCTATGGATCTTTGAAAGTTCTTCCATGAGATTATGTCTGGAATGCAGCCTTCCTGCTGTATCAACAATTACCAGATCGGCCCCTGCTGCCTTTGCTGCATTTATAGCATCAAATACCACAGCAGCAGGATCACTGCCGTGCTTCTGAGCTATTACCCTTATACCGGCTCTTTTACCCCATATCTGAAGCTGATCTATCGCAGCAGCTCTATAGGTATCTGCAGCTGCAAAATATACATCTTTACCTTCTTCTTTATACCTCTGCGCGAGCTTCGCTGCACTGGTAGTTTTCCCGGATCCGTTTACCCCGACCAGAATTATAACCGAAGGAGATCCCTGCAATAACGGCTCCTCCCCCATACCTTTGACAGCTGATAGTTTTTCTTCAAGTATTTCTGAAAAGTCTTCCAGAAGAACAGAAGAATTCTTGATCCCCTTTTTTCTTACATGGTCTTTCAATATATCAAGAAGTTCGTCAACAAGTTCAATACTTACATCTCCCGATATAAGTATCTCTTCAAGATCGTCCCAGAATTCTTCATTGATGTAGTTATTTTTGAATACACTGAGTATATTGCCACTCCAGCTATTTTTCACTTTTTTGATACGTCCACCAATCGAACGAAACACTAAAGATCAGCCTCTTTCCATAACTTCTGCATGATTATATTTCCAGGATCTTACAAGAATCTTAAGACTGCCCTGATTATCTACTTGTCAGATTTTCCCTTTTGATCCGGTTTTTTTCTTGGTTTTCTTTTCCTTGCTGGTCTTGGCACTTTAGTCCCTTTTGCATTTTCTTCTTTGTTTACATTTGGAGTATGTTTTGGTTTTGTTGGCTTTTTTCTTCTTCTTTTATTTTTATTCTTTATGTTATCTGTAGTTTTCGAATTTTGAGATATTTGCTTTTCACCTTTATCGGATCTCTGTTTTGAACCTTCCTCTTTTGATGATCCGACAGTTATTTTCTGATCCTGCTTTTTATCAGTTTTGACATTCTGTGATTGTCCGGTTTTTGAGCTGAATATCATGTCATCTGTAAATAGTACATCTTTTCCCACCTTGTCGATCTCGACGTTGTCAGAGACCAGGATCCCTTTTTGATAAAGCTCATCTAAAGTTTCACCGCTGGTTATTCTTTTTCTGACATTTTCGAATTCATCCACAGGGATCATTACTTCTTTCCCATTTGGAGTTCGCAATGAAACTGATCCAGATTTTATATTGACACCATTTATGACAAAGTTGCCCTTGGGAGTCTTTATCTTGGAATCAGGCTTAGGGAGTTTTTTCCAAAGATCATGGTAGGTAGGATGTTCATAACTCATACAACACATAAGGCGTCCGCATATGCCGGATATTTTCGTAGGATTCAAAGCGAGGTTCTGCTCCTTTACCATTTTTATACAGATGGGTGTAAAGGACTGGAGCCAATAGCTGCAACAGCATGGTAATCCACAGGGACCAAGACCTTTGACAGCTTTAGCTTCATCCCTGACTCCTATCTGCCTCAATTCAATCCTGGTTTTGAATTCTCTGGCCAGGTCTCTTACGTATGCTCTAAAGTCTACTCTCTGTTCAGAAGTAAAATAAAAGAAAAGTTTTTTTCTGTCATGAATATACTCAACATCAACCACCTTCATTGGGAGTTCATGTTCAGAAAGGATCTTTCTGGACTTTTGCAGAACTTCTGCTTCATCACTGCTCAGCTGTTTCATGATCTCATAGTCATTTGCATCAGGATAACCTGTTAATTCAACATTCTGAAGCATAGGTTCTCCACCCTTTGCCTGACCATCTGTCTGTTCCTCATTGCAGTTATTTCTGAATTTTTCTTCCTGGTCCTTCGTGAGAGAACCTGCCACTATTCCAGTTTCATGGCCCCTCATGCTTTCTATGAGAATCCTGCAGCCTTTCTCCAGGATAATATCTTCAACAGTTGTTATTCCAAGATACCTTGGTTTACCAAATATCACCAAATATATGCTCAAAAGGAATTCCCTCCTTGATAGTTAAGATAATAAGATCTTCCAGCATCGCCTGAGAGATCTTTTGACTTTTTGCAATTATCCTTATCTTTTCCATTTTGCCCGCCTTGATATATTCCCCGTTTTCAAGTGCATAGCTGATCCAGGCTTCAATAAATTTTAAGATTTCACCAGTATCTTCCCTGTGTAGATCACTGGACCATTCTATCCATTCTTCGTCTGATCCCGGAATTGGTCTGGAACTGGCAGGTGGTAGTTGAGAAATAGTTACGGGCCATACTCGACTGCTGAGTGTCGGCAAAAGATTATATTCTTCCAGCAAAAAAATGATAACAGCATTTTCTGGAGGTTCTTCCGCCAGTTTTAACATATTATTGGATGCATGGACTGAAAGCCTGTCCGCCATAAATATAACCGCAACACGATGTTTTGCTACCACAGATCTCAAGCACAACTCACTGTGGATCTCCCTGCATCTGTCTATTCCGGGAGCTTTTTCAGGAAGACCCGAATAGATCAGGTCCGGGTGTGAACCATCATGCCATTCCTTACAGGATGAACAATTATCATCACCAATATAATTATTGCATAAAATAGCTTTTGCAAATACTCTGGAACAGTCCTCGTGCAGAATCTTTGGAGCTTTCACACAAAGTACTTGTGGAAGAGTTCCTCCTTCAAGATATTTTATAAAATCTTTAAATCCCTTACTGTTTCTTATAAAATCAACAGAATTAACCATAAAAAAGATCACCATCATAAACAGAATTAGACATATTCAGGAACATCTTATTTTAAACTCTGAATATTATTAATAATTTCCGATATCTCATTAGATACTGAATCTTCAGAACCGTCGGCACAGATTCTTTTTATTCTGTCAGGATACATTTTATTTAAAGCTTCATATCCTTGCCTCACTTTTCTGAGGAAGGGATATCCTCCGGACTCTATGCGGTCATGAAAACCTCTATCCACAAGTCTTTCGAGGGAAATATTAACATTGATATCAAACCATAAAGTTAATTCGGGGATTGGGAACTCACTCCAGAGAAAAAGGCTGTTTACCTTTTCAAAAGATAAACCCCTGCCCCAAACCTGATAAGCAAGGGTCGAATCTGTATATCTCTCACAAAGGACGATTTTCCCCTCAAGAAGGGCGGGAAAGATCACTCTCTTGACATGCTCACACCGGTCTACAAGGAAAAGATATAATTCTGAATGATCGTGTTTGAGATTATCATTCAATAACAAGTCCCTTATTAAGTCCCCTCTTTCCCAACCTCCAGGTTCTCTTGTCCAGACTACATTACTTTCACCATGTTTATGTGAAAGATTATTGAATAGTTTTCTTGCCTGTGTGCTCTTTCCTGAACCATCAATTCCCTCAAGAGTTATAAACAATTACCTTTCACACCTTTGATTACTTTATGTTTTTGGGTTCCTTAATATTTCCGGGATCTACAGTTACGGTTTTCCTCAAGAGGCCTTCGACAAAATAATTTGATTTAAAGATCCTTAAAGTTCCTTCTTCCATCCTTCTTTTCTTAACTTCACTTAATAGCTCCTGAGACTCATCAGAATTGTTGCCAACTGGTGAAAATTGCGGACTATTGTTGAAAACAAATTCAAGAATTACCTCATTATTTGCTTCTCTTGCACTCATTTCTTCAAGCAATTGTGAAAATGAGGAGATCGTGTCAAGACCACGGGCAATAGACTCCTGACCAAGAGGAGAGATCCCTCCTCCACGGACAATAACTTCACAGGGGCCGAAACTTTTCTCCGGTACCTTCAGGGTAAATTCCTTCTTGATCTGTTTCTTTCTGTAAGGTCTCAGCAATACTTCAACTTTGATCTCCTCACCAGGCTTGACTATCTTTTTGTCTACAGAAACCTTTTCGATATAGAGGACTTTTGGTTGTGATGTAACCTCTATATCCATGTGGAAACCTAAAGGTTTGATCTCACGAAAAGGATTAAGTGCTATAAGATTTGTTATTTCTTTCAGGTTATCAACAGTTTCAGAAGCCACATCTTTATCAGAAAAGAAATAGTTTGTTACACTCCAGCCTTTCGGAAGAGTCCCACCCTCTACTTCAAGGTTGACCCTGAAAGTCCCTTCACCTTTTCTTCCCCATAGATCATCTATGGAACCCAGGACCATTTCTGGAAAGATCGTAGATATGAGAAAAGGATCATAAGCCATTTGAAATCTCTTCTTCTTTCGAACAGTATCAGAAGTTTCAATATCCGCAAAGTTTAAGGATACCTCCACAGAAGGGAGAAAAAGACCTATTCTGCCTCCTATACCCTGAGGTCGGTCCTGAGTAACACATCCCACTATAGAAAGTGGAGTCCCAAGTTTGAAGGGTGATTTAATACTTGGGATAACATCATGTATCCATGCCCTAGTAAGAGGATATGCAACATTACCCCTATTAAGAAATGGATGTGCAAAAGCAATAAATCTTCCTTCATTCGATATCGATGTAAGGGTACCAGTTGCTCCCATTGATACGTCTCCCCATGCAAGAAGAACACCAACCGCGTCACCTGGTTTTAGAGAAGCCTTATATTCAACTGGAAGTTGCGAACTGCTCATACCGCCCGCAACAATCTTTTCTTCAAGGATATTACCGATGTTCATCATGGCTCTCCTGCTTAGACCCGTTGCAAAGAGAGGCGTGCTTTTCGAAAAGATCTCATCCTCTGTAAGCAGGATATCAACATTGTCAGAAATAATATCCATGCTTTCGGATCCAGTTTCTATATCATCAGATGCTGAATATTTTACTTTGACCGGAGAGGGAAAGTCAGGGTAATTCTCAGGCCATTCCCAGATATCAACCATATCCTTTAAGGGTGTAACGAGTCCAAGATCATGTTCGGAAAAATTCCAGCCATAACCTATGGCACCGATAAGTTTATCGTTTATGTAAACAGGACTTCCACTCATACCTGAAGCAATCCCACCCGTTTTTTCAATAACAGGGCCCTTCGCTTTTACAAGGATCAGGTTTCCGGGAGAACCTTTCCTGGGAACCATACTTATAACCTCAACTGGAAAACTTACCCTGGTCCTGCCTGATATTACTGTAACAGCCTTCCCTTTCATCCCTGGTCTCACTTCAGAAATATCCATCACACTGCTGTTCGGAATAAAAGGTTTCGTAAAACCTTGAGATGGAAGTAAAAATACCAGACAGAAAAGAAACAGGCAAAAGCTTAAAAAGAATTTTTTCATAATGCACCTCGCCTTTTGTCTGACTTGTAAAAGTCTGATCTGTGTAAATCTATCTGCATTTATTCCACATCAGATATGCCATTATAAAATCATCGATAGCTCCATCCAGGACAGCCTGTACATTTCCTGTTTCATGATCTGTCCGGTGGTCTTTTACCATAGTGTAGGGATGGAGTACGTAAGATCTTATCTGACTACCCCAGCTTATCTCCATTTTTTCTCCCTGGAGCTCATCCAGTTCTTTTTGTCGTTCTTTTACCATTCTTTCATAAAGCCTTGATTTCAATATCTGCATGGCCATATGACGATTCATATGCTGCGATCTTTCATTTTGGCAACTTACCACTATTCCCGAGGGGAAATGAGTGATTCTTACAGCAGAATCAGTCATATTAACATGTTGCCCGCCAGCTCCACTCGCGCGGAAAGTATCAACTCTTAGATCTTCATTCTTTATATCAACCTCAACGTCATCTGGGAGATCCGGAGAAACATCTACAGAGGCAAAACTTGTATGTCTTCTTTTCGCAGTATCAAAGGGAGATATTCTGACCAAACGGTGTACCCCTATCTCAGACTTCAAATAACCATGTGCATTTTCTCCCTCCACAAGAAAGGTAACATTTTTAATCCCTGCTTCTTCATCCTGAAGGAGATCCATGATCTTTACTTTATAATTCCTTCTTTCCGCCCATCGGAGATAAAGACGGTAAAGCATTTCCGCCCAGTCCTGGGAATCAAGTCCACCTGCACCACCGTGAATAGAGACAATTGCGCTTCTTTCGTCGTATTCCTCATTGAGTAGCAACTTGAGTTTATCTTCCTCGATCCTGGCCTTTAAGGTTGAAGAGCTCTCAACAAACTCCTTTTGAAGCTCATTGTCTTCGGCTTCAGCTAAAAGTTCCGCAATGGCATTTATATCTTCATACTTGTTTTGAATATCTTCCAGTTCGGAAAGCTTATTCTGTCTGGCTGAAAATTCCTTTGAGAGAACATGAGAATCGTCTCTTTCCCAGAAGCCCTGTTCTGAAATAAGCTTCTCAAGTTCTTTAACCCTTTGCTTTTCTGCAATCGGGTCAAAGACTGTCCTGCAATTCACTTACCAGTGAACGCAGTTCTTCCAATACCATATTGTTGTTATTTATTCCTACCATATGTAAACCTCCAATATATGTTGCCTGTAAAACATTGTGTCCAAAGAACTTTCATTATATCATCGTTACTGATCAAGAAAGGAGAGATAGAGAAAAAATGCATAAGACAAATCACACGAAGACCACTATCCTTAGAGCATTATTGAAACATAGTGGATCAATTGTCTCAAGTGCTGTCTTGTCTTCTCTGTCCCGTACCACAAGACAGTCGGTCTGGAAAACAATTGAAAACCTCAGATCAGAGGGTTTCAAAATAGATTCAATACCTCATAAGGGTTATACCCTTTCCGAATTACCACCAGATGTCTCTGTTTCATACATAGCCGCAAGTATCAACGACAGGTGTCCATGGGGTGAAAATATCATCTACCATGATTCCATATATTCCACTCAGACTGAAGCAAAACAACTCGCTAAAAAAGGAATAGGTGCTGGTGCTACAGTAATAGCTGGTAAACAGCTTTCCGGACGTGGAAGGAAGAATCGGACCTGGATCTCTCCAGACAACGGTATATACATGTCGATAATAACAAGGCCCCGTATAGAACCTTCCAGGATCCAGATATTAAATCTCGTAACAGCTATGGCAGTGGTAAATGCAATAAAATCAGTAACAGGAATTAAATGTGACCTCAAATGGCCAAATGATATTCTTTATAAAGAAGCAAAACTTTGCGGCATCCTTTCTGAAGCATCAATGGAAACTGATATGGTCCATTATGTTGTAACAGGCATAGGTATTAATGTAAATACCGAAAGGATCTACTTATCCAATGAATTGCATAGAAACATTGTTACACTGAAGGAAATAACCGGGAAATATATTAATTCATCTAAGCTGATTGCGGAAATACTTACATACTTTTCATCAATATTATCGATTTTTGAACAGAAAGGTTCGGAAGAGATAATAGAAAGTTATTCCCATGAATGTTCGACCATTGGTAGATCCGTAAGTATTCTTACAGAAAATGAAACCTATTCTGGTACAGCTACTGGTATAACATCCAAAGGAGAATTGATCCTCGAAAACGCAGAAGGCAACACACAAACATTTTCTGTCGGGGATGTTATACATGCACCTTTACAGTAGACAACTATTATTATATGTTATAATTGATATAACCTTATATAAGGAGGTGGCCTGTTATCAGACTTACGGAAATGGCCCGAACTAGCGGGTGAGCAGCTAAAATAGGTCCGGCGGACCTTGAAAAAGCACTTCAGAATATTCCCCATGCGTCCCATGAAAGACTTTTATCCAGCTGGATTTCAGGGGAGGATGCTGCAATGTGGACTATAGATGATTTCAGGGCTGGTGTTTTAACCCTTGATTTTGTTACTCCTATTGTTGATAACCCTGAGAAATGGGGAGAGATAGCTGCTGCCAATGCAATAAGTGACATCTTTGCAATGGGAGGGAAGCCCTTTGTAGCCCTTAACATCGTGGGATTTCCCATCAAGACGTTAGGTCTTGATATCCTTGAAAAGATCCTACGGGGAGGACATAGAAAAGTCTCGGAAGCGGGCGCATTTCTTGTCGGCGGACATAGCGTTGAGGATGAAGAACCTAAATATGGCTTGAGTGTTTACGGTGAGGTTGAATTGTCGAGAATGTGGAAAGTTACAGGCTCTGAAGCAGGCGATGTTCTTATTCTTACTAAACCCATTGGCACGGGTGTAATATCAACAGCCATAAAAGCAGATATGGTAGAAGATCCTTCCGGACCTGAGGAAGCTGAAAAATGGATGTCTACTTTAAATGACGTACCCTTGAAGCTTAATGAAGATCTTCTGCGCAATGTTAAGGCCTGTACAGATGTAACCGGTTTTGGACTGGCGGGACATTTACTTGATATGTTGTCAGATGGGGAGCTTGATTTTTCGATGAACCTTGAAAATATTCCTCTCCTTCCTGGTACGATAGATCTTGCAGAAATGGGCCTCCTTCCTGCAGGAACCTACAATAACCGTATTCAATATGAAGATAGGGTTATGAACAGGGATGCCTTTCCAGAAAGTCTCACAGACATGGTTTTTGACGCTCAGACTTCAGGTGGTCTTCTATTGTCATTACCCGAGGAAAATGCATCGGAAACTCTTCATAAACTTAGACAAACAGGATTCAGCTCTTCGTGTGTAATAGGTCATTTCCTTAAGGGTAACGGGAATATTCAACTTGACAAATAAATTCCCGGTACTTTCTCTGTTGAATATCATCGATCAGTTTGAAGGAAACTTACCGCATAGGCGGCAGATTAATCTCTTTTGGAATTCCGGGAGAAATCTTTCTGCCGCATTTCATCCCAGACTGATAGATACTGTTGATGTAAATAAAGAATAATTTCGTTTTCAAGCCGGGGTTCAGGAAGTATGATCCCATAATTATCTTCCTGTATAAGATCTTTAATGGGTTTCGGTGTCCATACGTCGGCAACTGCCAACAACCCATTCTCCTGACTCTGCGAAAAGATCTCTATATAATAATCAATACTTTCAGGGGATTCGATCATTTCAAAGAAGTTCTCGGGAACATCCTTTATTTCGCAACCAGCAGCCTGGAGAAGATATTTCCCGTGCATGGAAACATTAAAGATCTTGACACCTTCAAGGAGTTTTCTTCCTACAAGAACCGTGCTCTGGAGTCTCGTTCTGAATTCTGCAAGCTTTCTCTGAAAATATGGGTAATTAAATGGCTGAAGTTCGGCAAGAACATTCATAACCTTCTGCCCAATGAAAGGAAGAGCAGCAGGATCATAAAACAGAGAGTTAACACTGTCTCTGGGTACAGGAATATTTTTATACAGGAAATGAATATTTGTAGTGTTATCATCCCTGAATCCCATAGAACCCGCTTCTTTGAAGTCAAGAGCAATTATATCAATATCTCCCTCGTAAGCATTGAGATCATTGCTTAGGACCAGATCATCATTTACTCGTACAGTCAGACTCTCAACATCTACATGTACACCGCCAATAAAGGAAGTTACCATCCCAAGACAGGGAGTTACACTCCAGATCTTTTCGGCTGGAGACTTGGATGCTTGACCTTCAGAAAAAGTAAAATAAATTACAAAAAAGATTATGATTAAGATTTGAATTAACCGTTTTATCAGAATTTACCATCCCTTTAAATAGATAGTTACTTAAGTAGTGGTTATACTAATTCAACACTATTTGTTGAAGTCCCTGCTTCCCGGTTTAACAAGAGATACCTGAGATTTGCACAAAGGGCATTCCGAAGGTTCGTATACAGGGAATGAAACCCGCATGAGGGAAATAGGAGGTGATTCAAGCAAATGATCCCCTTGACTTCTGTCAACGATACATGAAGTAGCTATCCATTGAGCGCCTGCAGCTATGATCATGTCACCAACTTCTTTGACAGAACTTCCTGTAGTTATAACGTCTTCAATAACCAGAACATTTTTACCCCGGGGTTCGGGGAACCTTCTTAATTTCATCCTGCCGTTTTCTCTTTCATAGAAGATAAATGGAACTTTAAGTTCCTTTGCCACTTCATGTCCAATTATCAATCCCCCGATTGCAGGAGCTGCAACGATATCAATATTTGAACCTTTAAACATGGAAGCTATCTCTTTACCTGCAAAAGAAGCATACTCAGGATAACGTAAAAGAAGAGCACATTGAAGGTAATATTCACTGTGCAATCCTGAAGTAAGAAGGAAGTGTCCATGCAGAAGTGCACCACTGTCCCCAAGCATTTTTTTTAGTTTTTCTTCTATCTTATAAGATTTCATTTTCAGCCTCTCTTATCTGATTTCTGATTGTTTGTATTACATTACCTGGCGATGGTGAATTCAATACGGGTCTACCAACAACAAGATAGTCAGCTCCATCTTTTATTGCATCAAATGGGCTTTTTGAACGTTGCTGATCATCGGTAGTATCCTTAAGCCTTATTCCGGGGACAATTCTGTCAAGATCTCTACTTACACTGGAATCCAGTAAAGGGAGGTCTGAAGGGGCACAGACAAGACCATCCAGTCCGCAGTTTTCACATAAAACAGCTCTTGAAAGAAGTGTAGAAGATATAGAAGCACCAGGATTAACTTCCTGCCAGGAAATATCAGAATGGCTGGTAAGTACTGTTACACCAAACAGTTTTGTTTTAGTCCCACTTCTGTTCCTTGCTGCTGCAGCCTGTTCAAGCATAGCTCTGCCGCCTGCTGAATGAAGGGTAATTGACCACAACCCCATGTCCATCAAAGGCTCAAGTGCAATACTGACCGTATTTGGAATATCATGCAACTTCAGATCCAGAAAAACACAGTATCCCCTGGACTGAAGCTTTGAAATAAAGTCAATACCGCCAAGAAAATACAATCTATAGCCAACTTTAACATATTTCAGATCATCCCCTGCCAGATCAAGTATTCTGAAAGCATCATTCAGAGAGTGAGTATCAAGCGCAAGAATAATGTTTTTCTCTTTTGAATTCTCCAAATTTACCAATCTCCTTAATTTTATGAAGTCCCGTTATCGCCAGAATTCGATTCACTCAACAGGGAAATACTCTGCAAAAGTTTCAAGACCATTTCTGGCTGCCTGGAATTCAGCCTCTTTTCTAGAAGTTCCCTCTCCAGTTGAAAGCGTTATATTTCCAATAAAGACCTGAACTCTGAAAAGAGGATCATGGGAAGAGCCCCTTGTTGATATTATGTTATAAACAGGATGTCCGAGACCAAGTTTTTGAGCCTTTATCTGTAAAAGTGATTTTGGATCCGATATCCGAGTCATTGGGCCATTGGATCTGTTTATACAAAACTCGATATATGCTTTTGTCACTCTTTCAGAGGAGAAAAAACCTCCTTCATGGAAAACAGCGCCAAAAACAGCCTCTGAAGCATCTGCAAAGATCGATTCAAAAGATGAAAGGGCCTCCAAGTCGCGTTTTTTAGCTAAACCTTTGCCAAGTCTCAATATTCCTGGTATCCCAAGATATCCTGCCCAGGGAAGCAGGGATTGATTACATACCATTTGTGACCTCATTCTGGTCAAATCCCCTTCATCCATCTCCGGGAAATTTCGAAAAAGATTATCCGAAATATGTAACTCCAGTACGGCGTCACCAAGAAATTCGAGTCTTTCATTAGAGTAAGGAAGCCCTGACTCATTGGTAAAAGAAGAATGAGTCAGAGCTTCCTTAAGATACTTGATATCTTTAAAGAAATAGCCGAGTTTTGTCTGCAGAAGATCAAGTTGTCCTTCCCACCACTCAAGCTGTTCTTTGTTCAAGATAAATTACTCCGTGAATCTTTCGATAGCCAAAACCCCATTGTGGCCCCCAAAACCAAAGCTGTTTATCAATACATTTTTAACATCTCTGGTTAGGTATTCCTGTCCGACAACCGGTATATTACATTCGGGATCAGGTGTCTGGTAATTGATTGTGGGATGTACAGTCCCTTCCTCAATAGATTGTATAGCGGCAATAGTTTCAAGAGCCCCCGCAGCACCAAGACAATGTCCTATCATTGACTTGGTTGAATTTATGAGTATATTTTCTGTATTTTCTTCAAAGACTTTTCTGATCGCGAGAGACTCCACTTTATCATTTAGTCTTGTTGAAGTACCGTGGGCATTGATTAGATCAACTTGATCATATCCCCAATCAGCCTGTTTAACTGCCATGCTGATAGCTCTCACTGCACCATCACCTTCCGGATCCGGCGCAGTTATGTGACATGCATCGCATGTAGATCCATAACCTACTACCTCAGCATAGATCTTTGCCCCTCGTTTTAGAGCATGTTCCATTTCTTCCATTACAAGAACACCTGACCCCTCGCCCATTATGAAACCATCGCGATCCAGATCAAAAGGACGCGATGCGTGTTCAGGATCATCATTTCTTGTTGAAAGAGCTTTCATGGCAGCGAAACCGGCTATCCCTATTGATCTCAAGGCAGCTTCGGAACCACCGGCGAGAATAATGTCGGCATCATCCCGAAGGATAGTATGATAAGCTTCTCCCATTGTATTAATTGAAGTAGCACATGCTGTAACAACACAAAGATTAGGTCCCTTTGCACCATGTTTCAATGCTACGTATGCTGCTGACATATTGCTTATCATCATAGGAATGAAGAAGGGACTAACTCTGTTTGGCCCTTTCTCCATGAGAAGCTTGAAGTTTTGAAAGCTTGTCTCTATTCCACCCTGACCGCTCCCGATATATACGCCAAATCGATATGGATCCACGTCTGAAACTTCAAGGGCAGCGTCTTTTACTGCAAGATCAGCAGCTGCGACAGCAAAATGTATAACCCTGTCTGAACGCCTGACTTCTTTCTTGTCTAACCACCTGGTAGGATCAAAATCATCGGCTTCTGCTCCAAAGGTTACTGGATATCCCTCTACGTCAAATTGTTTTATAGGTGCAATACCGTTCCTGCCTTCTTTTAAGGCCTTCCAGTAGGTTTCTTTCCCATTACCAATAGGGCTCACCGGTCCAAGCCCTGTTATTACCACTCTTCGCAAATTATTCACTCCTTATGGACAGGGAGCCATCGACTGTTATCTATATCTTTCCTGCCCGAACTTAGAATCAGTTAAATCGGGGAAGGATATCTCCTTCCCCTCAATAGTTAACAAAGGAAATACAAAAGGAGTTTATTCCTCGACTCCAAGCTTATTAAGGGTGTAATTAGTAGCCTCTCCAACTGTAGTAAGTTTCTCTGCATCCTCATCAGGAATCTCAATATCAAATTCTTCCTCGATTCCCATGATAAGCTCTACTATATCAAGTGAATCTGCACCAAGATCCTCAACAAACGAAGCTTCAGGAACTATCTGCTCCCCTTCAACATCAAGTCTGTCAATTATAATTTCTTTCAAACGACCAAGAAGTTCTTCTTTCTTCACTTTCACTTCACCTCCCTCCAGAGAATGTTAACACATTGTCATTCCGCCATCTACGGCGATAACCTGTCCATTAATATACTCAGAATCATCAGAAGCAAGAAATCCTGCAAGTTTTGCAATATCATCAGGTTTCCCAGCTCTTTTTGCCGGTATCTGTGACATAAGAGCTTCTCTGGCATCATTCTTCAGAACCGCAGTCATATCTGTTTCGATAAAACCGGGAGCAATTGCATTTGAAGTAATATTTTTTGAAGCATATTCCCGGGCCACGGATTTAGTTAATCCAACTATACCTGCCTTGGAGGCTACATAGTTAACCTGGCCGGGATTGCCTATTAGTGCAACTACAGAGGCAATATTAATTATTCTTCCCCATTTTTTTTTCACCATTATCCTGACTGCTTCCCTGGTGCAATAATACACAGAAGAAAGATTAGAGTTCAAGACTTCCTGCCATTGGTCATCTTTCATTCTGATCAGCAGGTTATCCCGGGTGATTCCAGCATTATTTACCAGAATATCAACATTACCCATTTCTTCAGATATGATCCTGAACATATTTTTAACTGAAGAAACATCAGAAACATCCGCTTTTACTGACAATGACCTTCTTCCATAGCCTTCAACAAGATGGCAGACTTCTTCTGCCGGTCCAGCACTTCTGGAATAGTTTATGACTATATCATGACCTTTTTCTGCAAGTTCGAGGGCAATACTTCTACCAATACCTCTGCCAGAACCTGTTACTACTGCAATTCTGGAAGTCTGCTCCAATTATGACCCCTCCCTGTCTACTTTTTCCCTTATCCTGGCTAAACTATCTTTATCCTGACCAGCCATAACAATTGTTCCTTTTACACATTTCTTTATCAAACCTGAAAGTACCTTTCCCGGGCCAAGCTCAATAAAGGTTGTGCTTCCTGCGTTAACCATGTAATCAACAGACGCTGACCAGAGGACGGGATTATAGGTCTGTTCCTTGAGAGCAAAAATGATGTCAGAGATCTCAGTTACAGGCTTACCGGAATAGTTAACTACCACAGGAACATAAGGTATTTTCCAATTACACTCTGATGCAGCCTTTTCAAGCTTCTCGGCAACAGGAAACATCAAAGAACTGTGAAAGGGGGCACTTACTTTGAGAAGAACGGCCTTTCGAGCGCCCATTTCCTTTGCGAGTTCCACTGCGTCATTCACTGCTTCAACATGTCCAGAAATTACTGTCTGACCGGGAGAATTGTAATTGGCAGCCTGACATCCCTTTACACCGGAAACCTGTTTACACACCCTGTCAATTTCTTCAGAATTTAGTCCAAGAATCGCTGCCATGGTACCTTCACCTATAGGTACAGCTTCCTGCATAAGTCTTCCCCTGAGGTGTACAAGCTTAACTCCATCTTCAAGCGATAGCGCTCCGGACGCAACAAGCGCAGTATATTCACCAAGACTGTGACCCGCCATGAAAGAGGGTTTAAGAATAGATCTTCCTGTAATTTCAGCCAGAACGGAATATACAGCGATGCTGGTAGTAAGTATTGCTGGTTGAGTAAATTCAGTCTCCTGAAGTTTCTCTTCCGGTCCCTCAAATATGAACTCACTTAATCTAAAACCAAGAGCCTTATCGGCAGAATCAAAGACAGCTCTTGCTGAATCATATTCATCATAAAGTGATCTTCCCATTCCCACTTCCTGAGAGCCTTGCCCCGGGAAAACAAAACTGTAATTCACAGGCACCACTCCTTAATCTCCAGAATATCTGGTATGAAGATCAGATATAATATCAGAAGCTTCTTTAAACATTTCCTCAATAATCTCTATGGCTGGCTGCACCTTTTTCACCAGGGCTGCTGACTGACCGGCCATTATTGATCCCCACACAATATCACCAGATACTACTGCATCTCTTAGTCTTCCAGCCCCTGCTTTTTCAAAATCTGAAACAGGTACATTTTCTTTTT
This sequence comes from uncultured Synergistales bacterium, assembly GCA_964410915.1. Taxonomy (GTDB): domain Bacteria; phylum Synergistota; class Synergistia; order Synergistales; family JAFGMB01; genus CAZFJG01. Next base: position 85,374 of record CAYPIU010000001.1, on the reverse strand, counting down.
CAAGTCTTTCAAGTTCGGCTGTTAGCTTGTTGCTGATGCATCGCACTGGATGACCTGTGTACTGACCTGTAACTACTGTACTTCTGTCTCTTGCTGAAAGCAACTTCTTCTTGTAGCTTTCATGAACAGTGGATTCATTGCAGCATACAAACCTTGTCCCAACTTGAACACCTTCAGCTCCTAATGCAAAAGCAGCGATCAATCCCCGGCCATCTGCTATACCCCCGGCAGCAATGACAGGAATATCTATTGAGTCAACTATCTGTGGGACCAGTACCATAGTTGTTATTTCACCAACATGGCCTCCGGCCTCCGTACCTTCAGCTATAACTGCATCTGCTCCCTGTTTTTCAGCTCTTCTTGCAAGAGCAACAGAAGCAACTACCGGGATAATTGTCGTACCTGCTGGCTTGAGTTTTTCAATAACTTTCCCCGGACTTCCAGCACCAGTTGTTACAACAGGAACCTTATAATTATAAGCAAGATCAACTGCATCTTCTGCGGTATCAGAAAGAAGCATTATATTTACTCCAAAGGGTTTGTCTGTCATAGACATGGCTTTCTGGATTTCCTTCTCCAGAAGTTCCGGAGGCATATTCCCCGCCGCTATTACACCAATACCTCCACCATTACTGACTGCAGAGGCAAGTTCTGCATTTGCCACCCATGCCATACCACCCTGAAGAATAGGATATTCAGTTTTAAGCATTCTACTAAGACGATTCTGCCACATACTAGTTCACCTCACGTCTGGAATATCAAAACTCCATAGGTCATACCAGCACCAAAACTGGTTAAAAGAACATTATGATTATTCTGAATACGCCCATCATTAAACGCTTCATGTAGGGCTATAAGAGTTGATGCTGCAGATGTATTTCCGTAATTTTGAAGATTTACAACTGCTTTTTCTTCAGAAACCTTGAGCCTTTTGAGAACGCCCTGCATTATTCTAAGATTTGCCTGATGGAAGATCCACCAATCTATTTCATCAGAAGCAATTCCTGAATCAGTACATGCTTTGTTGAGAAAAGAAGGTAAAATTCTGTTAACGAATTTAAAAACATCATTACCTTTCATATGAACATAATGAAGACCTTCGGCGATGGTACTTTCAGAAGCGGGTCTTTCAATCAGTCCTGCAGGCAATGTTATATAATCATGTTTTGTTCCGTCAGCTCTTAATTCGCAGGAGATCACGGTCCCCATGCCTTGTCTGGAAGAATTTAATACAACCGCTCCGGCGCCATCTCCGAATAAAACACATGTATTTCTGTCCTCCCAGTTCAATACCCGGGAAAGTACTTCCGCTCCGACCACAAGAACATTATCCCATAGACCTGAGGAAATACCTGCAGAGGCGATTGCCATCGCATAAATACAACTTGTGCAACCAGCCTGTATATCATTAGCTCCTGCCTTAACCGCTTGAAGCATTCCCTGGACCTTCGGTGCAACACCTGGGAAAACAGTATCCGGTGTATTGGTCGCAACGATTATCATATCAAGATCTTCAGCTTTTATCCCACTGTTCTTCAAAGCAGACAATGATGCCTTATATGCAAGGTCACTTGTCATTTCATCTTCAGCTGCAATATGTCTTTCCCTTATTCCGGTTCTTTCAACTATCCATTCATCACTTGTATCAACGATCTTCGACAGATCACTGTTAGTAAGGATCTTTTCAGGGACATACATACCTGTACCAGCTATGGAAACTTTCCGTCCATTCAACAAACTCATCAGATACTCCCTCCCTGGTCCAATTCTCTTTTGATACTGTCAACGCCTTTCTGCAAAACAAAGTTTCTGGCAACACCCAGCGCACTTTTAATGGCTGGGGCTTTGGAACGACCGTGCGCTTTTATTACCGCACCATTAACCCCAAGAAGGGGAGTCCCTCCATGTTGTTCATAATTAAGCCTTGTAGAAAGGTCCTTTAACATTGGAAGCATAAAAAGCATTCCAACTTTTGGCAACACTCTCTGCCCTACCTCTTCCTTTATGATACTATAGATCGCTTCACCAAGACCTTCAGCGAATTTAAGAAGTGAATTACCGGAAAAACCATCACATACTACAACATCAGACCTGCCAAATGGTATGTCATCGCCTTCTATGTAGCCTTTATAATTAAGGTGGCTTTCTTTGATCAGTTTTCTGGAAAGGGTAATTATCTCATCTCCCTTTATGTCTTCAGAACCATTGGAAAGAAGAGATATTTCGGGATTTGGAACTCCAAGGATATGCCTCGAATAGAAATCACCCATAAGTGCAAACTGATATAGATTTACCGGTTTACACCTTACAGTAGCACCGACATCAAGAAGGAACGTAACTTTGTCCGCCGTTGGAAGAGCAACACCGAGAGCAGGTCTGTCAATCCCGGTTATCCTGCCGACAATAAGTATCCCTCCAGCAACAATCGCACCGGTGTTTCCTGCTGAAACACACCCCTGCGCCTCTCCTGAATGAACCATCTGCATAGCTATTCTCAGGCTGGATCTTCTTTTTTTCCTTATAGCGACCGTTGGTATCTCTTCCATGCCTATACATTCATCAGTATGAACCACATGAAGACGTGTTTTAACAGAAGGTTCGGCCTTTTCTATATTTTCTCTGATCTTATCCTGATCTCCAACGAGAATGATCTCGAGATCTGGATAAAGGGAACAGGCTTCCAATGCTCCTTTACATGTTTCTACCGGAGCATTATCTCCTCCCATTGAATCAAGAGCCAGAATCAATCTAAAACACTCCTCTCTACAAACGTTTTTTCCTCAGGCTCTAGAACACTTGCAATAAATCGCCCTACAAATATTTCTTCATTTCCTACTTTAGTTCTAACACTTATGATATATTTATTCCCTTTATGTATACCAACTTTTGCCCGGGCAACAAGAGAGTCTCCAATTCTGGCGTGCGCCTTGTAACGCCCTCTCATTGAACTGACGATAACCATGTCAGCTTTGACAACTGCAATAGCAATAGAACTCGCCTGAGCATAAATGTAATGATCCCAAACCAGATCCGTATGCCGAAAACCCATAACCTTCCTGGTTTGCAAAACAGAAAGGGCCCACCTGTCAGGTTCCAGTTCAAGCAGATCTCCAATAACCTCTTCCTGTTTAAGGGAAGTAAGTTTGCTAGTTGCCTCCTGAGCCATAGTTTTCATACGTTCTCTAAGTTCTGGTATTCCTAAAAGGGCACGATCCAGTCTAACTGTACCTACACTGACTTTTAACATTTCTGCCAATTCTCTATCTGTTAAAAGAGGACTGTGCTTGAGTAGTTTTTTAAGTTCATATTGCCTGGTGCTTTTGTTATAGGACACTGGTTTACTCACCTCTTTTAGGACCTGCTATTAATATCTGATATAAAGAATAGGGAGAGTATAAATGTTTTATACAAGTGGGTCAAGTTCGGTAGGTAAAAAAAGAGGAGGCATACGCCTCCTCTAAAGTATATTGTTAAACATAGGTATCACATTGCTTTATAAGTATATTACTATTCGTCGTCTTCTTGCGATTTTGAAATCACTTTGCGATTTTTGTAATACCCACATTCAGGACATGCATGATAGTTTCTGATCATTTCACCACAATGCGTACATGCACTCATTTCAGGCGCCTTTGCCGAACCAAGCCATTTTGCTTTCCTTTTATGCGAACGAGCATGAGAAAGCCTCGATTTTGGTACTGCCAAATTAATCCCCTCCTTTTCTTTTATTGGTCACTTTCACCGGATTCTTTCGAAATATCTCTCAAAACTGAAAGCCTTGGATCAATATCTTCCTGTCTACAATTACAATCTGTCAGGTTAAGGTTAGCACCACAAACAGGACAAAGCCCTTTACATCCCTCTTTACACAATACTTTTTCCGGCAGCAAAAGTATAAGGCATTCCCAGACTTGATCCTTGATATCGAGGACGGACTTCCAGGAATTGATACTTACAAGACTCTCATCATCTGCTGACTTGTCATCCTTACCCTCAATTTCAGAAGCAAGACCATAAAGATAACTGAATTGGCCTTTTATTGCAACCTCTGTAAGTTCCAGACACCTTGAACAGGGTACTTCTGCCTTTCCCGTTATTCCGATCTGCAAAAAGAAATGCGGTTTTGTCCAGTAACCCTCAACCCATATACTGACTGGTTCCCTGAAGGTAAATTCCTGACCGGCATATGAAAGAGTATTTTTGATCTCAACAGTCCATTCACGATTAATTTCCCTTGTATCCTGTGGATCCGGCAAAGCCAGATAAAAATGCCAGTCAGAAGGTGGTTTAGTAATAGACATCCAGATCACTCCAAATCTCCGAGCGAGACAAAACTATTTATCTTCCTCCTGATACAATAGTTTCAGTATCCCTTGCAATTACAAGTTCTTCATTAGTTGGGACTACCATTACGGTAACAGTTGAGTCATCGGAACTTATGACTGTCTCTTTGCCGCGAACATTATTTCTTTCCTCATCAACCTTAATGCCAAGGAATTCAAGCCCTTCACATATATTTAACCTGGCAGAAGTACTGTTTTCACCAATACCTGCCGTGAATACGACAATATCAACGCCACCCATTGCAGCAGCATAAGCACCAATATATTTTCTGATCCCGTAGTAAAGGATCTTCTGAGCCAGGTCTGCACGATAATTCCCTTCGTCTGCAGCTTCCTCAATATCCCTCAGATCACTGCTGATACCGGAAATACCAAGTATCCCGCTTTCTTTATTAAGTATATGACCCATTGTTTTATAGTCAATACCTTCCTCTTCAGCAATAAAATTAAGAAGAAGAGGATCAATGTCTCCGCATCTTGTCCCCATGATAACACCGGGAGCAGGAGTAAAACCCATACTTGTATCAACTGACTTGCCATTTTTTACTGCAGTTATAGAACTTCCGTTACCAAGGTGGCATGTAATTATCTTTAGTTCTTCAACAGATTTGCCAAGGATCTCAGCAGCTTTATTGGCAACATAAAAATGACTTGTTCCATGAAATCCATACCTTCTTACCCTGTATTTTTCATAGTAATGGTATGGAACACCGTAAACATATGCATGATCGGGCATGGTCTGATGGAAAGCCGTATCGAAAACACCTACCTGCGGGATATCAGGAAGAACTTCTAACATTGCTTCTATTCCTTCCAGGTTTGCCGGATTATGAAGAGGTGCAAGTGGGACACATTCCTCAAGAGCATCAATAACTTCTTTGTTTATCAAAACTGAATATGCAAACTTCTCCCCGGCATGAACAACTCTATGCCCTATTGCAGACAGTTCTTCAAGACTTCCAATTACACCATTTTTAGAATCCAGAAGTTCTTCAAGAACCAGTTTTATAGCTTGCTTGTGGTTATGAATAGAAGAATTCTTAACAACTGGATCCTGACCTGTTTTGGTATGCTTGATGCGGGACCCTTCGATACCGATCCTTTCTACAAGACCTTTAGCGAGGGGCTGTTCCTTTTCCATATCAAAAAGCTGGTATTTCAATGAAGAACTTCCACAGTTGAGAACAAGAATTTTCATTATACTTTCCTCCTATACTTGACCTTGATACTTCCTTGGAAGTATCTTCTTTATATTATGAGAAAGAAGGTATTAACATGAAACCCAGTATTGTGGGCATTGTTGCAGAATATAACCCATTTCATAAAGGTCACGAATACCAACTGAATCAGGCACTGGCCAAAACTAACGCAGATGCCTCTGTAATAGTTCTTTCCTCCAGTTTCACACAGAGAGGCGAACCTGCACTTATAGATAAATGGGAAAGAACTGAAACTGCTCTACTTTCCGGCGCCGACCTTGTACTGGAGCTACCCGTTGTTTTTTCATCTCATAACGCGGGGCCCTTTGCGAATGCTTCCGTAGATATATTGAGGAAAAGTGGCATCGTCACCCATATTTCCTTCGGAATGGAATCCCCTTCCCCGTTTTTAAACACAATCTCTGGTATTTTAATTCAGGAACCCGAACCTTTCAAGGTATCTCTCAAATCAATGTTAAAGAAAGGATATTCTTTTGTTGAAGCAAGAGCTCACGCTTTAGATGAATTATTACCAGGTGCTGGTGATTTTTCCTCCCATTCAAACAATAATCTTGCTATCAGTTACTGCTGCAGACTTATAGAGACCGGTTCTGAAATTATTCCTGTCCCCGTAAAAAGGATTGGACGTACATTTCACGAAACTGATACAGGATCCGGATTTGCAAGTGCGACTGGCATCAGAACCTTATTGGCCCGGGATAAGATCAATAACGCATTAGGTCTTGTTCCTGACTACTCAGCAGAAAACCTGAGAAAGAACATTGAAAAAGGCCGTATCTGTAAAAACAGGGAGAAATTATGGCCTCTTGTAAGAATAGTTCTGGAAAGGATGGAACCTGAAACCTCAATACAGTACGCTGAAATGGGCGAAGGTCTTCTTAACAGGTTGAAAAACCTTTCTTTAGAATCTGGAAGCCTTGAAGAACTTGTTGATAAGTGTACTTCAAAAAGACATACCCGGGGACGTATCCAGCGAGGGATCATCCATACACTGCTTGCTATGGATCACTGGGATAACAGAGCATTCCAGAGATGTGGACCGCAATACATCAGAGTTCTGGGTTGTAGGGAAAAGGGTCGAAACTTACTGAGACGGATGAGACATTCATCTGAGCTGCCGGTTATTACAAGAAGTTCTGCCCAGTTTAATCCAGTAGCAAGGAAAATGATGGATATTGAACATAGATCTTCGAGAATCTGGGAATCCCTGGTTGAAAACACTCAATTAGACAGAGAGAAAAACTCAAGACCAGTTTTTATATGAACCATCAGGATTGTGCCGAAGATCTGCCGAATCTTTCTCTAAGCCGCCTGTAAACACCCGGTGGAACCATCTCCTGCACTGGACCTCCAAAATGGAATATATCTTTAACTGCGTGACTGGACAAATAGGAATATCTGGCTTCCGTAACAATGAAAAGGGTCTCAATATCAGGAGCAAGCTGCCTGTTCATTAGAGCAAGCTGAAATTCATATTCAAAATCCGAAAGAGCACGTAATCCCCGGATAATTATCCTGCTATGCTCCTGTCTGAGAAAATCAACTAATAGCCCTGTAAAGGAATTAACCTTAACATTTGGAAGATGACTCAATGCTTCCCTGGCCATTGCCTGTCTTTCTTCAATACTGAAAGTCGCTTTCTTCCCGGGGTTAAGAAGCACAGAAACAACTAACTCATCAAAAAGAGCTGCTGCTCTTTCTGCAATATATATATGCCCATTTGTTATAGGATCAAATGAACCTGGATAAACAGCCTTCACTGGGCGTTTCATAGACAAACCCTCCCTGATATTGCACAAACAGTTCAAATATTCTTTTTAAATATCTCAAGAACATTATCACCATAAACTCTTATATCGACCTGTTTGAAAAGCGTATTTTCTGTGACTACACTTTCCCTTTTAGAATGTTCGACAATAAGAATACCATCTGACTTGATAATTTGTTGCCGCAAAGAGAGTATGATCGGTAGATCTTTACACCACCCACTCTCATATGGAGGGTCGGCAAAGATAATATCGAATGACCTTCCCTGTTTTTCAAGCATAGTTACCGCTCTTCTGACATTCATGCATAAGATCCTGAATTCCCGTGTTTTTGAATTATTTGAAGGAACCCTGACTGAATTGCATCTGGAACGAACAAGTTCTACTCCGATAACTGTTGCAGCCATTCTGCTCCAGGCTTCCATTGACACTCTACCTGTTCCTGCGAAAAGATCAAGGAATGATAAACCATTTACAGGACCGATTATGTTGAATAAAGCCTGCAATACCTTTCCTGACGTTGGCCTTACCTCTTTCAAATCAGATCACCAGACTCTCAAAACCTGAATGGCTTAATATCCATTACAGGTGTTCCATCAATAGCATCCAGTCCATTTACGGCAAGAAATCTCCCCTTGACGTTAAGCAGTTCACATTTGGAAACACCAATAAAATTGGGTCTCTCAGGGGAACACGTGGCAAAAACACCCTTAAGCGGACGAGACATATCCCCTCTTGGATGAACTTTCATTTTATATTTTACAGATTGATGAAAATAGAATAAAACCGTAATGAACCCCTCGTTTTCAAGACCTTGAATAGCATCTTCATACTTTTCAAACACCTCAATTACACTAACCTTATTCATAAAGAAATCAGGAGGCATTTTCCTCCTTACTTTTGAATGGACAATCCCTATAGGAGCAAAACATATCCAGTTATCCTTCATGTTCTAACCTGAAATTTGTATAAAGGTTTTCCAGTGCCTTTTTCAGAGCCGGTGTTCTGTATGGTGAACTATTATCATCTATCTTGATAATTGCACCCTTTTCCTGATTAACTATCTTTGTATAGAACTTTTGCTCAAATTCCCCATCGGAAGAAACTGTTTCCAGAAGAAAAGCATTATTACCGTCAGAGTAAGCCTCCCTGTATATAAAATGTATCTGTTCATCTTTACCCCCCATTCCATTCAAGGCTTTAAGTTCAGTTAAAGATATTTTTACACCAGGCAACTTAAAATGCATTATTTCTTCTACCCCCTGAAGGATCCTGACAGTTGAAAAATCAGAATCTTTTCTTATTCTGACAAGATGGATGTCTTTTCCCTCTTCTAACCATTTTCTTTCATATTTAGTATTTATATCCCGTTCAGGGTTCAAAATAACTTCACTTACGGAAAGAGAAGGATGTTGACCCATACTTTTTGCTATCTCTTCAGCATACCAGTATTCATCAGTAAGAACTTCAAAGATTGATCCCTTTTTCAGAACTGAGGCTACAGTATCCATAAAAGAAGGATTTGTAACCCTGCGTTTTATATGCCTTTTTTTTGGCCAGGGACAGGGAAAATTCATGAATAGTTTGTCTACAGATGAATCAGGAAAAAATTCTCTGAGTAAAAACCTGGCGTCACCCTGCATTAATCTGATATTATGTATACCGGTTCTTGATACTCTTTTCAAAGCTTTTTTGATGCAGAACAGAGAGAGTTCGATCCCGAAAACCATAACATCACTTTGTTCCCTTGCAAGATGAACAGGAAACTCTCCATTCCCGAACCCGATATCGACCATTACTTTACTGGTCTTGTCCTTACACAGACTTTTATTATCAAATGGAATATCAAGAATTTCAGGTCGTACTATAATTTCTTCCAATATCTTTGTCATATACAACTTACCTCCGAACTCAGACTTGATATATTAAGACATGTTTATGATATTTGAAAATATCATAATATAATTTATCAAAACCAGTTGTACAAAAATACCCTTGCTCTATAATATGATACGCGATAGATTAAACGTGCACAAACGGAACGTACCATGTTAATATTCAATTCAGGTCATTCGGGAATTTTAACAGACAAATGGATCTTTTCCATGGATCAACCCGAAAATATATGCCGATATTACAAGAATAAGGTGAATTACCCCGTGATCCTGACAGTTATTTTCAGATGATTGCGGGAAATTAATAAAGAGGTGGTAAATACATGTCAAAACAGTGGAAAAGTATGGATGGTAACACCGCAGCAGCGCACGTAGCATATGCATTTACAGACGTTGCAGCCATCTATCCGATCACGCCCTCATCACCAATGGCTGAATACATTGATGAGTGGGCAGCGCATGGAAGGAAGAATATCTTCGGCAAAACTGTTCAGGTAGCCGAACTGCAATCCGAAGCCGGTGCTTCGGGAGCAGTTCATGGTTGTCTCTCTGCAGGTGCTCTTACAAGCACATTTACTGCTTCCCAGGGACTTCTTCTAATGATACCGAACATGTACAAGATCGCTGGAGAACTGCTTCCAGGAGTATTTCACGTCAGCGCAAGAGCTGTTGCAGGACACGCTCTGTCTATTTTTGGAGACCATAGCGATGTTACTGCAGCACGGGCAACCGGGTTTGGACTTCTTGCATCCGGCAGTGTACAGGAAGCCATGGATCTCGGAGCAGTCGCACATCTCAGTTCTATTAAAGGAAGTGTACCTTTCGTTCACTTTTTTGATGGATTCAGGACCTCTCACGAAATCCAGAAGATCGAGGCCTGGGACTATGACGACCTCGCAAAGATGGTCGACTATGGCAAGGTAAAAGAGTTCCGCTCAAAAGCACTTAACCCGGAACACCCCTACACAAAGGGTACAGCTCAGAACCCGGATATCTACTTCCAGGCAAAAGAAGCTGCCAACAAGTTTTATGATGCTATCCCTGACATAGTAGCCGACTATATGAAGCAGGTCAGCGAGGTAACAGGAAGAGAATACAAACCTTTCAACTACTATGGACATCCTGAAGCGGAAAACGTTCTGATATTAATGGGTTCAGCCTGTGAAGCCGCGGAAGAAACCGTCGACTACCTGCTTTCAAAGGGAGAGAAGGTCGGGATCCTTAAAGTCCACCTTTACAGGCCCTTCTCTGCAAAGTATTTCTTCAACGAACTTCCTAAGACAGTAAAGAGAATTGCTGTCCTCGACAGGACAAAAGAACCGGGAGCACTCGGAGAACCCCTTTACCTCGACGTGCGTTCCCTTTTCTACAACAGAGAAAATGCTCCGCTTATTGTTGGCGGAAGGTATGGTCTTGGCTCCAAGGATACAACACCCTCTGACATCAATTCAGTTTTCGACAACCTCAAGCTTCCGGAACCAAAGGACCAGTTCACCATCAGCATCATTGATGATGTGACCTATACTTCTCTTCCCGTCAAGGATCGGATCTCCACCACCCCGGAAGGGACCATATGCTGCAAGTTCTGGGGACTTGGATCTGACGGTACCGTAGGAGCGAACAAAAACTCCATTAAGATCATCGGTGACCATACAGACATGTACGCACAAGGTTATTTTGCATACGACTCCAAAAAATCAGGTGGCGTAACCATTTCACACCTTCGCTTCGGGAAGAAACCCATCAAGTCAACCTACCTTATAGACCAGGCCGACTTCATAGCCTGCCACAAACAGGAATATGTCTCCATGTATAACCTCCTCGAGGGTATTAAGGATGGTGGAACCTTCCTTCTCAACACTCAGTGGACTTCTCTCGAAGAGCTTGAGAAGCACCTGCCAGGATCCCTTAAGCGTCAGTTGGCTGAGAAGAATATCTCTCTCTACGTAATGAACGGCACCGACATAGGACAGGAGATCGGACTCGGAAACAGGATCAACATGATAATGCAGTCTGCTTTCTTCAAGCTCTCTGAAGTTATTCCTTTCGATGATGCTGTTAAATACATGAAAGAAGCAATAAAGAAAACCTACGGGAATAAAGGTGAAAAGATAGTCAACATGAACAACGAAGCCGTAGACAAGGGCGCTGGTGCACTGAAAAAGATAGATGTGCCCGTAACATGGAAAAACGCTTCAGAAGATACTGTGGAAACTGGACAGGAACTTCCTGAGTTCGTTGAGAAGGTATGTGTTCCAATGAACAGCCAGCAGGGAGACAAACTCCCAGTAAGCGCCTTCGTGGGACGTGAGGATGGAAGTTTCCCCAACGGAACCACAGCCTATGAGAAGAGGGGTATCGCTGTTAACGTACCCGAATGGCAGATCGACAAATGCATACAGTGCAACCAGTGTTCCTATGTATGCCCTCACGCGGCGATAAGACCCTTCCTTCTCGACGAGGAAGAAGTTGCAAAGAAACCGGAAACTTTCGAAACTCAGAACGCAAAGGGTAAGGAACTCGAAGGCCTGCAGTTCAAGATCCAGGTAACAACTCTTGACTGTACGGGATGCGGGAACTGTGCTGACATATGCCCTGTCGATGCTCTTGTAATGAAACCTCTTGCTACCCAGACAGAAAAAGAAGTACCGAACTGGGACTTCGCAGTTACCCTTTCCGACAAATCAGACAGGATCAACAAGAACAACATCAAGGGTAGCCAGTTCTGTCAGCCTCTGTTTGAGTTCTCAGGTGCCTGCGCCGGATGTGGTGAAACACCTTACGCCAAGCTCGTAACACAGCTTTTTGGCGACAGAATGATAATAGCAAATGCAACTGGTTGTTCTTCGATCTGGGGTGGCTCTGCTCCAGCTACACCATATACTCTGAATTCCAAGGGACAGGGGCCCGCCTGGGCGAACTCGCTCTTTGAGGACAACGCGGAATATGGATACGGCATGAGGCTTGCGGTTAACAACATAAGACAGACCCTCGAGAATTCCGTCAGGGACCTTCTGGAAATGGATGTAGCCCAAGACGTGAAATCAGCCCTGAACAACTGGATGGAAGCAAAGGACGACGGAGAAGCCTCCAAAAATACAGCAGCTGAGGTGAAGGCCCTTTTGGGCAAGGATCTAGGCAGCAGTGAAGCCAATGAGGCTCTCGCAAAGATAGCGGAACTGAAGGACTATCTGATCAAGAAGTCTGTATGGATACTTGGCGGAGATGGATGGGCTTATGATATCGGTTATGGCGGACTGGACCATGTCCTTGCATCAGGAGAAAACATCAATGTTCTGGTTTTCGATACTGAAGTTTATTCCAATACAGGTGGTCAGTCTTCCAAAGCTACTCCTACAGCAGCTGTTGCAAAGTTCACCGCTTCCGGTAAACGTACAAGTAAAAAGGACCTTGGACGCATAGCAATGACATACGGTTACGTATACGTAGCCCAGACAGCTATGGGTGCAGATAAGAATCAGCTAATGAAGGCTGTCACTGAAGCTGAAGCATATGATGGACCTTCTCTGATAATCTGCTACGCCCCATGCATAAACCATGGTATCAAAGTCGGGATGGGCAAATCCCAGGAACAGGAAAAGAAAGCTGTTGATGCTGGTTACTGGCATCTTTACAGATTCAATCCGCTCCTTAAGGAACAGGGAAAGAATCCTTTCAGTCTTGATTCCAAGGAACCAAAAGGAGGATTCCGGGACTTCCTGCTCAGCGAAGTACGTTACTCCTCACTTACCAAGACATTCCCGGAAGTAGCCGAATCCCTTTTCGAAAAGGCAGAAAAGGAAGCCATGGAGAGATACCAGGCTTATAAACAGATGGCTGAAGCTGGTGAAATCAAGGTCAAAGCATAATTTAGCAAACTATTTTCAGGTTATTTTCGTCAGGGTGACAAGAGCGATCTTGTCACCCTGTTTCAATGTAAGATGTAAACAATTGAATATAGAGTTTTGCTGGCTTGAGATCCACATTATTTGAGATCAGAAGAGTCCTTTCCATCCTATAAATCGCTTTCCTGTCTGAAACCATTAGAAAGAAAGTCTTAAAACAGAAACAAGTGTATTCTTCAGTTTATTGCAAAATGTGACATATTCTATTGCTGGTGATACACTTTATGAAAATACTTGACCGTAACGTCAAGGAAGGGTAAAATACCCTCTGTTCACGGGACGTAGCGCAGCCTGGATAGCGTACCTGCATGGGGTGCAGGTGGTCGGAGGTTCAAATCCTCTCGTCCCGACCAGACATCCAAGCGGGAAACCATAGAAGTGGTTTCCCGCTTTTTTTACAGAAAGGACCGTATTTTCTTGAACAATGATCATAAGCCATTTTTCCCAAAATCAATACTCGGCCAGAACTTCCTTATTGATAATAATATTGTAGAAAAGATCGTAAAAACCGCAGAAATTAATGATTCAGATATTATTCTGGAAATAGGGCCCGGAAAGGGAATTCTAACCCGAAGACTCGCTTCATCAAAATGCAAAAAACTGTATTCGGTAGAACTTGATCAGAGGCTTAAACCTTTTCTCGATAAACTTGATAGATTGTACCCAAAATTACAGTTGATCTGGTCGGATGCTGTAAAGTTTGATTATTCTACAATGGTGGAAGATCCTCCAAACAAACTGATCGCTAATTTACCATACAATATAACCACACCACTAATTTGGGCCCTTCTTGAAAAACTTGTTCCGTACGGTCTAAACACCTTCATAATAATGGTCCAGAAAGAATCCGCTTTGAGAATATGTGCTCCGGCAGGAACAAAAGCAAGATATCCTCTCGGGATAGTAATACAGGCAATGGGAACTGCAAGAAGAATTATGAAAGTCTCTCCGGAATCTTTCAGACCTGTACCTGGTGTAGATTCAGTTGTTTTGAAAATTGACTTGTTCAGGAATCTGGGTCTGGCTTCTGATCCGGAATGGAAGAGACTCATAAAATCTGGATTTGGTCAGAGAAGAAAGACTCTTGCAAAGAATCTTCTCCTTTCTGGTTATTGCATGGAAAAAGGCATTATAGATGAAATTCTTGAAAACAGTGGATTAAGCCATTCTGTCCGGGCTGAAGAACTTCAATACGATGAATGGCTGTATATCTATAGAGAGATAATGCAATACCGGTAAACAAAGAAAGATCTGGCAGATATAATCATCCGCCAGATCCATTTCTAAAAGTTCTTTAAAAAAACGTCTTTTACACTTTTTCTTTAAGTGCTTTACCTGGTCTGAACACTGGTACTTTTTTCGCAGGTATGCGGATCACCTTTGAAGGATCCTGTGGGTTTCTTCCCTGTCGTGCTGCTCTTTCTCTTACTTCAAAAGTCCCGAATCCAACAAGCTGTACTTTCTCTCCTTTGGCCAGAGACTCTTCGATCGCACTGAATACAGCATTAACTGCTTCTCCTGAAGCTTTCTTGCTGAGACCAGTACTTTTCGCTACTGCATTGGCCAGATCAGTTTTTGTCAATTCAGCCACCTCCTGTTTTGTTTAAGAGCATTTACTTAAATCAAATTTCATTATATATCTATTATTACCAGTAAATGCAGTAATGGTCAAGGCCTAAAGCATATTTCATGCTTTAGGGCGCCAAAAAAGCCTTAAAGGAACCCCTCTGAAGTTTTCAAGTTTCCTGAGTTCTTTTTCCATATAACGGTTAAAAGCATTGTCGATAATATCAGGATAGTTTACAAAGAAAACAAATGATGGGGGTTCTATCCCTGTCTGAGAGCAATAGAATATCTTGAGAGGCCGACCTTTATTATTCGAGGGCATCTTCTGGAAAGCAAGTATATCTCTTACAAGTCGATTCAATATATTAGTGCTTATTCTATTTCTTCTGTTATGAAATACTTCGTTTACATTATCGAGAAGCTTTCCCAGGCCTCTTCCAGTCAATGATGACGCAAAAAGAAGCGGAGCATGTTTTACAAATCCAAGTTCTTCAATAACTGTCTTTTTGACCCTGTCACCCAGTTTTGGATCCTTTGGAAGGATATCCCACTTGTTTACGAGCATTACCAGCCCCTTACCCCTCAGCAGAGCCTCTGAAGCAAGTTTCTTATCCTGATCTGTCACCAGGTCAGCTCCATCCATAACCAGCAACACGACATCACTGCGGCTAATGGCCTGAAGTGTTCTCACCTGGGAATAGAATTCAAGATCACCCTTTATTTTGCCTCGTTTTCTAAGACCCGCAGTGTCAACGATTCTGAACCTTCTACCTTTAGACAAAACGACAGAATCAACAGCATCTCTTGTTGTTCCGGGAATGTCGCTAACAATTGATCGTTCCTCACCTGTAATATAGTTTACAAGACTGGATTTACCCACATTGGGCCGCCCGATTATCGAGAGACGTATTTCTTCTTCGCCGCTTTTGATCTCTTTTTCATCCGGAAGCTTACTGACTATAATATCTATAAGTTCCGGAATATTTCTCTTGTGACTTGCACTTACACCGATAATTTCATCGAACCCCAGGTTGTAGGCTTCATATACCAGGTTTTCATGTTTCATATCATCAATTTTATTGGCAACAACTATCACAGGCTTTCTGGATCTCCTGAGCATATCGGAGACATCCTCATCCATCCATGTAATGCCCTCTTTGCCGTCGATAACAAAAACTACAAGATCACTTTCAAGAACAGCCTGTTTTATCTGTCTTTCCATATTTACTACAAGAGGATGCGTATCATTGACAATAAGCCCTCCTGTATCGACTATAAAGAAACTCTGTTCATTACACTCAACCTCACCATATATTCTGTCTCTTGTAACACCTGGCATATCATCAACTATGGATTCCCGTCTTCCAAGTAATCTGTTAAAAAGCGATGATTTGCCCACATTGGGACGACCCACTATTGTTACTATTGCCATTTGATCACTCCTGCCCCTTTTCTTAATCCATCCACAAACGCAATTGCGGATAACCTTTTCCGGATTCTTTAATATGAAAAAAAGGTGAAATATCTTTTCCAAATCTTTTTATACTTTTTACCTTGATCCACAAAGTCTCACTATTCTCCGACAACTCAAATATTTCGTAACCTTTATCAGCAATAGTTTCTTCAAAATGATATTTAATTTTTTGGGGTATTCTGGCTTCAACCAGATAAAAGTATGGCGGAACCTCGAATTCTTCCCTTTCTGAAAGCTCGTATTTCCAGAAATCTCCCCATCCCGTCAACAAAGATCTCTGCCAGGATCTTTTAGGAACTCTGCTTTGAAGAACTATTTTTCTGTCACTGTACCCTTTACCTCTCCACAATGATTCCCAGATCATGGAATAAGCAGAAAAACGTGAATTATAAAAAGTTTTGCCGGCCTCAACATCTCCATCAAGCCAACAGACCAATCCTGTATTGAGTTCATCCATAAGGGAAAGTGCGCTTCTTGAACCTATTACAAGACCTTTCTCCCTGAGCCTTGAGATCGCACTTAGCCTTTGCTTTCTGCCTGAGGGATAATCGGCATGCCATAACTGAATATTAATGTCTTCTGGAAGTACTTTTTTTGATAATTCGATCAATGCCTCAAGCCCGGGTCTTTTGCCTCTTAAAAGATTGCCTTTACAATAAGGACAGGCTTCAGGAAGGGTTTGTTCCCTGCCGCATATCGAACATCTCAGAGTTCCTTTTTCAGAATGCCAGGTTAAAACCCCTCCGCAGTTTTGACAATTGAGAATAAATCCACAGGATTCACAAAAGATCTGTCCTGCGTAACCTTTCCTGTCCAGTATCCAGATTGCAAGTCGATGTTCAGACAAAGAACGTTGTGTCTCCTCAAGCATCCTCTCACTGAATCTAAATGGAGTCTCAACACCTGGAACTGATGGTTTTGGCGCCATCTTCATATCGACAAAAAAAAGCCTTTTTTTTTCTGGCTCATCCTCACATGAAGGATGAAATTTTCGATATATTCTGGATGACGGAAGCCTTCCGCCTAAAATAAGATCAGAACCCCACAGGTTTGCCCTTCTTGCAAAAATACTCCTTATATTCAAATAAGGTGACATCCTCATACGATAAGCGGGGTTACTTTCATCTTCAATTATAAAACACTCCGGCCTGGATAATGGCGCAAATGCGGCAGAGGAACTTCCTATAACAATACTGGACTTACCATTCAAGACATCTACCCAGTTTGAAAATAGTTTTTTTCCGGCAGTTCTTGGCCACAGAAGAGATCTTTCTGAAAGTTCATCTGGCAGTTCATTAAGGAATCTCTCTGCATGTTTATGCTCCGGAAATATCACTAAACCATTGGAGATCCTCTTTAGATTCTTAACATATTCTTCTTTTCTCCTGGAATATTCCGACCTGAATGTTGTCTGGACATTT
>CAYPIU010000001.1:15824-67684 GCA_964410915.1 uncultured Synergistales bacterium | reverse complement strand
GTAACTTCAGCTCCTCTGTACCAGGCGTTTCTGGCCATAGCGACACCCATCTTCCCTGAGCTGGGATTGGAAAGATACCTGACAGGATCTATAAACTCCCATGTTGGCCCTGCGGTAACGAGAACGCGCTTTCCCGCAAGCTCTCTGGAAGGACAGAGGATTCTGAATATCTCTTCAGTAATAGATGCATTGTCGGGCATCCTCCCTTTTGCATTATACCCGCATGCAAGAAAACCGCTGTCTGGATCAATAAAATAGTATCCCGCTTCACTAAGTGTCTTGATATTAGACTGGGTTATGGAGTTTTCAAACATATTTTCATTCATTGCCGGAACAAATAATACTGGTACTTTTGAAGCCAGAACTATACTTCCAGTAAGGGAAAAAGCTTCTCCTCCTGCAGCTCTTGAAATTGAATCAGCAGTTGCAGGAGCAATTAAGATCATATCTGCCCACTCAGCCAGTCTTATATGAGGTATCTCCCAGCCATGTTCATCGGAAAGGAAGTCTTCCTGTCTCCATGTTTTATTACCAGAGAGCACAGAAAGAACCATAGGACTGACAAATCTTTCAGCCTCTGTAGTTAGAACAACCGTCACTTCAAATTCATTTTTAACAAGATAGCGAACAAGAGAAGGAGTTTTATAAGCCGCTATCCCTCCGGTGACTGCAAGTAAAACCTTACGATTTGCTTTCCAGGCTGTTTTCTCCATGTTCAGCTTCCCCATCTGTCTGTTCTCTGATCACTAACTTTCCGTCATCCGTCAAGACTCTTGAATCCATATCGCTGAGAGCAATGGAAATATATTTTTCTCCGCCTTCTTCAAGAAGAGTTCTCTTTTCTTCACTGATCTTACGAGCCCTTGCTGAAAGAATAGTAGTTAAAAGATATTTATTTTCCACCCCGGTCTTTTTGGAAAGTGTTCCTATATCATAATATTTCATAATTATTGCTCCTTTTCGGTTATATTTTTATTGTAGCTCTTTATGATACTGACAAGTTCTTCTGATGCACGTTTTAATCCATCATTTATTATGATATGTTTAAAATTCGAAGAATCATTTATCTCTTTTCTGGCATTTTGTAATCTTGTCATCAGATCGCTTTCACTTTCAGTTCCACGGTTCCTCAGTCGTTTTTCCAGTTCTTCAAACGATGGAGGTTTTACAAAAATAGTGACAGAATCGGGACGCTTCCTCTTGATCTGTCTAGCACCCTGAACATCTATCTCAAGAACGACATTTTGCCCTGCTTCGAGTTCCCTGTCTACATCATCTGAAAGAGTTCCATAATAATATCCGTGAACTTCAGCCCACTCCAGGAATTCTCCCGAATCAACAAGATTCATAAATTCATTTTTATCTATAAACCTGTAATCTACACTATTTTTCTCTCCATTCCTGGGAGGACGCGTTGTACAGGATATGGAAAAAACGATGTTGGAAACTTTTTGAAATAAACACTCCCGCAATGTACCTTTTCCTGCACCACTTGGCCCTGAAAGGACAAACAGGATACCTCTGGAACTATTGAGCAACATCCTCTTCCTCTGTTTCAAAGCGATGAACAATTGTTTCCGGCTGAATAGCTGAAAGCACTACATGGTTGCTGTCAGTAATAAGAATTGCTCTTGTCTTTCTGCCCTGGGTCGCATCGATCAGCCTGCCTGTTTCTTTCGCTTCCTCTTTAAGTCTTTTGATCGGAGCAGAAGATGGATGAATTATGGAAACTATCCTTTCAGCAACTATCATGTTCCCAAAACCAATATGTACGAGCCTGTACGGCATTTCAATCACTCCACATTCTGAACTTGTTCCCGTATTCTTTCAAGGAAGGTCTTCCCCTCCACTACTAACCATCGAATTTCTGCATCTGAAACTTTAGAAGCCATGGTGTTGATCTCTCTATTCATTTCCTGTAGGAGAAAGTCCAGTTTTCTACCCACAGCTTCATCTGAATCGACTACTTCACGAAGTTTTTCAATATGGCTTCTTGTTCGTGATATTTCCTCTGAAATATCCCATTTATCTGCCATTATAGCTATTTCCTGAGCAATTCTTGATTCATCAATGCTGTTTCCGGATCCCTCTGAGATCTCCTGTATCCTCTGCTTCAGATTCTGAAGCGCTGAATCTCTTGCTGTTTCCCATGATGTTTCTATAGTATTTTCTATCCGCTCATACTCTTCAAGATTATGGAGTATATCATTTTGAAGATCTTTCCCCTCCTGCAGTCTCATGGCTAACAATGAATCTATCGCCTCTTCTGCAATATTCTCCAGATCTTCCGCTATGGTATCCATGAAAGTCCCAGGTAAAGATGAAGACTGCAGAACTCCCGGTAATTGAAGCAGGTTCTCTATCCTTATATCTTCAATAGTTCGGAGATCTTTTCGTATTTCCTCAAGCTGACTGAAATAGTTTTCAAGAACATCATTATCAATTGGCACGGCTTTCATTGAAGTACCTAAATTCATTTCAGCCTTGGCTCTGATCTTTCCCCTTTTTACTGCTTTTCTCAACTTACCGTTAAATTCAGCCTCGTAAGATGATAATTCTCTTGGAAGTCTTATGGATATTTCCTGATAACGGTGATTAACCGTAGACAATTCAAAAGATAGGGTGCCCCATTGAAAGTCGCGGGAAACTCTGCTAAAGGCAGTCATACTTTTTAACATTCAGATCTCTCCTCTTTATAACAACAATGAGGAAACAAGTTCCTCTACACAGTTTTTAAAGTTTATAAACCCTTCACCGGTTATCGAACTTATTGAAACAACATCTTCCCCCATTTGGGACAGTCGGTCAACATAAGAAGCGATTATATCAGGATCAGTCTTGTCAATTTTGTTCAATACAACAAGTCTTGGTAAAGATGATGCACCTACGTCATATAGTGTCTGCTGAACTACATCAAAATGCTCCATAGCACTGGCCGAACTTGAATCTAAAACTAAAATCAGAAGCTTAGACCACCTGATCTCCTCAAGGGTTGTATTGAAAGCAGCTATAAGATCAGGAGGCAGTCTTCTTATAAACCCTACAGTATCGGATATCAATATGTCCGATCCCGCGGGAAATCTTACCCGTCTCATAAAAGTATCCAGAGTACAGAAGAGCCTTTCTGCTGCATCAAGACTATTATCAGAACTCAGTCGTTTTAGTAATGTAGATTTACCGCTATTAGTATAACCTACAAGAGATATAACAGGCATTCCGGCCTTTTGTCTTCTTTTTCTCTGATATGTACGGCGTTTTTCAACTTTTTTGAGACGTTTTTTTATATCTCTCGTTCTTCGCTCCAGTTTCCTTCGGTGACGTTCAAATTCTGTTTCTCCTGGACCTCTTGTTCCTATTCCTCCGCCAGGCCGGGACATTTGTTTACCTAATCCCTTGAGAAGAGGGATCTCATAAGCACATCTCGCAAGTTCAACCTGAAGTTTAGCTTCAGCTGTATGAGCCCTGGCCTGAAATATTTTCATAATTACAAAGGCTCTATCCCAGATCTCTCTTCCAGTAAGTTCTTTGAGATTTGCCATCTGCGTGGGATTCAGCCTTTCATCACTAACAACAAGATCTGCTTGTAGTTCTTCACAAAGAACTGCAACTTCAGTAGCTTTGCCTTTACCTAACATAAAGGCCGGGTCCGGTGCATCCTTTTTCTGAATTGACCTGTAAATTACCTTTATACCCAGATTGGACAATAGAAGTTCAAGTTCATCGAGGAGAATTGAAAGATCAGGTATATCCTTGTTATCGAGCGCGATAAGGATTGCCCTGTTTTGTTTTTTCATTTGACCTGTTGGTCATTTCCCCCCTTGATCTTCTCCAAATTTATGATGGCATTCTGCATTTTATCCATTATAAACTGACGTGCTTCTCGTTTTGTTAGATCCTCACTGATCTCAGACGGATGTATGATCTTTCCGAAAGTGATATTTATCTTTGAAGGCTTTATTACTGCTGCTCCTCGAGGCATCGCGTTATATGTACCGTAGATATATGCAGGAAGCACGGGCACACCCGTCTTTTCGGCTATAAGGGAAGCGCCTCCCTGAAAAACCCCCACTTTACCATCAAAAGATCTTGAACCTTCCGGAAAAAGAAGAATACTTTCACCCGCATCAAGAAGTGAAAGAAATGTTTTCAAGGCAGCACCAGCACTCTGATTACTGATTTTACTTACTGGAATTGCCCCAAGATTCCTGATCAGAAATCCCAGGATTGGATTTTTAAAAAGTTCAGATTTCGCCAGATATCTCAATTTACCCGGGAAAGCTACACCGACTACGATCGGATCAAGATTACTGCAATGATTAGCTATTACTATAAGCTTTTCGTCTGCAGGAATATTTTCTTTACCGGATACAGTAAAACGGTTATAGATTTTTAAACAAAACAGAAAGAAAGATTTCGTAAGATAGTAAAAAAGAGTCTTCATTTCTTTTCTCCCCCTGTTTGAGGTCCTTCTGGCCACTCTGACTTATTGTGGAACAGGTTCAGAATAGCGTGGACAACATCATCTATAGAAAGTTCTGTAGTATCTATCTCTATTGCATCATCAGCTTTTACAAGAGGGGAAACTTTTCTGTTGGTATCATTTCTATCCCTCTCGGTGATCTGTGATCTGATCTCTTCCTGTGTATATTCGTAACCTTTATTCTTAAGTTCTTTCCATCTTCTTAAAACACGTTGATCATCCTGGGCAATGAGAAAAAACTTAAGATCCGCATATGGAAAAACTACTGTCCCCATATCCCTTCCCTCAGCAACAAGGCCATTTCCCGTTGCCTGGCATCTTTGCAGGTCAAGAAGTTTTTCCCTTACCATTGGTAAAGCAGAATATGAGGATGCGAGTGAACTTATTCCGGGTGTCCGGATCTTTCCTGTCACATCTTCATCATTGGCCTTTATGGAAGTATCATTGAGCTGAATATCCAGAGATTTAAGGAAAGTTCCAAGTTCCTCTGATTCAACCGGAATAATACCTGCATTATTCAAAACATATGCCAGGGCACGATATATCGACCCACTATCCAGATATCTTAAACCTGTTTTCTCTGCAACAAGTTTTGCCACAGTACTCTTACCGGCACCAGAAGGTCCATCGATCGTTATGATAGTTGTCATTTTAAGATCATTCCCTCTTTTACCATGATGGTTAAATATATCCACCGGATTGAATAAGTTTTCCAAGATCTTCACAACTGAGAGATATCACTTCTCCAGTTTTTAACTTTTTCAACTCCATTCTACCGATGCGTATTCGCTCAAGCTGCCTGACTTTATATCCTAAAGCTGAGGCCATTACCCTGATCTCCCTCTTCAACCCCTCACCCAAAGTAATTGTTATCCATTCTCTGTCAGATCCTTCAGGCAGGATCCTTATATCCAGCGGCACAACAGTTTTCTCACCAATAAGTACCCCTTGTTTCCATTTATTAAGATCTCTGACAGTTAGTGGATGGTCAAGCCTGACCCTGTACTGCTTGGAAATACTGAAACTGGGATGGGCTATGCTATTCCCGAACTTGCCGTCATTAGTCAGAATGATCAAGCCCCGACTATTTTTATCAAGTCTTCCAACAGGAAACAGGTTAAGCTCCCGGTAACGGGAGGGCAGAATATCGACAACTGTCCTGTAATGTTCATCCCTTACAGCACATACTATACCTTCCGGTTTATTCATTACTACATATGTCATTTCCTGGGGTTTTACATAATTGTCCCCTACAAGAACTATATCATTATTATTGACTCTTCTGGAGGGATCTGCAACGACAAGTCCATTTATTGTAACCTGGCCGGATCGTATGAGATCTTCACTGCTTCTGCGGGAACCAATGCCGCACATAGCTAAAAATCTGTTCAATCTGATATTGTTAGATCTGGCTATGTCCTTTTTATTATTTTCTGACATATCATGATACCCCTGTAAATAGATCAGGATCTCCAGTGGATATCTCATCAAGCTCTTCAAGTGTAGGAAGGTCTGATATTGAATCAAGGCCAAAAAGAGTCAGAAAGTTATCGGTTGTTCTGTAAAGAAGCGGAGAACCGGTTCCTTTGCCTCTGCCCGCAATACGTATAAGTTTGTGAGAAAGAAGGGTATCCAGAACTCTTTCGCAGCGCACTCCCCTTATCTCCTCTATTTCGGACCTGGTAACTGGCTGGTTATATGCAGTTACAGCTAAACACTCCATGGCTGCTTTTGAAAGACGTATTTTCTGTCTTCTGACATTATCGGTAAAGTTTTCCAGGATATCGTTAAGATCATGATGTGAGACCATTTGCCATCCACCAGCAACTCGTAATATCTCCATTCCACGTCCGCCTGTTTCATAATTTTTCTGGAGATAGTAAAATGCATTTTCAATGGTCTGCGGTCTTTCATCAAGGAGATCTGACAGATCTTTTATTCTGACAGGTTCGCTGGAAACAAAAAGCATTGCCTCAAGAACTTTTTCAAGATCGTTGAGGGGAGTCATCCCTGATGATCCTGACATTGCCAAACATCCTTTCCTGGAAGATTCTTATTTTGCCCAGCCTTGACATTTCCAACAGGGCTAAAACAGTTACAACTAAATTGCTGACGGAAGGGGATCTGCCAAGTACCTGTTTGAGATCAGTCTCAGTTACTTCCCTGATAATATCTCCCAGCTCGGAAATCCTGTTTTCAACCTGCTGTTCTTCAGGCACAGCCAGGGGTACACCATCCATAAACATATTTTCTGCTGTACTTTTATCCCTTTTCTGAGTAGTCTGCTTATCCCGAAGTAACTGCCACCACAGTGAAGAAACACCAAAAAGGTCGCCAAGATCATATAAAGGGGGTTCATCCGGAACCGGTCTTGAAAAGTAACGTTCACTTTCTTTTTTGAGAACTCCAAGATAACGGGCAGCATCTCTGTAAGGCCGGTATCTCTCAAGCATTGATATAAGTTCTTCTTCAGAGGGCAGATCCTTAAGATCTTTTTCAGAGATTTCTTTATTATCATCAAATGAAGGAAGTAACGATGTTACTTTTCCAAGTAATATCCCGGCAGCAGCAGAAATGAAATCCGCTATTGCCGCTATAGAAGCTCTTTCTGTACTTTGGAGAAAAGCTCCATAGATCTTTACAAATTCAGAAACGTTGATTTTACCGACATCTATCTCACGACTTTCAACAAGGCAGCATAACAGATCGAGCGGACCGGAGAATCCCTCAACCTCTACATGAAATTCTGATATTTTTTCTATTGTCTTATTGATATCAGCCTTCCGGGACGAATCCAATTGCATTCTTGACATCTGCTATTGTTTTCTCAGCTGCTAACTTTGCTTTTTTGGCTCCCTCATTCAGGACATCAGAGAGTAGATCATCATTATTTTCATAGAATGCCCTTTTCTCCCTTATCGGTTCCATTGTCCTCTCTACATGTTCTCTGAGTGCCTTTTTGCAATCCATGCACCCAATTAGTGCATTTCTGCATCCATGAGCAATTTCTTTCTTCTGCTCCTCATTGTCATTAAAAACTTTGTGTATATCCCAGACAGGACATTTTTCGGGTTCACCCGGATCCGTCTTTTTCTCTCTGGCAGTGTCCGTTTTCATAGTCCGAAGTTTATCCCAGAGCTCCTTTGATGAATCAGCCATATTTATCGAATTACCATATGATTTACTCATTTTTCTCCCGTCAGTACCAGGAACCTTGGGTGTTGGAGTTAGAAGGATCTGGGGTTCAACAAGAACATCACCAAAGAAATTATTGAATCTCCGGACAAGCTCTCGGCTTATCTCAAGATGCGCTGACTGATCCTCACCCACTGGAACAAGTCCAGCTCTATAGAGGAGAATATCAGCTGCCATAAGAACAGGATAACCAAGAAAAGCATATGTGCCAAGATCTTTATTCTGTATATTAAGGATCTGCTCTTTGTATGTAGGATTTCTCTGTAGCCATCCCAAAGGAGTGACCATTGAAAGAGCCAGGTGAAGCTCTGCGTGCTGTGGAACGTGTGACTGAACAAATATGGTGCATTTTTCAGGATCAAGGCCGGCGGACAGCCAGTCAAGGAGTATTTCCCTTGAATTAGTTTTCATATTGGAGCTGTCTGCATAATCTGACATAAGGGCATGCCAGTCTACTATTGAATAAAAACACTCATAATTATCCTGAAGCCTTACCCAGTTGGCAAGCGCTCCAGCGAGATGTCCCAGATGAAGTTTTCCTGTGGGGCGCATTCCGCTAAATACCCGTCCTGTCATGTTTATCACCTCGTAATATATTTGTGTATTAAAAACATAGTGAAAGATTTTTCTGAATCTACCTCAATATTTTATATTTATCAAGTTCCATATCTGCATATTCAACAACCTGCAATCCTGTAACGTCTGAGATCTGATTTGACAGAGAAGGTATGGAAAGGTTTTCCATCTCCCCGTGATCAACTACAAGAATAGATAAACCGCGCGATACTGATTCAAGGATCTGGTGATATTTGATATCTGCAGTAATAAAAACATCCGCACCTGAGGCAAGAGCTGTTTCCCACAGATCACCACCGGAACCTCCACAAAGGGCAACCCTCTGAATTTTTCTATCAGAGGAACCATAACCCCGGATCCAGCTTAAGCCCCACTTTTCAATGATAAGATCAGGGAGATCTCTGAATAGTATCTGTAAAGGGAGTTTCCCAATTGCTCCTATTCCCCAGCCACCAGTATAGACGGGAGCAAGAGGAGCTACCCCCTCAAGACCCAGGAGATCAGAGAGAATAACATTCATTCCGGTAGGTGAATAATCCCAATTGGTATGCATGGCAACAATAGCGATCTTTTTCCCCATAGCAATGGAAAGGATCCTTGAATCATACTGTGATAGATCAATCGATCTCAGAGCTTTGAAAATAAAGGGATGATGAGAAACGATAAGATCATGGTCGTTTTCGTCAGCAAAATCGAGAACAGGAAGGGAAATATCTAAAGTCGCAACAATACTTGAAATTTCCCGTTCAGGATCTCCAAGGATCAGACCAGAGTTGTCCCAGTCTTCAGCCCAGCTGAATGGGGAAAAATCTGCTATTGAATCAATTACCCTGCGCAACTTCATGAAAGAACACCAGCCTTTGAACCAGATCAAAGAAAATTCACAAGTTCATTATATCGATTAAAACTCTAACCGGGAAATCAAAAAAAGGGAAGTTCATATACATTGCCAGAAAGTTAAAAAACCGCTTCCAGATGGAAGCGGTTTTGATATCTGGTGGGCCTACCTGGACTCGAACCAGGAACCTTCCGGTTATGAGCCGGTGGCTCTAGCCAATTGAGCTATAGGCCCTGAAGCGAAGGTTATTATACGCTCGTAATAGGTAATAATGCAAGTATAAAAACAAAAGTTTTTTAAAAACTTATCGAATTACTCCTCAATTGTTATGCAGGAAACAGGACAACTGTCAGCCGACTCCTGTGCACAATCAGAACCTTCAGGTTTTATTACTTTAGCGATCCCGGCATCCTCATCCAGAACGAAAACATCTGGACATATCTGAGCACATACACCGCATCCTATACACTCGTTAGAATCTATAAGTACACGCACTGATTGCCCACCTCCTTTTACGTTGGGCATTGTATCTCAGTATTAAAAGGGCGTCAAACAGTTAAAGGTCATATTGCTGATCTTCACATAATATTATTCGTGGATCTTTAGCAGAGCCCTCTAATCTGAGAAGGGATCTGTAACTTGAAATTACCTTCTTTTCAGGTAAAGATGTAGTCATAAAGAATGCTGTCCCGGCAAGTTTAGCACCAAATTCCTTCGTAACAAGTTCCATTCCTGAAGCGGTACTTCCGCCTCTCATGAAATCATCGATAATTACAACATTATCTCCTCTGGAAAGTATTCTTGTCCCAAGATACATAGCCCTCACATCACCATTGGTAGCAGGATAATGAACTGTCACGGCTGAACCGTCACTGGCCCTGTTCCTGAAACGGCATACACCAAGCGGAACTCCAAGGTAGTGAGCTGTAAAGAGAGCAAGAGGTATACCTTTTACTTCAGTAGTCAAGACAATATCAGCTTCGGCGTTTTTAAACATTGATGCCATTATCATTCCCAGAGGAAGGACAAACTGAGGGTCAAAAAGAATATCTCCATAGTATATCAATCCGCCCGGAAGTACTCTGTCAGGTGAGGAAAGCTTACTTACAATACTTTTTAACATTTTCAGCCTGTACTCACTCGAGATATCCGGAATAAAAGAAGCTCCCCCCGTCCTGCCCCTGTCTACAGTAATACCACCCATGCCTTCTATGGCAAAAGCTTTGTCGATTATTGAAACATCATCACTAACAACTGTTTTTGAAACTTTAAAGATCTCGGCAAGCTGTGTTAAAGATATCTGTTTCGACGGGAAGCTTAAAAATCTTGAGACTGTTCTTATTAGACGTTCGGTCCTGGACCCTCTCATCGCAAATCACCCCTGAACTATAATTTGTTCCAGCCAGTTAAAAAGTTTTTCAGCAGCTTCGATCGGAGAAAGCTCAAATTTTTTACTGTAAATAGCAAAGGCTGCACTTCCGCTACCGGTTACTCCCCATGCTATAGCATTCGTTTCGCTTAAAAAGGAAAATAGATCCCTGTATTCCGGATGTTGACTTTCAAGACAGGGAAGAAAATCATTTGGTAAAAGACCATATCTTTTTTCTCTTTCCAGGTGATCGCATATTCCGGCTATTTCGTCCTCTATTTGACTTTCATGCTGGATAAAGTAATCTGGCATCTCACAGCGCATACTATCCAGCGAACAATAAGCCTCCCTTGTGTTAGATCTCCATTCCGGAATGAATAAGATCGTCCTTAAATGTGAATAATCTCCAGAAACAGGGTAAAGCAGCTCTCCCCTGCCTTTGATAACTGCCATTTCAGCATTACCTGCAAGGAACGGAACATCGCTTCCGATAATCTCAGGTTCAATATCTGCAGCCTTACTGAAATTGGAATATAACCATAATAAAAAGGCTGCTGCATTCCCACTACCAGCTCCAAGTCCAGTTCCTGGAGGAACATTTTTGTAGATCTCGATTTCAAGCGGAGGTATTGGAACACCTTTAGAACGTGAAATTTCAAGTATTTTTGATATTATGTTTTTACCCTTGATATCAAAGTTTCGGGTAATCACTATATCATTGACATTTTTAATGTTTCTTTTATTAATTGTCAACATTTCAATGGAAGGGATTTTCAAAAAAAGGGAATGGATATCATGAAAACCGTCATTTCTTTTGGACGTAATCCTTAAAGAGAGATTTATTTTACATGGTGAACCTATGTTGACTTTCAATCCAGAATCCTCCAGAGATTTTCGAATTTTGTTTCAGAATTGATTCAAAAAAAACCCGGTGCAGTATATCGCACCGGGCAGGTTGTTAATTTTTTTTAGAAATCAGAAAGATTTTTGGCCTAAAGGCATTAATTCCAGTTCAACTTCGTGAGTAAGAATTTCGGCATAGCTGAAGGATATTTTACTTTTCTGCGATTCTACCCATAATGTAAAAACATTAGGGTAGGTTTCAATAATTATACCCTGATTCTCCTCGACTTTCCTGCGGCCTTTGGACGTACGATACTTGATTGTAGATCCCTTGTAATGAGCGACCTTATTCCTGATCTCTGTCAGGGTTCCTGTCATTAGGTAAGTCACCTCAATATCATTTTTAAGTAATTATACCATACCAAAGGTAAAACACAAAATTATATGTCAGGATACTTTAAACATCAAGTGTATAGCTTAAATTAACTCTTTTTTGAATAAAAAGGTCAATACAAGATATTTGTCTTCAGGGATTTTTTATACGCAATATCCGTTTATCCCCTATTCTTCGTGTATAACCTTTGGAATCAAAATACTCAAGAACAGGCAAAACATATTTTCTCGAACTGCCGGTAAGATCCCGAACAGTACTTAAAAGAATTTCCCCATCAATATCAGAAAGCTTTTGCAAAAGAAGTTTCTCAATGTTTTTATGAAGAACCAGATTACCCTGAATTATAGATAATTCACCCATATTCTTCAGGTGCATTATAAAATCAGAGAACTCTTTTTCATCCATCTTCATATAAGTTCGGATTTCAGATAGATCAGGAAAAAGAAAAGCCTTTCCCCTACAGAAAGTTTCAACCGATTCTTTGTCTCTCATGAATTGTTCCTCATCATGAGGAACAAAAGAAGGCAGACTAATAAAACCTTCTTCATAACTCAGCACATTCTCTTCCTGAAGATATTTGATACAGGGCTTAATTAATCCTGGCTCAAGAGTTTTTTTCATATTTTCAGCTATTAGTTCTATTACTGCCCCTTTCTGATGTGGAAACCTGTCATGATAATTTTCAAGAAAATCCGATATACCTCTGCTGATATCTTCGAACAACTTCCTGGAAAAAAGAATTTTAAATGAAGTTTCAATCAAGATCGATTCTCTATCCTTATGCATCTTTTGTGCAACGGAAAGAACTTTCTGCTCCCTTTCCTGTACCATAAGACTAAGTTTCCCGATCTCAAGTTTACCGAATGAATCAACCAGAACAGATATTCTTTCCCTTAAGGTCCTTGCCCTTGATAATCCTGCAAGACCATCGATGTATTTTCCCCTGTGTTTTCTGCCATGCGGTTTTTTCCCATAGGGGAAAACAACATCTCCTCCGCCTATTGTTTTAAGGGGACTGTAAAATCTGATGATAAATCGCTCTGATATCATTGCTACGATATCTTCTTCTGCTACAATTTGTACAAGAGCACTTTCTCCTGGATTTATGATTTTATCCTCGAATAGAGAGACTCTCGCCAGCACATCTGAAGTCCCTATATGAAGTCTGATTCTCTGCCAGTGCTTGACTGGCTCGGGAGAATCGGGAAGCACTCTGAGATTAGCATCAAAACACTTTGTAGGTGCATAAAGACCTTTCTCACAAACTACATCTCCACGCTGCAGATCATCTATTGAAACTCCCGAAAGGCTCATGGCTATGCGCTGTCCCGCCCAGCCCTCATTTACATCAGAACTGTGAACCTGAATTGACCTGATCCTGGTTTCTGTTTCACGAGGGAGGATAGTTACATCTTCTCCTGATCTTACTTTTCCTGCATATGCAGTTCCTGTAACTACTGTCCCAAATCCAGATACAGGGAAAGCCCTGTCAATTGGCATGAAGAAGGGACCTTTTCTGTCTTTTGTCTCGACTCTTTCAACCAGGTTTTCTATCTCATCGAAAATTGCCGGAACATTGTCTCCCCTGGTAGATGAAACCGGGATCACAGAACAGCCATCAAGAAAAGTACCCTTGAGAAAATCTTTTATCTCTTCAATTGCCAGATCAACAAGATCCTTCTCTACAAGATCCGTTTTAGTAACTGCAACAAATCCATCTTTTACTCCCAGGAGATTGAGTATATCAATGTGTTCCCTGGTTTGAGGCATTATCCCCTCATCAGCTGCAACAATAAGCATAACAGCATCTATACCCGAAGCACCAGCCACCATCTGCCTGATAAACTTTTCATGACCCGGAACATCAACTACACTTATGATCTTGTGGCTTGGAAGTTTGATCGGAGCGAAACCAAGTTCAATAGTTATGCCTCTCTGCTTTTCCTGTAAAAGCCTGTCACAGTCAAACCCGGTAAGGGCTTTGATCAGTGTTGTTTTTCCATGATCAATGTGGCCCGCAGTCCCAAGTACAAGGGAAATTTCCTTATCCTGCATATCAGATTTCATCCTTTTCATACAAAACTTTCAAAGAATTGACGATTAAGGAATCGTCACCATCGAGAAGCGTTCTTACATGTATAACTGCAACATTATCCTTTGCGCCGACGATAACTGGAGGATCTGCAGATCTAAGGATATTCTGAAGTTCTCCCGCACTGTTCCATCTGCTGCATCTGAGGGCAATTCCTACCCCTGAAAGTGAGGTAACGGGGAAAGCCCCCCCTCCGACAGCATCTTCCACATCAATGATCTTGATATCTATTTCTGGTACTGAACGTCTGATTTTTCTTGCGAGACTGGATGCATGTTTTTTCATTGCCGGGATACTCCTGGATAGCATGGAAAGTGTTGGAATTTTATCATAATCCCGTCGTATATATTGACGAAGGGTTGTCTCAAATGCAGTCAAGGTCATTTTATCAACCCTCAAAGCCCTAAGCAGTGGGAAAGTTCTTAACCGATCAATTATCTGTTTTCTGCCTACTATGCCGCCTATCTGGGGACCGCCAAGCATCTTATCACCTGAAAATGTCACTACATCTGCCCCAGCCTCGACACAATCCCTTACTGTCGGTTCCCCAGAGAGACCCAACTTCCTTACATCCACAAGAACACCAGAACCAATGTCCTCCATGAAGATAAGTCCATTTTTACCTGCAAGTTCCGCCAGTTCTTCTCTTGAAACTTCACTTGTGAACCCCTGGATCCTGAAATTTGATGGGTGAACCTTTAGAAGCATAGCAGTATTTTCTGTTACCGAACATTCATAATCATAGCGATGTGTTCTATTTGTAGCACCTGTTTCTACCAGTTTTGCACCTGAGAATTCCATTATCTCCGGAACTCTGAAAGATCCGCCTATCTCAACAAGTTCCCCTCTCGAAACGATAACTTCCTTTCCTCTGGCCAGAGCTGCAAGACAAAGCATTACGGCACCTGCATTATTGTTAACTACCAGTGCTGCCTCCGCTCCTGTTACCTCGCATAGCAGCCACTCAACATGGCTGTTCCTCTGTCCTCTTTTACCAAGATCCAGATCATATTCAAGAGTATTGTAACTTGAACTTATCAATGAAACTGATTCCCGTGCTTCCTTTGATAAACATGACCTTCCGAGATTGGTATGAATCACTACTCCAGTTGCATTTATAACCTTCCTTAATCCAGGCATCCGCTTTTTTTCGAGGATATTGCACGCTTCCTCTTCGATCTGCTCAGTTGAAAGGGATGAATCCTGGCCCCCAATAACTGCAGTCCTTTTCCTGGAAATTACATCATTAAGAACAGCCTTGACTGTATTTCGGCCGAGATGTTCAATAAAAAAATGTATTTTTTCCCTCCCGAGCATAATATCCATGGAAGGCAATTGTTTAAGTATTTTGCCAATATCTCTTGACATTTTCTACCCTCTTCCCTTTTAACGTTTCATCCACTGCCTTATATTATTCTAACAATATCATAAACACTATACTCTCACTATAATTTCAGTAAATTCTATTTATGTCCATGATATAATTTTATAATAGTTATTACCAGAATTGGGGGTAAATACAGTGAAAAAAACAAATGGAAATGCTCTTCTGGTAATTGACATTCAACTTGATTTCATGCCCTACGGATCTCTCGCCGTCAAGGACGGAGATAAGATAATTCCGGTTATAAACAAACTTGTAAAACTTTTTTCTGCTAATGAGGATATGATCTTTTTCTCCAGAGACTGGCACCCTGAAAAACACTGCAGTTTTTCAGAGAACGGAGGTACCTGGCCTGAACATTGTATCCGTGGTACACGAGGAGCCAGATTCCATCCAGATGTCCAGATTCCGGAAACTTCTAAAATAATCAGTAAGGCTACAACCGAATCTAAAGATGCTTATTCCGCATTTGAAGATACTGAATTAGCTGAAGAACTGGAAAAGAATAATATCAATACCCTTTATGTCTGTGGTCTGGCTACGGATGTCTGTGTAAGATCCACTGTTCTTGACGGGCTTAAACTGGGTTTAACGGTCATTGTAGTTAGTGATGCTGTTAAGGCAGTAGAACTTGAACCAGGAGATGGAGACAGGGCAATCCATGAAATGAACGCAGCCGGAGCCGAGATCGTAGAAAGCAGCATGGTAATCGGTCAACACAATATCTGAATGGAGGACTTAACTTGAAAAAAATCGACGCAAGAGGGAAACAATGCCCGGAACCAGTAATGATGACAAAAGCAGCTATATCTGAAGACACTGAAGACGTTGAGGTAATCGTAGATAACGATATAGCATCACAAAATGTCACCCGACTACTCGGAAAACTGGGATTCAGCCATGAAACTTCAAAAAAAGATACGGATATTTATGTAAATGGTCACAAGGATATATCATTTTCAGCAGTGGCAGTTAATTCAGGAACCCAAAGTCCCCTCCAGATGCGAAACAGGGCTGTCTTCATTTCGCGAAGCGTTATGGGCGGAAATGATGAAGAATTAGGAGAGGTACTTATAAAGGCTTTTCTTGGGACATTAGCTCAAATGCAAACGCCGCCTGCAAGAATTGCTTTGATGAATGAAGGAATAAAACTGGCACTTGAAGGAACCTCTACATGTGAGTATCTGAAAGAACTCGAAAATAAAGGTGTCGAAGTTCTTGTATGTGGTACATGCTCAAATCATTTTGGACTAACCGAAAAAGTTGGTGTAGGTATAATATCCAACATGTTCGATATTACAGAAGGTCTTCTTGAAAAAGACAGCGTAATAAGCATTTGAATTATTGATCCTCTTGTGACCTCCACGGTAGATACTTAAGGATCATAGGTATGACCATGTTAACAACATCCTTAACCTGGAGGTCAGGGGAGATCTTTTCCAGATCTTCTTCATTTGCTGGACAATAAGCTACACTTGTATTCTGATCCAGAGAATCCTGGTTTATGGAATCAATATCTTCATCAAAAAGGAGAACCCAGCCGGGAAGGATTACGGATACCAGACCCCAATCTCTGTCCGAAGGACATTCGGATGAAATATGAATAAATGTTAATGACGAGTCTATTGCATCTGAAAAAGCAAACATCTTCACCCACTGCTGGAGTTTTTCTCCCGCAATAAATATACTGTTCCTCTCACCAATAAGAGGGGCATATATCCGTAACAGGGAAATACCTGAATATTTCCCTGGATGTTCCTGATCTGAAGGAATATATATAAGAATTTCCTTGAGCCCTTCACCTACATTAACAGGATATCCGGACGCAGAATCATCCTTCAGGCGGAATTGTGCCAGTGAAATAATTATATTTCTTAAAAAAAGTTCTCTACTCCCGGAAAAACTTATAAGAGCATATTCCATGGTTACCCTCCGGAAAAAAAGAATCCTTTATCAGATTATCTTCTCCCAGATAGAGTTTCCTACTCTCATACCCTTTGGAGAAAGATAAACATTGTTTTTATCATACACCAGATATTCTCCCGGCACATCATTGAGATCATTGAGAATATCTCTCACTATATTTTGTCCAAAAATGCTGCTGAAGTCTGAAATGGAAAAACCCCATGCAGTTCTCAGTGAAAGTATAACTGCCTCCCTAGCTCTTTTTTCATTATCCAGAAATTCCGAATAAGCGATCGTACTTTCAGAAAGACCTGATCTGATAACATAGCTTTCATAATCCGGTGAATTACTGTATCGAAGACCATTGATATATCCCCATGCAGATGGGCCTAAACCAATGACATTCTGCTGGTCCCAATATGCAAGGTTATGTCTGCAGTAGTTATTGTATCTGGCAAAACTGGAGATCTCGTACTGCTCGTAACCCTTTTGAGAGAGATACCACTGTATAAAACGATACCCGGCATAACCATCATCCATATTCTCTGGAGGATTTTCACCCCAGGGAGTACCCTTTTCCAGTGTCAGTTGATAAGTGGATATGTGTTCAGGATGCCAGAAATTCAGGAGTTCATTCAGAGTAGAATACAATGACCTGAGAGGCTGATTTCCAAGAGAGAACATCAGGTCACAACTGAGAAGGAATCTGTGGTCTCTTATCAGATCCAGAGCATCAGTAACATCCTTTCTGTTATAGGGCCTCTCAAGCCACTTAAGTTCGTTATCCTGAAGACTTTGAACACCAAGGCTTATCCTGTTAACCCGCCAGTTATCCCATTTAAAAAGCCTGTTTTGTGTAACAGATTCAGGATTTGCCTCTACTGAAACCTCGCAATCTGGTGAGAAACGGAAACTATTCTCAAGGAGCCCGATCAACCTGGACCATTGATGATCCGTAAGTATCGAAGGAGTACCGCCTCCTATATAGAGAGTATTCAGTATTCCGATCTCATGTCCGGACCTTTTCCACCACTGGATCTCTTTTTCAAGGGAACTTAAATATTTATCAGCTTCATCTTCCGAAAATGCCCTGCTGTAAAAAGGACAGTAGGGACACTTTCTCAGACAGAAGGGAATATGGATGTAGATAGAACGTATTTCATGATTTATCTTCATCTTCATCAACTTTCAGGAAAGCCAGAAATGCTTCCTGGGGTATTGAAACCTTACCCACTTTTTTCATTTTCTTTTTGCCTTCCTTCTGTTTTTCAAGAAGTTTGCGTTTTCTGCTTATATCTCCGCCGTAACACTTTGCCAGAACATCCTTACGAACAGCTTTTATATTCTGCCTGACAATTACCTTTTTCCCTACTGATGCCTGTACTGGTATCTCGAAAAGTTGTCTTGGTATCAATTCTTTAAGCTTTCTTGTCACCGAAAGACCGCGTTGATAAGATTCATCCCTGTGACAGATGAAAGAAAAGGCATCTGCAGCCTCTCCCTGGATAAGGACATCAACTTTTACAAGATCTGCTTCTCTCAGACCGATATGTTCATAGTCAATTGAAGCAAATCCTCTCGTTTGTGACTGGATCCTGTCATGAAAATCAAGAATAAATTCTCCAAGTGGAACTTCATACACTATCCTTGCCCTCTCGGGAGAAAGGTAATCCATGGATACATATATCCCTCTTTTATCCTGACATAGCTGCATAACTTTGCCTACGTAATCCGAAGGAATAAATACCGTTAATCTGATCATTGGTTCTTTGACCATTTCAAGATCACCCATATCAGGAAAATCGGAAGGTCGGTGGGCTTCAATTATCTCACCTGATTTTGTAGTAACTTCATAGACAACATTTGGTGCAGTGGCTACCAGATCAACCTGGAATTCCCTCTTGAGACGCTCCCTGGTTATCTCCATATGAAGCAGACCAAGGAAACCGCAGCGGAAACCAAAACCCAGTGCTACCGAAGTTTCAGGTTCAAAGTCTATTGCAGAATCATTAAGTTGTAATTTTTCCAGCGATTCCCTTAGCAGAGTGTAGTCTTCTCTTTCTACAGGGTAAAATCCGCAGAAGACCACCGGTTTGGGGTTCCTGTAACCAGGTAAACTTTGTGAAGATGGATTATTATACCCGGTTATGGTGTCACCCACTTTCGCCTCAGAAATGTTTTTAATATTCGCTATAAGATAACCAACTTCTCCAGGTCCTAATTCCTCTACTTCTTCTCTTTTTGGACGGAAGATCCCGATTTCTTCAACGGTATACTTCATTCCGGTAACCATAAGCACTATTTCCTGACCTTTTTTTATTGAACCATTGATAACCCTTATGTAGCAAACCACACCCCGGTAATTATCATAGGTAGAATCAAAGATAAGGGCCTGAAGGTTTTCCTGAGGATCGCCTTCAGGAGGCGGTACAAGCTCTATGATCTTGTCGAGGATTTCCTGTATCCCCTTGCCTTCCTTTGCACTTGCCATGATCGCATGATCAGAATCAAGTCCAATAACTTCTTCAACTTCAGCTTTAACATGTTCCGGCCTTGCAGAAGGAAGATCTATCTTGTTTATGACCGGAATGATCTCAAGACCCTCTTCAACAGCGATATAGGCATTCGCCATTGTCTGGGCCTCTACTCCCTGTGCGGCATCCACTACAAGGAGAGCTCCTTCGCATGCTGCAAGGGATCTGGATACTTCATATCCAAAGTCAACGTGACCAGGGGTATCAATAAGATTAAGGATATATTCTTTGCCTTCTTTATCAAAATATTTCATTCTGACAGGAACAAGTTTTATTGTGATCCCCCGCTCCCTTTCGATCTCCATGGAATCCAGGAACTGACTTCTCATACTTCTTCCTTCTACGGTATGAGTGGATTCAAGAAGCCTGTCTGCGAGCGTAGATTTACCATGGTCGATATGTGCAATAATGCAGAAATTTCGAATGTTATTAAGTTTCACCGTTGTGACCACCTTTTACAATAGATCTTTTTCTTTAAAGACCAAGTAATTTAAATTTTTTTAACAGCTATATTTTACATAAAAGACTCTTTACTGGAAATGTTGTTTTATGCGGCGGCATTAAGTGATGAGGATATCTGAAGTTGGATCCGGAAATATTTTATCACTACAATAATCAGTACAGTATAACCATGAAACGGGATATTGCAAATAAGACCTTTGAATTGTTTACCTTTGTTAAAGAGGTTATTTAATTTATATGTTTTATATATACTTGACTTTTAAGATTTTTATATAAATAATGTAAGTACTTATTTTTGGAGGTGCATAATATGCAAAAAGGTATAATGCTTTACGAAGGCAAAGCCAAAAGAATGTTCGCTACTGAAGATCCAGATGTTCTTCTTGTTGAGTATAAAAACTCCCTTACAGCTTTCAACGCCCAGAAGAAGGCTTCAATGGAAGGGAAAGGTCAGCTGAATAATCTGATCAGTTCAGAAATGTTCGAATACCTCAATTCTCAAGATATTTCCACTCATTTTATCCAGAAACTTGATGAAAACCACCAGCTTGTAAAAAAAGTAGATATAGTACCCGTCGAAGTTGTAACAAGAAACATTACCACAGGAACTTTATGCAAAAGACTCGGAGTAAATGAAGGTATCAGACTTCCTTATCCTCTTGTTGAGTATTACCTTAAAAGTGATGAACTTGGAGATCCTCTGATAATGGATGAACATGCGATCCTCTTTGGATGGGCAGGCAGAGAAGAGTTAAAAAGCATGAAAGAGACAACCCTTAAAGTTAACGAACTTCTTACCGGATTTTTCAGCGAGCTTGGTATTGTTCTGGTTGACTTTAAACTGGAATTTGGGAAAGACAAGGATGGGAATATCATCCTTTCAGATGAAATTTCCCCTGATACCTGTAGATTCTGGGACAAACAGAGTGGAGAAAAACTTGATAAAGACAGATTTCGTAAGGATCTGGGCAATGTACTCGATGCATATCAGGAAATATATAAAAGAATAATGACGAGGAAAAATTAGAGATGATCTTCCACGTAAAAATACTTGTCTATCTTAAAGAGGGTGTTCTTGATACACAGGGAAAAGCTGTAGCCAAAGCACTTGTAAATGCTGGACATGATGAACTTGTAAATACACGCGTAGGGAAATATATCCAGTTGTGGATAAATGCCGGGACTCAGGAAGAAGCATATACAAAAGCAGAAGTAATGTGTGACGAGATCCTTGTAAACGAACTGATCGAAGATTTTGATATTGAAGTGGAGCACTCTAAATGATAACTTCAGTAATAATCTTTCCAGGAAGTAACTGTGACAGGGATGTTATTCACGCCATATCAGAAAATACAGGGACAAAAGTGGAAAGTGTCTGGCATAAGGAAAGAGTATTACCTGAAGGGACAGGACTTGTTGTTCTGCCCGGCGGTTTTTCCTACGGAGATTATCTAAGATGTGGAGCCTTATCCGCAAGATCTCCAATAATCGATGCAGTAAAAGAACATGCCCTCAATGAGGGGCTTGTCCTCGGTATATGCAATGGTTTCCAGGTACTTCTCGAGACAGGACTACTCCCCGGGGCAGTTCTCACTAACAAGACTTTGACCTTTATTTGTAAAAAATGTTACTTGAGAGTTGAGCGCAATGATACCCCTTTCACTAAAGGCTATAAAAAAGAACAGGTCGTACAGTTCCCAATAGCACACAATGATGGACTGTATTTCCTTCCCCCGGAAAAGCTTGAGAACCTCGAAAAAAACGGGCAGGTGGTCTTTCGTTACTGTTCAGAATCCGGTAAAACGGACCCGGAATTTAATCCTAATGGAGCACTTAATAACATTGCAGGTATTACCAGCAGATCTGGAAATGTTCTTGGCCTGATGCCCCACCCTGAAAGGGCAAGTGAAGATATCCTGGGCGGTAAGGACGGCGTAATAATGTGGAGATCAATACAGAGATGGATCGAAAGGGAATAAATCTTATGGATTACAAAGAAGCAGGATTGACCAGAAATGAATACGAAACACTAAAGAACGCGCTGGATCGAGAACCCAACAAAACAGAGCTTTTGATAATGGGTGTTATGTGGTCAGAGCATTGCTGCTATAAATCAACTCGAAATCTTCTTTCTATGTTTCCAGCAAAGGGTAAAAATGTCGTCGCAGGTCCTGGAGAAAATGCCGGTATAGTAGATATTGGAGATGGGCTTGGTCTCGCTTTCAAAGTTGAAAGTCATAATCACCCTTCAGCAGTAGCACCTTTCCAGGGAGCTGCTACTGGAGTTGGTGGAATAATAAGGGATATCATTACTCTTGGAGCTCGACCTGTAGCTTCTCTTGATGGGCTGTTTTTTGGTGATATCTCAAAGCAGAAGACCAGAAATCTTGCGGATGGAGTTGTTAAAGGAATTGGAGGATATGGGAACCCCGTAGGAGTCCCTACTATTGGAGGCAAAACTTTTTATTCTCCGCGATATGCAGGCAATCCACTGGTTAATGCAATGTGTCTTGGGCTCGTTGAAATACCGAAAATAATCAGTTCGAAAACTGCAAAGGCAGGTCAGCTTGTGGTTCTTTTGGGTTCTAAAACAGGTAGGGACGGAATTGCAGGAGCAGCTTTTGCCTCTACTCAACTTGCTGAGGATACTAAAACAAGCAGGCCCAATATCCAGATCGGAGACCCTTTCGTAGAAAAACTCCTTATCGAGGCCTGTATTGAATTACGGGATAAAGATCTCATTGTCAGCATGCAGGATATGGGGGCAGCTGGGATAACCTCATCCTCAAGCGAAATTGCGGCAAAAAGCAAAGTGGGTATGATCCTCGATTTTGAAAAAGTCCCTCTCAGGGAAAATGACATGGAACCCTGGGAAATAGCCCTGTCTGAATCTCAGGAGAGAATGCTTCTCATAGCCAGGCCTGAAGATATGGAACAAATATCTGAAATTGCACAAAAATGGGATCTTGACTCAGCAGTGATCGGACACGTTACTGAAAATAAGGATTACCTTATAAGAAACAATGGAAAGATAGTTGCAGATATTCCGGCTTCTCTGATCGGCGACGGCTGCCCCTCTCCTGAATGGAAGATGACCAGACCAGCCTCAATTGAAAAAAGATGGAACTTTGATTTAGAAGACCTTCCTGAAAATACTGATATGCAAAAGAAGCTTCTCTCACTTCTCAAGAACCCGGGGCTCTCAGACAAAGGCTGCATTTATGAACAGTACGATTCTATGGTTCAAACAAATACAGTAACTGGTCCGGGTAATAATGATACATCTGTTATAAGGGTAAAGGGAACAGAAAAACTCATTGCAATATCAATGGAAGCCGATCCATGGAAATGTGATCTTGATCCTTACAGAGGAGCAACCGAAACGGTCGGAAGATCTATCCGTTCTCTTGCAGTCGCAGGTGCAGAACCTTTGGGAATGACAAACTGTCTTAACTTTGCTTCTCCTGAAAAACCGGACCAGTACTGGGTACTCAATGAATGTGTAAAGGGAATGGCAGACTTCTGTAAACAAGTGGAATGCCCGGTCATTTCCGGAAATGTAAGCCTTTATAACGAAACCATCAACGGAAGCATACTTCCAACACCTCTTGTCGGTATCGCAGGACTTATATCCATGAAAGAGGACCTTGTCTCCTCGGGAAAATGGCAGGAGGGAGATCATATATACTATGCAGGAATGCCCAATCCCTCTCTTGCAGGAAGCTATTATCAGCTTCTTATCACTGGAGGCATCTCCGGTAGACCATTACCCTTCACCCCTGAAGCAGAACAGGATTTCCTGGATAGAGCTGTCAAAACAGCAAAAAACAGGCTGGTTTCAAGTGGACGTACCATTAAAGGCGGCGGGCTTCTTGTAACACTTGCAAAAGAATGCATAGCATCTGAAAAGGGAGCTGCTTTCGATATGAATATACCTACCAGGAAAGATGTATTCCTTTTTGGAGAAGGCGGGCCAAGGGCTATATATTCTGTACCGAGATCAAAAGTAGTGGCCTTTAAACATCAATGGAACGGATTTCCTATCTTAAAGATAGGAGAAGTCAGAGGAGATCGTCTACTGGTAAATAACGATATAGATATCTCGGTGGTAGAACTTACAAAAGCCTGGAGGCTAAAATAGAATGTGTGGAATTTTTGGAGCATTTTCCTGCAGCAGAACACCGGTTCTTGAAGATGTGTATCTCGGTTTATATGCTCTCCAGCATCGCGGCCAGGAATCAGCAGGTGTTGCGTGGGTAAACGGAAATGGTGATGTGCATTCCCTTAAAGGTTCCGGACTTGTTCATCTGGCACTTGATCAACAGGAGTTGGCAGGGATTGAATCAGGCTGCGCTATCGGACATGTACGTTATTCTACAGCTGGAGGATCAGAACTTACCAACGCACAACCCTTAACTGCAACATCTTCAAGAGGTGCAGTTGCAATTTCCCATAATGGTAACCTCACTAATGCTGGTGAAATAAAAGGATATCTGGAAAGCAGGGGAGCCATTTTTCAATCCAGGACTGATACTGAATCCATACTCCATCTGATGGCACATCAGCCACACAAAACAAGACTTGACGCTTTTGTGGATTCTCTTCCAAGACTTAAAGGAGCTTACTCCCTCGCACTCCTTATCGATCACAGGCTTGTAGCAGCAAGAGATCCCTGGGGATTTCGACCTCTGATAATAGGTAAAAGACTGGATGTATATTATGTTTCATCAGAAAGCTGTGCCCTCGATCTCGTGGGAGCCGAAATAATAAGAGAGGTCGAACCGGGAGAGATAGTTGTAATTGACGAGAATGGCATAAGTTCTCTAAGGATACCACTTGAAACTAAAAGACAGTTTGCCTGTTCATTTGAATTTGTCTATTTTGCACGCCCCGACAGTATTATTAATGGTAGATCGGTATACGAAATAAGAAAAGAACTTGGTGCAAGGCTGGCGAAAAGAGCCCCATGCCCTGATGCCGATATAGTAACCGGCATGCCTGACAGTGGAACCATTTCTGCAATAGGTTTTGCCGAAGAATCAGGTCAGTCATACGAAAAAGCCATTGTGAGAAATCGTTATGTAGGACGTACGTTCATAGAACCTACCCAGAGAGTTCGCGAACTTGGAGTAAAGATAAAACTTAATCCGATAAAAGATATTATAAAAGACAAAAGCGTTGTAATAATTGACGATTCCATAGTCAGGGGAACAACTTGTCAGCGAATGATAGCAATGATCAGAGAGAACGGAGCCAGAGAAGTCCATGTCAGGATAGCCTCCCCTCCTGTCCGCTTCCCCTGCTATTATGGTATAGATACTCCGACCAGGGAAGAACTCGCAGCTGCAAAAATGAATATCGACAAACTTGCAGAACAGGTTGGCGCCGATTCGCTAGCCTTCCTGACAGAAGAGGATCTTGTCAGTGCTATAGGGCAGGGAGCTCAAAAGAGCTGTACTGCATGTTTTTCCGGAGATTATATGGAAGGAGGCCATCAGGATGACATGGAGTTATGAAAAAGCCGGTGTTGATATAGAAAAAGGGAACAGCTGGATAGATGTAATAAGCAGAATTATCAGTAAACATAGATCGGATCCTGCCGTTATTGGAGGAATTGGATCCTTTGCAGGCCTTTATGCTCTTAATGAAAAAGAATTTCTGGCTGCATGCTGTGATGGAGTCGGGACTAAGCTTGAATTGGCAAAAAAAACAGGATTGTTTAAAGGACTGGGACAGGATCTGGTAGCCATGAACCTTAACGACCTTGTCACCTGTAATGCAAGACCTCTTTTTTTTCTGGACTACATTGCATGCGGAAAACTGGATCAGCAGATCCTTGCCAGGATCATGGAGGGAATTGTGGATTCATGTGAATCATGCAATTGCATACTACTGGGTGGAGAAACAGCTGAAATGCCGGATGTTTATTCAGAAAAAGGATTCGACCTTGCCGGCTTTTCTGTTGGGCTGGGTGATAGATCACAATTGATCGATGGAAGAACTATTAGTGAAGGTGATGTCATAACCGGTCTTTACAGCTCTGGTA
The DNA here is from genome assembly GCA_964410915.1 of uncultured Synergistales bacterium. Lineage (GTDB taxonomy): Bacteria > Synergistota > Synergistia > Synergistales > JAFGMB01 > CAZFJG01. Next base: position 41,566 of record CAYPIU010000001.1, on the reverse strand, counting down.
TTCACAGCAACGGTTTTTCACTTGTCAGACATGTAATTGGTAAAGATGATCTTAACAGCTACTCAGAAAACCTCGGTGATAATCTGGGTAAAGTATTGCTTGAACCTACAAGGTTATACGTTAATCAGGCATTAAGTTGCGCATCCACCGGATGCGTAAAAGCAATGGCACACATCACAGGCGGAGGGCTGGTAGAAAATATTTCACGTACAATGCCTGAATCCCTTAAACCTGAGATTGATTTTGGATCCTGGACCAGACTTCCGGTCTTCGATTATCTTGCAGGAAAAGATATACCTGAGGATGAGATGAGAAAAGTATTCAATCTTGGTATAGGATTTGCATTTATTACATCGAGTGAGGATATAGAAAGATTGCATGAGACCCTCCACAAGCTTGGTGAAAAACCTGTACAGATAGGAAAAGTTATCAGGCAATGACAAGAATTGCGATACTGATATCAGGCAGAGGAACAAACATGGAAGCCATCTGTCGGCACAGCATGAAGGGCGACATCGATGCCGAGATAATTATGGTATGTAGTGATAATTGTAGCGCCCCCGGTCTGGAAACTGCATCCAGAATGGGTTATGAGACCATAGTTATTCCGTACAATTCAAAAAAAAGGTCAGAAGCTGAAAAAGAATTAATTGAAATATTGGTCCGGAACCGTATAGACTGGATCGTACTGGCTGGTTTTATGAAGATACTTTCCCCATTATTCGTTTCTCGTTTCAGTGGAAGGATCGTAAATATTCACCCTTCCCTGCTTCCCTCTTTTCCGGGTTCAAACAGCATCGAAGATGCCTGGTCTTATGGAGTCCGTATAACAGGGGTTACAATACATATTGTGGATGAAAAAGTAGACCACGGTCCTATCCTTGCTCAAAAGAGTGTACATGTAATGGATGACGATTCTCTTGAAGATCTGGAGAAAAAGATCCACGAAGTTGAACACGAACTTTACTGGAAAACTTTACAATCTCTTTTCCAGAATAAACTTAGATTTTTTAACAGGAGGCAGCATAATGGAACATAAAAAAAGAGCTCTTATTTCAGTTTTTGACAAAACAGGTGTTGATACTTTTTCAAAATCTCTCGAGAACCTTGGGTGGGAAATAGTATCAAGTTCAGGTACAGCAAAGTTCATTCAATCTTCTGGAACAAATGTAAAAGAAATATCTGATATGACAGGATATCCTCACATGCTAGGAGGAAGGGTAAAAACACTACATCCTTCAGTATTCGGAGGGATCCTTGCAAGAAGGCATTTTCAGCAGGATCTGACCGATGTTGAACAGTTCGGAATACCCCTTATAGACATGGTGGTCTGTAATCTGTATCCCTTCGAAGAGGCAGCAAAGAACAAAAGTGATCTGGATGAACTCCTTGAAAACATCGACATAGGAGGGGTAACACTGATCAGAGCAGCTGCCAAAAATTTTCATCAGGTTGTTGTAATAATTGACCCCGCTGATTATAAAACTGTCATTTCAGAACTGGAAGCAGAAGGAAATGTAACCCTTCCTACAAGGGAAAGGCTTGCTTTAAAAGCTTTTGCCCGAACTTCAATGTACGATTCAGCGATCTTTTCCGGCCTTACAGAAACAATAGGCCTGGATGAGGGAGAACTCCAGGAATCTATGCCAATGAACCTTGAACGTTCAAGAAAACTCCGTTATGGTGAAAACCCTCATCAGGAAGCTGGCCTGTATCTTCCACCACTTTCAGAAGAACCATGGGAACAGCTTTCCGGTAAAGAACTTTCCTATAACAACATCCTTGATCTTGACTGTGCCCTGAGAGGGATCTCTCTTCTTCAGGATAGCTGCGGGGCTCTTGTGATAAAACATACAACACCATGCGGAATGGCGTATGGTGATACACCCTGCCAGGCCTATGAAAAAGCTTTCAGCTGCGATCCCATTTCCGCATATGGCGGAGTCACAGGAATAAGCAGGACTGTGGATATAGAAACCGCCCGTTCCATTGCAGAGAACTTTACAGAAGTTCTTCTGGCTCCCGATTACGAACAGGAGGCATTGGACTTTCTTTCAAGTAAAAAACCCTCACTCAGGATATTGAAGTGCAGAGGTGGAAGGGTCTTTGGACAGCAGCTTACAGGTACATGGAGTGGGATTCTCGCTCAGAAAGATGCTCTTCCCCCACTCCCCGATCCGGAAAAAGGACAATGGATAGGGAAACCACAAAAAGACTTGTGGGAAGATATGATACTTGCATGGAAAATTGCCTACCTTTCAAAGAGTAATGCCATTGCTATCGTAAAAGACAAACAAGCAGTTGGTATAGGAATGGGCTTTTGCAGCAGAGTATTTGCCGTTGAATTTGCAGTAAAACAGGCCGCAGAAAAAGCTGAAGGAGCTGTCCTTGCTTCAGATGCTTTCTTCCCATTTCCTGATTCGGTCGAAGAGGCAGGTAGAGCCGGGATAAAAGCAATTATCCAGCCCGGAGGAGCAAAAAGAGATGAAGAGATATTTAAAGCCTGTGAAAAACTTGGCATAAGTATGTTTACAAGTGGCTGGAGGACATTCAGACACTAAAGTTAAATGGAGGGAAAAGACTATGAAGATCCTTTTACTTGGAAAAGGTGCAAGAGAACATGCCATTGCATGGTCTCTGTCAAGTTCACCTCTTGTGGACAGGATATTTGCATCACCGGGAAATCCAGGTATAGCCCAGTTTGCTGACATTGTAAAAGTAGATCCCTTTGATACCGTTCAGGTCGTTGAATTTGCATGCAGGGAAATGATCGATCTCGTGGTCATAGGTCCTGAAGCAATTCTTGTAAACGGTATACCAGATGCTCTGAGAAGTGCAGGAATTAATGTATTTGGTCCAGGTAAAGAGGGAGCAAGACTTGAAGGAAGCAAAAGCTTTTCAAAGGATTTTATGTCACGTTATAATATTCCAACTGCTCCCTTTAATGTTTGTACATGTATAAGCCAGGCTGAAAAAGCGATCTCAGACCGGGAACCTCCCTTTATTGTAAAGGCAGACGGTCTTGCCGCCGGGAAGGGATCCTTTGTACTCGATACAAGGGAGGAAGCTCTTGAAATATCCAGACAGCTTCTCGAGGAAGGATTACTTGGAACAGCTGGAGAAAAGATCGTAATTGAAGACTGTCTTGAAGGAGTTGAGCTGACCGTACTGGCCGTAACTGATGGAAACTGCATACATACACTTTCTCCAAGTCAGGATCATAAAAGAATATTTGATAACGATAAAGGACCCAACACCGGAGGGATGGGAGCTTATTCTCCTGTGCCATGGGCTGATGATGATCTCCTCAATAAAATTAATAATGAGGTCCTTTTACCAACCTTAAAGGGTATCCAAAAGGATAATATTGACTTCAGAGGTATAATTTACGCTGGTTTAATGATCGATAAAAATAAAGATTTATCAGTTATTGAATATAATGTACGTTTTGGAGATCCTGAAGCACAGGTAGTACTTCCAGTGCTAAAAAATGATCTGGCTGAAATTCTCTATGCATGTTCTGAAAAGAAACTTTCCGAGATTTCCTGGGAGGTTTCAGACAAATGGGCGGCAGGAGTTGTTCTGTCTTCAGGAGGTTATCCAGGAAAATATCAAACAGGAATACCTGTAGAAGGACTTGAAGATATAAAGGAAGAAGACAATGTTGTTGTCTTTCATGGCGGGACAGATTTTGATATGAACAAAAGGATAGTTACATCCGGAGGAAGAGTTTTGACTGTTGTAGGGACTTCCATTAAAAACCTTGATGATGCTCTTCAGAATGCTTACAGGGCAGTCGAAAATATAAACTTTAAAAACATGCATTATAGAAGGGATATCGCATCAAAAGCCAACATTTTTTTACATAACAAGGGAGGAATTGAAGAATGACTGCTAAAACATCCCTGGTCGGAATAGTTCTTGGATCAAGATCTGATGTTGAACATGCCAAAAAGATCTCTGCTATTCTGAATGAACTTGACATACCTCATGAAGTAACTGTAGCTTCTGCACACAGAACTCCTGGCGATGTATCTTCATATTCTTTAAAGGCCATGGACAGGGGGATCAGAGTTATAATTGCAATAGCTGGACTTTCTGCTGCATTACCGGGAGTGATCGCAGCCCATACTCTTCTTCCCGTAATAGGAGTACCTGTAGTCTCAGGATCACTTGCTGGCCTGGATGCCCTTCTCTCGATAACCCAGATGCCTCCCGGTGTACCTGTAGCATCTGTAGGGATAAACGGAAGCAGAAATGCAGCTTTACTTGCCGCAAGAATGATATCACAATCAGATGAAAAAACTTTTTCCAGACTGACTGAATGGCTTAAAAACCAGGAGAATAAAACAAAAGCATCCAGAGATGAACTTGAAGATCTCCCAAAAGTCCCTGCTGATGCGTTTTAGGCAGAAGAGTGCCTCTTGATGAAATGCACCTGTCCTTTCTGCGATTACAGCGGGACTATCCTCTTCGAAGATCATCTTGCTTTTGTTACTTATGATTCATACCCGGTATCACCAGGACATCTTCTCGTAATTACTAAAAGACACATATCATCTTTTTTTGAAACATCACCGGAAGAAAAAGAAAGTATCATGTATCTGATAGAGACCTCGGTAGAATTTCTTAAGGAAAAGTTCGAACCTGATGGTTTTAATATAGGGGTTAACATAGGAGAACATGCGGGACAATCCATTCCGCATGTTCATATCCATATTATCCCGCGCTATAAGGGCGATATGGTGAACCCTAAAGGCGGCGTACGAGGAGTAATACCTGAAAGACAGAGCTATTAGGAGAAATTTTAGCTATGAATATTTCATTTTTCACCAATAAAGATCACATATGAACCCGAACTGGGATCCGAGTTGGACCAGGTATTTTCGACTGTTACATTGAACCCCGCATTTTCAAGCAATGAAACAAATCCTGGATATTTATCCGCAGACCAGAGAGAAAAAACACCTTCAGGTTTGAGAACGTCGTATATGACTTTTAATCCCTGTCCTGTATAGAGCCATGCATTATTTTCTGAAATATTGTGAGCAGGTCCATTGTCAACATCAAGTATGAAAATATCATACTTGTCCTCGTTTTTTCGAAGGACATCTATTATATCAACGTTCAGAATTTTGACCCTGTCATCATTGAGAGCATTACCATTAAGGGAATGGAAATATTTCCTGTTCCAGTTGATCACATCACTGTTGATCTCGACTACAGTGACTGAAGAAGCCGAAGGCAGAATGCCAAGTAGTCTTTTGATCGTAAATCCCATCCCAAGCCCGCCTACCAGGACTTTGATCCCTTCCATGCAAGTGTGTTTTCTAAGTGTAGATACAGCAAGTTGTTCTTCTGATCCATGACACTGGCTTGTCATAAGCTCTACACCATCAGCTCTTATGATGAAATCATCAAAAGACCTGTATAGAACATATTCACATCCATCCGGGCCTGTTGCCGTTTCAATAATTTTCGACATTGGCCATCAGATCACCCTATCTGAGTTTTGTAGAGACAACACCAATAACTACTAAAACAGAGATCCAGAGATACTTCAGGTTACCTGTAAAAAGAAATTCAACTTTGTCCTGTCCAAATAATGCCGATGTACCAAAAACAAATACAACGATCAATGTTAATATTGCCAGGAATATTCCCTTTGGAGTGAAAGGTTTCCGAGGCATTCAGACCAGCCCCCCATGCTGAAATCTAAATATTTAACTTCAACTTATCTCCGATTATTCTACCACCTGACAACAGATAGTTTAATTGTTTATTCACCATGGAAAAGGTCTGTTTCGTAACTTTGAAGTTTTTCCATGAAGATCGCCAGTTTCTTTTTGCCTTCTTGTAACTGACGGCGTACACTCTCCGGAGAAGTCCCTCCAGTTGTATTTCTCCTTTTGACAGATGCCTCAAGAGTCATTAGCTTCAATAGATCCTCTTCAGCTTCAGGGATCTGCTCTTTCCAGTCCTTCATGGAAAGCTCCGCAAGATCCACATTATTATCGAGACACCATTTTACAAGCCGGCCTACCTTCCAGTGAGCATCCCTGAAAGGTATACCCTTCATTACAAGATATTCTGCAACATCTGTAGCAAGACAAAAGCCGCTTTTTGAACCCTGAAAAACCATATCAGTGTTGACTTCGACCTCACTGATCAGTGCATTCATAACCTCCATTACTGCTTCAACTGTCATAACAGAAGAAAGGAATCCTCTCTTATCTTCCTGCATGTCACGGTTATAAGTAGATGGCAATCCCTTGATCAACATCATTAGATCAAACAATGAGCCCGTAACCTGTCCAGATTTCCCCCTCACAAGTTCAAGAATATCCGGATTTTTTTTCTGTGGCATCATGGAAGAACCAGTACAGAAAGCATCCGGAAGAATTACCCATCCGAATTCCTGACTGCTGTATATAACAAGATCTTCACATAGTTTACTGCAATGAAGCATGAATCTTGAAGCAAAGTAGTGGTAATCCAGGATATGATCTCTGTTGGATACTGAGTCAAGGCTGTTGCTGCTTACTTCACTGAAATTAAGCAGTTCTGCTGTCATTTCACGATCGAGCGGCAGGGTCGAACCAGCAAGGGCACCGGAACCAAGGGGAGACTCATCATTTGTTTCCAGTGTATGTATAAGAGCCTTGCTGTCTCTTAACAGGGAGTTAAAATGGGACATCCAGTAATGTCCCATATTGATAGGTTGAGCCTGTTGTAAATGAGTAAAACCCGGAATGATCAATCCATTATGAGTTTCTGCTCTTTCCATAAAGGTTTTCATGAGTTCTTCAAGCATATATCCAACATTGACAAGTTTATCCCTGAGAAAGAGCCTGAATGTTGTAGCTATCTGATCGTTTCGGCTTCTGCCTGAATGCAGTTTGGCACCTGCAGGCCCAACAAGTTCCGTGAGTCTGTTTTCAATATTCATGTGTACATCTTCAAACTCAACCGAAGGGATCATAGTTCCGTTCATAATTTCATTCCTGACCTCAAGAAGTCCATTGACAACCAGCTGTTTTTCTTCTTCTGTCAATATTCCTATGCTTGCAAGCATCTCGGCATGAGCTATACTTCCTGCAATATCATATACAGCCATGCACCAGTCAAGATCAAGAGACTGGGTAAACTTCAGAACAATATCAGAAGTCTTTTCTGAAAACCGTCCTTTCCACATGTCAGCCCGCCTTTATTCGCAACGCAGTTCAAGTTCCGACAATTCCAGGTCTTCTTCCTGAGGATGTTTCTGGCGCCAGTTCTTGATAGGAAGACCCCAGATCTTTATGAACCCGATCGCAGCATTATGATCAAAAGCATCTCCTTCAGAATAAGTTGCCAGGCAATGGTCATATATTGAGTCTGAGGAATGAGACCCGGTAACAACAGCACTTCCCTTGTACAGTCTTACACGTACTGTTCCTGTTACATATTTCTGAGTAGATTCTACAAATGAGTCAATAGCGTCCTTTAACGGAGAGAACCAGTAACCTACATAGGTAATTTCTGAATAGTTGGTTTCAAGATCTTTCTTGACACTCAGTACCTGCTTCGGCAGTGTCATGGACTCAAGTTTTTTATGAGCTTCTATCAGGGTGACCGCAGCTGGGCACTCATAGACTTCTCGACTTTTAAATCCGACAAGTCTGTCCTCAAGCATGTCAATACGGCCTACACCATGTCTGCCGGCTATTTCATTCAACTTCTGGACGAGAGAAACACCATCAAGGACCTCGCCGTTGAGTGAAACCGGCACGCCATTTTCAAATGAGATCTCTACGTTTTCTGGTTCATCCGGAGCATCCCAGGGATCGACAGTCAGGGTAAAAGCATCAGAAGGAGGGGCGATCCAGGGATCCTCAAGTGCACCGCATTCTATGGATCTTCCCCACATATTTTCATCAATACTATAGGGAGATTCGATACTTGCCTTTACAGGAACGCCATGCTCTCTTGCATATTCAAGCTCAGCATCTCTGGTAAAATGCCAGTCTCTCACAGGTGCCAGTACCTGTAGATCGGGTTTAAGCGCATTAGTACATATCTCTATTCTAACCTGATCCTGTCCTTTTCCCGTGCAGCCATGAGCAACGGCAACTGCACCCTCTTTTTTGGCTATGCTCGCCATCTTTTTAGCTATGAGAGGGCGAGACAGAGCTGAATTCAGAGGATATTTATCCTGATATAAGGCATTGGCTTTCAGCGAAGGCAGAATGAAATCATTGAAAAACTCCTCTTTCAGATCCATTACATAAGCTTTTGTTGCCCCGGTATTCAGAGCTTTGCTTTTTGCAGCCTGCAGATCGATAGTCTGGCCAACATCTGCAGTAAACGTAATTACATCATATCCCTGAGATTGCAGCCAGAGTACAGCCACAGAAGTATCCAGACCTCCACTATATGCAAGTACGACCTTACCTTTATATTCCATAAGAAAAACCTCCCTGAAAAGTGTAAAATAAAAAAATTTAAAATAAGAAAAAAGGCCTCCCCGTGAAAGGAACAGGCCTGAATCTCGTTTAACATACAATTACCAGATGATCTTGTACTGAAAACAAAAGGCATACCGCCTCGAAACCATTCAACAGGCACAGAAGACTATATAAACTATAGTTACGTATTATAGTAAATAATAAACATATGTCAATACGCCTTACAATACTATATCTTCTAAGCCCTTACCTGTTACGCTTTTAATACTTTCATAACATGTCATATCCATGTGGATCGGCGTAACAGATACATACTGATTTGCCAGAGCCCATACGTCACACCCTTCGGTAAGCTGATCTTCAGGTGTCCCTGAGATCCAGAAAAAGAGCCGGCCATGAGGATCATACATTTTACTTACCTTCCCCTCATACACCCTTACTCCCTTACGGGTAACTTTAATACCTCTGATCTCCTTCAATGGAACATTTGGGACGTTGATATTGAGAAGAACACCTTCTTTTAACGGATTTTCTTTAAGCCATTTTATAATGGAACATGTGACACTGGCAGCAGTATCATAATACTCCTGTGCATCTTTGTTGTGACAATTCAGGGATACAGCAACGGATGGACATCCAAGTATAACTCCTTCCATAGCTGCTGAAACAGTACCTGAATAGGTCAGATCATCTCCAACATTCGGTCCTCTGTTAATTCCTGAAACCACCATGGAAACATCAGGATCGATTTCTTCTATGCCGAGAACTACAGAGTCAGAGGGTGTCCCATCACATGCATAAGTCTTGTGCCTTTTCGGGTAAGGACCGTTCTTAACCTCCCATAAGCGAAGCGGGCGATGTAATGTTATGGCGTGGCCAACACTGCTCCTTTCCCTTCCCGGGGCAACAGTAACAAAATTAAAACCGTTACAGTCAAGAGAAGAAGCCATTTGAGATATTCCCGGAGCGAAAACTCCGTCATCATTCGTTAAAAGCAGTTTCATAATTGAACCTCCAGTTGAAAAGAATCACATTATCCATAAGTAGGAAGGCATTACCAGATGATAAACTAACTGGACTACTGGTCCCATGATCGCCTGTACTATGCCAAGAAGCAAAAGCCCCATCAGGATGAACATTCCATACCTTTCCAGCAGAAAATATTTTTGAAGAAGTTTCCTTGGCAGAAATGGGTAAAGAAGCTTTGATCCATCAAGAGGAGGTACAGGAATAAGATTGAAAACCGCAAGGCCAATATTGATAATTATCATAAGCTGAATAAACATCATTACAGCAAAGTTTCTAAGTATAAATAACGGAAGGATCCTTGCAATGATACCAACAAGAATAGCAGTAAGGATATTACCGGTGACTCCCGCAGCAGAAACGAGAAAAATATCCCTCTTTGGGTTTTTATAATATCTCGGGTCTATCGGGACAGGCTTTGCCCAGCCAAAGCGAAATATCAGAAGCATTAGCGCTCCCATCGGGTCAAGGTGAGCAAGCGGATTAAGGGTCAGCCTGCCTCGCATTTCCGGGGTAGGATCACCTAAACGATATGAAACATAACCATGACAGAATTCATGGAATGTAATAGCCCATAAAACAGCTGGTAAACTGAGTAAAAGTATTGGTATAGAAGGAAGTCCAAACAATAAGGTCACTCTCCTTTATATTTTGAGAAATGCTGAAGTACCCATTCGATCTCATCTTCTCTGGTCTCAACGGCACCGTCCAGCCGCGCATCTCTCAGTTTTTCAAGAATATTACCGATATCCGGCCCTTCCGGATATCCCAGATCAAGAATATCTCTACCTGTAAGCATGGATTCTACCTTATGAAGCCTGCCAAGGTAAAGCATGATCCTTCTCCTTACTCTGAATCTGTTCGTGGCAGCAAGCCAGAAAAGTATCTGGGTATAGACATGATTTTTCAGATAATGGTAGATCCTTGAGTTCGAAACCACTGAACTGCCTCCCAGATCCTGTTCGACTGAACCTGTATCCAGGATGGATTCCTGGACACATTTCCTCTCCTTCTGGCTCAGATGCAACCTGTCCTCTACTGCATAAAGTACCGTTTCGGAGGAGTCATAAAGTATAGCAGCAAGAAAAGCAAGCCAAAGATCTTTTCCAAAAGAGGGAAGGTTTTTCTTAAGTCTTCTCAGAAGGAATGATATTCTTCTGACAATAAGGGTCGATTCCTTTCCAACCTTTATTCCAGGGAAAAGGGCTTCCCATACATTTCTTTCCTGCATCTTCTTTATAAAAAGATGGGGATCCTTCTCAAGAAAACTCAGCTCAAGTTCACTCCGAAGACGGAAACCCGAAAGCAGGGAAAGCAGCCCCCCCCTTACACAACTGTTAAGAAGACGGAGAGTATTATCCTCGATACTGAATCCAAGTCTTTCCTCAATTCGAATTCCCCTTATTACCCTTGTGGGATCCTCTACAAAGCTAAGATTATGAAGCACCCTGATAGATTTAAGGGACAGGTCCCTTCTACCACCAAAATAATCGATCAACTGCCCCACCGATGATCTGTTTATGCAGACAGCCATGGCATTCACTGTAAAATCACGTCGATAAAGATCATGTTTTAAAGAATCGCTCGATACGGTAGGTAGAGCTACAGGATATTCATAAAACTCACGTCTTGCCGTAGCCACATCTACTTTCTGATCATCCGGGAAAACGATAGTTCCTGTTTTATACCTGGAATGAACTGCTACATTGCATCCATCTTCAGCCCAGGATTTAATAAACTTTACAGCGTCTCCCTCAACAACAAGATCAAGATCTACGTTTGGGCGTCCGAGCAGCAGATCCCTTACAATACCGCCTACAATATAAAGATTGACATTAAGCTTATCAGCCCTTTGCCCAAGTCTATCAAGTAACTCAACTATCTTCCCGGAAAGAGTCCTTTTCATTTGAAAAGAAATATCTTCAGTCCAGGGGAGATCGGGTTCCATATATCTATCTTCTGGTGGAAGAGAAGCCGGATATAATGCCCTCAATATATCTGTACGAGTCAGAATACCGGAAAGGGTCCCGCCTTCCATCACTGGCAGTCTTCCAATATTATGTATGACCATTATATGATGAGCTTCTGCAACTGATGCCTCAAGAGGAATTGTAATAACACCCTCTGTCATAAACTCTTCTACCAGGGCAAGACCAAATCCATGCAGTCTCGCTTTGTCAAGATCCTTTCTGGTAATAACTCCAACCGGCTCCCCTTCCCTGATAACAGGAAGGGCAGAATGGCCATACCGTATCATTGCCCTGTAGGCATCATCAACAGAGGTTTCCCTGTCCACAGCTTTTACAGGGGAAGTCATGACATCTTTTACAGTAACGGCAGGTTTGATATTACGTTCAAGCTTTCCCTCAAGCTCTTTAAGAAGTTCAAGCGGATCCGTGTAGCGGAGAGTAGCCGAAGCAGCCTGCGGGTGTCCCCCGCCTCCTAAAGGTTCAAGAAATTCGGAAACATCCAGGATCTCTTCTCTGCTTCTGGCAACAACATAAGTACTATTGACCATACTGACCACAGCTATGGCTACATCGGCATCAAAATAATCTCTGAGCCGGTGTACAAAGAGTGAAAGACCTTCTATATAATTCTTTGAAGTACTGAAAGACAGAACTACTCTTGCGCCGTTTATATATCTTTGTGAAGCATTTGATATAAGCATATCAAGTAATGATCTTTCTGAAGCATCCAGAGACATCTCCACATGGGAAGGGATCAGGGTTAGATCGGCACCAAACTCTCGCAGTCGTGAGATCATCTCAAAATCTTCCCTTGTAGTCGCTCCAAAAGTCATTCCTCCGGTATCTTCATATATACCCATGGCAAAAAGCGTTGCTTCGTGTGAAGTAACAGGAATACCCTTTTCCATTATCAGCCTTACCATTATCGAAGTGGTTGCACCAACGGATTCAATGAGGGAATGATCAGCAGGTATATCATCAGAAGATGGAGGGTGATGGTCATAAACAAATATCTCAACATTGGGTCTGCCTACAAGGGATGAAAAAGCCCCTATTCTTGATTTAGATCTCGCATCTACAACTATAAGACTTGTTACTTCATCAAGATTGACTTTTCTTGGAGTCAGGATGTTCCATCGCGTACGATATCGTTTAACAAACTCCCTTACATTCCTGCATGCAGAACCGGAAAATGACATTACAGCACCTTCATGAAGTTTCGCAGCTGCAACCATACTGGCAAGAGAATCAAAATCACTGCCCAGGTGACTTGTTATCAACTTCATTTTTCAAATATCTCCGGAAAAAAGGAACCTAAAAAACTACCCGGTCTCCTGATCTGTCGGACAATTATTCTTGAGTATCCTTTAAGATCATGTGCATGGACTATACTTAATATATCCCTGTAATTTGTCTCAGAAGTCACAAGATAAAGTTTGAATTTTTCTGTAAGCGGAGTACTGTGCTTATGAAATGAAGAATTAAAAACAGGCAGTATATCAAATTCCCTGGCAAGATTTTTCTCTAAAAGTATCTTGCCAGCCTGAAGCGCCTGATCGTAAGAAGAAAATAACAGTTCTACTTCACATAAAGTAGAACACTCTTTGAACTTTGCGGAAATAGTTTTGATAAAATTCCGCTGCTGTTCCAGAGGGATGTCATTATCTATTACCATATCCGCCAGGCCGATCTTGTGAACAGGAGGAAGAAGAAAACTTTCTCTTCTAAGGATATCGGACTTCTGCCAGCCTCTTGACCTGTTTCTCTGAACACGTTTATTCATTGATGCACGAACATAGATTGTCTTGTCGATCCAATAGGGTACACCATTCTCAAAAAGCAGAGGGATCTCAGCAACCGCCCAAGTACCCATTCCGGAAATTCTGCTTTCCATTTCCTTGCGGATAAGAGGATGCAGGATCTGGCAGAGCCAGTCATATTCTTCTTTATCAGAGAATACAATGGAAGCTATCCTGCCTGCATTAAGCCCGCCGCCGGGTAAAAGGATCTCCTCTCCCCAGCGTTCCACAGCTCTATTGAGAACGGCTGGTTCTTTCCATTTTTCATGAGCAATAAGGTCAGCGCTGACAATCTTAGCCCCGGATTCACGAAATATATCTGTAATTGTAGATTTACCAGCTCCTACGTCTCCGGTGATCCCCAAAACCAACATTGAAATTTTCCTCCCGGACCCTGTTATCTATAACCTTGTACTTATCAGGGATTTCCCAAAGAAAGCGGGAAAAGCCGTTGTTGTAAACACGTCCGAAAAGTTTCCTGTTTTTCGCAGCACCAAGATAAAGCCTTTCCTCAGCCCTTGTCATTCCAACATAGCATAACCTTCGCTCTTCCTCCAGTTGTTCTTTTTCTTCAAGACATCTGAAGTGAGGAAAGATCGATTCTTCAAGCCCTACCATGAATACTACGGGAAATTCAAGTCCCTTGGCTGCGTGAAGCGTAAGAAGATTAACATTATCATCTTCAAAAGAACCAGTCTCAAGATCTGTAAATAAAGCAACCTCTGCAAGGACCTGCTCTAAAGCCCCGCCTTCAGGTACAAGTGAGAGAAGCTCTTTTACATTGTCGATCTTGTCCTCCCAGCTTTCTGGACATTCTTTCATTAAGTAATCCTGATAACCTATATTATCCAGTATATAGTAAACAATGGACATTGGGCTTTCTGACTTATCAAGTATCCTTAACATGTGAGAAGCAAGTTCAGACGCTCCCTTACCGCTCTTGCCCCCCAGTCCTCCAGAGTCTGCGGATATCTTTTCCCATATATCTCGCGGTGTCATCAGTGTGAGGCTGTCTATGGTAGCCTCAAGTCTGGAAAGACTTTTCTTGCCGATACCCCTTGTTGGTACGTTTCCTATTCTGGCCAGCGAAGCATTATCAGTCGGATTCACAGCAAGTCTCATATATGAGATTACATCTTTAATTTCTTTACGGTCATAAAATGAAGTACCTCTAACTATTCTGTAGGGAATACCAGAGCGCAAAAAGGTCTCCTCAAAAACCCTGCTCATAGCATTTATCCTGTAAAGAATAGCCATATCACCATACTTGTAACCTTCCCTGTTAAGCCTTTTCATCTCATTTGCGATATAAAAAGTTTCCTCTTTCTCATTGGTAGAAAGGATATTGTTTACTTTTTCACCCATACCGCGGGAAGTCCATAGATCTTTGTATTTTCTTTTAGTATTACTCATTATCAACGAATTGGCAGCATTAAGGATATTCCCCGAAGATCTATAGTTCTGGGATAGCACAACTGTCCTTGAATCACTGAAGTCTTTCTCGAAATTCAATATCATGGACATATCCGCACCCCGCCAGCCATATATGGACTGATCGGGATCACCTACTACCATGATATTTCTTGATTTTCCGATCAGTTTCCTTAGAAGAAGATACTGGTTTCTGTTAACATCCTGATACTCATCGACCAGGATCCAGGATATTCTCTGTCTTTCCTTTTCCAGTATCTGCTTGTCTGAACTCAGGATATGCAATGGAAGCAGCAGCAGATCATCAAAATCGACCGCCCCCTGTGATCGTAGGGATTCCTGATATATATCAAAGATATTCTTGATTGAGTCTTCCATCACTTCAGGAGACATAGTA
Source organism: uncultured Synergistales bacterium (assembly GCA_964410915.1). Lineage (GTDB taxonomy): Bacteria > Synergistota > Synergistia > Synergistales > JAFGMB01 > CAZFJG01. The sequence goes on along the minus strand of CAYPIU010000001.1, from coordinate 26,496 downwards.
GCAGGATCACAATTGCCCTTGCCCCTTGATATACGATCAAGTACCCATGACGGATCGATCTGCTTTGGATCAAGATTAAGATCATTAAGTATCTTCTTGACAAGATTACGAGAGTCAGCTCTGTCAAAAACGACTAGATTTTTATCTATACCAGTTTTAGTTAGTGCATCCCTGTTTCTGAAAAGAAAATTAAGACCATAGGCATGGAATGTTGATACCTGCATTCTTTTTGAAAGTTCCCCGACAAGGCTTTCAACTCTTTCTTTCATCTCTCTTGCAGCCTTGTTTGTAAAGGTTACGGCCAGGATACTGCCCGGTTCTACTTCCTTTTCCTCTATCAGATAAGCTATCTTATGCGTGAGAACCCTTGTTTTTCCACTACCTGCACCGGCAAGAACAAGTAAGGGACCCTCACAGTAACTGACAGCTTCTTTCTGACCTGGATTTAATGATGAAAGTATTGAACTGGCATTAGCCATCAATCAGATTTCTCCTTCATCCAGCCCTTGATAAGGTTGACCCATTCTTTTATACCTTCTCCTTTTAGAGCCTCTATCTTTAAGAATGGAACCTCGGGATTAAGCTTCTCAAGATCACTCTCGAAAACTTTCATGTCAAAACTGATGTAAGGTAAAAGATCCATTTTGGTAAGAAGAACTGCTCCTGCTTTGTGAAAAAGATGAGGATACTTCAATGGTTTATCTGCGCCCTCCGGAACACTGTTAACCGCTACTTTCTTGTCTTCTCCAAGATCAAATTCCACAGGACAGACAAGGTTTCCAACATTCTCGATAAAAAGAAGATGGATATCCTCAAGTACCATTTGCTGAAGCCCCTTTTCCACAAGATTTGCCTCAAGATGACATCCCCCATGTGTGTTGACCTGAACTACAGGTACTCCAAGGGCATTGATCCTGTCAGCATCTCGCTCTGTTTCAACATCTCCCTCAATAACAGCAAACTTGATATCCGAATATTTCTTCATTGCTTCAAGCAATGTTGTTTTACCGGAACCCGGGGATCCTATCAGGTTAACCAAAAGGATATTCCTGTCCCTGCAGAATTTACGCACTCTTTCTGCCACAATCTCATCTGCTGCCATAACTGACTCTTTAACATTTACCACTTTAGCCATCTTTTTCTTCAACCTCCAGAGTATCAATATCAAGTTCCATACCGTGAAGCATTTCTACCTGGGTACTGTCACAGAAAGGACAGACAAAAGCCATATCCTCTTCTCCCCATTTCTTAAGGCAGGACTTGCAGAAAAATTCCATTTCTACCTGATCTATCGAAAGGTGACTTCCTTCGAGGTCGGTTCCTGAAACCGATGTGTTATAGGCAAACTCCATTATCTCGGGAATTACCTGTCTCATTTTGCCTATCCTTAAAGTTACCTTATTGATCTTCTTCCACTGGTTCTCCTTTTTCATTTGCAGTAGAGATTCAAGGATAGACTCGACCAGGGACATTTCATGCATAGAAAAACCTCCATAACTGTTTCATCAATTCTGATCCAAGAGCAATAGTATAACCTTAAGAGAACCATATCATCAACTTTATGTAATATTGTAAATATTTTAGAATATCCATAAAAAAAAGGGCCCGAGGGCCCCTTTTTGTAGTTTTAAGATATTTTAGTCCAGGGGCTCCAGCAATCCATAACCACCCTTAGCCCTGTGATAAACAACATTGATCTTCCCTGTATCCATATTCTTGAATACAAAGAAACTGTGACCTAAAAGGTCCATCTGCATAGTTGCTTCTTTGGGATCCATAGCTTTAACATCGAATCTTTTCCGTTTGACAATTTCACTTTCTTCTTCCTCAGCAGAGGTTTCAAATTCATTCATAAGATTCTCAATATCCAGAGAAACTTCATGAGTCTTGAGTTTTGCCCTGTCTTTGAGGTATTCCTTATGTCGTTTTACCTGACGCTCAATATTTTTCAGAGCCTTGTCAAAAGCCTTCCTCATGTCAGAGTCTCTGTCTTCCCCCCTCATGACCACTCCGTTCGCATTGGAGGTAACTTCCACTGTATATCTTCCCCTGTTGAAAGATATAACAACCTGACTGTCAAGGATCTTACTGAAGAACTTCTCGAGCTTGGACATCTTGCTTTCCATATAGTCCTTTAGGGTGTCATTGATATCTACGTTCCTTGTGTTAATGCGGATGTCCATAAAAACCCCTCCATTCCTTTGCTATTTTAATTCATTTTATCACCCTGAATGTTTAACAGCAATCAAAGACAGGAATTACAGGACTTGAAAAGATCTTCTGCGAAGGAAAGATTTTATCGATATTTCTTAGTAAAATCAGCAGTTTTGGTTATAATACTACAAATAAAGAAAAAACTTCTTTGGGAGGAGAATATATTAGATGAAGTTATCCGAAAGAGCTATGGCAATAGAACCCTCTGCGACTCTTGAGGTATCCGCAAAGGCAAAAGCAATGAAAAGGGAAGGTAAACCTGTCATATCATTCGCGGCAGGAGAACCTGATTTTGATTCTCCATCAGCCGCACTGTCATTTGCTTCAGAAGCTATGAACAACGGTATGACACATTATACCCCTGCCACAGGTATACCGGAACTGAAAGAAGCTATCCTTAATTACTACTCCAGTCATTTTGAACTTGAGTACACAGAAAAACAGGTTATTGTAGGTTCCGGAGCAAAACCACTCCTCTATGAAGTACTTGGATGCCTTGTGGATCCCGAAGATGAGGTTCTCCTGTTCACTCCGGCATGGGTAAGTTATCAGGAACAGGTAAAACTCTTTAATGGAAAAGCAGTTTGTGTGGATACAACAGGTACCGGGTTCATGCCCACTAGAGAAAATATCGAGAAGAATCTTTCTCCTCGTACACGTGTGATGATGGTAAATTCTCCGAACAATCCAACGGGAGCAGTCTATAACGATTCGGCGCTGAATACACTGGCAGAGATCGCCATAGAGCATGATCTTCTAATTATTTTTGACGAGATCTACGAAAGACTTGTCTATGAGAATTCGGTGCACAAACACATCCTGAACGTCCGCCCGGATATTAAAGACAGATGCCTGATAATAAACGGTGTAAGCAAAGCCTATGCTATGACAGGCTGGAGAATTGGGTATGCGATCGGCCCCGAAGAAATAGTTTCAAAAATGGGTGCTTTCCAGGGCCATATGACTTCAAATCCATGCTCAGTAGCTCAGTGGGCAGCAGTAGGAGCAATGAGGGAATCAGAAGATGATATAGAAGTTATGAGGACGGAATTTTCTGCAAGACGAGATCTTATCCTCGATCTTCTTTCAAAAATGCCTCATATTTCTTTTCAGAAACCGTATGGGGCTTTCTACGTATGGATCAATATCGAAAAAACATTCGGGATGAAATATAAAGGTGAAACAATAACTGACGATTCCAGTTTCTGCCGAATCCTTCTGGAAGGAGAATATGTCGCAACCGTCCCCGGAAAAGCATTTATAAGCCCGGGCAAGATACGTATTTCATACTCAAACTCCAGAACCGAAATAACAGAGGGCATGCAGAGATTATCTTCATTCCTCAAAGAACTGAAATAGAGGTTTCTATCAAAAAAGATAAGCATGAGGAAACGGACCCGTTTCCTCATGCTTATCTTTTGAAAAAATGTAATTTAAAGGATCTTAATCAATTGACATTATTTCCTCTTCTTTTCTCTTAAGCACCTGATCTATATTCTCAATAAATTCATCCGTTACTTCCTGAACTTCTTTCAGATAATCGTGCATTTCATCTTCGCTGATCTTTGAGTCTTTTTCCAGCTTCTTGTAGTTATCGTTAGAATCCCTTCTCAGGTTTCTCACACCAACTTTTGCCTCTTCAGCATATTTCCTGACAAGCTTGGTCAATTCAATTCTTCTTTCATTGGTAAGTTCAGGGAGGGTTATCCTGATAACTTCTCCATCCGACTGAGGTGTAACTCCCAAATTAGATATCATTATCGCTTTCTCGATAGACTTGCCGGCTGTTTTATCGAAAGGAGAGATCATTAACTGTCTACCTTCCGGTATGGTTATTGTAGCAAGCTGTTTGATCGGAGTATCAGCTCCATAATAGTCTACCTTGATATCACTTACCAGTGCTGGATGAGCTCTTCCGGTCCTTATCCCCGATAATTCATACTCAAGGTGCTCCACTATTTTCTGCATTTTTGATTTAAGATCATTCATCTCTTTCTTAGGCATTAATCGATTCCTCCTTGTCATTTGTAACAATAGTACCCACATCTTTGCCCTCGAGCAGGAACCTGGCAAGGTTGCCCTTTTTCAGGATATTAAGAACAACGATAGGAATGTTATTTTCCATACATAACGAAAAAGCCGCAGCATCCATTACATTAAGCTGGCTTTTCAGAGCATCCATATATGTTATTCTGCCAAGCCTTTTTGCGTCATCATTGATCAAAGGATCCTTATTATATATACCATCTACTTTTGTTGCTTTCAACAGGCAACCAGCACTAATTTCAGCAGATCTTAAAGCTGCTGCTGTATCTGTAGAAAAATAAGGTGAACCAGTTCCGGCAGCAAAAATAACTATACGGCCTTTTTCGATATGTCTCAACGCCCTTCTTCTTATGAATGGCTCAGCGATCTGCCTCATTTCTACTGCTGTCTGAACCCTTGTAGGAACTCCAAGTTTTTCAAGTGTATCCTGTAATGACAAAGCGTTGATAACAGTCGTCAGCATACCCATATAATCAGCTTGAGATCTTTCTATGCCTTGCTCAGCTGCTTCCTTACCTCTGAGTATGTTTCCTCCGCCAACCACCATAGCTATTTCTATCCCGGCACGGCTGACCTCTGCTATCTCTTCACATATAGATCTGACAGCCTTGAAATCAAGTCCTATAGACTGATCACCTGCAAGCACCTGCCCGGAAAGCTTGAGCAATACTCTCTTATATGATGTCATTAACAACACCCCTGTCCGGTGAGATTTTACATTATAAAACCGTTTTAATGAGCTAAAAAAAAGGCGAGACTTTGAAGTCCCGCCCTTCTGTATTTATTCACCGATCGAAAATCTGGACATGTTCCTGACTACCATATTTTCTCCGAGCTTCGCGATCATTTCGACCACAAGGTCTTTTACCTTTTTGTCACCATCTCTTATATAAACCTGTTCAAGCAGACAGTTGTTCTCGTAAAACTTGTTGAGTTTCCCCTCCGCTATCTTATCGAGGATATTCTCCGGTTTTCCTTCATCAAGAGCCTGCTGACGGTATATCTCTTTTTCCCTCTCAAGATCTTCTTCGGGAACTTCTTCCGGTCTGATGTATTGTGGAGCTGCCGCTGCTATCTGCATGCACAACTCGTGACCGAGTTCCTTGAATTCATCTGTCTTTGCAACAAAATCAGTTTCACAATTAAGCTCTACCATTGCACCAATTTTGCCATTGGTATGTATGTAACTGAATATTCTTCCATCGGAAGCAGTTCTGGAAGCTTTCTTTGCAGCCTTTGCAAGACCCTTCTCGCGAAGAAAATCAATTGCTTTTTCGATGTCACCATCGGTCTCACGAAGAGCATTTTTACAATCCATCATTCCACTACCGGTTCTATCCCTGAGTTCTTTTACAGTTTTTGCATCTACAGACATACTGAGTCTTCCTCCTTAGCTACTTCTAGATCGATAACCTATTCTTTATCATCGGAAGCTACTTTACCATCATCGTATGTTTCATGCAGTTTTTCCTTCTGCTCGATGATCGCAACTTCTTCATTTACTTCCTCTGAAGCTGAATCAGCTTCAGGCTGTCCATCTGCGCCCTGACGACCTTCTATAACTGCATCTGCCATGATCCTTGATATAAGTTTGATCGCTCTTATAGCATCATCATTGCCCGGGATCGGATAATCAATAAGCTCTGGGTCACAATTGGTATCGACTATTGCGATCACAGGGACGCCAAGTTTTTTAGCTTCGAGAACTGCAATATGCTCCCGTCTTGGATCAATAAGGAAAAGCGCGTCAGGTACAGATTTCATCTGGGAAATTCCACCCAGGTATTTCTCAAGTTTTGCACCTTCCTTGCGAAGAAGGGCTGCTTCTTTTTTAGTAAACTTATCAAAAGACCCATCTTCTTCCATTTTGCGGAGTTGAAGCATTCGCGTAATCCTTTTGCGAAGTGTCTTGAAGTTGGTCATAAGACCCCCGAGCCATCTTTCATTGATGTAATACTGCCCACACCTTAAGGCTTCCTCTTTAATGGTCTCCTGAGCCTGACGTTTTGTTCCTACAAAAAGAACAGTACCGCCGCCTTTAGAAACCTCGCGAAGAAAATCATATGTCTTTTCCAGACCTTTGACAGTCTTCTGAAGGTCAATGATGTAAACACCGTTTCTCTCCGTAAAGATATACGGTTTCATTTTCGGGTTCCATCTTCTCGTCTGATGTCCAAAGTGGACACCACACTCCAGCAACTGTTTCATACTTACTATAGCCATTAAAATCCCTCCATAATATTGAGTTTCCCTCCATGAATATCATCTGACAATGGAACCGCGTCAGGGATAAAACAACGGCACCCCCATTGTCATCCATCCATGTGTGTAATAAGGGCCAGCGGAAAGTATATCACAAAGAATCCTTGACCTTCAAGCCATAAATAAGTAGTATATACACGGTATTTTCGCTTAGTAAACAGGCTAAAGAGGAGGATCATTATAATGTCAAAGACTTCATTGATTGACCAGCTTGAAAATCTGCCCAAAGAAAAGAAGGCGATGTTAAACAGATTGAGACGCGTTGAGGGGCAGCTGAGAGGTATCCAGAGAATGATAATTGAGGATAAACCCTGCTATGACACACTTCTCCAACTTTCTGCGGCAAGAAAAGCCATGCAGAAGACATGTATCGTTATACTGAAAAATTCAATAGTAGAATGTCTTTCAGAAAACCCGGATCCTGACATAGAGAGCCTCGAAAAACTGATAAGCGCCCTTGTAGACATAGCACCCACAGGAAATCCTGACGATTAATAAAAAAAGCAATTTTCTGCAGGAGACCCAGCTGACCTGTGGCACCCGAAGTTCACCGTTTACCGCTGCTTCCTTCCGGATCTGACGGGGTTCAACGGGCCTTCGCCGCACAGGACTGAGCCTCCTGCAGAAAATTGCCATACATGTGTTCTAAAAAAATGGCGGAGAAGGAGGGATTCGAACCCACGGGACGTCACCGCCCAGACGCTCTCCAAGCGCCCGCCTTCGACCACTCGGCCACTTCTCCGCAACAGACGGTATTATAACAACTTCTCTTAGAATTTTCTACATTGATTTTAAATAAAATTTATGTTTTGGCGGAGAGAGTGGGATTCGAACCCACGAGGCAGCTATGAACCGCCTAATCGATTTCGAGTCGATCGCCTTCGACCACTCGGCCATCCCTCCGCTTGAATCAGCTTCTTCTTTTCAGGAAATATTCTCTCAACATAACTATAGACTCCTGAGCGAGAATGCCTTTTATTATTGAACACCTGTGATTCAACCGGGTGTCCCCTGGGATATCATATAAAGTACCGCAAGCCCCGGCTTTAGGATCAGATGCCCCGTAAACGATCTTATCCAGCCTTGCCTGCACAATTGCCCCGGCACACATGGGACAGGGTTCAAGAGTTACATATATTGTACAGCCCTGTAATTTCCAATGGTTTCTTTTTGAACATGCATCTCTGATCGCCATAATCTCCGCATGTTCAGTTGGATCATTACTCTTCTGATTGTGCCCTCTTCCTATAATGTCTCCATTACAAACAACCAGTGCTCCAACCGGGACATTACCTTCGCTGGCTGAAATTCCGGCCTCAATGAGAGCTTCTCTCATATAGTGAATATAAAGTTCCTTCAATACAATATCACACCCTACCAGAACTTCCCGCAACAGCGGAGATTTTAGCAGGAAAAGGATTGAATGAAAAGCCCAATATGGCGAAGATGACAGATATGTAATAAACATACCACAAAAAAATTGGTTTAAAGACTAACTATATGACCTGAAATATAATACTTACCACTTGTTTGAATGAACTCTGGATTCTGAAAATCTTTGAGAAGGTTCCTTGTCAAAGGCCGGATACCCTATTGATATAAGCGAAAATGGAACGATCTTATCAGGAATAGTCAAAAGTTCAGACATTTTTTCCATAAGATCGTTTTTTGGATATATCCCCAGCCAGACAGCACCAAGACCCTGGTAGTTTGCCTCAACAAGAATATTTTCCGTTGCAGCAGAGCAGTCCTGTACCCAGAAATCTTCATTGTCAAGGGAAGAAACATCCCCACATACAAGTATTGCCAGGGAAGCACCATGAAGCATTGATGAAAAGGGATGAAAATCTGGGATCTGGTCAAGTATATTTCTGTCATCAATAACTACAAAATGCCATGGTTGTTCATTATGAGCCGAAGGAGCGCTCATAGCAGCCTCAAGAAGGGTTTTAACCTTACTTTCCTCAATTGCCTTTTCTGAATATTTCCTTATACTCCTTCTTGTGATTACAGGATCCATACCGTATGACCTCCTCAGGGAACTAAAATTATTCATCATTTTTTCTATCATGGTTCAGACATACATAAAACAGTCTACAAAAGATCCAGCAGAATGCAAATATCAGAAGGTGTCTCTTTTGGAAATATTGGCAGAATGATCAGTACAACACAGAATACTGTTTAATCAGATATTATTGTTTTGTAGTGATGAGGAACGTTGGCTTTAAACTGTCATTAAGAAACAGACTTTTCTTGACAAAGAAATAGTTTTCACTTATTTATAGAAGCAGGGAAAAGTTATGATAGTAGTTATCATGGAGAATATCAATTCGAAAGGGGTTAATATGATGTCAGAAGTAAGATCCGCTGTAGCAGAATATTTTACAGATCTCAAAAATGGAGTTAACAACCTTATCACTTGTGACAAGATCAGGGAAATGCATGACAATGGGGATGACTTTGTTGTCCTTGATATTCGTAAACCTGAAGATTTTGAAGAGGGGCACATTGATAATGCTGTAAATATTTTCTGGTCAGAAGTCGGTGAACATATTGATGAATTGCCCAAAGACAAGAGAATAGTAGTAGTGTGCTACACGGGACAATCCGCAGGACAGGTAGTATCTCTGCTTCGCCTTATGGGATATACCGCCTGCTCACTTAAGGGCGGGATGACCTGTGACAGGAATTCCCTGCCAATGGATGCTTCCTGTGACGTTGATCCAGCTGAAGCAACCTGTGAAAGCTGAAGCATTTAATTCCATCCTCGTGAAGGATGATCTTATTAAAGAGGAGACCCGCTTAAGCAGGTCTCCTCTTTCTCTATTCCTAAGGGATCGTAAACACCTTCTGAACAGGCATCAGACTTCAAGAACAGTCTCTTCTCCATCAATGTAAAGCCTTACTCCTGCAAGAGTTATACTGTTTCCAGCTTCCTTACTGAGAGCCATACCGCAGAGTTCTTCATCCTCAACAAAGACCCGGACCTTAATAAGATCGCCATCCTGTTTTATCCTTAAGTTCTTCTTCATATTGCCACCTCGTTTTTCTTTGATCCCAGGTGAAGGTTTATAAGCATTGAGGTTTTCCTCTTCAACTACTGCAGTGTTCTCAGTCTCGGGAAGGTCAGTTCCCGGTCTATTAGTATTTTTAGTAAAATCATGCTCAATAACTTTACCTGGAGTTCCATTTTCAACAGCAGTTTCTTCACCCTGCTGGGGCCTGGAACTTCTCACTATACTCCCCGAATCAGCGCTATTCTGCAAGATAACCTTTCCGTCAGATTGAACGTCATTATCAGTGACCGGCTGATCTTCACTTTTGTTCTGTTCATCCGAATTACTCTTTTCAATTTCCTTCTCAAGGATAGAAAAAATGTCAGCACTACTGAGTCCTGCCATTTCATCACCCCCAACTTTAGATTTTTTCTTGATCAAAAGACAAAAAAGCGCCTTCGGTTTACCGAAGGCGCTTCATTAAAGCTAATATTTCGGTAACCCGGCTATCATGGCCTTTCGGCTTTAGACCCGAGGCTTTGCGTATTCACCTTTCGATGAATTTGCCTTTTCATCTTGTCAAAGTATTTCTCACTTTTTTTATACTCTCTTAATTAATTTTTGTCAAGAAAATATTTATTTTATCAATTACAACATACCTTAGCAGCAGAGATTCCATGGATTTATTCAATAGAACTGAAATTAAAATTCATTCCCTTGAAAACCGAAGGAAGCTTTGAGCTTCTTAAACGAATTTCTTTTTCGGTTATTTTTATCTCATCTATCTCTACAGGAAATATGAGATCTTCCAGATCAAGAAGAGGTTGTATCTTTTTGATCTCGTCTCTAATAAGGCTGGTCTTGTCAGCATTGTTAATTTCAAGTTCGTAATCATCAAGCCAGATACTTCTTCCCTTGACATGTAAACCGGTATTTATCTTAACAAGTATACGTAAAACAGATGAATCTACTGGATAGTAATATCCTTTTGCCGTTATCTGTCCCGGCTTGAGGTCTACAACTACGTTCTTCCAGTGCTCATCCTGAAACTCTGCAAGAGCTGCGTTAACGTCTTTCTCTGTAACTACAGCATCCACATATCCCTGCATTGCATCTTCAAGAATAATATCAGAACCGTTTTCCCACTCTCTGAC
>CAYPIU010000001.1:10186-15724 GCA_964410915.1 uncultured Synergistales bacterium | reverse complement strand
GTTGAGAAAAAGATCAGGACCTTTACTGGTATAAGGTTCCTTATCATTCTGAACACTGGGTGCTTAAATGCAAAATCCGCATCAAAGAAAACTCTCATGATCAAAATCCTCCTTTTATGTTTACTAATAGTAATTATATCTTATAAGGAGGATATGTCAACTCTTAGAATATACAGACATTATGACATATACTGATTGTCAATATTTGTAGTTTTATTTCAGTTCTTTTTCTGCATTTTCGCCCATGAGTCTTTCAACGAAACTATCCTGTTGAAAACAGGCGCTCCGGGACTGGTATCATAATCTGCAGCGAAATAACCTTTTCTAAGGAACTGGAATCGCTGAAGGCTCTTAACATCTGCAAGAGAAGGTTCTACTACGGAATGATTACATTCTACGAGAGAATCAGGGTTAATATAGTCTTTATAGTCGCTGCCCTCTTCCATTTCGGACATATCACTCAGTGTAAATAGATTATTGTAAAGCCTTACCTGGGCTTTTATTCCATGTTTAGCTGAAACCCAGTGCAGAGTTCCTTTGACTTTACGGCCATCAGGAGAATCTCCGCCTCTCGTTGCAGGATCGTAAACGCATCGAAGCTCTATAATTTCTCCGTTTTCATCCTTTATAACTTCCTTACAGGTAATGAAATAAGCGTGTTTAAGCCTGACTTCCCTGCCAGGGGCAAGTCTGAAAAATTTTCTTGGCGGTTCTTCCATGAAATCATCTTTTTCGATGAATATCTCTCTTCCAAAAGGTAACTTTCTATAGGAGGGGGCTTCTGCTTCTGGATTGTTCAGCGCATCAAGTTCCTCATATTCCCCTTCGGGATAATTCTCTATAACAACCTTCAGGGGATCAAGAACAGCCATTACCCTGTCTGTAGTCCTGTTGAGCTCTTCCCTTATGCAATGATGAAGAAATTCAATGTCCACAATACTATTGGCCTTGGCAACCCCAATATCTTTGCAGAAACGTTTTATAGAAGAAGGAGTATATCCCCTGCGCCTTATACCGGATATTGTTGGCATCCTCGGGTCATCCCATCCAGATACATATTTACTTGTTACCAGTTCAAGGAGCTTTCTTTTGCTCATAACCGTATAAGTAATATTAAGCCTCGCAAATTCATACTGATGAGGTCTGTGCGGAATGCTCACATTATCAAGGAACCAGTCATAAAGCGGACGATGGCCCTCAAACTCCAATGTACATATGGAGTGTGTTATTCCTTCAATTGCATCCTCATATCCATGGGCAAAATCATACATGGGATAAATGCACCATTTCTCGCCACTTCTGTGATGTGCCTTTTTAAGTACTCGATACATAACAGGATCTCTCATATTAAGGTTGGGATGGGCCATATCTATCTTTGCCCTCAGAACACATTTGCCTTCCTCAAATTCACCATCTTTCATCTTCTGAAAAAGAGAAAGATTTTCTTCAATGCTTCTTTCCCTGAATGGAGATTCCCTGCCGGGTTCCTTGAGTGTGCCGCGGGACAGTCTTATTTCTTCAGCTGTCTGCTCATCTACATATGCCTTACCATTTCTTATGAGTTCGAGTGCCCATTCATAAAACTGGTCAAAATAATCCGATGCATAACATAGATTAGACCATTTGAATCCAAGCCATTTAACATCTTCCTGGATCGAATTTACATATTCTGTTTCTTCCTTGGAAGGATTTGTATCATCATACCGGAGGTTGCATTCGCCTCCAAACTTTTCAGCCATCCCAAAGTTCAGACATATTGACTTAGCATGTCCAATATGCAGATAACCGTTTGGTTCAGGAGGGAATCTTGTAACTACCTCGCTCACATTCCCTTTTTCCAGATCTTCCCGGATTATCTGTTCGATGAAGTTCCCGCCGGTCTGATTACGTTCTTCCATTATTTCCATCCACCTTTTTATCAGAATTTCAGTTCCATGATATTCATTTTGCAATACTACAGACAATATACATTATTATAGCAGTGATCATTAATTCGTCGATCAAAAAGAACTTACAGATCATACTGAAGGTATCCGGGGATTTTGATTTACATGATTGAGATAAGGGTCTGTAAAAAGATTTTAGAGACCCTTAGACTGACAGAACCATATAAAAAGCACTATTGTGGATCGTAGAGATAACATGAAACAGAATGAGTATCGCTCACCTGGGTCAAATGCGGTTTTTTTATCCGGCATATATCCATTGCATGAGGACAGCGAGGATGAAACCTGCACCCTGGAGGAGGTGAAACAAGATCAGGGACAGTCCCTGATATCCCCTTCAGTTCTTTAGTCTCCTCTGATGGTATTGCCTGCATAAGACCTCGAGTATACGGATGTTGAGGATTAAAAATAACTTCCTCGACTTTGCCTACCTCAACGATATCTCCTGCATACATTACGCCCACACGGTCACATGTCTCAGAAATTACCGACATATCATGGGTAATAAGAAGTACACTCGAATTCTTCTTTACTACAAGATCTTTGAGAAGCATCAAAACCTGAGCCTGAACAGAAACATCAAGAGCAGTTGTAGGTTCATCAGCAATAAGTAACGGGGGTTCCGATGAAAGCATTAATGCTATCATTACACGTTGCGCCATACCGCCTGAGAGTTGATGCGGATAGTAAGAGGCAACTTTTTCAGGTTCAGGGATGTTGACTTCCGAAAGTCTGCGCACAGCTTCGATGGCTGCTTTCTTTTTACCCATACCCATACTATGAGAGAGGACCTCTGCGATCTGATCTCTCACCTTCATAACAGGATTGAGTGCCGCAACCGGATGCTGCATTATCATTGTTATCTTTCTGCCCCTGATCTGTTCACGCATCTCTTTGGCCGGGATCTTCATGAGATCCTGCCCCATAAACATTATCTCTCCACTCTCCACTCTTCCAGGGTTACGCACCAGGTTAAGGATCGCAGAAGCGGTAACACTTTTTCCACAACCGGTCTCCCCAACCAGACCGAAGAACTCGCCCTGGCTTATATGAAGATTAACCCCATTTATAGCCTTGACCACACCTCTGTATGTATAAAAGTTTACATACAGGTCTTTAATATCCAGTAGTTTGACAGCCATCAGTCTCCCCTCCTCAAATGAGGATCGGAGATATCTCTAATGCCATCACCCAGAAGATTAAAACCAAAAACTGTGATGAGAATAGCAAGACCGGGAAACGTAGGAACCCACCATTGATTTACAAGAAAGTCTCTTCCTGTGCTGACCATCAAACCCCATTCCGGAGTTGGCGATTGAGCCCCAAGACCTATGAAACTCATTCCAGCAGCGATCCGTATAACATTGCCCATATCAAGGGTCGCCCTGACGATCGTTGTCGAAGAACAAAGCGGCAGGATATTTGAGAAAAGTATCCTCCAAGTCGGCGTACCCACTGCTTTTTCTGCCTCAATAAAAGTCCGCTCCTTTATGCTCAGGGTCTCTCCCCTTGCAAGACGGGCATAAGTAGGCCACAGAGTAACAGCAATTGCTATCATTGTATTGACAAGGCTGGGACCAAGCGCAGCTCCTATTGCCATGGCAAGAACAAGCCGGGGAAATGCCATGAAAGTATCAGCAATACGCATTATCATTTCATCAAACCATCCACCGAAATATCCGGCCATTATCCCCAGAAAAACACCGAGAGGAAGATCGATCAGCAAAACAATTACCATTATCTTTAAAGCAAGTCCCGTACCGAAAATAACCCTCGACATAATATCCCGGCCAAGTTCGTCAGTGCCCATCCAATGGGTCATTGTAGGAGCTTGAAGCCTGTTGCCGAGATCCATTTGGACGGGATCGTAAGGAGCTATGAACGGAGCCAGCAATGCAATAACAACAAGACCAAGGACGATGCACAGACCAGCTATAGTCAGCTTGCTCTTCTTTGCAGCAAATGTTATTTCCTTGAACTGTGATATTTCAGATCTGTGGCGCTCTTTCCAACCGGAAAAACCTTTAGTTTTAGAGTTCATAAGCATCACCTAATACCTGACTCTTGGATCGAGAAATCCATAGAGAAGATCAACTATCAGGTTGGCCGTAGCATAACAGATCGCGATCAGTGTTACCGAGCCAACTACAGCATTCAGATCCAGTGAAAGGAAGGAATTAACAGAATAACGCCCAAGTCCCGGATAACCAAATACTGTCTCTGTAAGAACAGAACCTTCCAGAAGAAAACCAAATGAAATTCCGATCATCGTTATTACAGTTATGGAAGCATTCTTAAAGGCATGTCTCAGGATTACAGTCCGTTCATTTAGTCCCTTTACACGTGCGGTTCTGATGTATTCTTCATTCAGGATCTCAAGCATGGAAGATCGAGTAACTCTTCCGATATATGCTGTCTGTATCCAGCCCAGTACAAGAGCAGGTCCCAAAAGATGATAAAGAGCATTCCAGAAGGTGGAAAACTGCCCCGCAAGGAGACTGTCAATGGTGTACATACCCGTTACAGTTGGCGGAGGAGTTATAAAGGGTGCCAGTCTCCCCCCCGCAGGAAGCAGACCAAGCTTGAAATAAAGAACAAGAATTATCAGAAGACCCAGCCAGAAAGCCGGCATGGAAATACCTATCAGAGAAAATATTCGGCTGACGGTATCCGGCCATCGATTCCTTTTGACTGCGGCAATTATTCCAAGAGCTATTCCGAAAACTATTGCTATCAGCATGGCAAAAGTTATCAGTTCAAGAGTGGCAGGGAAATAATTTCTGAGATCAACAGTTACAGGATTCTGGGTTCTGAGTGATACACCGAAATTCAGGGTAAAAGCACCTTTCAGAGTCCTAAAATACTGCTCGTGCAGAGGTAGATGTAAACCCAGCATCCGCTCGGTTTTTTCGACAAGTTCCTGTGGAGCATTCTCACCTAATATCGCCCCAACAGGGTCTGCAGGAACCATATGTGAGATCACAAATGTAACCGTTATAACACCTAAAATGACTATGAAAAAAAGAGCAAGTCTTTTTAAAACATAATGACCAAAGTTCATCTTCTACCCTCACAGTCCGGAATAATTCGATCTTCAGCCCTGGTCTATCTCAAGATAAAGCCGGTATTTCAAAATATACTGGGATTCCCCGGCCGAACAATGATCGGCCGGGGATAATAAAACTACAGGCTTTTACTCTTCTACATGAACCATTGGAAGAGGTGTCTCTGTCAATGGACTAAGCATGAAATCCTTTATACTGTCCTTGAGACCAACCTGACCTGAGAACTGATAGAATATTTCAAATGGCCCCTCTTCAAGCCACTTCTTCTGAATATCAATGTAGAGCTGTTTACGTTTTTCGGTATCCTGAATGAACTGGGCCTCTTCGATCATGTCGGTCAGTTCCGGATTAGCATATCCGTTCCTCCACGCGAGCTGTTTTATTTTTGCTTCATCACCTGTTGTTCTGCAATGCGCAAATGGTTTTGCCATCGCATCCGGGTCACCATAATCGGCCCCCCATCTTGCTATTACCATTTCAAGTCCCTGTTTTCGATATTTACCGAGAAGTGACGTGTAGGCTATGGT
>CAYPIU010000001.1:0-10086 GCA_964410915.1 uncultured Synergistales bacterium | reverse complement strand
ACATTATCAAGGGGTTCTATTGAACCGTTCATACCCATATAGATCTGTTTGAACATTGGAGTCGTTATAGTGTATAGACCCTCTGTATCATCCACATCCGGGATCTGGTCATACTTCAGGTTCCAGGCTATATCTATGGTTCCGCCTTTCAGCTGAACAAGCTGACTTGAGGATTCAGGAATATCTATCAGCACTATGGTATCGATCATCGGTTTTTCTCCCCAGTAATGAGGATTGGCTTCAAGAACAACCTTTTCGTTTCGTTTCCAGCTCTTCAGCACATAAGGACCGCTTCCTGCAGAAGCAGTATTAAAATATGCCATTCCCATATCGCCATCTTTTGCATTTGCTTCTGCAACTTCGCTGTCTACAACGCCAGAAATATAAGTCATACATGACATTACGAGCTGAGGTGAATATGGCTCATCCATCTCCATCATTACAACGTTTCCTTCTGATTTTATGGACTCCGCGGTTACTCCGAACTGCGTAATGATCCAGGATGGACTCTTTGCGAGCTTGATAACACGTTTGAGAGAATATACAACATCCTCAGCCTCAACCGGACTGCCATTTGAGAACTTTGCATCATCTCGAAGTGTAAATTCAAGAGTCGTCCCTTCTACTTTCCATTCTGTTGCAAGACAGGGTTCTATTTCACTGGCAGATCCTGATTTGAATTTTACGAGACTGTCATAAATATTGTTGAGCATCCAGTGTCCCTCAACTTCATAGCATGCAGCAGGGTCAAGAGTAACGATAGTTCCTGTGTCCATACCAACAACAAGCGGCCTGGCAGCTAAAGCAGCACCTGATGCCAGAACCACGATCATTAAAGCAAACATCACATACGCCATTAACTTTTTCCACATCTGCATCTTACCAACCTCCCCTATATGTTTGTTTCCCCCTTAGACCCATACGGGTCCACCTTATGAAGCCCTGAAACAGTTTACTGTAAAATTATTTCACTACAATAGACTCGCATGTATCAAGAAAATCAGCATCAAAATCCGCCCCATGTCCCGGACTGACAGGCAGTAATATCTCTCCCGCTTTGTATTCGGCTCCCCCTGATACAGGATCAATTTTCATCGATGTATGGCCATCCAGATCGCAGAACATTATATTGGGTCTTGCTGAAACAAGATGCGCTGCTGCAGTCAGTGCTAAACGTGTCTCGGTCATACATCCTGCCATACAGGCTATCCCGGCACCTTCGCCGATAGCATTTATCTTTAAACCATTGTGAATACCGCCTGATTTTGCCAACTTGATGTTGAATAGATCGCAACACCCATCTGCTGCAAGTTTAAAAGCATCCTGAGGACCAAATAGAGATTCATCTGCCATTATCGGGATAGAGACACGTTCTTTTAAACGGCGCATGTTGGCATGATCCCAGTGTACGAGGGGCTGTTCACAATAATCTATGTTCATTTGTTCAAGTTCTGTAAGGATTTTCAACGCCTGTTTAAAATTCCAGCCCTGATTTGCGTCGATCCTAATGGGAATATCTATCCCCACCATTTTTCGGATCTCATGTATACGGGCAATATCTACAGCTGGGATCCCACCCAGTTTCACCTTTAGAGCTTTAAAACCCTGTTCCTTGTATTCGCAAGCCTTCCGGGCCATGACTTCCGGAAGACCAATACTGACAGTATTATCTGTCCAGAAAGATCTCCTGCTCCCACCAAGTACTGCATATAGAGGGAGATCAGCAGTTTTTCCCAGAAGATCGTACAGGGCAATGTCAAAAGCACTCTTCAGAGCGCTGTTTTTCGTAAGATGCCTATCAAGTTCTGCCATTCTGTTCTCTATATCAAGAGCATCCTTCCCTATCAGGCAGGAAGATAGTCTTTTCCCGGCAATAAAAGCTGATCCCTGAGTCTCACCGGTTACAGGAGGATTAGGTCTTGCCTCACCAGTGCCGTAAAGACCGTCCTGCAGGTAAACTCTCACGATAATATTATTTGCGCAGCTTATCTCAGCCAGTGAAGTTCGAAACGGTTCTTTGAGTTCAAGATCTGCCTTGAAGATCTCTATACTGCTTATTCTGGTCGACCTTTTCATCAATATTCCTCCAAAAAAAAACAGATTTCAAAAAAAATAACAGCTTAAACAGTAGAACTTTCTGTACTTATTTAATAAAGATGACAGGCAACATAATGCCCGTCTCCAATATCCTTGAGTTCCGGCCTTTGCTGTTCACATACAGGACCAATTTTCTTAAAACACCTGGTATGGAACGGGCATCCCCCGGGGGGATCGATCGGACTGGGTATTTCACCCTTCAGAATGATTTTTTCACCGCGTTTTCGAGGGTCAAGTTTGGGGGTAACCGACATAAGCGCTTCTGTGTATGGATGAAGGGGTTTGAGAAAGATATCTTCTGTTCTCCCTGTCTCAAGAATGCGCCCAAGATAGAGAATAGCGATCTTTTCAGTAAATAATCTTACAACAGAGAGATCATGAGTAATAAAAAGATATGTCAGGTCAAGCCTGTCTCTGAGATCCTTAAGAAGTTTAAGCACTTCGGCCTGAACTGAAACATCCAGAGATGATGTAGGTTCATCCAGTACAACCATTTCGGGATCCAGGATAAGTGCCCTTGCTATTGCCACTCTCTGTCTTTGCCCTCCTGAAAGTTCATGGGGATATCTGTATAGATGCTGATCGTTCATTCCGACAAGAGAGAGAAAATGGCCGACTTTTTCTATCATTTCAGTTTCATTGCTGACCATTTGATGAGTCAGAAGACCCCGGCCAATAATATCCTTGATCTTCTTTCTTGGATGGAGTGATGCATACGGATCCTGGAAAACGATCTGGAGTTTTCTGCGGAGATGTTTTTCTTTGTTGAGTCTCAATTCAGTAATATCTCTGCCATCATAGGAAATACTGCCGCCAGTCGGCTCCAGAAGCTTAATAATTACCCTTCCGAGAGTTGTCTTGCCTGATCCCGATTCCCCCACAAGACCATATATATCTCTTTTACACACCTGAAGGGAAACATCTTCAACAGCCTTTACTGTCTTATGTTTATCCACCGGGAAGTATTTCTTTACATCCTTGATCTCAAGTAATGTATTCATCATTGTCCTTTCTGTATAAACTGAAAAAGTAAATCTTTATACATAGAACTGTTATTACTTCATCATATTAAATATTAGAATCTATTTTATGGTAATGCTCATAGACCTGACCTGTCAATGTAGAACTTTCGCCAGGATCTTTTCACTTTTCGCCTCCTGCAAAATCTGAGATCAGTGAATTAAATTTGCCTGGATCTTCCCAGAAAAGCATGTGACCGCAATCTTCAAAGAACTCCGTTTTCGCTCCAGGTATGACTTCACCAACATATGCACTCCCCTCCCAGGGAAAGACCTTACTGGCCATAGCGACACATACAAGAGTGGGAATATTGATATGAGGAAGGAAATCTCTCCAGTCCAGATTTGTATGATCTCTCATAATATCGATCTTTACCCTGGCAGGACATTTCATTATCTCTCCAACGAGAAAATCTAATTCTTTCTGTGAAGGTTCCCTGTTCATACACCCGCATACTGTTCCTTCTGCAACATTCCGTTCAGCATGCTCCAGGTTACAGCAAAGGCGGATAAAGGACTCAACATCATAACAGCCAAGCTGACCCCATCTCCAGTCCGGCGCAAAATACTGGGCAGGAGACTGGTCGACGCAGACAAGCCTGGAAATGTGTTCAGAACCAAAAAGTTCAAGATAGCTCCATAAAACCGAAGCACCCATAGACCAGCCTGCAGCAGTAACATCATTAAGACCGAGATGATCAAGAAGTTCTTTGATATCCTTGGCAAAACGCGAAATACGATATCCATGATCAGGTTTTTCAGAATCCCCATGTCCTCTCAGGTCAACAGCTATTACCTTAAGCGATTCAGAAAGGACCGGAATGTTTTTATCGAAGAAATGATAGCTGCAGGACCATCCGGGAACAAGAAGAAGAGGCTTGCCATCTCCCTTTATTTCATAATTAATACTCACTCCATCAGCTGTCTTAAAAAACAACAGGACCAGCACCTTACCTTACAATTTATATTTAATTTTAGTATATCACTACAATTATAATTCTACTATTAAATTCTGAATATTATTGTTGACACTGTTTATTAAATTCATAAACTTTTATTATTTGAACTGGAGGAATTACGAAAGATATTGAGAAATAAAAAGGCAATTCGAGCTTCCGAGGATACCTCATAGATATTTAATAATGTTTTTAGGGATATGAAGATTTAGTATAATACATCCAGATTGCAAACAGGTAAATTCTTGTATATTATTATTCTAATGTATCAACTGATCTTGAATAATATTCTGAAAAGGTTTTATACCCGATCGCACCTAAGACTTTATTCCTCAAATTCCGGAGCCAGTAAATCCAAACGTATTTCTCAACAAAGAATTGGCAATATTGCCCGAAAAACACAAAAATACAAATTCTAAAACTGAAAGGAGGTCTGAATGTTCCATTGTTCATAGTACACATTAATCCCAATTCAATGATGGAGGTTATCAAATGAAAAAATGTCTATTTATGCTTTCCGTTGGTCTCGTTCTTGTATTCAGTTTCTTTGTATTCGCTGGTTCTGCCAGTGCTGCACCCACTTTCATTAATATAGGAACAGGCTCTACAGGAGGCACGTTCTACCCTGTTGGTGTAATACTGGCCAATACTTTTAACAACGAGTTGAGTGACGAAGGCTACAAATTTACAGCCCAGACATCAGGCGGCACTACTGAAAACCTGGAAATGCTGAGAGGAAAAGAACTTAAACTCGCAGTATGCGGAAGCGTTCCTACTGCAAACGCCTACAAAGGGATCGATAAATATGAAAACAAGCCTATCAAGAATATCCGTTTTGTAACAGCACTCTGGCCAGAAGCAATTCAGTTAATGTACCGGGAAAAAAGCGGAATTAAAACCCTTGAAGATTTTACAGATAAAAAAATAGCTGTTGGCCCTGCTGCCGGCGGTGGTGTATTCTATCTTCCCATAATCCTTGGCGCCGCACATGGAATGAGCTTTGACGATTTCCAGCCTCAGTACCTCGGATACGGCGATTCAGTTCAGGCTCTTCAGAACAAACTGATCGATGCCTGCTATCTGGCAGCCGGAATACCTACTTCTGCTGTTTCCCAGCTTTACGCGGGACAGGTAAAAGTGGGAATGGTAGAGTTTTCAGATGAGGAACTTGCCAGAATAACAGAAGAAGCTCCTTACGTTGCAAGAGTTGTTATTCCTGCAGAGACATATCCGAAACAGAAGAACGAACTGCGTACCATAGGCTTTAAATCATCTCTGGTTGCAGAAAAAGATCAGGATGCAGACATGGTATACAGCATGCTTGAAGGCCTTTACGTAAAACAGCTTGAAGAAGTCAAAAAACAACATGGCGCTTTGAAGACCCTGAGCCTCGAAGATGCAGTATCTGGCCTTTCCGGCGCGCCTCTTCATCCAGGCGCTGTTAAATTCTTCACAGAACACGGCGTGGACGTTCCTGAAAGCCTCATCCCACCAGAAATGAAATAACATATAAGTTTTACGTGTTAACAGGCGGTCATTCCACGAAGGATGACCGCCTTTCTGACTTTTACATACATTTGATTCGGGAGAAGATTAATAATGCAGAACATTACGCCAGAAAATGATAATCAGAGAGATACAAAGATTAAAGAAACAGTAAAAGATCCAAAGGCACCTGTAAAGAGAACGCTATCCGGGAGAGTCAAAGTATTTTCAGTAGGGTTCTGTGTATTAGTGTCACTTCTGCATATCTATTACAACAGTTTTGGCCTTATAGAAGTTGTACAAAAAAATATGATGCACATTTCACTTATGATGGGAATCATATTCCTCTTCAAACCTGCTTCAAAAAGATCTCCAATGGATAAACCCTCATTTTTTGACTGGGGTTTCTTTGCTCTTTCCCTGGGTGTCGGAGTGTATCTTTTTCTTTCACATGACAGATGGATCCAGACACTCCTCCAGCCAAACTTTACCGATGTAATTTACGGAGTTGTTTTTATTCTTCTGATCATCGAAGCTTCAAGAAGAACTGTAGGATGGATGCTCACCATTCTCTCGGTACTCTTCCTGGTTTATGCATATGTCGGCCCTTACATGCCAGGCCCATTTGCACACCAGGGATTTTCCCTTGAAAGGATCCTTATCAGGGTTACCATGACTTCTGAGGGAATTCTGGGAGTTGCTGCAATGGTTTCTGCATCATATATCTTCATGTTCATCCTTTTTGCGAGTTTCCTGAAAGCAACTAAAGCCTCCGATTTTTTTAATGACCTTGCCACTGCCCTTACCGGACACCGGAGAGGAGGACCTGCAAAGGCCTCAATATTTGCCAGCGCACTTACCGGAACGATAAGTGGAAGTTCCCAGGCAAATGTTGCTACTACAGGTTCCTTCACTATACCTCTTATGATATCAGTAGGTTATAAACCATATTTTGCAGGAGCAGTAGAAGCAATAGCATCAACAGGAGGTATTCTGATGCCTCCTATCATGGGAGCTGCGGCATTTATCATGAGCTCATATCTCGGAGTCCCCTATAACAAGATAATGATCGCAGGACTAACCCCCGCCTTCCTCTATTACTGGACGCTTTTCCATATGGTCGACCTTGGAGCTGCCAAATGGGGACTTGTAGGTATATCAAAAGAGAATCTCCCTGACGTCGGTGCTGTTATCAAGGAAAGAGGTCATCTTCTTGCTCCTCTGGTAATAATAATTCTTTTCCTCATAATTGGATATAGTCCCCTTCTTGCTGCTTTCATCGGTATCATTTCAGTACTTGTAGTCTCTTTCTTGAGAAAGGGAACCAGGCTTTCGCTGAAAGACATCATTTTTGCACTGGCCGAAGGAGCAGAAAATGGAGCGACAATAGCTATTATCTGCGGGATAATCGGGTTTATTATTGCATCTGTAGGAATGACAGGTGTTGGACAGACGATCGGAGTAAATATCGTCAAATGGGCAGGAGGTCACCTCCTTCTGACTGCCATCATGTGCATGATCACAGCAATAATACTCGGAATGGGACTGCCCGGTCCTGCTTGCTATATTATTACTGCAACAGTAGCCGCACCCGCACTGATACAGATAGGCATAAATCCATTGGCAGCTCATTTCTTTGCCTTTTATTTCGGGACTATGTCATCAGTAATCCCACCGGTAGCCCTTACATCATTCACAGCAGGAGCTATAGCCAAAACCGATCCAAACAGAGTTGCATTCACTGGATTGTTCCTTGGAAGTGCCGGTTTACTGCTGCCATATATGTATATTTACAATCCAGTCCTTCTGTCACTCAACTTCAGCTGGATGGGATATTTGACAACATTGCTGTTTTCCCTTGTCGGCCTCTACTCCATTGCCATAACTGTTCTCGGCCATTTGAGAAAGCGCCTGAATCCTGTAGTCAGATCGATCTTCGGGATCGCTGCATTGACTATGATCTCTCCCCTGGCCCAATTCCGCCTTGCTGGACTGGCTCTATTCGCAGTTACGTTCTTTATTATATGGAGACAGGGTAAAGATTAGTTACAGAATATTCTCGCACACAAATAAAAACAAAAACCCCGGATATCCGGGGTTTTTGTTTTATTTGATAAGGTTCCTGAAAATCGTCTCAGGAACGGTATTTTTCCAGTTCTCCATAAGAAACGATTTCTCCCTGTTTGAAAACTGCAACAATAGAATCCTTTTTCTGAAGGAGCCTTATATCCTGCAGTGGATCACCATCCACTATAACCAGGTCTGCAAACTTTCCTTTATGGATAGATCCAGTCTCTTCCTCTATATTCAGAGCCTCTGCAGCAAGGGAAGTTGTAGCCATAACAGCCTGCATGTCAGTCATCCCGGCTTCTACCATAACCTCAAGCTCGAAGGCATTTCTACCATGACCCGCAAAGGGCATGCCGGCATCCGATCCCATAGCTATCTTTACTCCTGCGTCCAGGGCTTTTTTAAAACTTTTCAAACGCTGTTTCCTGCTGCTTATGGCCTTGGATACAGAATATGAAGGCAGACCTGAATCAATTCCAAGTTCTTCTACTCTTTTACCGTAAGACAATGTCGGTATAAGAAATACCTTATTCTCAAGCATAAATTCTATATCTTCATCATCAAGAACAGTCCCATGCTCTATAGTATCGCAACCGGCAGCAAGGGCTATCTTTACTCCACTTGCCCCATGAGCATGACTGGAAACGGGCACTCCCTGGTTATGCGCTTCTTCAACTGCAGTTTTAGCCTCTTCAAGGCTCAGGGCATAGGCGTTTGGAGATGAACTTTTTCTAAAGGTTCTTCCACTGGTCATTATTTTGATTATATCCACACCAAGGGCCAGAAGTGTTCGGGTTGCCTTGCGAATTTCTCCTGGAGAATCCATTACAGGCCGGCCCGAGATCTGAAGCTCCGGCGGATAGATCGGAAAATCTGCTCCTGTCGGTGTGATCTTATAGCCACTGACTTTCATTCGAGGCCCCTTGATGATACCTTCCTCACAAGCATCTCTGACCGCAAGGTCTATCAGGTTTTCCGCACCAAGATCCCTTATTGTAGTAAACCCGGCCTCAAGGGTCTTTTGAGCATTATATGCAGCTTTAAGTGTCTTCCTTGGTACAGGATCCTTGAGATGATCCAGCTCCCCATCTCCTTCGAACAACTGAATATGAGTATGCGTATCTATTAAACCCGGGAGCACTGTCAATCCTTTCAGATCATATGTAACAGCATCAGAGGGCACTTCAATCTGATCTCCACTTCCGACTTCCATAATATAACCATCCCTGATCATAAGCGTTCCGTCAGTAACAGGATCTGAACCAGTACCATCTATGATCCTTGCACCTTTAAGAACAATTGTCATGCTGCCTTTAAAATTATTCATCAAATACCTCCTTATTCTTACACTTGGAATTCTCTGGCAAAAAAGGAAAATAGAGGACAAGATTCCTTAACTATTACCGTAGTATCAACAAACTGTGAAAATTCAGGATCAAAGAGTATCTGAATATCAGATCCGATATCAGAACTATTGTTCAGATTGGTCCATTCTTCAAAAAAAGACTCTCGTTGTACCATTATTGCTGGAAAATAATTTTTCTAATTTAGAATTCTTCCTGGATCACTGATTCTTTTCTGGATGTATCAACGATCAGTTGAAAAACATCCGGCCTGGAATAATGTCCCGTTACATCAAAATCGAAGCGGCTCTTGGGTATAAGAGTAAGATCCAGATCAGCCACAAGTATCTCTTCCCTGTTGTAAACCGGATCCACCACGTACTGACCTAAAGGACTTATGATAGTGCTTCCGCCAGGACAAATGTTTTCAGGCAGCGGATCAAGATCAGAATAATATTCAAGATCTTTCGGATACATATCTTTTGAAACATACTGGTTACATGAAAGGACAAAACAGCGTCCTTCGAGAGCAATATGACGCATTGAAGCCTGCCACTCGTCCCTTGAATCTGCAGTGGGGGCAAGATATATTCCTGTACCCTGGCTATAGATTGCTGTCCTGGCAAGAGGCATGTAATTTTCCCAGCAGATAAGCCCCCCCATCTTTGCATAGGGAGTTTCTATAACTGTAAGCGTACTTCCATCACCTTCACCCCAGATAATACGTTCGCTTGCTGTGGGTTTAAGTTTGCGATGCTTTCCAAGCAGTGTTCCATCCGGCCCAAAATAAAGGATGGTACAGTATAGAGTACCCCCCTCTTTCTCTATCACACCCATAACAAGATAGATCCCATGCTTTCTTGCCGCCTGGCCAAGGATCTCAGTTGTTTCTCCAGGAACGGATACGGAATTATCAAAATATCTGAAAAAATCATTTCTGCCTTCAGGCGCCCTGCTTCCTATAACTGTTCCAAAGGAAAGTCCCCTTGGATATGCAGGGATAAAAGCCTCTGGAAAAAGAACTATCTTCGCACCTTTTTCTGACGCATCACCAAGAAGCCCAAGAGCCTTTTCCAGAGTTGCCTTCTTGTCCATAATTATCGGGGCTGCCTGTAC